>NZ_WSSB01000016.1:0-3088 GCF_009831765.1 Craterilacuibacter sinensis | reverse complement strand
TGGTGCCCAAGAGAAGACTCGAACTTCCACACCCTTGCGGGCGCTAGGACCTGAACCTAGTGCGTCTACCAATTCCGCCACCTGGGCCTGCCAAATTGTTCATACTGCAAACTGATAAATCAGCCTGATAAAGCGACTGGTGCCCAAGAGAAGACTCGAACTTCCACACCCTTGCGGGCGCTAGGACCTGAACCTAGTGCGTCTACCAATTCCGCCACCTGGGCATCGCTTTACTGTATGATCTGCGCTACATTGCTGTAACGAAGTGCGAATTATATTGACCTAGCCGAGGAAGTCAATGCCTGCCACGCAAAAAAAACAAAAAAGCATCCCGTTGCGCTTGCAAGACCCGCATCTGGAACGTGAAAAAGTCAAATACGACAAGCCTTTACCTAGCCGTGAATTTATTCTGCAAATTCTCGCCGGGCAGGGTGTTCCCATGTTCCCAGCCGAGCTAATCGGTTTGCTGAATATTACTGAAGAAGAAAAACCCTTTTTCGAACGCCGCCTGTTTGCCATGGAGCGTAGCGGAGAAGTCGTTATTAACCGTACCGGTGCCGTTTGTGCCGCACAAAAACTGGATCTGCTTAAGTGCAAGGTGTCCGGTCATCGTGATGGCTATGGCTTTGCCATGCCACTGGAAGGGGAGAAGGGCGATCTCTTTCTGAGCGAGCGTGAAATGCACAAGGCCATGCATGGCGATATCGTCATGGTGCAGCCCGGTGCGCCGGATCGCCGTGGCCGCCGTGAAGGGCGTGTCGTCGAAGTGCTGGAGCGTGCGGTGAAAACGCTGGTTGCCCGCGTCTATCTGGAGCGTGGCGTATGGACGGCCCGCGCAGAAGACAAACGCATCCGTCTGGATATTCTGATCGAACCCGGTGGCGAGGGTGCTGCCGTGCATGGCCAGGTGGTGGTGCTGGAAATTACCGAATACCCGCAAGGCTACCGCGCGCCGATTGCCCGGGTGAAGGATGTGCTGGGTAATTATGCCGATCCGGGTATGGAGATAGAAATCGCGCTGCGCAAGCACGATTTACCTCATGTATTTAGTGAGGCGGCTCAGGCGCAAGCCAAGGCGACACCGAAAAAGGTGCGTAAGAAAGATCAGATCAAGGGGCGTGAAGATATTCGCGACCTGTCCTTGGTGACGATTGATGGCGAGAGTTCGCGCGACTTCGACGATGCGGTGTTTGCCGAAAAACGGGGTAAAGGATACCGACTGGTCGTTGCGATTGCCGATGTCAGTCACTATGTTCAGCCGGATGATGCGCTGGATATGGATGCACTCGAGCGTGGCACCTCGGTGTATTTCCCGCGCCGTGTGATACCGATGCTGCCCGAAGCCTTGTCCAATGGCATCTGCTCGCTTAACCCGGATGTCGAGCGCCTGTGCATGGTGTGCGACATGCAAATCGGAGCCAAGGGCAAGGTCAAGCGCTATCGCTTCTATCCTGCGGTGATGCGCTCGCGTGCGCGACTTACCTATAACCAGGTCTGGGATTGTCTGCAAAACGGCACTGAGCACCCGCAGATGGCACAGATGCAAACGCTGCATGCCTTGTTCAAGGTGTTGCTGGCTGCGCGTGCCAAGCGGGGTGCAATCGAGTTTGACACGATTGAAACGCAGATGCTGTTTGATGGCGTTGGCAAGATTGAGCAGATTGTTCCAGTTGTGCGAAATGATGCTCATCGCCTGATTGAAGAGTGCATGCTGGCTGCCAATGTGTGTGCGGCAGAGTTTTTGCAGGAGAGCGGGCAGAAGTGTCTGTATCGCGTGCATGAAGGCCCAACGATTGAAAAACTGGAAAACCTGCGTGTTTTTCTGAATGGTGTGGGTCTGTCTTTGGCCGGCGGCGATAAGCCTTCGACCAAGGATTATGCCGAACTGGCCGAAAAGATTCAGGACCGGCCGGACGCCGAAGTATTGCAGACCATGTTGCTGCGCTCTATGCAGCAGGCGGTTTATAGCCCGATTAACGGTGGGCACTTCGGTCTGGCCTATAAGGCATACACTCATTTCACTTCGCCTATCCGCCGCTATCCGGACTTGCTGGTGCATCGTGCGATCAAGGCTGTATTGGAAGGGCGTAAATACAAGCCTTCGCAGAAGTGGGCGCAACTGGGTGTGCACTGCTCCATGGTTGAGCGGCGTGCGGATGATGCCAGTCGCGATGTCGAGTCCTGGCTGAAAACTTACTATATGCGCGATGAGGTGGGCGAAGTCTTTACGGGCAAGATCGCTGCCGTCACTGGCTTTGGCGTTTTCGTTATGCTGGACGGCGTGCATGTGGAAGGTTTGCTACATATCTCGGAACTGGGTAAGGACTACTTCCATTTCCGTAAAGAGATGCAGGCGATTGTCGGCGAGAAAAGTGGTATCCAGTACCGCCTGGGGGATGCCATGACGGTGCGGGTGGTGCGCGCCGATCTTGAAAGTGCACAGGTCGACTTTGCATTGGTGCGTGAAACGCCTGAGGCCGAAATAGATAAGCCGGCCAAGCCCGCCAGATCGCGTCGGCGTAAAGGTGGTGCGGCTCGTGCTGCGGCTGAACAGCCTAGTAGTGAGGTTGTGTCTCAGGCCGTAGCTGTCGAGAAGGCATCGGAGCCTGTGGTATCTGCTCCAGTTCAGGTACCGGTAGTGGTGGTTGAACAGATTGCGCCTCCTGTTAAGGAAGCAGCTAAGGAAGTCGCCGCGCCTGCTGCGCGTCGTCGTGGTGCCACGCGTAGTCCGGGCGTGACCGTCAAGTTGACGCCGGCGGTGACGCCTGTTGCATCACCTGCACCGGAAAAGCCTAAACCCAAGCCGCGTAGCCGGGCCAAGCCGGCCGCAGCGAAGGCGTCGCCCGCTGCGGAGCCTGCGGTTAAACCCGCAGTTAAACCCGCAGAGGGAGCGGCAGTCTCGCCGGCGCGCAGTCGCCGTCGGCGTACCCCGCCGGTTAGCGAAAGCTGATTGCTGAATCGCCAGGACAAAAGCCGCATTTTGCGGCTTTTGTTAATTATTGGTGTTTTGGGCGCTTTTTTCAAAATAAGTGTTGACGCCCCAGTCTGAATTCCGTATATTTCGCCTCCTCAGCTGACGACGCAAACG
>NZ_WSSB01000015.1 GCF_009831765.1 Craterilacuibacter sinensis | reverse complement strand
GCTATGGAAGACGGTCTGCGCTTCGCTATTCGCGAAGGTGGCCGTACTGTTGGTGCCGGTGTCGTCGCCAAGATCATCGCCTAATCAGGCGCGGAGAATAGTATGCAAAGCCAAAAAATCCGCATCCGCCTGAAGGCGTTTGACTACAACCTGATCGATCGTTCGGCTCAGGAAATCGTTGAGACTGCAAAGCGCACCGGCGCTGTTGTGAAGGGTCCGGTTCCGCTGCCGACCAAGATCGAGCGTTTCAACATTCTGCGTTCGCCGCACGTGAACAAGACTTCCCGCGACCAGCTGGAAATCCGTACTCACCTGCGTCTGATGGACATCGTGGACCCTACCGACAAGACGGTTGATGCTTTGATGAAGCTCGACCTGCCGGCTGGCGTTGACGTGGAAATCAAACTGCAGTAATCAGATATTCGCGATGCAGTTACGCTAAGTTATTGCATTGTATGAATTTTCTGTGATACATTTGCGGACTCGCAATTTTGCGAGTCCGCTTTTGTTTTTGTATGCTGGTCAATCGTAATCGGCACCTGCAAAAGGAAATAAACATGACTTTAGGTCTAGTCGGACGCAAGGTCGGCATGACCCGCATTTTCGCTGAGGATGGTGCTTCCATCCCTGTGACTGTGCTGGATATGGCTTCCAACCGCGTTTCGCAAATTAAAACCTCCGATGTGGATGGTTACACTGCTGTTCAGGTCGCCTTTGGCGAGCGTAAGGCAAGCCGCGTAGTTAAGGCTGCCGCTGGTCACTTCGCCAAAGCTGGCGTTGAGGCTGGTCGTGGGATGCGTGAATTCACGCTGACCGCTGAAGAGCTTTCCGCTTTCAAACCTGGCGATGCTATTACCGTGGAAATTTTCCAGGTAGGTCAACTGGTCGATGTGACCGGTACCTCCAAGGGTAAGGGCTTCTCGGGTGTGATCAAGCGTCACAACTTCTCGTCCAACCGCGCATCGCACGGTAACTCCCGTTCGCACAATACCCCAGGTTCTATCGGTATGGCGCAGGATCCGGGTCGCGTGTTTGCTGGTAAGCGTATGGCCGGCCAGTACGGTAACGTCAAGAGCACGGTTCAGTGCCTCGAGGTTGTTCGTATCGACACCGAGCGTCAGCTGATTCTGGTTAAGGGCGCTGTGCCTGGTGCTACGAATGGCGACGTGATGGTTCGTCCAAGTGTGAAGGCGGGTGCGTGATGGAATTGAAAGTAATCAATACCCAGGGTCAGGCTGTAGAGAACCTGCTGGCGTCTGATGCGCTGTTCGGTCGCGACTACAACGAAGCTCTGGTTCACCAGGTTGTGACTGCATTCCTGGCGAATGCTCGCAGCGGTAACCGTGCGCAGTTGACACGTGCCGAAGTTAGCCACTCGACCAAGAAGCCTTTCAAGCAGAAAGGTACTGGCAATGCTCGTGCCGGTATGACTTCGTCCCCGATTCGTCGTGGCGGTGGTCGTGCTTTCCCGAACAAGCCGGACGAGAACTTCACCCAGAAGGTTAACCGCAAGATGTTCCGTGCCGGTGTTGCGACGATTCTGTCCCAACTGGTGCGTGATGAGCGTCTGGTCGTGGTTGACAGTCTGTCGGTTGAAACGCCGAAGACCAAGGAATTCGCAGGTGTTGTGAAGTCCATGGGTCTGGAACAGGCACTGTTCATCACCAAAGAGCTCGATGAAAATCTTTACCTTTCGTCGCGTAACCTTCCTAACGTTCTGGTGATCGAAGCCCAGCAAGCTGATCCGTACAGCCTGCTTCGCTTTAAGAAGATTGTGATCACTCGCGACGCTGTCAAGCAACTTGAGGAGCAGTGGGCATGAATCAAGAACGTCTGATGCAGGTTATCCTCGCTCCGATCGTGTCCGAGAAAAGCACGCTGATCGCTGAGAAGAACCAGCAAGTTGCTTTCCGCGTTGTGACCGATGCCAACAAGACCGAGATCAAGGCTGCTGTCGAGCTGCTGTTCAATGTCAAAGTGGCCGCTGTTGCAACGATTAACGCCAAGGGTAAAACCAAGCGTTTCGGTCGCACATCGGGTCGTCGCAAGGACTGGAAAAAGGCTTATGTTAGCCTGGTGCCAGGTCAGGAATTTGATCTGACCGCAGCGTCCGCGGAGTAAGGAGATAGAGCATGCCTATCGTTAAAGTTAAGCCAACATCTGCCGGTCGCCGCGCAGTTGTCAAGGTTGTACACCCCGACCTGCATAAGGGCGCGCCTCACGCCGCTCTTATCGAAAAGAAAAATTCGACAGGTGGTCGTAACAATAATGGTCACATCACTACCCGTCATATGGGTGGTGGTCACAAGAAAAACTATCGCCTTATCGACTTCCGTCGTAACAAAGATAGTATTCCGGCCAAAGTTGAGCGTGTTGAATACGATCCGAACCGCACTGCGCACATCGCACTGTTGTGCTATGCAGACGGCGAACGTCGTTATGTGATCGCCCCGCGTGGCGTTAAGGCCGGTGAAGTTCTGCTGTCCGGCGCTGAAGCGCCGATCAAAGCCGGTAATGCGTTGCCAATCCGTAATATCCCGGTTGGTACGACCATTCACTGCATCGAGCTGCAGCCAGGCCGTGGCGCCCAGCTGGCACGCTCCGCTGGTCAGTCCGCTATGCTGCTGGCTCGCGAAGGCATCTACGCGCAGCTGCGTCTGCGTTCGGGTGAAATCCGCAAGGTTCACGTTGACTGCCGCGCCACGATTGGCGAAGTGGGCAACGGCGAACACAGCCTGCGTAAGATCGGTAAGGCCGGTGCAAACCGCTGGCGCGGTATCCGTCCGACCGTACGTGGTGTTGCAATGAACCCGGTGGATCACCCACATGGTGGTGGTGAAGGCCGTACTGGTGAAGGCCGCGTGCCGGTTAGCCCATGGGGCCAGCCGACGAAGGGCTTCCGTACACGTCGCAACAAGCGTACCGACAATATGATCGTACGCCGCCGCTATTCCACTAAAGGTTAATTGAAATGGCACGTTCGCTTAAAAAAGGCCCGTTTGTTGATCTCCACTTGCTGGGTAAGGTGGATGCGGCGCGTGCAACCAGTGACAAGCGTCCGATCAAGACTTGGTCGCGTCGTTCGACCGTCCTGCCGGACTTCATTGGTCTCACGATTGCTGTTCACAACGGTCGCACTCACGTTCCGGTCTATATCTCCGAGAACATGGTTGGTCACAAACTGGGTGAATTCTCTCTGACTCGTACCTTCAAAGGCCATGCTGCCGATAAGAAGGCTAAGAAGAGGTAAGGTGAAGCGATGAGAGTATCTGCACATTTGAAAAACGCTCGCTTGTCGGCACAGAAGTGCCGCCTGGTGGCCGATCTTATCCGCGGTAAGTCCGTTGATGAAGCCCTGAACATTCTCGCATTCA
The DNA here is from genome assembly GCF_009831765.1 of Craterilacuibacter sinensis. Lineage (GTDB taxonomy): Bacteria > Pseudomonadota > Gammaproteobacteria > Burkholderiales > Chromobacteriaceae > Craterilacuibacter > Craterilacuibacter sinensis. The sequence continues at coordinate 58,887 of NZ_WSSB01000015.1, read as the reverse complement.
GCCCTAAAAAAGGTGCTGAACTGCTGAAGAAAGTGCTCAACTCGGCAATTGCCAATGCTGAGCATAACGAAGGCGCTGATATCGACACCTTGGTGGTGGCGACCGTTTTTGTTGACAAGGGTCCGAGCCTGAAGCGCTTTACGGCCCGCGCCAAAGGTCGTGGCAATCGCATCGAAAAGCAGACTTGCCACATTACGTTGACCGTAGGCAATTGAGGGGTTAGCAATGGGTCAGAAGATTCATCCGACGGGATTCCGTCTTGCCGTTACTAAGAACTGGTCTTCGAAATGGTACGCCAGCTCCCAGGATTTCCCTGGCATGCTGTTGAAAGATATCGAAGTCCGTGAGTTCCTGAAAAAGCGTCTTGCTCACGCATCCGTAGGTCGTGTAGTGATCGAGCGTCCGGCCAAGTCCGCACGCATTACGATTCACAGCGCACGTCCGGGTGTGGTGATTGGCAAGAAGGGCGAAGACATCGAGCTGCTCAAGCGTGATCTGCAGAGCAAGCTGGGTGTGCCTGTGCACGTTAATATCGAAGAAATCCGCCGTCCTGAAGTGGATGCGCAAATCATTGCCGACGGCATTGCTTCTCAGCTCGAGAAGCGTGTGATGTTCCGTCGTGCCATGAAGCGCTCCATGCAGAACGCCATGCGCATGGGTGCCCTGGGCATCAAGATCATGAGTGCTGGTCGTCTGAACGGTATCGAAATCGCCCGTACCGAGTGGTATCGTGAAGGCCGTGTGCCTTTGCACACTCTGCGTGCTGATGTTGATTACGCGACTTCTGAAGCCAAGACCACCTACGGTATCATCGGTATCAAGGTTTGGGTCTACAAGGGCGATCTGAAGCCGGGTCAGGTTCAGGCTGCTCCAGTAGCGCCTGAGAAGAAAATCAGAAAGTCGGGGGCACGAAATGCTGCAGCCAACTAGACTCAAGTACCGTAAACAGCACAAAGGCCGTAACACCGGTATCGCCACCCGTGGTAACAAGGTGAGCTTCGGTGATTTTGGTCTGAAGGCTGTGGGTCGTGGCCGTCTGACCGCGCGTCAGATCGAGGCAGCTCGTCGCGCCATGACTCGTCACATCAAGCGTGGTGGTCGTATCTGGATTCGTGTATTCCCAGATAAGCCGATCACCTCCAAGCCTGCCGAAGTACGTATGGGTAACGGTAAAGGTAGTCCGGAATTCTACGTGGCAGAAATCCAGCCTGGCAAAATGCTGTATGAGATGGACGGTGTAGCTGAAGAGCTCGCCCGCGAAGCTTTCCGCTTGGCCGCAGCAAAATTGCCGATCGCCACTATGTTTGTGATTAGACAGGTAGGTCAGTAATGAAAGCGTCCGAACTGAGAGCAAAGAACGTGGACGAGCTGAAGGTTGAACTGTTGAGCCTGTTGAAGGCCCAGTTTGCCCTGCGCATGCAAAACGCCACGCAGCAGCTCGCCAAAAACAGTGAACTGAAGAAAGTTCGCCGCGACATCGCTCGTGTGCGCACCATTCTGAAAGAGAAGGCTGCTTAATATGAGCGAAATCAAAATGGTACGTACGCTGACCGGTAAAGTCGTCAGCGACAAGATGGACAAGACTGTAACCGTACTGGTCGAGCGCAAGGTTAAGCACCCGATCTACGGCAAGGTGATCCGTCTTTCCAATAAGTTCCACGCACACGACGAAGCCAACGAGTATCGTGAGGGTGATCTGGTTGTTATCAGTGAATCCCGTCCGCTCTCGAAGACTAAGACGTGGGTGGTAACCAGCCTGGTCGAGAAAGCTCGTCAGGCGTAAAGCTTGCAGAGGGGGCAGCCCCTCTGTATAATGGCCACTTCCCCATCATGTCTGGTGGGGATCTGCCCTTACGGGGTCCAAAACTGGCCGTTAGATACGCCGCAATTATTGCGGCGTTTCATCTGTGAAGTCGCTCAGCAACGCAGCTGACCTATCAGATGAAAGTGACGGGGTAAGTTGGATAAAAAAGGTAATCATAAATGATCCAAATGCAGACCATGCTTGAGGTCGCGGATAACACTGGTGCACGTCATGTCATGTGCATTAAAGTGTTGGGCGGCTCCAAGCGTCGCTACGCTAGCGTTGGCGATATTATCAAGGTGACCATCAAGGATGCTGCTCCGCGCGGCCGCGTCAAGAAAGGCGACGTATACAACGCTGTTGTTGTACGTACTGCCAAAGGCGTTCGTCGTCCAGATGGCTCGTTGATCAAGTTCGACGGTAATGCTGCGGTATTGCTGAATGCCAAACTTGAGCCTATCGGCACTCGCATCTTCGGGCCTGTTACGCGTGAACTGCGTACCGAGCGTTTCATGAAGATCGTGTCGCTGGCACCGGAAGTGCTGTAAGGAGCTAGCATGCGCAAGATTCGCAAAGGTGATGAAGTCGTAGTAATCACCGGTAAAGATAAAGGTAAGCGTGGCACCGTGTTGCGTTCGCTGGAAGGTAAAGTTGTTGTTGAGGGCGTTAACGTCGTCAAGAAACACATGAAGCCAAATCCGGTACGCGGCATCGCAGGCGGCATCGTTGACAAGACCATGCCGATTGACGTGTCCAATGTGGCCATTTTCAACACCACCAGCCAGAAGGCTGATCGTGTTGGCTTCAAGACACTTGAAGACGGTCGCAAGGTGCGTGTGTTCAAGTCCTCCGGCGAAGTCGTCGGGGCTTAAGGAGTCAACATGGCACGTCTTTACGATTTTTACAAAGAAACGGTTGTTGCTGATCTGGTAAAACAGTTTGGTTACAAATCGATCATGGAAGTACCGCGCATCGAGAAGATCACCCTGAACATGGGTGTAGGCGAAGCTGTTGCGGACAAAAAAGTCATGGAATTCGCCGTGGGTGATCTGCAGAAGATCGCCGGCCAGAAGCCAGTTGTGACCACCGCTCGTAAGTCGATCGCCGGCTTCAAGATTCGTGATCACTACCCGGTTGGCTGCAAGGTGACGCTGCGCCGCGAGCGTATGTACGAATTCCTGGACCGCCTGGTTACGATTTCGCTGCCACGTGTACGCGACTTCCGTGGTGTGTCCGGCAAGTCTTTTGACGGCCGTGGCAACTACAACATGGGCGTTAAAGAGCAGATCATCTTCCCGGAAATCGAGTACGACAAGATCGATGCTCTGCGTGGTATGAACATCACCATCACCACCACGGCGAAGACTGACGAAGAGGCCCGCGCACTGCTGGCTGCTTTCAAGTTCCCGTTCAAGGGTTAAGCACATGGCAACACTTGCACTGATTAACCGTGAAGAGAAGCGTACCAAAACTGTTGCAAAATTTGCAGCAAAGCGCGAAGCACTCATCGGCATTATCAACAACCAAAGTCTGTCTGACGATGAGCGCTTTGCTGCTCGTCTGAAGCTGCAACAGCTGCCGCGTGACGCTAGCCCGGTTCGCCAGCGTCGCCGTTGCGCTATCACTGGTCGTCCACGTGGCGTTTTCCGCAAATTCGGTCTTGGCCGTAGCAAATTGCGTGAGATCGCCATGAAGGGTGAGATTCCTGGCGTTACAAAGGCCAGCTGGTAATAGGAGAAAACGAATGAGCATGCATGATCCTATTTCCGATATGTTGACCCGCGTTCGTAACGCTCAGCGTGCTTCGAAGGTTTCGGTTTCTATGCCGTCTTCCAAGCTCAAGGTCGCTATCGCTCAGGTTCTGAAAGAAGAAGGTTATATCGAAGACTTCGCCGTTGCCGGTGAAGAAAAGAAGCCTTCTCTTGATATCCAGTTGAAGTACTACGCTGGTCGTCCGGTCATCGAACGTATCGACCGTGTATCGCGCCCTGGTTTGCGCGTATACAAGGGTTCGAACGAAGTCCAGAAGGTCCTGAACGGCCTGGGCGTGACCATCCTTTCGACCTCCAAAGGTGTGATGACCGATCGCAAGGCACGTGTTGCCGGCGTCGGTGGTGAACTCCTTTGCATCGTGGCGTAAGGGGAGGGTTTAATGTCTCGCGTAGCTAAAAATCCCGTTGCGATTCCAGCCGGCGTTGAAGTTAAATTCACCGCAGAAGAAATCGTTGTTAAAGGCCCGATCGGTAGCCTGAGCACTGCTTTGTGCGCAGACGTTGCCGTTAAGCTGGATAACAATGAGCTGACTTTCGCAGCCCAAAATGACAGCAAGTTTGCACGTTCCATGTCCGGTACGCTGCGTGCTCTGCTGAATAACATGGTTATTGGTGTTACCAAAGGCTTCGAGCGCAGGCTCCAGCTGGTGGGCGTGGGCTATCGTGCCCAGGCTCAAGGTGATGCTGTAAACCTTTCTCTCGGTTTCTCCCATCCGGTCGTCCACAAGATGCCGGCAGGTGTTTCGGTTGAGACCCCGTCTCAGACCGAGATCCTGATCAAGGGCGCAGATAAGCAACAAGTCGGCCAGGTAGCAGCGGAAATCCGCGCATATCGTTCGCCAGAGCCTTATAAGGGCAAGGGTGTTCGCTATGTTGGCGAGGTTGTGACGCTGAAAGAAACCAAGAAGAAGTAATTGAGGCACTGACATGGATAAGAAACAAACTCGACTCCGCCGCGCACGCAAAACTCGTGCGCGCATTGCGGAGCTCAAGGTGGTGCGTCTGTCTGTACACCGCACCAACTGCCACATTTACGCTCAAATCATTGATGCGACCGGTAGTGTTGTGCTTGCCAGTGCTTCCAGCCTGGAAGCCGAAGTGCGCGCAACCATTACCAATGGTGGCAACGTAGATGCAGCTGTTGCAGTCGGCAAGCGTATTGCCGAAAAAGCTAAGGCTGCAGGCGTTCTGCAGGTTGCCTTCGACCGTTCGGGCTTCAACTACCACGGCCGTATCAAGGCCCTGGCTGATGCAGCTCGCGAACACGGCCTGCAATTCTAATTCGGAGTGAAGAATGGCTAAGCACGAGATTGAAGATCGTGGCGACGGTCTGATCGAAAAGATGATCGGCGTCAACCGCGTCACCAAAGTGGTGAAGGGCGGTCGCATCATGGCTTTCTCCGCTCTCACCGTTGTAGGTGATAGCGACGGCGGCATCGGCATGGGTAAGGGCAAGTCCAAGGAAGTGCCTGTTGCCGTGCAAAAAGCGATGGAGCAAGCCCGTCGCACCCTGGTGAAAATCCCGCTCAAGAACGGCACGCTGCATCACGCTGTTTTTGGCAAGCACGGTGCTACCACCGTCTTCATGCAGCCGGCCAAAGAAGGTACCGGTGTGAAGGCTGGCGGCCCGATGCGCGCGATTTTCGACGCTATGGGTGTGCGTAACGTTTCTGCCAAGGTTCATGGTTCGACCAACCCGTACAACGTAGTTCGCGCTACGATTGACGGTCTGTTGAAGATCCAGACGCCTGCTCAGATCGCTGCCAAGCGTGGTCTGACCGTAGAAGAAATTCTGGGGGCGCATCATGACTAATGCTAAGACTGTCAAAGTGACCCTGGTTAAGAGCCTGATCGGTCGCCTTGAGTCGCACAAAGCTTGTGCGCGTGGCCTGGGTCTGAAAAAGATCCGCCAGACTGTTGAAGTGCTGGATACCCCTGAGAATCGTGGCATGATCACGAAGATCAACTATCTGCTGAAATGCGAGGGCTAACATGGAACTGAATACCGTTAAGCCTGGCGTTGGCTCCAAGCACGCCAAGCGCCGTGTAGGTCGTGGCATGGGTAGTGGTCTGGGTAAGACTGCTGGTCGTGGTCACAAAGGTCAGAAGAGCCGTGCCGGTGGTTTCCACAAGGTCGGTTTTGAAGGCGGTCAGATGCCACTGCAGCGTCGTCTGCCTAAGCGTGGCTTCAAGTCGTTGTCCGCTGGCAAGACTTCTGAAGTACGTCTGTCCGATCTGGCTTCGCTGCCAGTTGACGAGATCGATCTGTTGGCTTTGAAGCAGGCTGGTCTGGCAACTACGCAGGCTTTGGCTGCTAAGGTCATCCTGTCCGGCACCATCGATCGCGCTGTTAAGCTGCGTGGTGTGGCTGTGACTGCTGGTGCCCGTGCTGCTATCGAAGCTGCGGGTGGCGTTATCGTTGAATAAGGCGTAAGTACGTGGCGAATACTTCTCTAGTGGCAAACACCAATAAATTTGGTGATCTCAAGCGTCGCATCTGGTTTTTGATCGGCGCCCTGATCGTATACCGTATTGGTGCGCATATTCCGGTACCCGGGATCAACCCTGCCGAGCTAGCGAAGTTGTTCCAGTCGTCGCAAACGGGTCTGCTGGACATGTTCAACATGTTTTCCGGCGGAGCCTTGTCGAGATTTACGGTTTTTGCCATCGGTATCATGCCGTATATCTCGGCCTCCATTATTCTGCAGCTAGGCTCTGAGGTTGTACCTCAGCTCAAGCAGCTGAAGAAGGAGGGCGATGCGGGGCGTCGTAAGATAACCCAGTACACGCGTTATGCGACCGTTTTGCTTGCGACTTTTCAAAGTTTCGGCATTGCGGTGATGCTCCACAAGCAGCCTAATCTGGTGGTTGTCGGTCAGTGGGAGTTTTATCTCTCGACCGTAGTAACCCTGGTGACAGGTACGATGTTCCTGATGTGGTTGGGCGAACAGATTACGGAGCGAGGTATCGGTAACGGTATTTCTCTGATTATCTGTGCCGGTATCGCATCGGGTGTGCCTGCTGCCATCGGCAAGACTTTGACGCTTACCGGTCAGGGTTCTTTGCCCGTGTTGTTTGCGATCCTCCTGTTTGTCGGGGTGATTGCCGTAACCTATCTGGTTGTGTTCGTTGAACGCGGTCAGCGCAAGGTTCTGGTTAATTACGCCAAGCGTCAGGTTGGTAATCGTGTGCAGCAGGGACAAAGCACGCACCTGCCGTTGAAGCTCAATATGGCCGGGGTGATTCCGCCGATTTTTGCATCCAGCATCATTTTGTTTCCGGCGACTGCTCTCGGGTGGTTCGGTAGCGGAGAGGGTGTCGGTTGGTTGAAGTCGATTGCAGATAAACTGCATCCAGGTCAGCCGCTGTATGTCCTGCTGTATGCAGCAGCGATTATTTTCTTCTGTTATTTCTATACCGCCTTGGTATTCAATCCCAAGGAAACGGCAGATAACTTGAAGAAAAGTGGGGCTTTTATTCCCGGTATCCGTCCAGGCGAGCAGACTTCCCGTTATATCGAGAAGATCATTCTGCGGCTGACATTGATTGGTGCCGTTTACATTACTCTGGTATGTCTGCTGCCTGAGTTCCTGATCCTGAAGTGGAATGTTCCATTCTACTTTGGCGGGACTTCGCTGCTGATTATCGTAGTGGTGACAATGGATCTGATGGCGCAGGTTCAGTCCTATGTGCTGTCTCACCAGTATGAAAGCTTGCTGAAGAAGGCAAACTTCAAGGGTAATGGCCTTACCCGTTGATATACCGAGTTCGCTGGGTTATTTGGCTAGGAAGATACGATCCAGATGCAGGGCGGAGTTGTTATGGCTCCGCCCGCTACGGACTTCATGGTCAAACTGAATCTGGGTATGTAGTCACCGGATGATGCTTGTTTTTGGTCATGGCCTTCGGGTCGAGGCTTGAGATAGGTAAGGAAATGTCAGCGATGGATGCTGATCTTCCGCTTTTCGGGTGGTCATCGTGCTCCAGGCGAAGTAACGCTAGCTCTTTCGTGTTCGATAAGGAACTGATATGCGAGTACAACCTTCGGTAAAGAAAATTTGCCGTAATTGCAAGATCATTCGCCGCAACCGTGTGGTTCGCGTGATTTGCACTGATCCCCGTCACAAACAGAAACAAGGCTAACATTTGTTAGCCGGAAGCTTGCGTGGTACAATCGCAAGCTTTTCTAGGTCTTAAGGATAGACTATGGCCCGTATTGCAGGGGTAAACATCCCCAATCATGCGCACGCCGTTATCGGCCTGCAAGCAATCTACGGCATCGGCCAGACCCGCGCTAAGCAGATCTGTGCAACCGTTGGCGTAAATCCTGCCTCTAAGGTCAAAGATCTGACCGATGTGGAGATGGAATCGCTGCGTGAGGCTGTTGCCAAGTTCACCGTAGAAGGTGATCTGCGTCGCGAAGTTACCATGAGCATCAAGCGATTGATGGACATGGGCTCCTATCGTGGCCTTCGCCATCGCCGTGGCCTGCCGTGCCGCGGTCAGCGTACCCGCACTAATGCTCGTACCCGCAAGGGACCGCGCAAAGCGATCGCTGGCAAGAAGTAATTTAAAGGATCTCTGAAATGGCTAAAGCAAACACAGCAGGTCGTGTACGCAAAAAAGTGCGCAAAAGCGTAAGCGAGGGCATCGTCCACGTTCATGCTTCCTTTAATAACACCATCATCACCATCACTGACCGTCAAGGGAATGCTTTGTCTTGGGCTACCTCCGGCGGTGCTGGTTTTAAAGGTTCGCGCAAAAGTACACCGTTTGCAGCTCAGGTAGCTGCAGAACATGCTGGTAAAGTTGCCCAAGAATATGGTGTAAAGAATCTGGAAGTTCGCATCAAGGGCCCAGGCCCAGGTCGCGAATCTGCAGTTCGTGCTCTCAACTCGCTTGGCTTCAAAATTACCAGCATCTCCGACGTGACGCCGGTGCCGCACAACGGCTGCCGTCCGCCCAAAAAACGTCGTATCTAATTCGGAGAGTGTGAGAACATGGCACGTTATATCGGCCCAAAATGTAAACTCGCGCGTCGCGAAGGCACGGATCTGTTCCTGAAAAGCGCGCGTCGTGCACTTGATTCCAAGTGCAAGCTCGACACCCCACCTGGCCAGCACGGTGCTCGTAAGACCCGTCTGTCCGAGTACGGTGTTCAGCTGCGTGAGAAGCAAAAAATTCGTCGTATCTACGGCGTCCTGGAACGTCAGTTCCGCAACTACTTCGCTGAAGCCGTACGCCGCAAGGGTTCGACTGGCGAAAACCTGTTGCAGATCCTCGAGTCCCGTCTGGACAACGTAGTGTATCGCGTAGGTATCGGTTCGACTCGTGCAGAAGCACGTCAGCTCGTCAGCCACAAGGCTGTGACTGTTAACGGTCAAACCGTGAATATCCCGTCCTACCAGGTTAAGGCCGGTGACGTGATTTCCGTTCGCGAAAAGAGCAAGAAGCAGGTTCGTATCCAGGAAGCCCTGGCGCTCGCAGAGCAGATCGGTTTCCCGTCTTGGGTCGCAGTTGACACCAAGAAGATGGAAGGTGTCTTCAAGACTGTTCCGGAGCGTTCCGAACTGTCTAGCGATATCAATGAACAGCTTGTTGTGGAATTCTACTCCAAGTAATCGCTAGCTCTAGGGAATGTCTATGCAAAACAACGCTTCGGAATTTCTTAAACCCCGTCTGATCGATGTTCAGCCGGTAAGTGCTACTCATGCCCGCGTTTCCATGGAACCGTTCGAGCGTGGCTACGCACATACCTTGGGTAACGCTCTGCGTCGCATCCTGCTGTCGTCGATGCCGGGCTTTGCTCCGACCGAAGTGACCATCGCTGGCGTTTTGCATGAGTATTCCGCACTTGATGGCGTTCGGGAGGATGTTGTAGATATCCTCCTGAACCTCAAGGGCGTGGTGCTTAAGCTGCATGGTCGTGACAGTGTCGTTCTGACCCTCAAAAAAGAGGGACAGGGTCCTGTCCTGGCTAGCGATATCGATTTGCCGCACGATGTGGAAGTGATTAATCCTGACCACGTCATCTGCCATCTTTCGGCAGGCGGTAAGATCGAAATGGAGATCAAGGTTGAAAAGGGCCGTGGCTACCAGCCGGTTTCCACGCGCGTCAACAATGATGAAAACCGTTCGATTGGTACCATTCAACTCGATTCGTCGTTTTCGCCGCTCAACCGTGTCAGCTTTGCCGTTGAAAGCGCACGTGTAGAACAGCGTACCGACCTTGACCGTCTGGTCATGGACATCGAGACCAATGGTGTCATCGAGCCGGAAGAGGCTGTCCGCGAGGCTGCCCGCATCCTGATTGACCAGTTGTCCATTTTCGCCGATCTCCAGGGCACGACGGTAGAAGTCATCGAAGAAAAGCAGCCTCCGATCGATCCGATCTTGCTGCGCCCCGTCGACGATCTCGAACTGACGGTACGTTCGGCCAACTGCCTTAAGGCTGAGAACATCTATTACATCGGTGATCTGATCCAGCGCACCGAAACCGAGCTTCTGAAAACTCCGAACCTCGGCCGTAAGTCTCTGAACGAGATTAAGGAAGTTCTTGCCTCTAAAGGTCTGACTCTGGGCATGAAGCTCGAGAACTGGCCGCCGGCAGGGCTCGAAAAACCGTAAGGTTTGGGATAAAAGGACAATAGAATGCGTCATCGTTATAGCAATCGTAAACTGAATCGCACGACCAGCCATCGTCTGGCCATGCTCCGTAATATGGCGGTATCGCTGCTGCGTCACGAAGTTATCGTGACTACGCTGCCTAAAGCCAAGGAGCTGCGTCGTGTTGCCGAGCCGCTTATCACGCTTGGTAAAAAGCCGTGCCTGGCCAACCGCCGTCTGGCGTTTGACCGCACCCGTGATCGCGAGATCGTGGGTAAACTGTTCGACGTTCTGGGCGAGCGTTACGCTACCCGTAACGGCGGCTATGTTCGCATCCTGAAGTACGGTTTCCGTAAGGGCGACAACGCTCCTATGGCTCTGGTAGAGCTGGTAGACCGTCCGGAAGGTGAAGCAGTCGTTGTTGACGACGCTGAATAAGCCGACGCAGTTTAAAAAAGGCCATCCTGCGGGATGGCCTTTTTGTTATTTACCGTCCAAAAAATCCCACAGCAGGCTGTTGCGGCTATAGGCGACATTGAAGCGCCACCAATCCTGGTAGCCGTCGCTGCTGGAAAACAGCTTGCCCGGTGCCAGCATAATGCCCTGCTTGCGCGCACGCTCGGTCAGATTGGCGGCATCGCAGGTGGTCGGTGGTTTGGCCAGCAGAAACAGGCCGTGTTCAGGCTGGGCAAACAAGCTCCAGCCGGCAGCGTGAAAGCGTTGTTGGCACAGATATTGTGCCTGGCTCAGCGCATCGCGCGCATCATCCAGCTGGCGGCGGCTGCCTGGCGCACCGTTCAGCTCCATCACCAGCATTTCATTCAATACCGGCGTAGTGAGCCCGGATATCATTTTGTAACGCAGCAGCAGTTCGCTATGCCCGCTGTGGCTGGCGACATAGCCTACCCGCAAGCCGGGTGCCAGAGACTTGGAAAAGCTCCCGATATACAGGCTTTTGCCGGGTGCGGCCAGCGAGCACAAAGGAGGCTGTGGCTTGGGGTGGAAGGGCTGGGCGACATTGTCTTCCACCACGATGCAGTCGTGCACATCCATCAGCTTCATCACCGCATGGGCTGTTGCCAGTGTATAGCTGGCACCGGTCGGGTTGTGCAGCAGCGGGTTGGTAAAAAACAGTTTCGGTTTGTGCCTGGCCAATAGTGCCTCTAGTTGTGCCAGATCCGGCCCTTGTGCCGTCCAGGGTACACCTACCAGATTAAAGCCCCTGAAACGCAGGCAGGAAATCAGGTTGCAATAGCCGGGCTCATCGATAAACAGCGTGTCGCCTGGCCTGGCCAGCGTGCATGCCACCATATCCAATGCCTTGCTCGCACCTTGCGTCAGTATGATGTGTTCGGGCGAAACATCCAGATGTTCCCTCGCTAGCTGACGTGCGATCTCGGCGCGTAAGGGTGCATAGCCCTTAGGGTCGCCATAAGGGTGGAAAGGCTCGTTGCGGCGAGCGATCGCTCGCATGGCCCGCGCATTGGCTTCACGGTCGTACCAGTGCTCCGGCAGCCAGCCGCAGCCTGCCATCAATAGCTTGCTATCACGCTGGTAAATGCGGCTAAGCAGCCAGTCATCGTCCACCGGCAAAGTGTTCAGCGCAGGGGAGGGGTGGGCTGACTGACGGCCTTGTGCTGCAACAAAGTAGCCAGAGCCTTTGCGGGAAACTGTATAGCCTCTGCTGACAAGGCGTTGATAGGCTTCGCTGACTGTAAAGGTACTGATCTGGTGTTCTTGGGCATATTGGCGCACGGAAGGCAGGCGGCTGCCTGGCGGTAATATGCCCTGATCTATGCTGTCGCACAGGCGCATCACGATCTGCTCGGCCAGTGTGGCGTTGGTGGCTTTGCCCATAGGTTTCGTCTTTGCTGCCTTCAATACCCTTAGCATAACTGCTTATTTTGGCTAGCTACAGTCTCTGCTGCTATTTTGCTGGAACTGTACTGTTCTTATTTCTGTACGGCTTGCTGCTTTTCGAGCTAACTGCCTCTGTTATGCCACCTTGCTCCTGTCTACATTGCTGTGCATGGCACGAGTGTGCAATGAGGAGAGAAATCATGACCCAGGATCAGATGCAGGCTTACTGGATGCCTTTTACATCCAATCGCCATTTCAAGAGCGCACCGCGCATGCTGGTTTCCGCTGACGGCATGTATTATCGCGACGATTTGGATCGGCAGATTCTGGATGGTTGTGCCGGTTTGTGGTGCGTGAACGCAGGCCACAATCGCCAGCCCATTGTTGAGGCCATACAAAAGCAGGCGGCCACACTGGATTATGCCCCCCCTTTCCAGATCGGCCACCCCAAGGCATTTGAGGCGGCTGAACAGCTGGCGGCGATGGCACCGGCCGGTTTGTCCAAGGTGTTCTTCGTCAACTCCGGTTCCGAGGCAGCGGATACTGCGCTAAAAATGGCAATTGCCTACCACCGTGTGCGTGGCGACGCTGCACGGGTCAAACTGGTAGGACGCGAGCGCGGTTACCACGGCGTCAACTTTGGCGGTATTTCGGTAGGCGGCATCGCGGGTAACCGCAAGCTGTTCCCGGTCAGCCTGCCGGCAGTCGACCATATCAAGAGCACGCATGATCTGGCACGCAATGCCTTCAGCCGCGGCGAGCCCGAGTTTGGTGCCGAGCTTGCGGACGAGCTGGAGGCGCGCATTACCACCTTGCACGATCCCTCCACTATCGCTGCCGTCATTGTCGAGCCTATGGCCGGCTCGACCGGGGTGCTGATTCCACCCAAGGGTTATCTGAAGCGGCTGCGTGAAATCTGCGACAAATACGGCATCCTGCTCATTTTTGATGAGGTCATCACCGGCTTCGGTCGTCTGGGTGCCGACTGGGCTGCCAACCGCTTTGATGTCCTGCCCGACATCATTACCTGTGCCAAGGGCCTGACCAATGGCGTCGTACCCATGGGGGCCTTGCTGATCAAGCCCGAGATTCATGATGCCTTTATGGCTGCTGCTGCGGATCGGGCTATCGAGTTCCCGCATGGCTATACCTACTCGGCCCATCCGCTGGCCTGCGCTGCGGCAATTGCGACGCTGGATGTCTACCGTCAGGAGGGCTTGTTCGGGCGTGCCGCAACATTGGCGCCACGTTTTGAAGACAAGGTGCATGCGCTGCGTGGCGAGCGCCATATCAAGGACATCCGTAATCTTGGACTGGTTGCCGGCATCGAGCTGGAGAGCCGCCCGGGCGCGCCGGGCGCGCGCGGTATGGATGTCTTCCTCAAGTGCTGGGAGAAGGGCGTGCTGGTGCGCTTTACCGGCGACATTATCGCCTGCTCACCGCCTTTGATTATCAGCGAACAGGAAATCGATACCCTGTTTAGTGTGATTGGCGAAGCCATTCACGAAACCGAATAAGAAGGAAAACCATCATGCAGAGCATTGCCCATTTTATCGGCGGCGAGCATCACGCCGGCCAGAGTGACAGACATAGCGAAGTTTTCAATCCTGCATTGGGAGAAGTGATTGCCCATGTGCCACTGGCTACAACCGACGAAGTCAATGCCGCCGTTGCCTGCGCGCGCCGTGCCTTTCCGGCCTGGGCCGAGACGCCGCCGCTCAAGCGCGCACGGGTCATGTTCAAATTCAAAGCTTTGCTGGAAGAAAACCAGCAAAAAATTGCCGAGCTGATTTCCCGCGAGCACGGCAAGGTCGTCTCGGATGCCATGGGTGAGGTGACGCGCGGTCTGGAGGTGGTGGAGTTTGCCTGCGGGATTCCGCAACTGCTCAAGGGCGAATTTACCGAGCAGGTGGGGGGCGGCATAGATAGCCACTCCATGCGTCAGCCCTTGGGTGTGGTCGCCGGTATTACGCCATTCAACTTCCCTGCCATGGTGCCGATGTGGATGTTTCCGGTCGCCATCGCTTGTGGCAATACGTTTATTCTCAAGCCATCCGAGCGCGATCCGTCGACGGCGCTTTTGCTGGCCGATTTGCTCAAGCAGGCGGGCCTGCCGGACGGAGTGTTCAATGTGGTGCATGGCGACAAGGTCGCGGTGGACGCACTATTGACCCATCCGGATGTGGCGGCCTTGAGCTTTGTCGGCTCGACGCCGATTGCCCGCTACATTTATGAAACCGGTGCCCATCACGGCAAGCGGGTACAGGCTTTGGGCGGTGCCAAGAACCATCTGGTGGTGATGCCGGATGCTGATCTGGACGGTACGGTCGAGGCGCTGATCGGTGCGGCTTACGGCTCGGCCGGCGAGCGTTGCATGGCGATTTCAGTGGCTGTAGCCGTGGGCGATGTGGCCGATGCCTTAGTGGCGAAGCTGGCTGAACGTGCCCGCAGCCTGAAAATAGGCGTAGGCAGCGAGGCGGAGGCGGAGATGGGGCCGCTGGTAACGCGCACTCATCGCGACAAGGTGGCCGGCTATGTCGACGCCGGTGTCGCGCAAGGGGCAAAGCTGGTAGTCGATGGTCGCGCTTACCGCCATCCCGGTTATGAGAATGGTTTTTTTATCGGCCCTTGTCTGTTTGATCATGTTTCCCCCGAGATGACCATCTATCAGGAGGAGATTTTCGGGCCGGTGCTGGCGGTGGTGCGCGTGCCTGACTTTGAAAGTGCCGTGCAGCTGATCAATGCCCATCCTTACGCCAACGGCACCGCCATCTTTACCCGCTCGGGCGCGGCTGCGCGCGAGTTTGGCCATCGGATCCAGGTCGGGATGGTCGGCGTCAATGTGCCGATTCCGGTGCCTATGGCATTCCACAGCTTTGGCGGCTGGAAGGCTTCGCTGTTTGGCGACCATTCCATGCACGGCCCGGAAGGCGTGCGCTTTTATACCCGCATCAAGACCATCACCAGTCGCTGGCCGGAGAAGCTCACCGCCGAGTTTGTCATGCCGACCATGAAGTAAGGTGCGACCGCAGGGAAAAGAGCCGGCATCATGCCGGCTCTTTTGTTTCTTCTGCCTTGTGCTTAACCGGTTTTGGTCATGCGGCGGCGCTGCCACCACTCGAACACCATCACGCTTAGCAACAGGACGGCACAGCCTACAATCACCGGCAAGTTGCCGCTACGCATATAGGGCGTCAGGCCGCGCCGCCCCTGTACCTCGACCTTGAGCACCTGTTCGGTGTCCGGTGCCGCCAGACTCTGAATGCTGCCGTCCGGGTTGATCAGTGCTGTCATGCCGGTATTGGTCGATCGCAGCATGGGGCGGCCGGTTTCCAGTGAGCGCGCTTGCGACAGCTGCAAGTGCTGGTCCATGGCCGAGCTTTTGCCGAACCAGGCAAGGTTGCTGACATTGGCCAGCAAGGTGGCATCGCGCGCCGGACCTATCAACTCCTCGCCAAAGCTGTCCTCGTAACAGACATTGAATGCGACCTTTTGGCCGGCCAGCGTCAATGGTGCCTGTGCCGGCCCGCCGCGCGAGAAGCCGGATAGCGGCATATTCATATACTGGTAGATCCAGCCAATGAACTGCGGCAGCGGAATAAACTCGCCAAATGGCACCAGATGATTCTTGGCGTAGTAGGGCAGGCCGGGCTGGCTGAAGGCGACTACCGCATTGAGATAGCCCTGGCCGTCGTCGGTGCGGCGTGGAATGCCGATGGCGATATCCATCTGCTTGGCTTTGGCTTCGCGCTGAATCATGCTGATCAGCCCCGGCGGCAGGTCTTCCAAGAACAGCGGGAAAGCGGTTTCCGGCAGAATCATCAGATCGGCGCGCTGGCTGCCAATCATCTGGTAGTAGCGCTCTATCGTCAGTTGCAGTACTTCCGGGCTCCATTTGAGCGACTGCGGAATATTGCCTTGCGCCAGTGCCACGCTGACTGGCTGGCCGGTATTTTGCGTCCAGCTTACCGACTTCAATAGTTGCGCGCCGCCCCACAGACTGATTAACAAGGCGATCAGCGCCAGGCGCCCGCCCTTGGCCAGACGCGGCAATACCACCAGTGCGCCTGCGCTCAAGGCCACGGCAAAGGTCACACCGTGGATGCCGCTGATGGCAGCAAGGCCGGCCAGCGGACTTTCCGCAATCTGGCTGTAACCAATCGCGCCCCACGGAAAGCCGGTAAACATCCAGCTGCGCAGCCATTCACCCAGCGTCCACAAGGCGGGAAAGGCAAGCAGCCAGCGTAGCCACGGCCTCTCACTCAGCCTGACGGCAAACAGCATGGCCAGTGCCGGGTATAGCGCGAGATAAGCGGGCAGCAGCAGTGTTGCCAGTGCCGCCGGCAAGGCCGGCAGCTGGGCTACATCATGCAGGCTGTTGTAGATCCAGTTGAAGTTGGCGGTATAGGCCGCCAATGCCCAGCCATAGCCCAAGGCAAACGCATGGCGCGGATGGCGTTCGGCAAGCTCGGCCAGTATGGCCAGTAGCAGCGGCATCAGCCAGAACAGACGGTAGGGCGCGAAGGCAAACAGTGTGGCGGCGCCGGCCAGCAGGCAGGCGGCCAGATAGAAAAACTTCTTCGGCATCAGGCGTCCTGCTCGCTGCTGTCGTCATCGCCTTTGTCGCGGCGTGGCGCAACCACCAGCGTATGCAGGCGGCGGCTGTCGGCGCGCAAAATGGTAATGTCCAGCGGGCCCAAAGCGACTTTCTCGCCGCGCTTGGGCATATGCGCCATCGCGGTCAGCACCAAGCCTCCCAGGGTATCGGCATCATCGTCGGAAAAGTCGGTGCCGAAGAAGGCGTTGATATCTTCGATTTCGGTTTGCGCCTTGACCCGGTAGCGCCGGCCGCGAATGGGGACGATATTGTCTTCGGCTTCATCGAAATCGTATTCGTCTTCAATGTCGCCGACGATCTGTTCGATAACGTCTTCGATGGTCACGAGGCCGGAGACGCTGCCGTATTCATCCACCACGATGGCCATATGGTTGCGCGTGCTTTTGAAATCTTTGAGCAATACATTGAGCGGCTTGGATTCCGGGACAAACACGGCCTGGCGCAGGGTGTCGCGCAGATCGAACAGCTTGGGGTTGTGGAAGTAGCGCAGCAAATCCTTGGCCAGCAGGATGCCGACAATATCGTCCTTGTCGTCATCAATCACCGGGAAACGCGAGTGGGCGGTGTCCATGACGAAGGGCAGGAACTGCTCGACCGGATCATCGACGCGTACGACATCCATCTGGCTGCGCGGCACCATCACGTCGCGCACCGTTTGTTCCGAGACATTGAGTACGCCTTCTATCATGGCCAGCGCGTCCGCATCCATCAGGTTGCGTTCGAATGCGGCATGTAGTTGGGCGATCAGTTCTTCGCGGTCTTCAGGCTCATGGGTAAAACGGTTCAGGAGTCGTTCGAACCAGCTAGGTGACGGTTTGCCAGAGTCGTCCATCAGACGGATTTTTCCTCAAGATAAGGGTCGGGGTATCCCAGCTTGGCCAGGATCAGGGTTTCCAGGGTTTCCATCGCATCCGCCTCGGCGTCGTCTTCATGGTCGAAGCCTTGCAGGTGCAGCATGCCATGTACGGTCAGATGGGCGTAATGCGCCAACAGGTCTATGCCTTGCTCGGCCGCTTCTTTTTCGACGACCGGCGCGCACAGCACCAGATCGCCAAACAGCGGCATGCCGGCCACGGCTTCGCCTTCATTCAGGGCGAAGGACAGGACATTGGTGGCGTAGTCTTTGCCACGGTAGTCGTGGTTGAGCGCGCGGCCTTCATCGGCGTCGACGATCAACACGCTGACCTCGGCGGCTTTAACGCCGGATTGCAGGGCGGCACGCGCCCAGCGGCCTAGTGCTTTGGCCGAGGGCAGGGTGGAGGCTGTGCTGCGCACGTCCAGAGTCAGTTGCAATCGCGCGGCAAGGCGGGCGAGCAGGGGGTTACGCTTGGCTTTTTTCATCGTTTTTCTGTTGGTAATGCTCGTAGGCATCGACGATTTTCTGCACCAGCGGATGGCGCACAACGTCGTCGCTGTTGAAATGGTGGAAATGCAGGCCGCGCACATGGCCCAGAATCTGTTCCACTTCGACCAGTCCGCTTTTCTGGTGGCGGGCCAGATCGATCTGGGTGATGTCGCCGGTAATCACCGCGCGCGAACCGAAGCCGATGCGGGTGAGGAACATCTTCATCTGTTCGGGCGTGGTGTTCTGCGCTTCGTCCAGGATGATAAAGGCGTTGTTGAGCGTGCGCCCGCGCATATAGGCGAGTGGCGCAATCTCGATCTGGCCTTTTTCCAGCATGCGCTCGACCCGTTCGCTGCCTATCAGGTCATAGAGCGCGTCGTATAGCGGGCGCAAATACGGGTCAACCTTTTGCGCCAGATCGCCGGGCAGAAAACCCAGCTTCTCGCCGGCTTCGACCGCCGGGCGCACCAGCACGATACGCTTGACCGCGTCGCGCTCGAAGGCATCGACGGCGCAGGCGACAGCCAGATAGGTCTTGCCGGTGCCGGCAGGGCCGATGCCGAAACTGATGGTGTGCTCCAGCATGGCGCGGATATAGCCGACCTGGCGCGGAGTGCGCCCGCGCAGATCGCCACGGCGGGTGCGCAAGGCGGGCGAGCTGTCGGTCTCGCTGCTGGCGACGGCCGGATTTTGCCTGAGTTCGACCAGACACAGTTGCACGTCTTCCAGTTCCAGTTCCCGCGCCTCGGCCAGCAGATAGAGCTGGGTGAGCGCGCTGGCGGCTTCTCGCGCACGCTCGCCCTGAATGCGCAGCTGCTCGCCACGGCGGGCGATACTGACATCCAGTGCGATTTCTATCTGTTTGAGGTTGCTGTCCAGCGGACCGGTCAGGCGCGCCAGGCGGGCATTGTCGATCGGGTTGAAACTGAGCTGTTCGGCGTGGGGCATGGGGCGGTCGGGTCTCGGGTCTGGTGTCCGGCCATATCGGTGTGAACAGGCCGGACCATCATCATGCTTCTGATGGTATTACACCATTTGGGTGCTGACTACCTCGCCCACCAGTGAATGCGGGTGGGCCTCGGTGATGCGTACCTCGACCATCTGTCCCAGCAGATGCGGCTCCCCGACAAAATTGACCACCCGGTTGTTGCCGGTGCGGGCCGCCAGCATGCTGGCGTCGCGGCGCGAAACCGATTCGACCAGTACCTGCTGGAGAGTGCCCTGCATGGCCTGGTTGATGGCAAAGCCGGTAGCTTCGATTTCACGGTTCAGTGCCGCCAGGCGGCGCTGTTTCACCTCATAAGGCGTGTCGTCGCTCAGGTTGGCGGCGGGCGTTCCCGGTCGCGGGCTGTAGATAAAGACAAAGCTGAAGTCGAAGGCCAGATCCTTGACCAGCTTAAGCGTCGCCTCGAAGTCGGCATCGGTTTCGCCGGGGAAGCCGACGATAAAGTCGGAGGACAGGCTGAGATCCGGACGCACGGCACGCAGCTTGCGGATGATGGACTTGTACTCAAGCGCGGTATAGCCGCGCTTCATCGCCATCAAAATACGGTCGGAACCGCTTTGCACCGGCAGGTGCAGATGGGAAACCAGCTTGGGCAGGCGCGCAAAGCAGTCGATGATGCGTTCGGTGAATTCGCGCGGATGGCTGGTGGTAAAGCGGATGCGCTCGACGCCCGGTATCTCGTGCACGAACTCCAGCAGCAGGGCAAAGTCGGCGATTTCGCCATCGGCCATCAGGCCGCGGTAGGCGTTGACGTTCTGTCCCAGCAGGGTGATTTCCTTCACCCCTTGCAGTGCCAGCCCGGCGATTTCGGTCAGCACGTCTTCGAACGGGCGCGAGACTTCCTCGCCACGGGTATAAGGCACCACGCAGAACGAGCAGTACTTGGAGCAGCCCTCCATGATGGACACTGCCGCCGCATGGCCGTCGACCTTGGCCGGCGGGATATGGTCGAACTTTTCGATCTCGGGGAAGGAAATGTCCACTTGCGACGTGCCGCTTTCTTGCCGGTTCTTGATCAGCTCCGGCAGGCGGTGCAGCGTTTGCGGGCCGAACACCACATCTACATAGGGCGCGCGCTTGACGATGGTCGCACCTTCCTGGCTCGCTACACACCCTCCCACGCCTATGATCAGCCCCGGTTTTTCCAGCTTGAGTTCGCGCACGCGCCCCAGGTCGGAAAACACTTTTTCCTGTGCCTTTTCCCGCACGCTGCAGGTATTGAACAGGATGATGTCCGCGTCTTCGGGCCGGTCGGTCTTGATGGTGGCCTCGTTGCCGGCGAGTACGTCCACCATCTTGTTGGAGTCGTATTCGTTCATCTGGCAGCCGAACGTCTTGATGTAAACCTTTTTCATGGTGTGCACGCTTGGAAATATGAAATGCCAGCGCGGACTCGTGGCCCGAGCGGGGGTGGGCGGACGGTTTGGGCTGGCAAATGAAGATGTTGCGCGCGAGTGTACCACAGCCGGCACCGGCCGCGCTCGGGGCCGGTGCCGGCTGTAGGCTGACGCTGAGGTAGCAAAGGAGCTTAATGTCTATTTCATCGTGATCTGTTTGTTTTTATGTGCTTATGTTGTTTTTTGATCTTTTTTTGCTGGCGTTCTGTTGCCTTCGAGTGCCTGGGCAAGGAAAAATTCTTTGCACAGCGCGTTGCTGGATTCGGGCGCGTGGCCGGTTTTCACGATGAAAATCAATAGCTAGTAAGGGCTAGTTTCTCTAAAAGCGACAAAATATTAGCAAAAGATTGATTAGAATCAGGTGATGTACGGATATGTGCTTGCAAAGTTCGCAAACGAAAGTAGAATTGCCGCAAATTTATTAGCGGAAGAAGTTTCTATCATGCGCGTTACGGTTGATTTGGCTGTTCTGGCGGATTTTCTGTCCCAAGTGCTGGGGCAGCGTACTGAAGTGGCAGTACACGACATGAGCGATCTTGATCAGTCGTTGTGCATCATCCGGAATCCTATTTCCGGTCGGGAGGTCGGTGCGCCGGCCACCGATATGGCTTTGCGTCTGCTGAATGAATTTCAGCGCGGGGATGGACCGTCGTTCCGGACTAATTATCCGGGCAAGCTGGTGGATGGGCAGCGTATGCGCTCTTCCAGCCTGTTGATCTGCGACGAGAAGGACAAAGCCCGCGCTATGGTTTGCCTGAATAGTAACGATCACGAATTACAGCGAGCGGTCGAGCTTTTGCAGGTGCACTTCCGTCGTGACCAGGATATGCACAGCGAAGAGTCTGCTGCCCACTCGGTGGAAAGCCTGGGTGACGACATTATCGGCAAGGTGATGGCCGCTTATCCGCCGCCTGCCGAACTGGGCAGCCAGCAGAAAAGAGCCATTGTCAGCGAGCTGGAGCACAAGGGGATTTTTCTGGTGAAGGGCTTTATTGCCAAAACCGCTCACTTGCTGCTGATTTCCGAGCCCACGCTGTATCGCTATCTGAAAGAAGCCACCCACGGCGACAGCTCGGCAACTGCCTGAATTATTTAGCGGCCACATTTGTGGCTACCCAATTTGCCATTTGACTTGAAAGCAAGGAAGACAAGAATGTCTCAATCCAATGTTTATACCCCTGAAGCATCCGTTCAGGCTGGGCAGGCTGCCGCAGGCAAGTCGGCCTGGACGCGTCAGGATACGACCTGGATGCTGGGTCTGTACGGTACAGCCGTCGGTGCCGGTACGCTGTTCCTGCCGATCAACGCCGGTATCGGTGGCTTCTGGCCATTGCTGGTAATGCTGGTGCTGGCCTGGCCGCTGACCTACTTTGCCCACCGTGGCCTGAATCGCTTCGTGCTGTCCGGTTCGACCCGCGACGGTGACATTACCGAAGTAGTAGAAGAACATTTTGGTCTGACCGCGGGTAAACTGATTACCCTGCTGTACTTCTTTGCCATCTATCCGATTTTGCTGGTGTATAGCGTGGCGATCACCAATACGGTGATGTCTTTTCTGACCAACCAGTTCGGTATCCAGCTGGGTAACGATATCGTCACCCGTGGCATTTTTGCCCTGGGCCTGATTCTGGCACTGATGTCGGTTGTCCGTCTGGGCGGCGAATTCATCGTGAAGGCGATGAGCGTGCTGGTATTCCCGTTCGTGGCTGCACTGATGCTGCTGGCGCTGTATCTGGTGCCGCACTGGAATAGCTCGATGATCGACCAGGCTGGCACCTTTAGTGCTGCTGTCAGCAGCGGTGCGTTCTGGAAGACTCTGTGGCTGGCGATTCCGGTGATGGTGTTCTCGTTCAACCATTCGCCTATCATTTCGTCGTTTGCCGTTGACCAGAAGAAGCTGCACCCAGGCTGCGAAGATGCTGCGTCCAACCGTACGCTGAGCCGCGCACACATCATGATGGTCGCTTCGGTCTTCTTCTTCGTGTTCAGTTGCGTGCTGAGCCTGTCGCCGGCTGATCTGGCCGAAGCCAAGGCACAGAACCTGTCCATCCTGTCCTATCTGGCTAACCACTTCCAGAACCCGATCATTGCCTGGGTTGCGCCGCTGATTGCCATCGTAGCGATTTCCAAGTCGTTCTTCGGCCACTATCTGGGTGCCAAAGAAGGCTTCAATGGTCTGGTGATTAAAGAGCTGCGTCAGCGCGGCAAGACCATCGATACCGCCAAGCTGGACCGCTTTACCGCTGTATTCATGATCGTGACCACCTGGATTGTTGCCACGCTTAACCCGAACATCCTGGGCATGATTGAAAACCTGGGTGGTCCGGTAATCGCCGTGCTGCTGTTCCTGATGCCTATGTACGCGATCTACAAAGTCCCTGCGATGAAGAAGTATGCCGGCGTTGCCAGCAACATCTTTGTGGTTGCCATCGGCCTGATCGCCATCTCGGCCATTTTCTACTCGCTGGTGTTCTGATAGCACTTTGGGCATGGGCTTCGCGCCTGTGCCTGGCTTCAGTCTTACTTTTAATCCCCGATTCGTGTTGGAAACCCGGGTCGGGGATTGCGCAATTCTATTACTCAAACCAGACACGATCGATCCGGCCCGGGGCGTAGCCCTGCCGTCGTCGCGCTCTGTTTTCCGGGGGCTGCCCGGTCAAGGAAAAAGGACTCATTATGTTCAGCATGGCGGATATCTACAAAATCGGCGTAGGCCCTTCCAGTTCGCACACCATCGGCCCGATGAAGGCCGGTCATATGTTTCTGGGTACGCTGAAAGAAACCGGGCACTTCAATCAGACAACTCGCATCAAGGTTGATTGTTTCGGCTCGCTGGCACTGACCGGCAAGGGGCATTGCACCGACCACGCCATTATTCTGGGTCTGGCCGGCAACCAGCCGGAAACCGTGGATCTGGACGCAGCTCCGGCCATCATTGCCGAAGTCGAAACGCACGGCCGCATCACGCTGGGGCGAACCCATCAGAGTGTGGCTTTTGCGCTGGAATTTCATAGCGACAATCTGCCGCGCCACGAGAACGGCATGCAGATTCATGCCTATATCGGTGACGAGCTGGCGCTGTCCAAAACCTATTACTCCATCGGTGGCGGCTTCATCGTGGACGACGAGCATTTCGAGCAGAACTCGTGCAGCGACACGCCGGTGCCGCACCACTTTCTGAGTGCTGCCGATCTGGTCGGGATGTGCGAAGAAAACGGCCTGCCTATCTCCAGTCTGGTGATGGAAAACGAACTGGCTTTCCATGACGAGCACGAGGTGCGCGCTCACTTTGCCCGCGTCTGGGACGTGATGAAGAGCAGCATGGAGCGCGGCATGCGCACCGAAGGCAATTTGCCGGGCCCTATGCGCATTCCACGTCGTGCACCAGCCTTGCATCGCAAGCTGACTGGCATGATGCAGGTGTCGCAGGATCCGATGAGCGTGCTGGACTGGGTCAATATGTATGCAATGGCGATGTCGGAAGAAAACGCGGCCGGTGGCCGCGTGGTGACCGCGCCAACTAACGGTGCCTGCGGTGTGGTGCCGGCAGTGATGGCTTACTACAACCACTTCATCCAGCCGCTGGACGACGATAGCTGCCTGCGTTTCTTCCTGTCCTCCGGTGCCATTGGTTGCCTGTTCAAGCTGAATGCTTCGATCTCCGGTGCCGAAGTGGGCTGTCAGGGTGAAATCGGCGTTGCTTGCGCCATGGCGGCAGCAGGTCTGGCCGAACTGATGGGTGCGAGCCCGGATCAGGTATGCATGGCGGCAGAAATTGCCATGGAGCACAATCTGGGCCTGACGTGCGACCCGGTCGCCGGTCAGGTGCAGATTCCTTGCATCGAGCGCAATGCTATTGCCGCTGTCAAGGCGATCAACGCTGCACGCATGGCTATGCACCGTACCAGCAGCCCCAAGGTGTCGCTGGACAAGGTCATTGCCGCGATGTACGCCACCGGCAAGGATATGGACGCCAAGTACCGCGAAACCTCGTGCGGCGGTCTGGCCTTGCAGATTACTGCAGGTGAGGTGCCTGTCGTTTGGGTCAAGAAGGCAGCCTGAGTGCTTGCTTTGTAGCGGATCGGCTTAAAGCCCGGTCTACAAAAAACGCCACGCAAAAAGCGTGGCGTTTTTATTTGTCTGCGGCCGAAATGGTTTAGCGCAGTGCGCGCAGCATGCCTTGTGCGCCTTGGCCGTAGCAGGCCAGTTTGCCCGGGCGTAAGGGGTAGGGCAAAAAGCCTTGGCGCTTCCAGTAGTGGTCCGCCCCCTGCACCGCAACCAGTCGGGCGCAGTTAAGACCGCTGCGCCGGGCATATTGCAGAACCTTTTCCATCAGGCGCGGAGCGAGGCCCTGGCCGCGTGCCGTCTTGCTTAGCGCCATATCGTGCAGGAATAAAGTATCGCAGTGCTCGGGCAGTGCCGGCAGTGGCGTATCCAGTGCAGGCGGTTGCTCTCCTTGCCATGGATGGGCAAACAGGTAGCCATGTACGTGGCCGTCTTCTTCGGCCACCCAGCAGGTATCGGGAGAGAGGCGCTGGCGCGAAGCCAGGGCCGCGCGGCTTTCGATCAGGTCGTCGCGGTAGCATTGTGCTTGGACTGCGAGAACCGCATCGATATCGGTCGCGCGCATCGCGCGCAGCATGAGTCCGCCGGATGTGCGGGCGGTTTGAGTCTGGCTTGGCATGGTATGGGTAGCACGGTCAGTGCCGTACTTGATATTTTGTATACAGTCAGTGCCGGATTGTCGCGATGCAGCATGGCTTCGTCAAGATGGGGCATGTGTAGGGCCATGCTTGCGCCTGTTCCTTAAGAAGGCGACTTTCTGTTTTTTCTGCTTCGACCGGGGCTTGGCTTGTGATGGCGGGTAAATGGTCGATCTAGCCAGGTCTAATGGCTTCAGGCATAAAGGCCAAACCCCCGACAGGTCGGGGGTTTGGCTATGGTCTTGAAATCCACGCGAATAGTGCGCGTGATGCTGTGTCCGCTTTAGTTGCTTTGATAGTCCTGCGGATTGGCATTGATGATCTCGCCTGCTGCCGTATTCTGTGCGGCGCGTTCGGCATTGCTTAGTGCCGGGGCTTGATAAAGCCCCTGGTTGTGGTGTGCGTGGAAGTTATCTGCTCCTCCTCCGTTACGTTCGTGGTGGGAGGATGTGTGATGGCTGCTGCTGTCGTCTGCAAAAACTTGACTGCCGGTGATGGCCAGTGTTGCGGCGAGTAGCAGGGAGGGGAGGTGTCTCATGTGGGTTCTCCTTGTCTACCGTTGGCGAATGGCGTCTGTCAGCCCATGGGCTGGCAGATGCCAGCTATTAAGACAGGTCGCAGCGGGCTTGGTTCTTTTGGATGGGAGCGTTGGCTGAGACGGGAATGAAAAAAGCCGCTATCCCGAAGGAAGCGGCTTTTTTCTGAATGGGTGGTGGCGAATCAGGGACTCGAACCCCGGACCTGCGGATTATGATTCCGTCGCTCTAACCAACTGAGCTAATTCGCCACGCGGTCACTTCGCTGCTGTGTTTCTGTGTCGCGTCGAAGTGGGGCGAACTATACCGGCCACCCTTTTTCCTGTCAACACCTTTTGCGAAGAAAAATGCAATTCATGCTGCGCATCCGCCTTCTGTCGTGATTTGCGTGGCGATAAATTGCCATAAATTCAAAGTCTTGGGTGGTTTATAGCGTGTGGCAGCGATCGCCCTGTATCAGGCCGATCCAGTCTATGCTGATGCCGCGGCCGAAACCGATGACCTTGAATAGTTCGCCCATTTCTGCCGGTGAGCACAGTTTTTGCACGGCGGCAGACTGCGGTACGTAGTGGCGTACGTCTTCCGGGTCGAGCAAGGCCAGTTCGTCGGTGATGCCTGCGTTGAGCAGGAACTGGGCCTGGCTGGTATAGCCGATCAGATCCAGCCCGGCAGCCAGCCCGGTTTCGGCGATGGCGGTGAAGTCGACATGGCAGGTCAGATCCATCAGGCCGGGCAAGTAGAAAGGATCAGTCAGGGTATGGTGGCGGTAGTGGCCGATCAGGGTGCCCATATGGCGCTGCGGATGGTAGTACTCATGTGCCGGGAAGCCGTAGTCGATAAACAGCAAGGCGCCGCGTGTCAGGCGTTCGGCCAGGGTGCGG
This sequence comes from Craterilacuibacter sinensis, assembly GCF_009831765.1. Taxonomy (GTDB): domain Bacteria; phylum Pseudomonadota; class Gammaproteobacteria; order Burkholderiales; family Chromobacteriaceae; genus Craterilacuibacter; species Craterilacuibacter sinensis. The sequence goes on along the minus strand of NZ_WSSB01000015.1, from coordinate 32,359 downwards.
ATAAAGGCACGGTTGGTCAGGCTGATTTCACTGCCGTAGCCTGCGATGGCGGGAATCAGGCTCTGTGCAAGCTCGGTCAGGGTCGTATCCTGCAGCGCGCGCTCGGTGAGTACGAACCGGCCGTCTTCCAGGCTGACACCGCGCTGGCTGATGTGCCGGCCATCGTGCAGCAGCATCTCGCACGGCATGGCATCCAGCACCTCGTTGCCGATTACGATGCCATCCAGCGTGTCCGGCAGTGTGCTTAACCACGTCACCTTGTCCAGCAAATGTGGCAGGCGCTCGCGTAGCAGGGTTTGTTGCCGCTCTATCAGGTCGGCCGACAAATCGATGATGACATAGCGCGCAGGCAGGGCATCCAGCTGCTCCAGCTTTTGCAGGATGTCGGCGGCAAGCTTGCCGGTGCCCGCACCGAATTCGTAGATGACGCCGGCGGTTTGCGGCAGGAGTTCGGCGATTTGCCGCGCCAGTGTCGCGCCGAATAGCGTGCTCATTTCCGGTGCGGTGGTGAAGTCGCCGGCGGCGCCCAGTTTGGCACTGCCGGCCGCGTAGTAGCCGAGGCCGGGCGCGTACAGGGCCAGTTCCATATAGCGCGAGAATGGAATCCAGCCGTCGGCGGCGGCTATTTCGGCGGCAATGTGTTGTGACAGTGCCTGACTGGTGGCAAGGGCTTCGGCGCTGGCTTGGGGAAGGCTGGTCATAATGGGCAATCCTGTTCAATATAGCGGGATTGTCGGTCAATCCCGCGTGCATGAGAAGGGTGTGGCCATGAATCAAGGGGCGCAGGAATGGATACCAAGGTTGTACTGATTACCGGCGCGGCGCGGCGGGTGGGGGCGGGGATTGCCCGTCACCTGCATGCGCGCGGCGCCTCTTTGCTGCTGCATTATCACCACTCGGAAGCTGATGCCTGGCGTTTGGCGGGAGAGCTCAATGCCAAGCGTCCGGGTTCGGTGCAGTTGGCGCAGGCCGATTTGCAGGATACCGCCCGCTTGCCGGCGCTGGTTGAAGCCGCTATCTCGGCTTTCGGTCATCTGGATGGGCTGGTGAATAATGCATCCGGTTTTTACCCGACGGCGGTTGGTGCCATCGAGGAGGCTGACTGGGACAGTCTGATGGGCTCCAACCTTAAGGCACCGCTGTTTCTGGCTCAGGCCGCGCTGCCTTATCTGCGCCAGAGCTCGGGCGCCATTGTCGGCATTGTCGATATTCATGCCGAACGCCCGATGCCGCGTCATGTGGTGTATAGCCTGGCCAAGGCCGGCCATGCGCAGCTGATCCGCTCGCTGGCGCTGGAGCTGGCGCCGCATGTGCGGGTGAACGGTGTGTCGCCGGGGGTTAATCTGTGGCCGGAGAGCGATCTGTCGTTTGATAGTGCCGAGCGCCGCGAGATTGAAAGCCGCATTCCCTTGGCGCGCACCGGTGTGCCGGATGATATCGCGCGGGCCGTGGGTTTTTTGCTGTTTGACGCAAGCTATGTCACAGGCCAGATTCTGGCGGTTGATGGCGGGCGCAGCATCGTGCTGTAAGCGGGCAGGGGGCGCCGGCGTTTCTGCCTGCGCCCATCTTGGTGTACAGAGGTGGCGTGAGGGGGGCGTTTGGCGGTAAAATCGCCGGCTTTTCAGTCCCTTAGCCCTACCCTCATGCCCGAACATATCGCCGTTGCCGACAAGAAAGCCGAAAAGGCCGCCTACGAGGGCAACAAGCTCACCAAGCGTTTGCGCCACCATGTGGGTGACGCGATCAACGATTTCAATATGATAGAGGCGGGCGACCGGGTGATGGTCTGCCTGTCCGGCGGCAAGGACAGTTTTGCCCTGCTCGACATCCTGCTGGGCTTGCAAAAATCGGCTCCCATTGATTTTTCCATTGTCGCGGTCAATCTCGACCAGAAGCAGCCGGGCTTTCCCGAACATGTGCTGCCGGCCTATCTCGAGTCTATCGGTGTCGAGTACCGCATCGTCGAGGAAGACACCTATTCCATCGTGAAACGGGTGATTCCGGAGGGCAAGACCACGTGCAGCCTGTGTTCGCGCCTGCGCCGTGGCGTGCTGTACCGTGTGGCCGAAGAGCTGGGCGCGACCAAGATTGCGTTGGGTCACCACCGTGACGATATGCTGCACACCCTGTTCCTCAATATGTTCTATGGCGGCAAGCTCAAGTCCATGCCGCCCAAGCTGGTATCGGACAACGGCAAGCATATGGTGATCCGTCCGCTGGCCTATTGCCGCGAAAAGGATCTGGAGCGCTATGCCGAGCTGCGCGCCTTCCCCATCATTCCGTGCAATCTGTGCGGCTCGCAGCCTAACCTGCAGCGCCAGGTGGTCAAGGAAATGGTCAACGACTGGGACAAGCGCTTTCCGGGCCGGGTCGAGACCATGTTTACCGCCATGCAAAATGTGGTGCCTTCGCATCTGGCGGATGCCAAACTGTTCGACTTTGCCGGCCTGAAAGTGGGGGACGCGCTGGCCGAGGGCGATACCGCTTTTGACAAGGAAGAGTTTACCGATCCGCGTCCGCTGGACGAAGACGGCAAGCCGCGCCGGGCTTTCAGCATTCTCGATTCGCGGGCCAAGGAGAATGCTTGTGGCGGGTAAGGCATGCCATCCCTTCCGCCGCCGCGTGCGTGCGGCCATCGACGAGATGCCGGAAGTGGAAATTTCCGAGTCAGGCAATATCCGCTCGCTGCATCTGGGGTCGGAGACGGTGCAAAGTTCGATGAATCTGGACGAACCGGCGGATCTGGTGCTGAGCTATACCCGCGCGATGATGGGTTTTCTGCTGTTTGGCGAAGAGCCGCAGCACATCCTGCAGATCGGCCTGGGCGGCGGTTCGATTACCCGCTTTATCGACGAGTATCTGCCCAATGCCCGCTCGCTGGTGGTCGAGATCAACCCGCAGGTGATCGCGGTGGCGCGTGCCTTCTTCCAGATGCCGGAAGAGGGCGAGTATTTCGAGATCATCGAGGCCGATGGCGCCGACTATGTGAAGATTTTCCGCGAGTCGACCGACGCCATTCTGGTCGACGGTTTTGACGGCGTGCAGATTGTCGACGCGCTGACGACCGAAGACTTCTTTATGGATTGCCGGCGGGCATTGTCGCCGCATGGCGTGTTCGTCGCCAACTGGTGGAGTGGCGACAAGCGCTATCAGGCTTTTCTCGAGCGCCTGCTGGAGGTGTTCGAAGGGCGGGTGATCGAGCTGCCGTCGGCCAGTCATGGCAATGTGGCGGTGATGGCTTTCCGTCAGAGCCCGCATCCGGTGAGCTGGGATGCGCTGGAGTTTCGCGCCGACCAGCTCGAGTGCCGCTACGGCATCGAATTCGGTGATTTCGTGCGCCGTATCAAGGAAAGCAATCTGCATTCTGCCGGGCGCTTGCTGATATAAGACGCCGCCAGCCTTGTTGTTTCCAGCCCCGCGCACTCGTCGCGGGGCTTTGTGTATCTGATGCCGTGCGCAATAAGCGCGTATAATCTCGCGTTTTAAAGCAGGCAGCCTAGCGAGGCTATCCGCTGCCTGCGGGCTGGTTTACGTCTTTCCGGGGTTTCTCGTGCACAAACAACAGTTTCTCTCGCGCATCGCCGACAAGTCGGCGGTTATCGGTATCGTGGGGCTGGGCTATGTCGGCCTGCCTTTGATGCTGCGTTTTGCCGAAGTCGGCTATAAAGTCATCGGTTACGACATCGATCAGGGCAAGGTTGACGCCCTGATGAACGGCCAAAGCTATATCGAACATATCCCGGCGACCAGCATTCAGGGGGCGCTGCTGGATGGTTTCGAGGCCACCTCCGATTTTGTCCGTGCCTCCGAGGCCGATGCGCTGATCCTGTGCGTGCCGACCCCGCTGAATAAATACCGCGAGCCTGACCTTTCCTTCGTGATCAATACCATCGACTCGCTGGTGCCTTATTTGCGCGCCGGGCAGCTGGTGTCGCTGGAGTCGACCACGTATCCGGGCACCACCGACGAAGAATTGCTGCCGCGTATCGAGTCGCGCGGCTTCACCGTTGGCGAAGATGCCTTCCTGGTGTTTTCGCCCGAACGTGAAGATCCGGGTAATCCGGACTTCACCACCCGCACCATTCCCAAGGTCTGTGGCGGCGTGACTCCGGCCTGTCAGGAAATCGGCGTGGCGCTGTATGGTGCGGTAATCGACACCGTGGTGCCGGTGTCCAGCACCCGTGCGGCTGAAATGACCAAGTTGCTGGAAAACATCCACCGTGCGGTGAACATCGGTCTGGTGAACGAAATGAAGATCGTCGCCGACAAGATGGACATCGACATCCATGAAGTGATCCGCGCCGCCGCGACCAAGCCGTTTGGCTTCGTACCCTACTATCCGGGCCCGGGTCTGGGCGGGCACTGCATTCCGATCGATCCCTTCTATCTGACCTGGAAGGCGCGCGAGTATGGCGTCAATACCCGCTTTATCGAACTGGCTGGCGAAGTGAACTCCGGCATGCCGGACTGGGTGGTCGCCAAGGTGGCCTCCGCGCTCAATAGCCGCAAGAAGGCGATCAACGGCAGCCGCGTGCTGGTGCTGGGCATTGCCTACAAGAAAAACGTCGACGATATGCGCGAAAGCCCATCGGTGTTCCTGATGGAAAAACTGCGCGATCTGGGCGCCGAGATCAGCTACAGCGACCCGCATGTGCCGGTCTTCCCCAAGATGCGCGAGCATCACTTCGAGCTCTCCAGCGTAACGCTGACACCGGAAGTTGTTGCCGGCTACGACTGCGTGCTGCTGGCGACCGATCATGACCGTTTCGACTACGCCATGCTCAAGGAACACGCCCAGCTGATTATCGACAGTCGCGGCAAGTTCCTCGACCCCGCCGACCATATCGTCAAGGCCTGATCATGCACGCATACGAAACCATTACCGATCGCAAGATCCGTTTTGCCCTGGTGGGCTGCGGTCGCATTGCGCAAAACCATTTTGCTTCGCTGGAACAGCACGCCGACAGGGCCGAGATCGTCGATGTGTGCGATATCCGCCCCGAGGCACTGCAAGCAGCCGTGACGCGCACCGGCGCGCGCGGTCATGCCGATTTGAAAAGCCTGCTTTCCAGCAGCAATGCCGACATCGTCATCCTGACCACGCCGTCCGGCCTGCATCCGGCGCAGAGCATAGACTGCTCGGAAGCCGGTTTTCACGTGATGACCGAAAAGCCGATGGCCACGCGCTGGGAAGACGGCCTCGAGATGGTGAAAGCCGCCGACAAGGCCGGCAAGCGCATGTTCGTGGTCAAGCAGAACCGCCGCAATGCCACCTTGCAGCTCTTGAAGCGCGCGATGCAGGAAAAGCGTTTCGGCCGTATCTACATGGTCAACGTCAATGTGTTCTGGACCCGTCCGCAGGACTACTACGACTCCGCCGCCTGGCGCGGCACCTGGGAGTTCGACGGTGGCGCCTTTATGAACCAGGCCAGCCATTACGTCGATCTGCTGGACTGGCTGATCGGCCCGGTCGAAAGTGTGCAGGCCTATACCGCTACGCTGGCGCGCAATATCGAGGTGGAAGACACCGGTACGGTCAGCGTCAAGTGGCGTTCGGGCGCCTTGGGCAGCATGAACGTCACCATGCTCACCTATCCGAAAAATTTGGAAGGCTCGATCACCATTCTGGGCGAGAAAGGCTCGGTGCGCGTGGGTGGTCTGGCGGTCAATGAAATCCAGCACTGGGAATTCGACACGCCGCATGCGATGGATAGCGAGATTGGCGACGTCAGCTACGCCACTACCAGCGTCTATGGCTTCGGCCACCCGCTTTACTACGACAACGTGATCAAGGTCATGCGTGGCGAAGCCGAGCCGGAAACCGATGGCCGTGAAGGCCTGAAGTCGCTGGAACTGTTGATTGCCATGTATCTGTCGGCGCGCGACGGCCGCCGTGTCAGCCTGCCGCTGGATTATTAAGCGGTGATGGACGGCGCAACACTAGGCTTGTTCCTGCTCGCTTGCGTGGTGCTGGCGGCGACGCCGGGGCCGGATATGCTGCTGATCAGCTCCCGCAGCTTGAGTCAGGGGCCGGCCGCCGGCTTTGTCACCCTGCTGGGCATCCAGCTGGGCACTTATTGCCATGCGCTGGCGGTGGCGCTGGGCTTGTCGCAACTGGTGCTGGCCGTGCCGCTGGCGTTTGAAGTGGTGAAGTTCTCCGGCGCAGCTTATTTGCTGTTTCTGGCTTACAAGGCGATACGCGCACCGGCAGATGCAGTCGGCGGTGGCTACGAAGCGGTGCGTTACGGCTTGCCGCGCCTGTTTGCGCAGGGCTTGCTGACCAATTTGCTCAACCCCAAGATGGCGCTGTTCATGCTGGCCTTGCTGCCGCAGTTCCTGTCTTTCTCGGATGGCTATGTGGTAGGGCAGGCCTTGCTGCTGACCAGCCTGCTCAATGGCGTGGGGCTGGTGGTGAACGGCATGGTGATTTTATTGGCCGGGCGCTTGCGCCAGCGCTTTGCCGCGTCCAGCGGCCGTCGCTGGCCGCAGTATTTGCTGGGTTCGGTGTTTGCCACGCTGGCACTGCGTCTGGCTTTAAGCGAGCGTTAGGCGCTCGCTCTTCATAAATAAGGTTGTTATGACTGCCACTATCCATTCCACCGCCATCGTCGACGACGGTGCGCAGCTCGGTGACGGCACCCGCGTCTGGCACTGGGTGCATATCTCGGCTGGTGCCCGCATCGGGGCGCGCTGTTCGTTCGGACAAAACGTATTTGTCGCGGGCGATGTGCTGATCGGCGACAACGTCAAGGTACAGAACAATGTGTCCATCTACGATGCGGTCACGCTGGAAGACGATGTGTTCTGCGGCCCGTCCATGGTGTTCACCAATGTGAACAATCCGCGCAGCCATGTCAGCCGCAAGCATGAATACCGCCGCACCGTGGTGAAAAAGGGCGCGACCATAGGCGCCAATGCCACCGTGGTGTGTGGCCATACCATAGGCGAGTACGCCTTTATCGGTGCAGGTGCCGTGGTGACTAAAGATGTGCCGCCCTATGCCTTGATGGTTGGCACGCCGGCACAGCGCCTGGGCTGGGTCTGCCAGTGCGGCGAGCGCATCAGCAGCTCGCTGGGCGAGCAGTTGTGCGCGGCCTGTGGCTCGCGCTACCAGATCAGCGGCAATAGCTGCACGCCCGTTTAGTTGATTTTTGCGTGGCGGCCATCTTTCTGCTGCCATGCGCTGCCAAATATAAGTGAGTGTATGTCCATCCAGTTTATCGACCTCAAAGCGCAGTACCAGCATCTCAAGAGCGACATCGATGCGCGCATCCATGGGGTGCTTGATCACGGTCAGTACATCATGGGGCCGGAAGTAGCCGAGCTCGAAGCGGGGCTGGCAACTTACGTCGGCGCCAAGCACGCCATCGGCGTATGCGACGGCACGGCTGCACTGCAAATTGCGCTGATGGCGCTGGGCATACAGCCGGGCGACGAGGTGATTACCACCCCGTTCACCTTTATCGCCACCGGCGAAATGATCGCACTGATGGGCGCCAAGCCGGTATTCGTCGATATCGACCCCGTCAGCTACAACCTCGACCCTGCCTTGATCGAGGCGGCAATCACGCCGCGTACCCGCGCCATCATGCCGGTCAGCCTGTATGGCCAGTGTGCCGACTTTGGCGCCATCAACGCCATTGCCGAAAAACATGGCATCGCGGTGATCGAGGACGGTGCGCAGAGCTTTGGCGCCACCCAGCACGGCAAGCGCTCGGGCAATTTATCGACCATAGGCTGCACCAGTTTCTTTCCGTCCAAGCCTTTGGGCTGCTACGGCGATGGTGGGGCGTGCTTTACCAACGACGAGCTGCTTGCCAAGAAAATGCGCGAAATCCGCATTCACGGGCAGGACAGGCGCTATCACCATCCTGTGATCGGCATCAATGGCCGCCTCGATACCATTCAGGCGGCGGTGCTGCTGGCCAAGCTGCCCAGCTTCCCAGACGAAGTCGAGGCGCGGGCCCGCATCGGTGCCCGCTACAGTGAACTGCTGCAGGATGTCGCGCGCGTACCGGTGATAGGTGCAGGCAATACTCATGTCTATGCGCAGTACACCATCGAAGTCGACCAGCGCGAGGCTGTGCAGGCCAGCTTGAAAGAAGCCGGTGTGCCTACTGCCGTGCACTATCCGATTCCGCTGCACCTGCAGCCGGCCTTTGCCTATCTGGGGCAGGGGGCGGGCAGCTTTCCGCTGGCCGAAGCGGCGGGCAAGCGGGTGATGAGCCTGCCCATGCATCCGTTTATGGATGAGGCAACGCAGGACACGGTGGTTGCGGCCGTCAAGCGGGCGCTGGGCTAAGCCGTGTTGCGAGTGCGTCTGAAGGCGCTGACGGCGGGCGACTTTGCGCGCAATGTGATGACGCTGGCCGGCGGTGCTGCTATTGCGCAGTTTTTGCCGCTGGCCGCATCCCCCCTGTTGACGCGTCTGTATACGCCGGCCGAGTTCGGCGTACTGGCCATTTATGTGGCCTGGTTGTCCAATCTCGCGGTGTTGATGACCGGGCGCTACGATATGGCCATTGTGTTGCCGGACGACGAGCAGCGGGCCGCCAATCTGATGGGGCTGTCTTTGTGGCTGTCGCTGGCCTTGTCGCTGCTGGTGTTGCTGGCGGTGTTGGCCGGACATCACGAGCTGTCAGCGCTGGCGCAGGCACCGGCCTTGTCCGATTTACTATTGTGGCTGCCGCTGTCCTTGCTCTTGGCTGGGGGCATGCAGGCATGGAATAGCTGGAATAACCGCCATCAGCGTTACCGCGCCAATGCTGGCGGGCGCATGGCGCTGGCACTGGGTATGACTGCGACCCAGCTGGGCGCCGGTTTTGCCGGTCTGGGCGCGCTAGGTCTGGTGCTGGGACAACTGGTCGGGCAGGGCGCATCACTCGTGGTACAAGCGTGGCACGATATCCGCCACCGTTTTGGCTGGCGTCAGGACGTCAGTCGGCCGGGCATGCGCGAGGTGGCCCGCGTGTACAGCGAGTTTCCGCGCATCAATGCGCCGCATGCCTTTATCGGCGCCTTGCAGGACACCCTGGCGGTGACCTTGCTGACGCTATTATCAGGCTCGGTCACGGTCGGCTTATACGGGCTGATGATGCGGGTGCTGAAGATGCCGGCGGCGCTGGTGGGGCAGGCGGTGGCGCAAGTTGCCTATCGCGATATGGCTGCGGCAAAGAACCGTGGCGAATCGCTATTGCCCTATCTTAACAAGACGCTGGCCATTTTATCGGCGCTGGCGCTGCCGCCGTTTTTCGTCATCATGTTGTGGGGCGACAGCCTGTTTGCCTGGGTGTTCGGCGAAGACTGGCGCATGGCCGGCAACTACGCGCGCGCCCTGTCGCCCTATATCCTGTTTCACTTTGTCGCCTCGCCCTTGGGCATGGTGCCGCTGGTGATTAACCGTCAGCGTACCGCTTTTGCCTTTACCGTCGCCGGCAGCGCCTTATTCCTGAGCGCGCTATGGGGCGGTTTTGTTTTCTGGCAGGACGTGAGCGCCGCTTTTGCGTTAGTCTCGGTAGTCATGACACTCTATTTCTCCTGTTACTTTGTCTGGTTATGGCGGGCGGTGCGGCCATGAGACTATGGGATAGCCTGCGTTTTCGCCTGTCCGGCCTGATCGGCCCGCGCATGGTGCTGGGCCTGACGCGCAGCGACGGCGTGCGCTTGCGCCGGGTGCGCATCTCCAACATGACCCGCATCGAGCATGCCCATAAGCTGCAGCTGGAAGACAATGTCTTTATCGGCCATTTCAATATGATTGATGCCTCCGGCGGGCTGTATATCGGCGAGGGCTGCCAGATCACCAACTATGTTTCGCTGCTGACCCATTCCAGCCACGATACCGTGCGCCTGTATGGCGCGGCCTATCTCGACCACCAGAACCATGTCGGCTATCTGAAAAAGCCGTCGGTGATTGGCGACTATAGTTTTATCGGCCCGCATACGCTGCTGATGCCGGGGGTGCGTCTGGGCAAGGGCACGCTGGTGTCGGCCTATTCGCGGGTGGATGCCGGGGAGTATCCCGACTTTGCCATTCTCGCCGGCAACCCGGCGCAGATCGTGGGCGACACCCGTAAACGTGATGCCGTATTTTTGGCTTCCCATCCCGAACTGCAACCTTTGTACAAGGCCTGGGCCGATGAAAATTAAACGCTTACTGCTGGTCGGCTCGGCCTCGGTGCATACCTGGCGCTATCTCGAGGGCATCGCCCCGCATGTGGGTGAAATCTGGCTGGCGACCAATGCCGAGGTGCCCGAAGGGCGCCGTCCGGCCAATCTCGCCGGCGTGCTGCGTGTCGATTTCCGCTTCTCCTCGTTTTCGGCGGTAGGCAAGCTGCGTGGCTGGATGAAATCGGTCAAGCCGGATGTCGTGCATATCCATCAGGCCAATAGCGTAGCCTGGCATGCGACGCGCGCCGCGCGCGGCCTGGATATCCCGCTGATGCTGACGACCTGGGGTTCGGATGTGCTGCTGCTGCCGGAGGGTAATCCGCTGATGGCGCAGATGGTGAAATCCAACCTGACCAGTGCCGATCTGATTACCTCGGATTCGCTTTATATGGCGGCCAGGATCCGCGAGCTGGCGGGCAACGGCAAGCGCATCGCCATTCTCAATTACGGCATGGATGCGCTGCCCGAGGCTGCGCCTTCTGCGACTAAATCCAGGCGCGTGCTGTCGTGCCGTCTGCACAAAAAGCTGTACCGTATCGACACCATTTTGCGTGCCTGGGCCGGGGTCGAGGCCTCGGGGCGTTACCCGGACTGGCGCCTGACGGTTGCCGCCAGTGGCGAGGAGAGCGGGGCGCTGCAGGCGCTGGCGGCAACGCTCAAGCTTGAGCGCGTCGACTTTACCGGCTTTGTGCCGGCGGCCGAGCTCTCTGCGCTCTATCGCGACAGCCGCGTTTTTGTCAGCGTGCCCAAGAGTGACGCGACCAGCATCAGCTTGCTGGAAGCCATGGGCCACGGCTGCCTGCCGCTGCTATCCAATCTGCCGGCCAACCTTGAGTGGGTGATAGATGGTCTGAATGGCCAGATTGCCGAAGACCTGGGTCGGCTGGATGCGGCGCTGATGCAGGCGATGGATGCCGCCACGGATGATGAAAAGCTCGACGAGATCGCGACGCTCAACCGCACGCTGATTAGCAAGAAAGCCTTGCACCGCGACAATATGGCGCAGTTTGCCGCCTTGTATGGCGAGCTGCTGCACTTACCTGAAAACGCCTGAAATCCTGATGAAAATTGTCCACCTGACCAGCGCCCACCCGCGCCACGATATCCGTATTTTCGTCAAAGAGTGCGTCACGCTGGCCAACGCCGGCTTTGATGTCAGCCTGATTGTCGCCGATGGTTTGGGCGAAGAAATCAGGCAGGGGGTGCGCATCCATGATGTGGGTGCCAAAAGCGGCGGGCGCATGCGGCGCATGACGGCGACCGTCAAGCGCGTATTCGATGCCGCGCTGGCGCTGCAGCCCGATGTGGTGCACTTTCACGACCCTGAACTGGTGCCTGCCGCGCTGCGCCTGAAGCAGGCCGGTATCAAGGTGATTTACGACGTGCATGAGGACATGCCGCGCCAGATTCTGGGCAAGCACTGGATACCCGGTGCCTTGCGTCCGCTGGTCGCGGGCAGCGTCGAGCGGGTGGAAGACTGGGCAGTGCAGCGTTTCGACGCCATTGTTACCTCGACCCCGCATATCCGTGACCGCTTTTTGTCACGCAACAGCCGCAGCGTGGCCATCTGCAACTTCCCCATTCTGGCCGAGCTGGTGCGTGATACGCCGTGGGAAGCGCGGCGCAATGAGGTGTGTTATCTGGGGAGTATCTCGCGCATACGCGGCATCGCGCCGATTATCGCCGCCTTGCCCGACACCGGCGTGCGGCTGAATCTGGCCGGCTTGTGGAGCGAGGCCGGGCTGTATGAAGAGATGCAGCGCGAAGCGGGCTGGGCACGGGTCAATGATCTGGGCGTGCTAGACCGTAGCGGGGTAGGCGAAGTGCTTGCCCGCAGCAAGATCGGTCTGGTGACGCTGTTTCCCACGCCCAACTATGTCGATGCGCTGCCGATCAAGCTGTTCGAATATATGGCGGCCGGCATGCCGGTGATTGCCAGCGATTTTCCGGTGTGGCGCGCCATTGTCGATGACGCCGGCTGCGGCCTCCTGGTTGACCCTGAGGACCCGCAGGCGATTGCCGCCGCAATACGCGAACTGATGGCCGATGAAGCACGCGCCCAAGCCATGGGCGAGGCCGGGCGCGCGGCGGTGCTGGCCAAATACAGCTGGGCGGCCGAGGGTGAAAAGCTGGTCGCCTTGTACCGGACGCTGGAGGCATGCTAGGGCGGACATCATCTGCCAGCATGCCCCATTCACCGTAAACGACGATAAGCTCCAGATGAAAATCCTGTATATCAACCACTACGCCGGCTCGCCCATGCACGGCATGGAATTCCGCCCCTATTACCTGGCGCGCGAATGGGTCAAGGCCGGGCATGAAGTGAACATCGTGGCGGCGGACTACTCGCACCTGCGCCAGCACAACCCCGAAATCTCCAAGGCCTACGCCGACCAGAGCATAGACGGCATCCGCTATACCTGGTGCCGCACGCCGCATTACGACGGCAACGGCGCGAAGCGGGTGGTGAATATTTTTGCCTTCCTGCGTCGGCTGATGGGCCTGTCCGGACGTTTTATCCGCGACTGGAAGCCGGACTTGGTGATCGCCTCCAGCACCTACCCGCTGGATACCATTCCCGCAGCCTTTATCGCCGGCAAGACCGGCGCGCGCCTGGCGTACGAGGTGCACGATTTGTGGCCGCTGACGCCGGTGGAAGTCGGCGGCATGAGCCCCAAACACCCGTTTATCCGCCTGTTGCAGTGGGCCGAAGACTTCGGCTACAAAAAGGCCGACACCGTGGTGTCGATGTTGCCATGTGCGCACGACTATATGGTGGCGCACGGCATGGATCCGGCCAAGTACGCGGTGGTGCCCAATGGCGTAGACGTGGCCGAATGGCAGGGCGAGACCGAGGCGTTGCCGGCAGAGCATCAGGCGGCCATCGCCCGGCTCAAGGCCGACAAGCGTTTTCTGCTTGGCTACGCTGGCGGCCATGGTCTGGCCAACGCGCTCGACTTTTTGCTGCAGGCGGCGAGCCGGCTGAAAGACGCGCCAGTGACTTTTGTGCTGGTTGGTGACGGCCCGGACAAGGCGGCGCTGCAGGCCGAGGCTAAAGCGCTGGAGTTGGATAATGTCGTGTTCCTGCCGGCTATCGCCAAGCGCGCGGTACCGGCCTTCCTCGCCGAAATGGACGCGCTCTATATCGGCTGGCGCAAACTGCCGATCTACCGCTTCGGCATCAACCCGAACAAGCTGTTCGACTACATGATGGCCGGCAAGCCGGTGATCCACTCGGTCGACGCCGGCAACGACATCGTCGCATCCGCCGGTTGCGGCATCAGTGTGACGAGTGAAGACGCCGACGCGATTGCCGGCGCGGTACGAGCCATGATGGCCGCGACGCCGAACGCGCGCGGACGCATGGGCGCGGCGGGGCGGCAGTATGTATTGGCCAACCATGATTACAAGGTGTTGGCGCGGCGGTTTTTACAGGCGTGCACTGTGCAAGCGAGAAGTGGATTGTGAGTGCGGAAATGAAGCAAGGGCAGGCAGGCTATCCAATTGAGGAAATCCATTGCGATTCACTGGATGAGTTTTGGGATGTCCTGTCCCCTATCGGTAGTCTTTCTCGCGGCTATATTTTCCGCGGGCAACGTAATGCAAGTTGGTCTTTGTTGCCGAGTGCACTGAGAAAGGACAATTTGGAGCGCTACCGCGGGTATCTTGCGAAAAATTCCGCTTCAGACAGTGTTATCGCATACGAGTTGGGGCTTCTGCGGTCTTTTGTTTTTGCATGTGATGTTAGCGGCTTGCCGATTAGTGGTGACTCTATTGCCTTTAGGAAGGAACTGGACTTTTCTGTCCTAGCAGATCGCTATCATCTCGATGCTCGTGCTTGGCCTGATATTGAGTTTGTCCCTCTACTCGCCTTGGCTCAGCACCATGCAATTCCAACCAGACTGCTCGACTGGACATATCGTTCCTATGTTGCAGCCTATTTCGCCGCTGAGTCGGCGTTGAAGTCCAACGAACAGGGTGTACAAAGACTGGCGGTGTGGGCTTTGCGAGCGGAGCAGCTATATCAGCTTCCTCAGGTGGAACAAGTTCGTTTGCCAGGCGCCGTGAGTGTGAATATGGCTGCACAGCAGGGATGCTTTGTGGTTGTCAGATCTCAGTACGGGCAGGGGCGGGACACTCCTGCTCCTAGCCATGATGAATACAGCCAGGATTCAATTGATTCTTTGGTCGTTGCTGCTGGACTAAACGAAGTACTCTCTAAAGTTACATTGCCGATTGAATTGGCAGGAGAGCTACTGTTGCGATGCGACCGGTTTGGTGTGTCAGCGGCAACCCTTTTCCCCGGATACGATGGTGCGGCAAGAAGCGCACTCGAATTCAGACTTGCAAGTATTAGCAGTGGAAGATTGATATGAGCGAACAAAAATTCCTGCCGTTTGCCCTGCCCGATATCGGGGAGGAAGAGATTGCCGAAGTCGTCGACGCATTGCGTTCCGGCTGGGTGACGACCGGGCCCAAGACGCGCCAGTTCGAAGCCGATTTTGCCGAATTTATCGGCGACGGGGTGGAGGCGATTGCGGTCAACTCCGCCACCGCCGGCCTGCATCTGGCGCTGGAGGCGATTGGCGTTGGTCCGGGCGACGAGGTGATCGTGCCGACCTACACCTTTACCGCCACTGCCGAGGTGGTGCGCTACCTGGGGGCCGACCCGGTATTTATCGATGTCGATCCGGTGACGCTGAACATGACGGCCGAGGGTTTCCGTGCTGCGATTACGCCTAAGACCAAGGCGGTGATGCCGGTGCACTTTGCGGGTCTTGCCTGCGATATGGACAACATTATTGCAGTGGCGCACGAACACGGCATCAAGGTGGTGGAAGACGCTGCGCATGCATTGCCGACGCTGTATCAGGGCAAGCTGGTTGGCGCGCTGGATTCGGACGTGACCGTATTCAGCTTCTACGCCAACAAGACCATGACCACCGGCGAGGGCGGCATGGTGGTGTCGAAAGACAAGGACCTGATCGCTCGCTGCAAGGTGATGCGCCTGCACGGCATCAGCCGCGACGCCTTCGACCGCTACCAGTCGAAGACGCCGGCGTGGTACTACGAAGTGATCGCGCCCGGCTTCAAGTACAACATGCCGGACATCGCCGCCGCGCTCGGTATCCATCAGCTGAAAAAAATCCGTCGCTTCCACGCCCAGCGCGAGGAGATGGCGACACGTTTCGATGCCGAGTTGTGCGATCTGCCGCTGATCCTGCCCGCGCGCCCGGCGCATGCAGCCAGCAGCCATGCCTGGCATCTGTATCCGGTGCGCCTCAAGCCCGAAGCCGGCATCAAGCGCGACGAATTCATCGTGCAGATGGCCGAGCGCGGCATCGGCTGCTCGGTGCACTTTATCCCGCTGCACCTGCATCCGGTGTGGCGCGACGGCTACGGCCTGACGCAAGCCGACTATCCGGCGGCGCAGGCGGCGTTTGAAGCCGAAGTGACCTTGCCGCTGTATACGCGTATGAGCGCCGAAGATCAGGCGCGGGTGATTGCCGCGGTGCGCGAGGTATTGGGCGCATGAGTTTGCCGGATTCCCGTCCTGTTTTGCCTTGCTGCGCGCCGGCCGGTCATGGTTCGCGCGCGCTCAAGCGCGTCTTTGATATCGTGGCGTCGTCGCTGGGGCTGCTATTGCTTGCGCCCTTGTTGATCGCGGTGGCGTTGTGGGTCAAGGCCGATTCGCCCGGGCCGGTGTTTTTCCGCCAGCTGCGGGTCGGGCGCGGCGGGGTGTTGTTCCGCATCCACAAGTTTCGCACCATGCAGGTTGGGGCCGAAGGCCGCGGCCAGCTGACGGTGGGGGCTGACGCGCGCGTGACCGGTGCCGGGCGTCTGCTACGCAAGACCAAGCTGGATGAATTGCCGCAGCTGATCGATGTCTTGCTGGGGGACATGAGCGTAGTCGGCCCGCGCCCCGAGGTGCCCAAATATGTCGCGCATTATCCGGACGAGGTGAAGGCGCTGGTGTTATCGGTGCGCCCCGGTATTACCGACTGGGCGTCGATCCGCATGATTGACGAGAACGAAATCCTGGGCGGGGCAGACAACCCGGAGCGGGCGTATATCGAGGAGATACTGCCGCAGAAGCTGGATTACTGCGTGCGTTATGCACAAAGCCATAGCCTGCTTGAGGATTTGCAGATCATCATGGCCACGTTGCTGAAAATCATCACGCGCTAAGACTACGCTCATCCAAGCGCCACGGACTCGGCGCGCTGTTCGGGGGCTTTTTCTGTGCTGCAGATGCTTTGATTGTAATTGCAGCATATTGCGCAGGCTGGCCGTGCATGGGCGGAGGCGTGGCAGTTGATGGTGTCCCTGCCGCTTGATTTGGCCTGATACATGCGACTGTCTGCGCGGGCGACGAGATCTTGCCAGTTATTGCAGTCATCATTGATGCGCTCGGCGGTACCGGTGCTGGCCGTTTGCGGATTACCGTCCGGCCGCGTGCCCAGCCCTTGCTGGTATAGGCGGGCCAAGGCCTGAAGGCTTTGCTGGCAATCGGTATTGGGCAGGATCAATAGGAACTCCTCCCCTCCCCAGCGCGTCAGGATGTCGCCGCGGCGCAGTCTGGCCGATATGGCTTTGACCAGCGATTTAAGTACCTGATCGCCAGCTTCATGGCCGTAGCGGTCATTGATTTGCTTGAAATGGTCCAGATCAATAAAGGCGAGCGATAAGGGGGTGCCGGTGCGGACCGATTGCTCAAACTGCAAGGCGAGGATTTCTTCGCCGCTACGCCGTGAATAGCAGCCGGTCAGCGGGTCGCGTATTGCCTGGCCGACCAGGGCCATCATCAGCACCAGCTGGCTGATGCTAGCCAAGGTCGAGACGCCGGTAATCAGGATAAGCAGCCAATATTCGGCGCTAAAGGCCGGCCAACTGCCGCTGACCCAGTGTTCCAGTCCCGCCAGGCCGTAGGCCACCAGCACCGGGGTGGCAAAGGCCGCGCTCTCGAGCAGGGTCAGCGGAAAAATGGCGAAGCCGGCCAGCAGGACAAATGGCAGAAAGGCATAGCCGGCACTGATGGCGGCGGAAAGGCCCTGTAGCGAATAGCGGGTCAGTAATAGATGGGATATCACATAGAACACAGTGGGGATGGCAAATAGCGTCGCCATTGCCCGGTAGGCGTTGAGCATGCCGGCTTGCCGCTTGTAGCAGACCAGGCCGGTAAAGGCGGCGCTAGCCAGCAGGCGTAGCGCCATAAGCTGTGGCCATAGTGTATCGGGCAGGGTGAGGATATCCACTACTATCCACAGCGGGGTGAGCACGGCAAACAGAAAGGCAAACAGCCGCACCCGATTGATGATCATGCATGCGCGGCGATGCGCCATAAGCGGCATATGCTGGTGTGGGCTGAATAACCAGCTGCTCTGGTCGGGCATCAGCTCGCCTGGCAGCAAGCCGGACAAGCGTAACCAGAGAAAATGCGAAATTTTGTACATGTGAGCGCCAAAAATTAAGGCAGAGGCGCGTGCTTAGGACCGCACCTCGAGATCGGTGTATTGCCGTTTTGTATTGCAATCAATATTTTGCATGATATTAACATGTCTTAATGCCTTGTTGCTTTCTTTGGGTGTTATTTGTATTTCATAGGGAGCCTGGCCATGGAAACACGCTGGCTGGAGGATTTTCTGGTGCTGGCCGAGACCGGCAGCTTTACCCGCTCGGCCGAGATCCGTCATTTGACGCAGCCGGCATTTTCACGCCGTATCAAGTCGCTGGAGGGCTGGGCCGGTACCGAGCTGATAGACCGCACCTGCTACCCGACGCAACTGACGGCGGCAGGTCTGGCTTTTCGCCAGGAGGCAGCGGCGGTGTTGGGACAGATGCGCGCAGCGCGCTCGCGCCTGGCGGGTATGCGGGCGATGCCGGCGGATACGCTGGAGTTTTCCGTGCCGCACACCTTGTCGTTTTCCTTCTTTCCCCATTGGCTGTCCGGCGTAGTTGAGGATTTTGGTGCGCTGTCGTGCCGCTTGCAGGCCAGCAATGTGCACGATGCCTTGCTGGCTTTTGTCGAAGGCGGCAGCGATCTGTTGATGTGCTATCACCATGCACGCCAGCCGGTCAGCCTGAGCGATGCCCACTATAGCGGGCTGAAGCTGGGGCTGGAGCATCTGCGCCCTTATGCCCACGCAGATGGCGATGGCCAGCCTTGCTTACGCTTGCCGGGGACGGCGGAGCAACCATTGTCGTTTTTAGGCTATTCGCCCGGTGCCTATTTTCATCGCATGAGTGAGCTCTTGCTGGGGCAGGCGCCTGAGCCTGCGCATTTGAGCTTGCGCTACGAGACCGATATGGCCGAAGGGTTGAAGCATATGGTGTTGCAGGGGCATGGCGTTGCCTTCTTGCCGGATAGTGCGGTGCAGGACGAGATCAGACGTGGCGAACTGGCGCTGGCTGCCGGTGAGGGCTGGCAGATTGATATGGAAGTGCGGCTTTATCGCGATATACGGCGGCAGCGCCCGGCGCTGGATGCGCTATGGCGCTATTTGTCCGGGTGTTACGCCCGTGTGTAAAAACGGGAAGCATGGCTTCCCGTTGGGTGTTCTCGCTTAGAAGTGGTAGCTGGCACCGGCCTGCAAGGCCATGGCTTTGACGCTGGCAACCTCACTGCCGAAATCATTCTCGATAGACACTTTGCCGTAGTGGGTCAGCTCGGCAAACAGACGCCATTCGCTGCTAAGCGTGCCCTCCATGCCTACTCCAACTATAGGCTGGTAGCTATGGTCGGTGAAGCTCTCACCCTCGAAGGTGCCTCGTGCACGTACCTGGCCTGCTCCCAAACGGCCATACACACCGATTTGCTCGTTGATGGGCAAGTGACCTAGGGCGCTGAAAGAAATCGAGCGAAAATTGGTACTTAGTTTGCTTGCACCATAGTTGCGCTTGCTCTCGCCCAGATCGGCAAACGCCAGCTCGACCGACAGCTGCGGCATGAAGTAATAGCCTGCATTAAGTACATAACCGGCGCGGGTATTTTCCTGGTTGCTACCGTTTCCACCCAGTACCGAATAATCGACCTTATGCTGTGCGATAGCACCAGCAAAGCCGATATACTCGTCAGCCAGTTGTGGGGCGGCGCTGGCAACGCCGGCGATCAGGGTCAGGGATAGCAGCAGGGCATTCGGCTTCATGGTGACGACTCGTCGCTAAATAAAACACCATATTATTCAAATGCATTTGAACGGGCAATAAATTCAATGTCAATTGAATTTATTGTTGCCTATCTTGCTGCCCGGCCCATTTGATGCAAATTTTGCATGATGCCAGCGATATTCGGAATTGGTCAGTCGCACTTATCAGGTCTAGAGTCTTTCTCATTCCAGCCGCTCGCGGCTCACCCCAAGAATGAGACCTCGCATGACTACCCGCATCGAACATGATCTGATCGGCAACCGTGATATTCCCGCTCAGGCTTACTGGGGCGTGCATACCTTGCGCGCGGTAGAAAACTTTCCGATTACCGGTGTGCCCATTTCGCATTATCGCGAGCTGATTCTGTCGCTGGCGCTGATCAAGCAGGCTGCGGCACAGGCCAACCACGAGATCGGTTTGCTGGATGATGTCAAGGCGCAGGCGATAGTTGGGGCATGCGAGGAAATCCGCGCCGGCAAATTGCATCAGGAATTTGTGGTCGACTCCATCCAGGGGGGCGCCGGTACTTCGACCAATATGAATGCCAACGAGGTGATTGCCAACCGCGCCCTCGAACTGATGGGCAAGCAAAAGGGCGAATACCAGTATCTGCATCCGAACGAGCACGTGAATATGTGCCAGAGCACCAACGATGCCTATCCGACCTCGTTGCGTCTGGCGACCTATATGGGCTTGCTGCAACTGGGTGCGGCGCTGGAACGTCTCAAGCTGCACTTTGCCGCCAAGGCCGAAGAATTCAATGATGTGCTGAAAATGGGGCGTACCCAGTTGCAGGATGCGGTGCCGATGACGCTGGGGCAGGAGTTCCAGACCTACGCGGTGATGTTGGGAGAAGACCAGCAGCGCCTGCTGGAAGCCTCGCAACTGATGCTGGAAATCAATATGGGTGCCACTGCCATCGGCACCGGCATTTGCGCCCATCCTGATTACGCGCCGCTGGTGTGCAAACATCTGGCCAAGCTCTCCGGCTTTGCGCTCGTGACCGCGCCCAACCTGATCGAAGCGACGCAGGACTGCGGTGCCTTTGTGCAGGTGTCTGGCGTACTCAAGCGCATCGCGGTCAAACTGTCCAAAATTTGCAATGACTTGCGCCTGCTGTCGTCCGGCCCGCGTGCCGGTTTTGGCGACATCAATCTGCCCGCCCGTCAGGCCGGCTCGTCCATTATGCCGGGCAAGGTCAATCCGGTGATTCCGGAGGTGGTCAACCAGGTCGCGTTCGAGGTGATCGGTAATGATATGACCGTGACCATGGCGGCCGAAGGCGGTCAGTTGCAGCTCAACGCCTTCGAACCGGTGATTGCCTACAGCCTGTTCCGCAGCGTGTCGCACCTGATCGCGGCTTGCGACACGCTGGGAGAAAACTGCGTCAAGGACATCACCGCCAACCGCGACTTCCTCAAGCAGCAGGTGGAAAACTCCATCGGTCTGGTGACGGCGCTGTTCCCTATCATCGGCTATGCCGCAGCCACCGAAGTAGCGGGTGAAGCCTTCCATAGCGGTGGCAGCGTATCGGACATCGTGCTGGCGCGCGGTCTGATGACCCGCGAGCAACTGGATGAAGTATTGCAGCCGGCAGAGCTGACCCGTCCGCGCTGGGTTAGCCTCTGATCTTGCATTTGTAATATTTGTTGGCTATAAGCTCCATTGTGCATTGCACCATGGAGCTTTTTTATGTCTGAGCCACTGATCGCCTTGCGCATGCAACCCGCTGTGCTGCATTTTTCCCTGAGCCTGTTGCACCTGTATCAGGTGTTCTGGCGTTCCCAATCCTTGTTTACGGCCCGTACCCTGGCGAGTCCTGCACCGGTGGCCGACAAGTCGCATCGCCTGCTGGCGCGCCAGTGTGCCGATTGCTTGTTCGTGCTGCACGATGGCGTCGGGCTGCATGGCGAACTGGCCAGACAATTGCTGGCCGTATCAGGAAATGGCGACGAGCGCTGGGAACGCGAGATGCAGCAGACGCTGGCGTGCTTATACGGGCGCTGGCAAGCGGCGATGGTCGTCGCCATGCGTGCACAAATCCGTGGCCTAAGCTGACGCCGGATAAAACAAGGGCCCGGAAGAAACCGGGCCCTTAGCCTTGAGCGGGGCAGGCCCCGTCAGTCAGTCTGTCTTGCTTACCACTCGATATTCCACAGGTCAGCCAACTCGTCGGCATCCACCGACTCGACTTCGGCGCGGGCCGACAGCCAGGCCACCAGTGCGGTGCGGGTTTCAGCGCTGACGCTGCCACGGCCAACCGGGAACACGATACCCTCAAACTGCAAGGTTTCCGAGCCGGCAAAATGGCCGCCAAAGCTGACGCCCTGTGCGTCCACCGCTTCCAGCCATGCGTCCAGCAGCGCATCCTGCGCGCCCAGGTCGGTATCTTTTTTCAGGGTCACGATCAGCGAAAAGCCCAGTTCGGTGAACTCGCCGACGCGCAGTTTCTTGCGCTGGCGTGGCTTCAGGCGTTTCAGGCGGGCATTGGAGTTCGGGTTGTGCAGCATAAAGTGTTCCTTGGTGATGTTTACAAAGGCGTGATGATGCAGTGTATCCCTTTACGCCACAAGTAGCCGCGTGCCTGCTTGAGTTTGCTTGCCTCTATTTATGAATAAAGGATAATGCCATGAAAATATTATCCATTTTCCAGAGGTGCTGCTTGGTGAGCGCATCGAGAGGTTTGTGATGAAACATACAAGTCTGGTGGTATTGACCTCGCTATTGATGACGGCCTGCGGCGGGGGCGGCAGTGGTGGCCCAACCACGCTGTCCGGTTCTTTTGATGAAGTGCCGGTGAGTGTGGGGCGCTGTCTCGATATGGCCGAAGGAAGCGAGTGCGCGCCCGGAGTGAAGGTCGATAGCAATCTGGCTAAAGATGGCAGTACGGTGCTGACATTTGAAAATAATAGTTTGGTTGCCAAGGATCTGGTGTTGACGGGTAATGGAATCCATCAGGTCAGTACGGTGTTGATGTCGAATGATGGGACGCCTAATACGTCAGCCAGTCAGTCGGGAAGCGGGGGCTTGGTGCTTAACCGCAATACCCTGATGAGCAACCGCATGCCGAGTCTGGTAGAAAAAGACAATGCCGAAGCGGCCGGTCTGTTGCATTCGCAAATGAATAGCCCGGCTCCGCGTGGTTTATCTCTTTCCGGCGGCGCTGCGGCGACTGGAGTGTGGAACTCAATCATTAATGACAATCTGGTTCAAGCGCAGACTTTCTTGGGTGGATCTGCCGCTTTGCCTGGAGGTGGGCAGGTAAAGGTTTGGGTTGAGAATAAAAGCCGGCAGGAGACGAATTTTGACTGGGGGCAATCGGTTCCGGGTGATGAAATTGCCCAGCGGGATATGAAAATTGCACCATCGCAAGCTCAGGCTATGGCTGATATGTTTGCCACCAAGGTTTACGCAGCAGCAACTGAGTTAGTTGGGGCGCCATGGGGGAGTGTGCCATCATCTTTACAGCCTTGGCTTCTGGATGTAGGGACGAAGGATATTCATATCGTACTGCTGGATATCACGCCCGACGGAAAAGAGCTTGGTACCATAGGCTATTTCTGGTCTGCCAACAATTTTCGTAGTGGGGTCAAGTCGTACAGTAATGAGGCGCTGGTTTTCTATATGGATGCAGCGACCTTTGGCAAGCTCAATATCTATACCGATACGAATAATCAGCAGTATGGTATCTGGCGTCCAGATGGTTTATACCCTGCAATCGGCATGACGACGCTGGCGCATGAATTCCAGCACATGATCCAGTTTTATCAGAAGCAGGTGCGTCATGGGAATCCCCAATCTGCTGGGGATACTTTCCAGAACGAGACGGCAGCACAGGCATTGGCCTATGTGATTGGCCGGCAGATGTTCCCCGATGTAGCGAAAGATCCCCATTTGCGTGCCGCTACTGCTGGTGGTGGTTTCGAAGGTGAATTTCAGCAGTCCTTG
Source organism: Craterilacuibacter sinensis (assembly GCF_009831765.1). Lineage (GTDB taxonomy): Bacteria > Pseudomonadota > Gammaproteobacteria > Burkholderiales > Chromobacteriaceae > Craterilacuibacter > Craterilacuibacter sinensis. The sequence continues at coordinate 9,094 of NZ_WSSB01000015.1, read as the reverse complement.
GGCTACTCGGGCTGCCAGATGGATCGTTGGGGTGAGCCGGGTGATGCTTGTACGGCAGAGGGGCACTATTCACAGGCATTGAGCCTTGCCATGTATATGTTGCACAACTATGGTCCGGGCATCTTGAAAGACTGGATTCAAAGCCCAGAAAACGGTATTGGCGCCATCGAAAAGGGTCTGGCAAGCGTCGCGCCAGGTACTCGCTATCTGGATGTGGTCAGGAGTTGGGGCATTTCTACGCGTATGGAAAAAGCCGATGCGGGTAAGCGGCTGGGGTTCCCGACTAAAAGCTGGCAAATGGTTGATGGTACGCAGCTAGTGCTGGGCGCGGTCAGCCCGGGGCGTTATTTCAATTTTCAAACTGGAGAGTTCACCAATCCGCTGGCTGCTGGTGTCGCGCCACGTTACGCCTTGAACGTGAATGCCATGGTGGGAGGGAGTGGCAAGGTGAAGGTCGCGCCGGGCAGCAAGCTGCATGTTGTGATTTATTAATTGAAAAAAGCTGGCCGGCAGATGAGGCCGGCCTGCTTGCCATTTAGAGTCCCAATTCACTCCACATTGCATCCACCCGCGCCTTGATGGCATCGTCCATCACGATGGGCGTACCCCATTCGCGTGTGGTTTCGCCCGGCCATTTATTGGTCGCGTCCAGCCCCATCTTGCCGCCTAAGCCCGACACCGGGCTGGCGAAGTCCAGATAGTCGATCGGGGTGTTCTCGATCAGGACCGTGTCGCGTACCGGGTCCATGCGCGTGGTGATGGCCCAGATCACTTCTTTCCAGTCACGGGTGTTTACGTCGTCGTCCACCACCACGATGAATTTGGTGTACATGAACTGCCGCAGAAATGACCACACCCCCATCATCACGCGCTTGGCGTGGCCGGGGTATTGCTTCTTGATGCTGACCACCGCCATGCGGTAGCTGCAGCCTTCGGGCGGCAGGTAGAAATCGGTGATTTCCGGAAACTGCTTTTGCAGGATGGGGACGAACACTTCGTTCAGCGCCACGCCGAGAATGGCCGGTTCATCCGGTGGCTTGCCGGTATAGGTGCTGTGGTAGACCGGATTCTCGCGCATGGTGATGCGGTCTATGGTCAGCACCGGGAAACGGTCCTGCTCGTTGTAATAGCCGGTATGGTCGCCATACGGGCCTTCCAGCGCGGTGTCGTCGGGATGGATATGGCCTTCCAGAATAATTTCGGCACGTGCCGGGACTTGCAGGTCGGAACCCATGCATCTAACCAGTTCGGTGCGGCTGCCGCGTAGCAGTCCGGCGAACTGGTATTCGGACAGGGTGTCCGGCACCGGTGTCACCGCGCCGAGTATGGTTGCCGGGTCGCAGCCCAGTACCACTGCCACCGGATAGGGTTGGCCCGGATTTTGTTGGCAGAATTCGCGATAGTCGAGCGCACCGCCTCGGTGTGCCAGCCAGCGCATAATGACGCGGTTTTTGCCGATGACCTGCTGGCGATAGATGCCGAGGTTCTGTCGCTTCTTGTTCGGGCCACGGGTGACGGTCAGCCCCCAGGTAATCAGGGGCGCGACATCGCCCGGCCAGCAGTGCTGGATAGGCAGGCGCGCCAGATCCACTTCTTCGCCTTCCCATACGATTTCCTGGCATGGGGCCTTGCTGACTAGCTTCGGAGCCATGGACAGCACCTGCTTGAGTAGCGGCAGCTTGTCCCATGCGTCGCGTAGCCCCTTGGGCGGCTCCGGCTCTTTTAGGTAGGCCAGTGTCTGGCCGATTTCGCGCAAGGCCGCGATGCCGTCGGCCCCCATGCCTTGCGCCACGCGTTCGGGCGTGCCGAACAGGTTGGCCAGTACCGGATAGTCGTAGCGCTTGCCATCCTGCGTCGGTGCTTCGAATAACAGGGCAGGGCCGCCGGCCTTGAGTACGCGGTCGGCAATCTCGGTCATTTCCAGATAAGGCGAAACCGGACGGGTGATGCGCTTGAGCTGGCCGTCTGCCTCGAGTTGCGCGATGAATTCCCTTAAATCTCGATATGGCTTTTTCATATTTATGTTCTTTTCATGATCTGGCGCAAGGTTTCACTGCTTGGGCTTTGATATTTTCCTGCTTGACAGGCACGCACTGCAGCATGGCAAAGACAAAGTCTGACACAAGCCGGTGCCGCCCACGAATTTTAAGTTCAAACAAGCAAACTCGTAACAGGAGAAGAATGATGAAAAAGCTCGCACTTGCCGCTCTGATCGCCGCCATGGCCGCCCCTGCTTTCGCCGCACAAGGCGATATTCTGGCGCGTTTTCGCGTAATCAATATTAATCCAGACGTTTCTACTACTAATGGTGCAGCTGCAGGTGCAAAGCTGGGCTTGAGTCAGCTGAATACCAATGTCAAGGATCAGTGGGCGCCTGAGTTGGACTTCACTTACATGGTGACCAACAATGTCGGTGTTGAGCTGATTCTGGGCACTGCACGTCATGAAGTGACGGCTAATGGTAAGTCTTTGGGTAAGGTTGGTGTTTTGCCTCCAACTGTTACCGTGCAGTACCACTTCGCACCTGAAGCTGCTTTCCGTCCATACGTTGGTGCCGGTATCAACTACACTCGCTTCTACAATGCAACGCTGAATGCTAAAGCACTTGGTGTTCAGTCTGATCTGAGTGTGGATAAGAATAGCTGGGGTGGCGCGCTGCAACTGGGCGCTGATTACGCGATCGACAAAAACTATTTCGTTAACTTCGATGTGAAGAAGATCTGGATTAAGACGGATGTTTCTGCTGATGCAGCCGGTGATCTGAACCTGGGTACCCTCAAGATCAACCCATGGGTGTTCGGTGTAGGTATCGGTACCAAGTTCTAATTCTGCTTGTTGGTGGTATTGCAAGGCACCCTTTAGGGTGCCTTTTTGCATTTTTGCCGGTTCGGATTCGCCTCAAGGGCTGGGTGGAGTTGGGTGTGGTGGGCTATATGAAAGCAGCACGCAGGCGGTTTTTGTCGTGGCGAACACGGGTGATGGATCAAAGACGCGGATATTTTTTGCATCAAGCTGATTTAGCGGACGTGCGATTTTTTTCAGCAAAAATAGCCACTTGGCCGGCTTTGACCGGCAGCTTTTGTTCCTGATCAGGAAAATGCGCTGAGGTCTTGAATTTTCAGGGCAATTTGGGGTTCCCCCGGGGGGGATTTTTGCTACAATTGCGCCCTTTTTTATGGGCGGGGAAGATCCATGGCTCTCCTTGAAATCCGCAACGTTGTAAAGCAGTTCGATGACTTCACCGCTGTGAACAACGTCAGCCTGTCCGTTGAGGCAGGTGAGTTCTTTACCTTGCTGGGTCCTTCCGGTTGCGGCAAGACAACCTTGCTGCGCATGTTGGCCGGTTTCGAGCAGCCCGATTCGGGCCAGATTCTGCTCGATGGCAAGGATATGTCGCAGGTGCCGCCGGAAAAACGTCCGGTGCATACGGTATTCCAGAACTACGCCTTATTCCCGCATATGACGGTGCGCGAGAACGTGGCTTTCCCGCTCAAAATGGCCGGCTGGGCTAAAGACAAGATCGATGCGCAAGTGGACGAGCTGCTGGAGGACGTACGTCTGACCCGGTTCGGCAAGCGCTATCCGCATGAGATGTCGGGTGGCCAGCGCCAGCGTGTGGCGATTGCGCGCGCGCTGGTCGACCGTCCGCGCCTGTTGCTGCTGGACGAGCCGCTGTCTGCGCTGGATGCCAAGCTGCGTGAAGAGATGCAGCTTGAGCTGATCAATTTGCAAAAAGAAGTCGGCATCACCTTTGTCTATGTCACCCACGACCAGGGCGAGGCGCTGGCGCTGTCGCACCGCATCGCGGTGATGAGCAACGGTCAGGTCGAGCAGCTGGATATTCCGGAGAATATCTACGGTAACCCGAAAAACCGTTTTGTCGCCGACTTCATCGGCCAGTGCAATGTGCTGGAAGGCACGGTCAAGGCGGTCGATGGCGACACCATGACGGTGGATATCAAGGGCTGTGGCGAGGTCAAAACGCTGGCTGTTGCCGGTGCCGCCGTCGGCAAGCCCGGATGGCTGGCACTGCGCCCGGAAAAGATCAAGCTGGACAAAGAGCTGCCGGATCTGCCGGACGAGGCTTATTTCAAAGGGCGTATTCATGACTGCCTGTATCTGGGCGATGTGACCATCTACATCGTCGAGGTCGCCGATGGCGTGCTGATCGAGACCATGCTGCCGAACAATATCCCTGGCGTGGCCAAGTTCTTTGACGATAACGACGAAGTGGAAGTCGCCTGGCGCTTTGACGCCGGGCGCTTCCTGTTCGAGTGAGGCCGGCGATGAAGCTGCAAAACCGATTGGGCAAGTATTTGCTGTCCTGGCCGCCGCTCGTCTATCTGGTGCTGTTTTTCCTGATTCCGACCTGCATCATGTTTGTCGCGGCCTTCCGTTTTCCGGGCGACTACGGCGGGCTGGCGCCGATGTATTACATCGAAGAAGGCCGCGTGGTATGGGATCTGACGCTGGAGAATTTCCAGCGCATCGTGGAAGAGCCGATCTACCTCGAGCTGTTTCTCAAGTCGGCAGGCTATGCCGGGCTGACGACGCTGGTGTGCATCCTGATGGCGTACCCGTTGGCGTGGTTGATTGCACGCTCGCAGAAAAAGCACCGCGACCTGATGCTGCTGCTGGTGATCCTGCCGTTCTGGTCCAACTTCCTGATCCGTATCTACGCCTGGATGATTATCCTCGGGCCGCAGTCGGCATTTACCAAGGCGGTCAACTGGGTGTGGACGGGTATGGGCTTCGAGCCTTTGCAGTTGCTGTTTACCCCGTTCGCCGTGATTGTCGGCATGGTCTATGTGCATCTGCCGTTTATGGTGTTGCCGTTGTACGCCAATCTGGAAAAACATGATATGTCGCTGCTGGCGGCGGCGCAGGATCTGGGTGCCAATGCCTGGCAGCGCTTCTGGAAGATTACCTGGCCGTTGTCCCTGCCCGGCATCTTTGCCGGCTCTGCGCTGGTGTTTATTCCGGCACTGGGCATGTTCGCGATTCCGGACATTCTGGGCGGTACCGATTCGATCATGATTGGCAACCTGATCAAGCAGCAGATTCTGGATACGCGCGACTGGCCGTTTGGTGCGGTGCTGTCGATCATGTTGACGGCAGGCGTCTTGGGCATTGCGGCCTTGGGCTCGCTGGTGGCAAGGGGAGGGGTGAAGCGTGGCTAAGAAGCAATCCGTCTGGCTGTGGGTATCGGCCATCTCGACTTACCTGTTTCTTTACCTGCCGCTGGTGATCGTGGTGGTGTTCTCGTTCAATGATTCCAAGCTGAACGCGGAATGGGTGGGCTTTACCTTCAAGTGGTATGACCAACTGTTTCACAATGACAAGATGCTGACTGCTGCCGGTCACTCGCTGATGATTGCGGTTGCGGCCAGCTTGCTGTCTACCTTTTTCGGGACGCTGGCCGGGGTGGCAATGCACAAGTACAAGCTGCGCATCCTGCCGTTTCTGGTGCTGACGCCAATCGCGATTCCCGAACTGCTGACCGGTGTCAGTCTGGTGATCTTCTTCGTGATGGTGAATCAGGTGCTGGGCATACTCGAGTTGGGTCTGTTTACCATCTTGTTGTCGCATGTGGCGTTCTGTATCGGTTTTGTCGCCATCGTGGTCAAGGCGCGCATGCAGGGTATGGATGACTCGCTGGTCGAGGCGGCGCGTGATCTGGGCGCGACGCCATTTCAGGCCTTCCGCCTGGTTACGCTGCCGGTGATCCGTCCGGGCATTATCGCCGGCGCCCTGATGGCGTTCACGCTGTCCATTGATGACTTTGTGATCACCTTCTTTACCGCCGGGGCCGGCGCTTCGACCTTGCCGCTGGAGATTTATTCGATGATCAAGATTGCGGTGACGCCGGAAGTCAATGCGGTGTCGTCCTTGCTGATGCTGCTGACGCTGGTTCTGATCGTGATCGCCTCGCGCGTCTCGCCCAATTCTTTGCGCGCAGATAACTGAGTAATCAGAGGCCGGTGCATGTTTGCCGGCCATCTATTCCTTTCTTCCATTACCGCCGTTGCGGCAGGAAAATCTCATGAAAAAATTGCTGTTGTCGCTGGCCTTGCTGGCCTCAGTTCCAGCCTTCGCTGCTGATACCCTGCATCTGTATAACTGGAACAATTACCTGTCCGCCGATGCCGCCAAGCGTTTTGAGGCGCAGTGCAAGTGCAAACTGGTACAGGATTATTACGGCGACAATGAAGAGATGCTGGCCAAGATGGCCGCCGGTGCCAAGGGCTACGATATTGTGGTGCCAACCGGCTATGCCGTGCAGGCGCTGATGGGGCAGGGCAAGGCGGAGAAGCTGGACAAGAGCAAGATTGCCAATGCCAAAAACCTGAATCCGGCTTATCTGAATGCCTTCTTCGACAAGGGCAACCAGTACTCGCTGCCGTATGCGCTGACCACCACCGTCCTGGGGTACAACGAGACGGCACTGAAAAAGCTCGGCATCGCCGATAAGGCCAATAGCTGGGCGCTGATTTTTGATCCGGCAGTGCTGGCCAAGATCAAGGGCAAGGTCATCGTGCTTGATTCGCAGCGCGAGCTGGTGGCTGCAGCGCTGATGTATCTGGGCAAGCCGGCCAACTCGACCAATCCGGCAGACTGGAAGGCTGCGCGTGATGTGATCCTGAAAGCCAAGCCTTACTGGGCCACCTTTAACAACCAGAGCTATATCAAGGAGCTGACCGTCGGCAATATGCTGGTGGCGATGGGTTACTCCAACGATATGGTGCAGGCGCGTGAAGATGCCAAAAAAGCCAAGCGTCCGTTTGTAGTCAGCTTTGGTTTGCAGAAAGAGGGCAATACCATGTCGGTCGATAACTTCGTCGTACTGAAGGATGCGCCGCGCAAGGATCTGGCCTATCAGTTCATCAACTTCATGCTGGATGGCAAGAATGGTGCCGAGCTGACCAATAGCATGGGTACCGGCAGCCCGAATGCGGCATCGATGGCTTTCGTTAACAAGGAAATTGCCAAGTCGACGGCAGTTTTCCCGACCAAGGCCGATATGCCGCGTCTGCAGCAATTGCAGGACCTCAATAGCCGTCAGCGTCGCGAACTGAACCGTTTGTGGGCCGAGATCAAGCTTAAATAATCGGCGTATCGGTATTTGATTCGATGGCGAGAGTCTGCGGCAGGATTTTTTACTGCCGCAGACTTGAAGTGAGTATGCCGCCCTAGGTATGCTTGCCTGATTAACTCAATCAGGCTTTGCATGACGTGGCCAATGCCCAGCGTTCCCATGTGGCTCAGTACACGGCCCTGATCACCTTTGTGGTGATTGTCTTTTCCAGTTTCTACCCGTTTACCGGTTGGGCCTATAGTGGCCGTCCGCTGCTCGAATTCCTCGGTTATCCGCTGCCCTATTATTTCCGCCTGTTCGACAACGCGGTTAATTTCCTCGTCTACCTGCCACTAGGCTTTGCTCTGGCGCTTAGTTCGCGTAGCCGCATACTGTCCTGGCTGCTTGCTTTAGCACTCTCATTGCTGGTGAGTTTCAGTGTGGAGTTCGGCCAGCAATTCCTGCCCATGCGCGTGTCGTCCAATCTGGACATGCTGTACAACATGGCTGGTGCTTTCGTCGGTGCTACGCTGGCGGTCAGTCCGTTATTTCGCCGTCTGTGGCATCGGGTATGGCTTAAGCGCCAGCGCTATTTCCGCCATGAAAATGTGACAGATTACGCGGTGGTGCTGATCGTGGTCTGGTTTGTGACCCAGCTTGACCCATCGGTGCCGCTATTTGGCGTGGTGGTACGGCCAATCGGTTTGCCGCAGCCTTTTGTTTCGCCGATGGAAAATCCGATGCTGTTCCTGCTGCTGGTCGAAGCCGGCGGGGTCATGCTCAATCTGGTCGCTTTCTTGCTGTTTATTACTACATTTCTGGCTGCCCGCCGTTACGTCGCCCGTGCCATCACGCTTGCCTTGGTGCTGGCGTGGTTTCTCAAGGTGCTGGCTGCCGGCACCTTGCTTAAGCCCATGGCCTTTTTCGAGTGGATCAACCAGTACGTGATGACCGGTTTGTCTGCCGGCTTCTTGCTGGTATGGCTGGTGACGCGTTTTGGTCAGCGGGTTCAGGCGGTTGTGGCGCTGCTGGCATTATTGGGGACGCAGGTCATGGTCTTTCTCTGGCCATTGGCGCGGAGCGACGCCGATATGCTGTCACTGTTCCGCTGGCATTACGGCCATCTGGCCAATATGAATGCGCTGATCGCTTTTCTGGCGCAGTTGTGGCCTTACGCCGCCTGTCTGGTGTTGCTGGGTTTGTTATGGCAACCGGTTTGCCGGGAAAAGCTTGAGCCGCAATAGCGCGCGTAGTGACGTGATGCGGGCGTCGACATAGCAGGGTCGGCGAGGCTCGCGAGTCAGCCAGACGGTTTTCATGCCCAGCGCCCGTGCCGTTTTCAGATTGGCTAGGCTGTCTTCCACCATAATGCAGCGCGTTGCTTTCAGGCCTTCCTTGGTCAATACCTTGCGAAAAGCCGCCGGGTCGGGCTTGGGGGTGAAGTCCAGTCGCTCCACGCCATAGTGCGCACTAAAGTGATGCGAGATGCCCAGGCGTAATAGCAGGTCTTCTACATAGTGTTGCGGCCCGTTTGACAGCAGGATCTTGCGGCCGGGTAGTTTGGCTAGGACGGACTCAAGATAGGGTTCATGCCGCAGCATGCTGGCAAAGTGCTCGCAGGGGTGGGTCTGTTGCAGGAAATGGTGCGGATCGATGCCGTGGTGTTGAACCAGGCCTTTTAGCGTGGCTCCGTATTGCAGCCAGTAGCGCTGGCGTAAGCGGTGGGCTTCCGCTTCATCCACGGCTAGATGCTCCATGATATAGCGGGTCATCAGCAGGTTGATCTGCGGAAAGATGCCGTAATCGGCATTGTGTAGTGTGTTATCCAGGTCAAAAATCCAGGTGGGTGCAGGCAAAATAGTCTCCAGTTCTGATGGTTCTATTATCCCTCTGCTTGTTTATGCGTGTGATAGTGAATTTTGTTTTCTTTAAAAACAAATACTTGATGTTTTTCAGGCCGGTTTTAGCCGTTTTTCCCGGTTTTAGCTGTTGACGCACCTGTGCAAGGTGCGTATATTT
>NZ_WSSB01000014.1 GCF_009831765.1 Craterilacuibacter sinensis | reverse complement strand
GAGTGGTGCGAAATGGCGGAAGATCACAGGAGTCGAACCTGCCCGGGACCGCTGGCGGCCCCCTCCGGTTTTGAAGACCGGCCATTCCACCGGGAATGTTGATCTTCCGCAAGGAGGGTGATTATAAGCGAGCCTGGTGCGTGCGTCGAATGGGCTTAGCCAAACTGTGTGCCATCGCGCAGCAAATGGCGATCGCCCTGACGCCGGGTCAGGCCGCTTTTGTCGAAAAATTCCAGAATCTGGATCGCCAGCTTGCGCCCGGCGCCGATCCGGTTGCGAAACGAGGCGGCATCGGCAAAACCGTGTTCAGCGACCAGCTGACGCACGATATGGGCCATCTCGTGGATGCGTGTGCTCGGGTAATAGCGGTCGGGCACGATGGCGATCACATGGCCCAGACGTGCGGCTTTTTTCAGCAAGGGGCGGACGCTGTCTTCGTCGCTGCCGGCGTCTTGTGCCAGATCGCGCACCCAGCGCGCATCGTCGCCGGCCAGATGCATGGCAATGCGCTGCCATAGCGCATCTTCTGCCGGCGTGAAGGCCAGGCTGTGCTGCGGCAGGTGCAGCCAGCCGCGGGTTTCACACAGAAGCCCTGCTTGCAGCAGCTGATCGATGGCATGCATGACCGCTGTGCTGTCTTCGCTGGGCAACGCCAGGCGCTTGAGGCGCGAGCGCGCCGCGCCCATCTGGTCAGGCTGGGCCAGATGCAGCTCAGTCAGCCGTTGCAACAGCGTGTGCTTGAGGCCTTGCCAGTAGCCGGCCGAATAGGCGAGTGCGCCTATATTCACCAGTTGCAGCTGCCCGGCAAGGGCTCTGGCGTCATCGCTACGCTGACGCGCCCAGGCAAAGGCATCCAGATCGACGCGTCCGGCAGCAGCCAGCACTTGCAGGCAGCGGCTGTCGTCCTGGCCTGCCTGTGAGAGTGCCGACAACTGTGCCAGTCGTGTGGCACTTCGCTTGGCGCGGGTGGGCGGGGATAGATCCAGTACGCGTGCGCCGGCCAGCGTATGGCGGGCGCTGGCATCGCGCACAATCAGCCTGTCGTTGTCGGCTAGGTACAGCGGCGTATCCAGCGCCAGCTCGGCGCAGGGTGTGAGGCTATCGTCGCCCAATAGCGCCAGATGGCCGGTGGTGTGGCGTGCGCCGTGATGGATATGTACCGCCTGCCAGTGTTTAAGCGGTGCGCTGTCCGGCAGCAACTCAAGCTGTACGCTGATGCGTGTGCTGCTATAGCCTTCTTGGCTTAATAACCAGTCGCCGCGCCGGATGTCGTCTTTGCTGATGTCGCCGGCCAGATTCAGTGCGATGCGCTCGCCGGCTAGGGCGCTGCCGCAGGCTTGTCCTTGTGCATGCAGGGCGCGCACGCGCACGCGGCGCTTATCCGCACTCAGGTAAAGGCTGTCGCCTACGCTAACGCTGCCAGACAAGGCCGTGCCGCTGACGACCAGTCCGCTGCCCTTGATGGTAAAGGCGCGGTCTATCGCCAGACGAAAGCGCTTGTGCGGCGCATGGGGCGCGGGTTGTAAGCTGGCCAGATGGCCGCGCAAGGCGTCGATTCCGGCGCCGCTATGGCTGGATACCGGCAGCACGGCGGCAAGGGGGAGCTGGTGGGCAGCGCATAGCGCCTCGATCTCGGCTTGCAGCGCACTGAGGCGCGCAGGCATAGCCAGATCGCTTTTGCTTAAGGCCACGCTGAGCGATGGCACGCCGGCCAGGCGCAAGATGGCAAGGTGTTCGCGCGTTTGCGCCATCACGCCGTCGTCGCAGGCGACGACCAGCAGCGCATGATCCAGACCGCCAACGCCGGCGAGCATATTGGACAGGAAGCGCTCGTGGCCGGGTACATCGACAAAACCGATGCGCGCGCCATTGGCGCATGCAAGAAAGGCGTAACCCAGATCCAGCGTCATGCCGCGGCGTTTTTCTTCGGGCAGGCGGTCGGCATTGGTGCCGGTTAACGCATGCAATAGCGAAGTCTTGCCATGGTCAACGTGACCGGCGGTAGCGATGATCATGGGCGGCTTTCCTTGCTGCAAAGCCGCCCATGGTAGAGGGTGAACGCTGTTTCGGCTAGACCGGATCGACGTGGGTCATTACATTCAGCACCGGATGTTCGGCCATCACGCTGGCGCGCGCCTGTAGCGCGATATTGTGGCCTTCGCGCACATTAAGCTGGCCGTCGACTTCCAGATGCACATCGACCATGATCATATCGCCCATCTTGCGCGTTCTCAGGTCATGCAGGCCGGTAATGCCGGGGGTTGCGAGCAAGGTTGCGCGTATTTTCTCCACTTCTTCCTCATCGGCTGCCTTATCCATCAGGTCGGATAGCGCTTCCCAGGCAAACTGGCCGCCGGTCTTGCAGATCATCAGGCCGACAATCAGCGCGGCGGCAGGGTCCAGCAGCGGGTAGCCCATCAGGTTGCCGACGATGCCAAGCGCCACCACCAGCGACGAGGCGGCATCCGAGCGCGCATGCCAGGCATTGGCCACCAGCATGGTCGAGCGCACACGCTTGGCAATGTTCAGCATGTAGCGGAACAGGCCTTCCTTGCAGAACAGGGTAAACACCGCTACCCACAGCGCGATGGCATGCACCTGCGGAATGGACGCCGGATCGTTGAATTTGGACGCGGCCGAAATGAGCATGCCGATGCCGACCACCAGCAATAACAGCCCCAGCACCAGGGATGCGGCGTTTTCATAACGCTGATGGCCGTAATGGTGGTCATCATCCGGCCCCTTGCGCCCGTGGTGGCTGGCAAACAGCACGACAAAATCGGCCAAGAGGTCGGACAGCGAATGGATACCGTCCGCCACCAGCGCCTGCGAGCGGGCAAAGATGCCGACCGTGACTTGCAGTATGGTCAGGATCAGGTTGATGACGACGCTGACCAGCGTGCTTTTTTTGGCGGCAGCGTAGCGTGCCAGCTCATCGACTTGATTGTGATCCGGCAGACGTTTTTCCAGGGGCATAAGTATGCTTTTGTTTAATTCAAATGACTTTATGATGCCATTGAATGATTAATTTTGGCTTAAGGTTGCCAAGGATGACGGACACCACGGTGTGAACTAATGCACACACTTGAGTATCAACTGGTATCTTCGTGCGACAATCAGACAAACTTTTAGCCGTCTTTAATGAGTGGACGGAACAAGAACTTGATTTTAATCCTCTGTCGCCAAGGGGCAGAGCGATTTTTGCGCAAAAGGGACACAAGTATGAAAAAAATCGCACTGGCTTCGGCCGCATTGCTGCTGACCGGCGCTGCTTCGGCCGCCATTAACCCGATTCCGACCACCAACGGCTTTTCCGGCGCGCTCAGCATCGGTGTGGCGAGCAGTGATGTTTCTTCCAATATGTACAAGGGTGACGACAACGGCCGTATCAATCACTTGGGTGCGCCTGACAGCCACGGCGAAACTGATCCGCTGCTGATGCTGGACTTGCGTTACACCCTGGCCGACAGCCGCACCCAGTTTGTACTGGGTAACCAGGTACACGATGCGCTGCGTCTGGATTACACCCAGCAGCTGGGCGTACGTCAGGAAATTGGTAACAACGGTATCGTTTCCGCCGGCCTGGTATTCAGCGGCTTCGGCAGCAAGGATGTATGGGCCAACCCGTATGCACTGGGCACCGAGCGCGAAGAGACCAAGCGCAAGTCGACCGGTATGCGTCTGGGCTGGGAAGGCATTCTGGGCAGCAACTTCAGCGCCGACATCACCCGCCGCAAGGTTGAGCTGGATGAAGAACGCAGCCCATCGAGCTTACTGGACCGCAACGGCAACACCACCCGCTTCAACCTGTCCTACGACTGGGAATTCGCGCCGGGCCACTTCCTGGCGCCGGGTATCGTACTGGGCAAGCACGACCTCGACGGTCGCGCCATGAGCAACGACTCCGCTGGCTTCAAGCTGGACTACGGCTACAACACCGGCCTCTACACCCTGACTGCTAACCTGTATCTGGGCGAGCAGAAATACGATGCCGGCAACCCGCTGTTCGGCTTCAAGAAGGCGGACAGCAGCGACTTCGTGATCGGCGCCAACCTGCTGCGTCACCAGCTGTTCGGTTACAAGAATGTCAGCGGCTTCGTCAACGCCGCCTACGGCAAGTCCGACTCCGACATCAACTTCTACGATGCAGAAGTCAAGCGTGTCGGCGCAGGCGTGATGTACAAGTTCTGAGCGTAAACGCGTTCAGCCGCAAACCGGAGCCATGGGCTCCGGTTTTTTTATGGCTATTTCCCACACAAGTTGCTGCTTGCAGCTGCCGCCTCAGCTTGCCTGCAGCTGCGGTGCCTGGCCGAAATAGTCAAGCTGGGCCAGCACGGCGGCAAAGCCGGCTGTCAGTGACGGAGTACGCAGGATGGGCGCGGCCGGCAACCCCAGCAGGCTGATGCGCCGCCCCAGATGTTGCGAGCGCTTGAGCGCAGCGTCCGGGCGGATCTCGCTGTTGGAGAGCGGGTGGCCATCTTCGGTGAGCCAGGCCAGCGTATCCGGCGCCGCTGCCAGCGGGGAGGCGCAACCTTCGGCGTAGGCAATCAGGTTCTCGTTGACGGCCAGCACGTGCACGAGGGTGCCGTCGTCTGTGGTCAGAGTAACCTGCAGGCGGTCAAAGCCGCCGCTCTCGTTCGAACAGGCTGTAGCCGCTGTCGTCGGTTGCCGTCAGGTTGGCACGGACCAGGCTGTCGGTCTGGCTGGCGCTGGGAGCCGACAGGGTAATGCTGATGCTCTCTGAACCGTCGGCCGGCTGGTTGGCCAGCAGCAAAGGGGAGGGCGGCGTGGCCAGATTGAAGGCAGCGAGGTTCAGGGTCGGCAGGGCGCGGCCGGCGCTGTCGGCACCCACCAGCGGCAGGCCGGTCTGTGCCGCCACCACGGCCGGGATCAGGCTGTTCATGGTGGCGACCTCTGCCGGCAGTACCGCGCCGGGTGCCTGCGCCAGCAAGCTGGCGTAGCACTGGAACGCCTGTAGCGGGGCGCGGGTAAAGTCGCCGGACTGGGTCGCGGCATTCGGCGCGCCGATGCCGGCAACGGCGGCGGCTACGATGCCAGTTGGCAAATCGTCGACACCGATCAGGGTGACAGGCTGGCCTTGCGCGCGCAGATAGTCGAGCAGCGGGGCTGCGCCGGTCAGTGGGCCGCCACCGCCGCCGCCAAGCAGGCAGGCGCCGATGGCGAGGTGTTCGAACTCGGCGGGGCCCAGGGTTTTGAGTGTCATTGTTGTGTCCTCCAGTTTTTTTATCGAAATCATATTCAATTTGCATTGAATGATGGCAAAATGAATCTTTTAAGCATGCTTGGGACATCGTGTCGCCTTCCGCCTCGTCTACCCCCGCTACGTCTGCCGGCTGGATTCGGGTTCTGCGCCGTCGCTTTCCCGCGTTCGAGAGCCTGTGGCAAGAGTTTCCGGACAATGTCTTCCTGATCGCTTGCGATAGGGACGGCGACTTCGTGCTCGCGGACTGCAACCCGGCGCAGCAGGCCTTTATTGGCCTGCCGGCCTCGGCAACGCAGGGGCGCGCGGTGCGCGAGCTGGTGGCGGCGCCTTACCGCGAGACCGTGCTCGAGCGTTACCGGCAATGCGTGGCGACCGGCAGGCCGTTGACCTACGAGGAAAGCGGGACGGTCGAGGGCAGTGACGCGGTGCACTACTGGATGACCTTGCTGGTGCCTGCCCACGGTGCCGACGGGCGGGTCGAGTTCATTCTGGGGATCAGCCGCGACGTGACTGCCCTGCATCAGGCGGAAGAAGTGTTGCGTCATGCCAACGAAGAGCTGGAGCACAGGGTGGCGATGCGTACCGCCGAACTGGAAGAGGCCAATGCCCGCCTGCGCCAGATAGCAATGTACGACGCGTTAACCGGCGTCTTTGCGCGCGCGCATTTCTTCGAGCAGGGCCGGGACGTATTCCGGCAGGCGCTCGAGCATGATGAGCCGTTATCGGTGCTGATGCTGGATATCGACCACTTCAAGCGTATCAACGACCGCTGGGGGCATGCCGCCGGAGATGGGGTGTTGCGCCTGGTAGGGGCGCGGTTGCAGACAGTGTTTGGTCGCACCAATCTTATCGGACGTTGTGGCGGCGAGGAGTTCGCCGTTGTCCTGCCCCAGCAGCAGCTTGCCAAGGCCTGCTGGTTTGCCCAGCAGGTGTGCGAGGAGATCCGTTCGCACGCGTTTATGTGGCAGGGTGAGTGCATTCCCTGCTCGATCAGCGTGGGCGTCGCCGAGCGCTCGCCAGATGACTATAGTCTGGAGGCCCTGCTGCACCGCGCCGACCTCGCGCTATTGCAGGCCAAGGTTGGCGGGCGCGACGGCTACCGGCAATCCGCCAGCGAGCATGAGCAGCTTGCCGCAGATGGCGCAGCGAGGGATGTGAGTACGGCCTGAGTGCTCATGGGCATCGTTTTGACCAGATACCTTTTTCACTGGCCCGGCAGGCGACGCTTGCCGGGCCAGTGTTTATTGCGCCCGTCGGCGCTTTAAGAGGAGAAGTTGGCGCTAAAGGCGGCTTCGTCTTCCAGGCAACGCAGGTCCAGCCACAGCCGCCCGTCGCTTATGCGGCCTATCACCGGGTGCGGCAGTGCGCGCCAGGTATTGCTAAGCGCCAGCAGCGTGCCGCCCTTGCCGTCGCGCGGGGTGAGCGTCAGCGCGACGCTTGGCAGCCGGTCTACCGGTAGCGAGCCGCTGCCGATTTGCGATGCACAGTCTTCTACCTTCACTTCAAAACCCGCACCCGCTGCTGCCTGTACCACAGGCAGCAGGCGCTGGGCAGCCTCGCGGATAGCGCGTGGCGTGCGCGTGAGCAGGCGCAGGGTCGGCAGTTTGTCCCGCAGCAGATCGGGTTGCAGATACAGGCGCAGGGTCGCTTCCAGTGCGGCCAGTGTCAGCTTGTCGCAGCGCAGTGCGCGCTTGAGTGGGTGCGCCTGGATGCGGTCGATCAGCGCCTTGCTGCCGGCGATAATGCCGGCCTGAGGTCCGCCCAAGAGTTTGTCGCCGGAGAAGGTGACGATATCGACGCCGGCGGCCAGCATCGCCTGCGGCATCGGTTCGGCCGGCAGGCCGTAAGCGGCAAGATCGATCAGCGCGCCGGCGCCCAGATCGGTGACCACGGGCAGGCCATGTTCGCGCGCCAGCGGCACCAGTTCGGCTTCGCTGACACTCTTGGTAAACCCTTCGATCGCGTAATTGCTGGTGTGCACCTTCATCAATAGCGCGGTCTGGGCGCCGATGGCCGCGGCGTAGTCCTTCAAATGGGTGCGGTTGGTGGCACCGACTTCGGCCAGAATGCAGCCGGCCTGACGCATCACGTCCGGCATACGAAACGCGCCGCCGATCTCGACCAGCTCGCCGCGCGACACGATCACCTCGCGCCCGGCGCCTAGCGCCGACAGGGTGATCAGCACTGCCGCCGCATTATTGTTGACCACGCACGCCGCCTCTGCACCGGTCAGCTCGCGGATCAGCTCGCTCACCGCCGTGTCGCGGTGGCCGCGGCCGGCACCGTCCAGATCGTATTCCAGCGTGACCGCACCGCGCATGGCGGCGCTTACCGCCTCTACCGCCGCCTCGGCCTGGATCGCGCGCCCCAAGTTGGTGTGCAGTACGGTGCCGGTCAGGTTGAACACCGGGCGCAGCGCCATTTGCTGCCGGGCTTCCAGCTTGCTTGCGATATGGGCGGCGAGCCTGGCTTGCGAGCTGGCCCAGTCGGGCAAGGCGGCATGTGCCGCGATATGGGCGCGGGCGGCATCCAGTTGGGCGCGCGCGCACTGGGCGAGCGCATGGCGGCCGTGCCGCTTGGCCAGTGGCGCGCATTCGGCGCTGGATAGCAGACGGTCCATGCCGGGCAAGGCTGCGTAGAGGGTAGGGGTATCCATGGGTCAGCTCAGATCGATGAGCCAGAAAACCGGCATCAACAGGAAAAGAATGATCAAAAAGGCGAGTGCGGCATGAAAGAACAGCCAGAGCAGCGGTGCCAGCGTCAGCGTCCATAGCTTTTCGCGCAAAGGACGAAGTCCAAGGCGGCGCGCGGCGCGTACGCGTAAAGGGCGGTTTTGCATCAGTCGCCAGCCTGAGCGCATAAAACTGCCCAGATTGAAGCGGGGCTTGGGGTGTGGCGTGTCCGTATGCATGAAGTCGGGCAGGGAAGTCTTGACAGTAAAGGGTCGAGGATGCAGTGCCGGCGCCTTGCTGTCCAGTCTTGCGCATGGCTAGGCGGGGGCTCGCGTATAATCGGTGCATGGATACCTTGCACCCGTTTTCCCGGCTGACGCCGGACTTCATCCTCGACGCGGTCGAGAGCACAGGCCTGCGCGCCAGCGGCAGCCTGATGGCGCTCAATAGCTACGAGAACCGCGTCTATCAGATTGGTATCGAGGACGCGCCGCCCTTGATCGCCAAATTCTACCGCCCCGGGCGCTGGAGCCGGGCGCAGACGCTGGAAGAACATGCGTTTTCGCTGGAGCTGGCCGAACGCGAGCTGCCTGTGGTGCCGCCGCTGCTGTTTGATGGCCAGAGCCTGCTGTCGTGGCAGGGCTTTGATTTTGCCCTGTTCGAGCGCCGTGGCGGGCGCACGCCCGAGCTGGGTGACCCCGAGGTGCTGGAGTGGATGGGGCGTTTTCTCGGCCGCATCCATGCGGTGGGCGCGATTGCGCCGTATGTGGAGCGCCCGGCGCTGGATGCAAACAGCTTCGGTCACGAGCCGGTGGATTTTCTGCTGCATAGCACCCTTTTGCCGGCTGAGCTGCTGACGCCGTGGCGCACGGTGGCCGAGCAGTGCCTGCAAGGCATCGAGGCGGCGTATGCGCGCGCCGGGCAGGTGGCGATGATACGCGTGCATGGTGACTGTCACGCCGGCAACCTGATGTGGACCGATGCCGGCCCGCACTTTGTCGACCTGGACGACAGCCGCATGGCACCGGCAGTGCAAGATTTGTGGATGCTGTTATCGGGTGAGCGCGCCGAACAGAGCCGGCAACTGGCCGATGTCCTGGTCGGCTACGAAGATTTTTGCGAATTCGACAGCCGCGAACTGCATCTGATCGAGGCGCTGCGCACCTTGCGCCTGCTGCACTACTCGGCATGGCTGGCGCGCCGCGTGGACGACCCTGCATTTCACACCGCGTTTTCCTGGTTCAATACCCCGCGCTACTGGGAAGAGCAGATCCTGACCTTGCGTGAGCAAGTGGCTCTGCTGTCCGAGCCGCCGCTGTGGCCGGTATAGATGGTCGCATTAGCGAAGCATGAGCGAGTCAAGCAGGGCAAAGCCGCAGCTTATTGCAAGACCCGCCCAGCCATGATGGCCGGGCGGGTCTTTTAGCTTGTAGCTCAGGCATGAGGGCGCACCATATTCGGGCTAAAAGGCATAGCGCAGGTTGAAGGTGGTGGCACTGACCTGGCCTTGATAACCGCCCACCTTGATTTTGGGTATATAGCCGACCTCCAGCGCAAGCCTGGGTGTGCCTACGGTGAACAGGGGCATGACCATCAGACCGTTGATGCCGGAGCCGTGCAGATAGCCACCCAGCAAGACCATGCCAGCCTCCCAGTCACCGCCAAGCGGCCATACCCGGCGCCAGCCACCTGCGGCAAAGGCGGCTGTTTTGGCGTATGAGTCCCGATATGCGCCGGCTCGGGCCAGCGTGTGTCCGCCTGCCAGCATCTGCTCAAAGCCCCACTCCAGCCCCAGCCCGGGATTGAAGTCATGCAGATCGCACTGGTAGCGTTGCCTGTCGCAGCTGCCATGGTGGGAAGCGCCGAAAATCAGCAGTGCCGGTTCGGCGGCAAGTGGCGCGGAAACCAGCCATAGTGGCAGGATGAAATTCAGGCTGGTGGGTTTCATCGGGTTTGCCCTGTGGATACGTGTGTTGCACGACATGCCTGTCAGCATAGATGATGCCTCGGCGAATTATCCGCTTGAAATTTAAAGGCTTATTCCCCACCTGCCAGTCAATAAGATCCACCCAGGAGAGCATGATGCGATTTGACAAACTGACGACCAAGTTCCAGCAATCGCTGGCCGACGCGCAAAGTCTGGCGCTGGCGGGCGACAATGCGTATATCGAGCCGCAACATCTGTTGCTGGCCATGCTGGAGGATAGTGATGGCGGCATGTCCGGCTTGCTTTCACGCGCCGGCGTGAATGCAATGGGGCTGAAGACAGGCTTGCAGCAGGCGCTGGAGCGGTTGCCCAAGGTGCAAGGCAGCGATGGCGAGATTACGGTATCGCGCGACCTGAACAAGCTGCTCAACCTGACCGACAAGGCCGCGATGCAGCGTGGTGACGAATATATTGCCAGCGAGATGTTCTTGCTGGCGCTGCTGGAAGACAAGGGTGAAACCGGCAAGCTGCTCAAGCAATATGGTGCGACGCCGGCGGCGGTGAATGCGGCGATTTCGGCGCTGCGCGGTGGCGAGAATGTGGCAAGCCAGGAGGCGGAAGGGCAGCGCGAGGCGCTGAAGAAATACACGCTGGATCTGACCGAGCGTGCGCGTGCCGGCAAGCTGGACCCGGTTATCGGCCGTGATGACGAAATCCGCCGTGCGATTCAGGTCTTGCTGCGCCGGACCAAGAATAATCCGGTGCTGATCGGTGAACCGGGGGTGGGTAAGACCGCCATTGTGGAAGGGCTGGCGCAGCGTATCGTCAATGGCGAAGTGCCGGACAGCCTGCGCGGCAAGAAGCTTTTGGTGCTGGATCTGGCCAGCTTGCTCGCCGGTGCCAAGTTCCGCGGCGAGTTTGAAGAGCGGCTAAAAGCGGTGCTGACCGATCTGGCCAAAGATGAAGGCAACACCATTGTCTTTATCGACGAGATCCACACGCTGGTGGGCGCAGGCAAGGCCGAGGGCGCGATGGATGCCGGCAATATGCTCAAGCCCGCGCTGGCGCGCGGCGAGCTGCATTGCATGGGCGCGACCACGCTGGACGAGTACCGCAAATACATCGAGAAAGATGCCGCACTGGAGCGCCGTTTCCAGAAGGTGCTGGTGGACGAGCCTAGCGTAGAAGACACCATCGCCATCTTGCGCGGCTTGAAAGAGAAATACGAAATCCACCACGGGGTCGATATTACCGATCCGGCCATTGTGGCGGCGGCGGAGTTGTCGCACCGCTATCTCACCGACCGCTTCTTGCCGGACAAGGCGATCGACCTGATTGACGAGGCGGCCAGCCGGATCAAGATGGAACTGGACTCCAAGCCGGAAGAAATGGACAAGATGGATAGACGCCTGATCCAGCTGAAGATCGAGCGCGAGGCGGTCAAGCGCGAGAGCGATGAGGCTTCGCAGCGCCGTCTGGCGCTGATTGAAGAGGAGATTGCGCGCCTGTCCAAGGATTACTCCGATCTGGAGGAGATCTGGAAGGCAGAGAAAGCATCGCAGCAGGGCAGCCAGAGCATCAAGGAAGAAATCGACAAGCTCAAGAACGAGATGGAAGAGCTGAAGCGCAAGGGCGACTGGCAGAAGCTGGCCGAGCTGCAATACGGGCGTCTGCCTCAGCTGGAAGCGCAGCTTAAGGTCGCGGAAGAGACGAGCGATATGGCGGTTGAAGGACATCGTCTGCTGCGTACCGAAGTGGGCACCGATGAAATCGCCGAAGTGATTAGCCGTATGACCGGTATCCCGGTGTCCAAGATGCTGACCGGCGAGCGCGACAAGCTGCTGCATATGGAAGACGTGCTGCATCAGCGCGTGGTGGGGCAGGATGAAGCCGCGACGGCCGTCGCCGATGCCATCCGCCGCTCGCGCTCCGGTTTGTCCGATCCGAACAAGCCCTATGGCTCCTTCCTGTTCCTTGGGCCGACCGGGGTGGGCAAAACCGAGCTATGCAAGACGCTGGCCGGATTTTTGTTCGACAGTGAAGACCATCTGATCCGCGTTGACATGTCCGAGTATATGGAGAAACATTCGGTTGCCCGCCTGATTGGTGCGCCTCCGGGCTATGTCGGTTACGAGGAGGGGGGCTATCTGACCGAACAGGTACGGCGCAAGCCTTATAGTGTGATCCTGTTGGACGAGGTGGAAAAAGCGCATCCGGATGTGTTCAATATACTGTTGCAGGTATTGGACGATGGCCGTCTGACCGATGGCCAGGGCCGTACCGTGGACTTCAAGAATACGGTGGTGGTCATGACCTCGAATATCGGCAGCGAGCAGATCCAGGCCATGGCGACCGATGACTATCAGGTCATCAAGCTGGCAGTGATGGCCGAGGTCAAGGGGCATTTCCGTCCCGAGTTCATCAACCGTATCGACGAGGTGGTGGTGTTCCACGCGCTGGACGAGCGCCATATCAAGTCTATCGCCCGTATCCAGCTCAAGAGTCTGGAGGCGCGTCTGGCAAAGCTGGAGCTGGGGCTGGAGGTGTCGGATGGAGCCTTGAGTCTGCTGGCCGAAGCCGGTTTCGATCCTGTTTATGGTGCGCGTCCGCTGAAGCGAGCCATTCAGAGCGAGGTGGAAAATCCGCTATCCAAAGCCATTCTGGCCGGGCGCTATCTGCCCAAGTCCGTGGTGCATATCGACGCCAAGGATGGGGCGCTGGTGTTTGCCTGAGCGGTATGGGTAAATTAGGCGCATAAAAAAGGGGGAGGCTTGCGCCTCTCCCTTTTTTAGTCGGTACGGCAATGCCGATGCCGGACTTAACTCAGGCCATGCATCATCTTTTTCAGCGTGCTGGACAGCGCGAACAGAATCAGCGCGGCGGTGCCTGCCATGAATACGAACAACATAAAGAAGTCGTGCAGGTTGTTGACCGCATAGCCCAGCAGTTGCGGTACCGGCTTGCCCGGTTCCGGATACAGCTCGGACAGCATGCCGGCAAACTTGTTGGCGGCGGCATTGGATACAAACCAGATACCCATCATCAGCGAAGTCAGGCGGGCAGGCGACAGTTTGACCACCAGCGACAGGCCGATAGGCGACAGGCACAGCTCACCAAAGGTATGCAGCATATAGAGGCTGACCAGCCACATCATGCTGACCTTGGTGTCTGGCGTGACACCGCTGACACCAAAGGCGATAACCAGATAACCCAGCGCCAGGAACAAGAGGCCGATCGCCATTTTCATCGGCGAGTTTGGTTCTACGCCATGATTGCCCAGCTTGGTCCACAGCCAGGCAAATACCGGTGCGAACAGCACGATGGAGATCGGGTTGATCGACTGGAAGTAGGAGGCCGGAATGGTAAAGCCCAGCACATTGCGGTTGGTCTGCTCGGCGGCAAAGAAAGTCAGCGAAGCGCCGGCCTGCTCGAATGCCGACCAGAAAAAGATCACGAAGGCCGACAGAATCATGATCACGGCCAGACGCTGTTTCTCGATATGAGTCAGCGGCTCATGCTTGATGGCCTTGCCCGAGGCGTCCAGCTTGGACACCGGTGCCATACCGATGGCGGTGCCTTCCGGCGTGACCAGGTGCTTGTCCTTGAAGAACAGGAACAGGCAGAGCGAGATCAGCATGCCGGTGCCGGCAGCCAGGAAGCCCCATTTGAAGTCGTCCGGATTGCCGGTGTCGCCCAGCGTGCCGCATACCAGCGGGGCCAACAGGGCGCCTGCGTTGATGCCCATATAAAAAATGGTAAAGGCCGAATCAATGCGCTTGTCGCCGACCGGATAGAGCTGGCCGACCATGGACGAGATATTGGGCTTGAACAGGCCATTACCGGCAATCAGCAGACCGAGG
Organism: Craterilacuibacter sinensis; assembly: GCF_009831765.1. Classification (GTDB taxonomy): domain Bacteria; phylum Pseudomonadota; class Gammaproteobacteria; order Burkholderiales; family Chromobacteriaceae; genus Craterilacuibacter; species Craterilacuibacter sinensis. The sequence continues at coordinate 63,855 of NZ_WSSB01000014.1, read as the reverse complement.
CCGCCATACAGCCATGGCGTCGCGAGAGCGGCATTGGTGTGAAACAGGCCGGACGTGAACATGGCGAACTGGCCGGCTGCCATCAATAGCGCACCCACCACGATGGAGCGGCGGTTGCCCCAGAAGCGGTCGGAGATGTAGCCACCCAATAACGGTGCGAAATAGACCAGACCGGTAAACGAACCGTAAATTTCGGACGCTTGCACCTTGTCGTACATCAGGGCGTTAACCATGAACAGTACGAAGAGGGCGCGCATGCCGTAATAACTGAAGCGTTCCCACATTTCTGTGGCGAACAAAAGATAGAGCCCCTTGGGGTGCTGGCGAAGCATGTCGTTTTATCCTTTTTTCTAACCCTGTGTGTCTTTATGTGCCAGCTTGGTGTGTGGTGTTATAGCGCTGGCTTCTGTTTTCAGAAATACCATGATTCAACTTGTTAGTTCAACATTAAATAATTAAATACGAAGATTTATTTGCTTTGGGTGTTGTGCGTTTAGGTGGGTTATAAGCGGGATTGGGATGGTTATTGTTTTTAACGAATTGTTTTATATATTATTTTTTGCCATGTAGCAGTTTGTGCTGCACTCGGGGGGATGACAGAAAAAAACGGGGCGAAAGCCCCGTTTGATGTGAGTGCTGAAGCAGATTCAGTTACCGACCGGGTCTACCCAGATGATTGGTGCCTGGCCATTTTGTGGCAACGCCTCGACTTGCTGCTTGCTGCTCATCAGCAACTGGCCGTCCAGATAGATACGTGCCTCCAGTGCATAACGGCCGTCAGCACGGAGAGCCGGCTTGTCGTAGCGCAGGGAGAACGGCAGCGGAAAGCCCTTGGGTTGTTCGAGGATTTGCTCGGCCAATATCACCGAAGGCGCACCTTCGCGCGAGATATCCAGTAAACGTATCTCGGCCCGGGTTTTGGCTGGCGGCAACGCCAGACGTATTTTATAAGCGACCGTGCCTTCCAGTTGTGCTGCCTGATAGCTGGGTGGCGTGGCGCAGGCGGCCAGGAGGGGCATGAGCAGTGCCAAAAGCCAGATCTTGCCGCGCATCATGGCTCCACTGCTTCCAGCTTGGGTGTACCCAGCAGCACCGAGTAGCTTTCCAGCGGACGCCATTCGCCTTGTATCCGCCACTGGTTGGCGGTGTCCTCCAGACGCAAATACCAGTGGTTGGCATTGGCAGGCTTGAGCGTGCCCTGGTACTGGCCGGGGGCGGTGGCCTTGAGCATGACGAGCTGATCCTGTTCTTCGCGTGCAGGATGGAATAGGCGCAGTTGCAGCGTATCGGGCAGTGTCGCCTGGCTGGTCGTATGGATGCGCACCGCCCTCATGTCAGGACTGATCAGCACCTGGGCGGTGAGGGCCAGCTTTGCTGCCGCCTCATCGCGGCGCAGCTCCATATTGATTTCCTTGCCCTGTTTGTAATAGTCATCGCTGACCATGCCGTCATCCGACACCACGGCCAGCCACAGGGTGATGGCACCGGCTACGACGACGATGGCCGGGCCGGAGAACAGGCCCAGTGCCCAGGGCTCCTTATACCAGGGGCGCATGGCCCCGGTGGTTTTCTGCATGCTTGCTTTACTCCCCGATGAAGCTGGATTTTTCTTCGATCTCGAACGAGTCATCTTGCGCCTTGATCTCGAACTTGATCTTGTGACTGCCTTGCGGTGCGTGTTCCGGTTCGACTTGTACCCGTACCGGAATCAGTTCGTTGGCCATGGGCGCCAAGGTCAGCTTTTGCTGGTCGCTGACCAGTTTGATGCCTTCCAGTCCCTCGACGCTGATTTCCAGCTTGATCGGCATATCGCTGACATTGATCAGACGAATGCTGTAGCTGTTTTCCAGCAAGCCATCGTCGGTTTCGCGTACCAGTGATGCCCGGTCACGGATGATATCGACTTTCAATGGCTGGCGCAGCGCCAGCGATGTCAGGGCCGAGCCCAGTACGATGGCCAGCACCAGTGCATACATCACTACACGCGGGCGCTTGAGCCGGCTCCAGAATGCCGACTCCGGGTACTTGCCTTCCAGAGCTGCTTCGGTGGTGTAACGGATCAGGCCACGCGGGCTGCCCATCTTGTCCATCACCTCGTCGCAGATATCGATGCAGGCGGCGCAACCGATGCACTCGTATTGCAGGCCGTCGCGGATGTCGATGCCGACCGGGCATACATGGATGCACTGCTTGCAATCGATACAGTCTCCCAGACCTGCAGCTTTGGCATCAGTTCCCTTCTTGCGTGCGCCACGTGTTTCGCCTCGCTTTTCGTCATAGGAAATGACCAGCGTATCCTCGTCGAACATCACGCTCTGGAAGCGGGCATACGGGCACATATATTTGCATACCTGCTCGCGCATTTTGGCGGCAAACAGATAGGTGAAGCCGGCATAGAAGAAGATCCAGAAGGTTTCCCATGGGCCGAAGTCGAAAGTGGGCAGGGCAGCGACCAGATCGCGAACGGGAGTAAACCAGCCTACCAGGGTAAAGCCGGTCAGCAAGGAAAACGCAATCATCAGGCTGTGCTTGGTCAGCTTGATGCGGAACTTGCGCGCGCTCATAGCTTCCTTATCCAGCTTCATGCGCTGGTTGCGGTCGCCCTCGGTCCAGTGCTCGATCCACAGCATGATTTCGGTGTACACCGTCTGCGGGCAGGCATAGCCGCACCACAGGCGCCCGGCAATGGTTGTCCATACGAACAGGCCGAATGCCGCGCTCATCAGCAAGGCCGCGAGATAGACGAAGTCCTGCGGCCAGATGGTCAGGCCGAACAGATAGAATTTGCGGTTGACCATGTCCCATAGCACAGCCTGGCGTCCGTTCCATTGCAGCCAGGGCATGCCGAAGAAAACCAGTTGGGTGCCGAGAATGAACAGGATGCGCCAATTGGCAAAGATCCCCTTGACGCTCTTGGGATAGAGCTTCTTCTGGGCTTCGTATAGCGAGCGGGTTTCCGGTTCTTTGGGGGAGGGGGTCCCTTGCTCGACCTTGATGGGGATCTTGCGCAGCGAGTCGGACATTTCAGCTTCCTGTAAGAGGGTTTCGCAAAGCCCGCCAGGCAGACGGGCTTTGCGCAATCCACTTGATGAATGTCTATTTATTATATCGCAATATATATTGATGGGCTAAAAATAACTGCCCGCCGAAGCGGGCAGTTGTCTGCAGGGCGTTATTGCGCCTTGGTGTTGTTGGACAGACCCCAGACATAGGCGGTCAGTACGTGCACCTTGTCGTCGCCGAGGAAGTCTTTCCATGCCGGCATCTGGTTCTGGCGGCCGTTGGTAATGGTCTGGATGATGGTCTTTTCAGTACCGCCATACAGCCAGGTGCTATCGGTCAGATTAGGTGCACCCATCGCCTGGTTGCCTTTGCCATCGGTGCCGTGGCAGGCCACGCAGACCGTTGCAAAGGTTTCCTTGCCGCGTGCGGCGCGCGCGGTGTCATGCTTCTTGCCCGACAGCGACAGTACGTAGTTGGCGGTGTCCTTAACCTTTTCTTCACCGAAGGCAGCGCCCCATGGCGGCATCTGGCCATGGCGGCCACCGGCGATGGTGGTGTGGATGGCTTCGGTACTGCCGCCCCACAGCCAGTCGTTGTCGGTCAGGTTAGGGAAGCCCTTGGCACCGCGTGCATCCGAACCGTGGCACTGTACGCAGTAGGTCTGGAACAGGCGCTTGCCCATTTCCTGCGCCTGCGGGTCAGCTGCGACCGCCTTGACATCCATGCTGCGATACTTGGCATACAGCGGTTCGTACTTGGCTTGCGCCTGTGCCACTTCTTCCTTGTACTGGCCGACCGAAGTCCAGCCGCGCAGACCTTTCCAGTTGCCCAGACCCGGATAGAGGGTCAGGTAGCCGATGCCGAAGGCGATGGTCAGGTAGAACATCCACATCCACCAGCGTGGCAGCGGGTTGTTGTACTCTTCCAGATCATCATCCCAGCGGTGGCCGGTGGTGTCTTCCGCTTCGCCTGCCTTGTTGACCTTCTGTCGCGACTGCGTGAACAGAACGAAAGTCACCCAGATAATGCCGGCTACCACGATGACCGTGATATAGGTACTCCAGAAATTACTCATTGCTTGACTCCCTTGGAAGCCTGGCCGGATGGGCTATCCGGCATATGCTCGTCATCCATGAAGGGCAGCATGCCCGCCTCTTCATAGCGCTGTTTGGACTTCTTGCTGTAGGCGCCGATCAGAATCACGAGAAAAATCGTGAAGCAGGCCAGCGTATACAGGCTGCGAGAAAAATTGACCCATTCCATGATTAGCGGGTGTTCTTCAGCGCAAGACCCAAGCCTTGCAGGTAAGCAATCAGCGCATCCATTTCGGACTTGCCCTCGACTTCTGCTGCTGCGGCAGCAATTTCGGCATCGGTGTACGGTACGCCAACCTTGCGCAGTGCTTCCATCTTGCCTGGTACGATGGCCGCATCAGCCAGGTTTTTCGCCAGCCACGGGAAGGACGGCATGTTCGACTCCGGCACCACATCGCGCGGATTCATCATGTGAACACGGTGCCATTCGTCGGAGTAACGGCCGCCCACACGCGCCAGATCCGGACCGGTACGCTTGGAGCCCCACTGGAACGGATGGTCGTAGACCGATTCACCGGCAACCGAGTAGTGGCCGTAGCGTTCGGTTTCTGCACGGAACGGACGGATCATCTGCGAGTGGCAGTTGTAGCAGCCTTCGCGGATATAGATGTCGCGACCGGCCAGTTGCAGCGCGGTGTAAGGCTTGACGCCGGCCACCGGCTCGGTGGTCTGCTTCAGGAACATCAGTGGCACAATCTCCACCAATGCAGCCACGCTGATGACCATCAGGGTCAGTACGATCAGGTAGCCGACCTTTTCTTCAATCAGTTTCTGGATCTTTTCCATGTTGTTTCCTTCAGCCCTTAGTGAGCCGACGCGGTAGCGGCAGGGATCTTGGCATCAAACGGCTTGCCGGCAACCGCAGTGCGGTACACGTTGTAAGCCATCAGGAACATACCACCCAGATACAGGGCGCCACCCAGCAGACGTACGAAGTGGTACGGATAGGTCACTTTCACTACTTCAGCAAAGGCGTAAGTGAGGGTGCCATCCGGGTTCAGCGCACGCCACATCAGGCCCTGCATCACGCCGGAGATCCACAGTGCGGCGATGTAGAGCACCACGCCCACGGTTGCCATCCAGAAGTGTGCTTCGATCAGCTTGATGCTGTGCATCTGCTCACGGCCGAACAGGCGCGGGATCAGGTAGTACATGGAGCCGATGGTGATAAAGCCTACCCAGCCCAGTGCGCCGGAGTGCACGTGGCCGACGGTCCAGTCGGTGTAATGGCTCAGCGCGTTGACGGTCTTGATCGACATCATCGGGCCTTCGAAGGTCGACATGCCGTAGAACGACAGCGATACCACCAGGAACTTGAGGATAGGGTCGGTGCGCAGCTTGTGCCAGGCGCCGGACAGGGTCATCACGCCGTTGATCATGCCGCCCCAGCTAGGTGCCAGCAGAATCAGCGAGAACACCATACCGATAGACTGGGTCCAGTCCGGCAGGGCGGTGTAATGCAGGTGGTGCGGGCCCGCCCACATATAGGTGAAGATCAGTGCCCAGAAGTGCACTACCGACAGGCGGTAGGAGTAGACCGGACGGCCGGCTTGCTTAGGCACGAAGTAGTACATCATGCCGAGGAAGGCAGCGGTCAGGAAGAAGCCCACGGCATTGTGGCCATACCACCATTGCACCATGGCATCGACGGCACCGGCGTAGACCGAGTAGGACTTGGTCAGGCTGACTGGAATCGCCATGCTGTTGACTACGTGCAGCAGGGCCACGGCCAGAATGAATGCGCCGTAGAACCAGTTGGCTACATAGATGTGCTTGACCTTACGGATGCCGATGGTGCCAAAGAATACGATGGCGTAGGCAACCCAGACCACGGTGATCAGCAAATCGATAGGCCATTCCAGTTCTGCATACTCCTTGCCCTGGGTAATGCCCAGTGGCAGGGTGATTGCAGCCAGAACGATGACGGTTTGCCAGCCCCAGAAAGTAAAGGCAGCCAGCTTGTCCGAAATCAGGCGGACGTTACAAGTGCGTTGTACGACATAGTACGAGGTGGCAAACAGGCCGCAGCCGCCGAAGGCGAAAATCACGGCATTGGTGTGCAGGGGGCGCAGGCGGCCAAAGTGTAGCCAGGGTCCGATATTCAGGTCTGGCCAGACAAGTTGGGCCGCAATGATTACGCCTACCAGCATGCCGACGATACCCCACACGACGGTCATGATGGCAAACTGGCGCACCACCTTATAGTTATAAGTGGATTGCGTTTCCATTAACGATTCTCCAAAGTTGCGAACTAAAACGTTTTTATGTCATCCATTAAGCTATGCGTCTCACGTTTATGCTCAATGTTTCCATTATGTGCGATGCCCTGCTTTTGCCGGTGTACTGGCCGGGGTGATATTGCCCCTGACAGTACAAAGGGATGCCTTGTAACAGTTCGACATTCTATCCAATTGGCAAGCTTCCGGCCAGACTGGTTTGTGCAATGCAGTAGCTGTTTTCAGCCTTTATCTGCAAGACAATCCAAAATCATCCGGCAATAAAACAATTTGAATTGTATTGTCATATCTTGTCTGCTTGTTGATGCAGGTCAAACTTTTGCATCAGTGGCCCGCCAGCGGCGGCTTATTCCTTACCTGCCACAGGAATTTTTAATCCATGACGCCTTCCATTTCTTATCACATCGTTGCCGCCCAGCCTGCCGCCCACCTTTTTGCCGTGACGCTGAGCGTGGATAAGCCTGCGGCAAACGGGCAGGTTCTGCGTTTGCCGGCATGGATACCCGGCAGTTATATGATCCGCGACTTTGCCCGGCATATCGTGGCGCTCAGTGCCCATAGTGGTGGGCGAGCATTGAGCGTGACCAAGCTGGATAAACACAGCTGGCAGGTCGAGCCTTGTGCCGGTCCCCTGGTGTTGAGCTATCAGGTATATGCCTTTGACCTGTCGGTACGCGGTGCTTACCTTGACCCTGAGCGCGGGTTTTTTAATGCATCCAGCCTGTGTCTGGCCGTTGTGGGTCAGGAGTCGCAGCCGCACCGCCTGGAAGTTGCTGTGCCAGATCGGGTGTCCGGCAGCTGGAAACTGGCGAGTGCCTTGCCTGCACTGGATATCGATCAGGCCGGTTTCGGCTGTTATCTGGCGGACAGCTACGATGCATTGATTGATCACCCGTTCGAAATGGGGTGTTTCGAGGAGGTTTGCTTTACCGCCTGCGGTGTGCCGCACCGTTTTATTGTCTCCGGCCGCCATCATCACGCCGACCTTGCGCGTCTGGCGCGTGATACGCAGCGGATCTGTGAATACCAGATACGTCTGTTCGGCGCAGCGGCGCCCTTTGCCGGTTATCTGTTTATGCTCTTTGTTGGTGGGGATGTGTACGGCGGTCTGGAGCATCGCAACAGTACCGCGCTGATGGCGGGACGCGATGATTTGCCGCTGCAGGGGGATGACAGCCTGAGTGACGGCTATGTGCAATTGCTGGGCCTGATCAGCCATGAGTACTTCCATAGCTGGAATGTAAAGCGGATCAAGCCGGCCGCCTTTACGCCTTACGACCTGACGCAGGAAAACCACACCCGCCTGCTGTGGGCCTTTGAAGGCGTGACCTCTTATTACGACGACCTGACGCTGGTGCGCTGCGGCCTGATCGACAAAAAGCGCTATCTTGGGCTGCTGGCCAAGACCGTCACGGCCGTTGCCCGTGGCAGTGGCCGCTTAAAGCAGACGCTGGAAGAGTCGAGTTTTGATGCCTGGACCAAGTTTTACCGGCAGGACGAAAACAGTCCCAACGCCATCGTCAGTTATTACGCCAAAGGAGCGCTGGCCGCGCTGGCGCTGGATTTGTTGATCCGGCGCGATACGGCCGGGCGCTGTTCGCTGGATGATGTGATGCGCGCCTTATGGTCGCGCCATCAGCAGGATGGCCAGGGGGTGGGCGAGACAGAATGGGAGACACTGGCCAGCGAGGTGAGCGGGCTGGATCTGAAACCGTTTTTCGATCTGGCGCTCAGGAGCTGTGCCGAATTGCCACTGGCCGAGTTGCTGGCAGACGTGGGGGTTGCGTTTATGTTGACGCCGTCGGATTCGGCTAGTGACCGTGGTGGCGTGGTGGAGATGATGCCTTGCCCATCCTTGCGTGCTGTTCTCGGGGTAAAATCCGTGTCCGATCCTTTGGGGGTTCGCCTGCAGCAGGTGTGGGATGGTGGCGCGGCACAAGCGGCTGGCCTGTCATCTGGTGATGTGGTGCTGGCGCTGGATGGCGTGAAAGTCGGTGATCTGGATAAGACGCTGTCGCGCTATCGCCCTGGCGACAAAGTCAGCATCCACGCGTTTCGTCGCGATGAACTAATGGAATTCGAGATTGCCCTGCAAGGCGGGGTTGCCGATACTTGCCGCCTGCTGTTGCAAAACGACGGTGGTAGCTGGCTTGAGTAACAAGCGCGTCAACAGCGCGGGAGACAAAGCGTGAGTACACAAAGAGATATCAAGTATTTAGCCGATTATCAGGCACCGGATTTTTTGATCGACAAGGTTGATCTGACTTTTGACGTGGGCGAAATGGCTACGCGCGTTAAATCGCGTCTGGTGATGCGGCGCAAGCTGGGCGGCGGGCAAGAGGGCGCTCTCGTGCTGGACGGTTCTGCCAGGCTGGTTTCGCTACTGCTGGATGGCGATAGGCTGGACGCGTCGCGCTATAGCCTGCAAGGCGAGACGCTGACGATTACCGATGTGCCGGACAGCTTTATTCTCGAAGTGGAAACCGAGCTGGAACCCGCCGCCAATACCAGCCTGATGGGCCTGTATGCTTCCGGCGGCAATCTGTTTACCCAGTGCGAGCCCGAGGGCTTTAGAAAAATCACCTATTACCTCGACCGTCCGGATGTGATGGCCAAGTTCACCACCACCATCATCGCCGACAGGCAGGCCTATCCCGTCCTCTTGTCCAATGGCAATAAGGTGGGCGAGGGCACGCTGGACAAGAAGCGTCACTGGGTGAAGTGGGTTGACCCCTATAAAAAGCCAGCCTATCTGTTTGCCCTGGTTGCCGGCCGCCTGTCCGTGCTGAAAGACAGCTTTACCACACGTAGTGGCCGTGCCGTTGCGCTGGAAGTATGGACCGAGCCGGCCGATCTGGATAAATCGCACTATGCCATGGCCTCGCTCAAACATGCCATGCAGTGGGACGAGCAGCGCTTCGGCCTCGAGTACGACCTCGACATCTATATGATTGTGGCTGTTGGCGATTTCAATATGGGGGCGATGGAGAACAAGGGCCTCAATATCTTCAATACCAAGTATGTGTTGGCACGTCAGGATACGGCGACCGATGCCGACTTCGAGGGCGTCGAGGCGGTGATCGGTCACGAGTATTTTCATAACTGGACCGGCAACCGCGTAACTTGCCGCGACTGGTTTCAGTTGTCGCTCAAGGAAGGGCTGACGGTGTTCCGCGATCAGGAGTTTTCGGCCGATCTGGGCAGTCGCGCGGTCAAGCGTATTGAGGATGTGAAGTCATTGCGTGCGCTGCAGTTTCCGGAAGATGCCGGCCCGACTGCCCACCCCATCCGCCCGGCGTCTTATATCGAGATGAACAACTTTTACACCATGACGGTGTATGAGAAGGGCGCCGAAGTGGTGCGCATGTATCACACCTTATTGGGTGAAGCGGGCTTCCAGAAGGGCATGGCGCTTTATTTCAAACGCCACGATGGCCAGGCGGTGACCTGTGACGACTTCCGTGCGGCCATGGCGGACGCAAACGGAATGGATCTGGACCAGTTTGCCCTGTGGTATAGCCAGGCTGGTACGCCGGTATTGAAAGTGAGCAGCCAGTATCATGCGGCCGACCGGGTATACAGCCTGACGGTGACGCAGCACACGCCAGGGCAGGCTGATGTCCTGCCTTTGCATATCCCGCTGGCGCTGGGGCTGGTGGGGCGCGATGGTCAGGATCTGCCCCTGCAGCTGGAGGGCGAGGATGTGGCGACGGTTGGCACGCGAGTGCTGGATGTCAAGGCGCAAAGCCAGAGCTTCCGTTTTACCGGCATAGACAGCGAGCCTGTTCCTTCGCTGTTGCGCGGTTTTTCCGCCCCGGTGAAGCTGGACTACAACTGGCGCGACGACGAGCTGGCTTTTTTGATGGCAAACGACAGCGACAGCTTCTGCCGCTGGGAAGCGGGGCAAAAACTGTCCGAGCGGGTGTTTGTGCGCCTGCTGGGTGATGCGCTTGCCGGGCGTGAACTGCGCTTGCCGGAGAGTCTGGTCGCGGCAATGCGTACCATCCTGACGGATTTGACGCTGGACGCTGCGTTTAAAGCCCTGATGCTGAGTTTGCCTGGCGAGGCGGATATTCTCGAGATGGTGGACGAGGCCGATCCTGCGCATATCCATGCGGTGCGCGAGAGCGTTTTGACGCAGCTGGCTAAGTCGCTGCGCGGCGAGTGGCACGAAACGCTGAAGCTGAACCAGACGCGTAGCTACCGGCCGCAAGACGCCGGTCAGCGCCAGCTGAAAAATCTGGCATTGGCCATGCTGTGCCGTTTGCCTGATGCCTGGCCGGTGGAAAGCGCCAAGGCGCAGTATCTGGTGGCCGACAATATGTCGGACCAGATCGGCGCCTTGAACGCTTTGCGTGATCATGACAGTGAAGCGCGACGCGAGTGCCTGGAGGCTTTTGACCGGCAATGGCGGCAGGAAGCCTTGGTGATGGACAAGTATTTTGCCTTTATCGCCAGCGCGCAGCGGCCGGACACCCTGCAACAGGTGCAGGCGGCTCTGGCCCATCCGGCGTTTTCGCTGAAAAACCCTAATAAGGCCAGAAGCCTGCTTGGTACCTTCGGGCGTAATATGGCGGCTTTTCATGCCTCCGACGGTTCGGCTTACCGCTTTATGGCCGATCAGGTGCTGGCGGTTGATGCTTTCAACCCGCAAGTCGCCAGCCGTCTGGTTCAGGTGTTCAACCGCATGCAAAAGCTTGAGCCCAAGCGGCGCGCGCTGATGCGTGCCGAGCTTGCGCGTATTCTGGCGCAGCCTGAACTATCGCGTGATGTTTACGAAATCGTCTCCAAGAATCTGGATGTCTGATTGATGCCGGCCACCTTGCCAGGTGGCCGCTTAACCCCGGACGGGCATGGCCCGTCCTTTTTATTGTGTATTTCATTCATGTCCAAGCGTTATTCGATGTCCGGTGTGCTGACCCTCGCCTTTTTGTGGCTGGTGTGGGGAGGGAACTGGATCGTCACCAAGCTGGGGCTGGCCTATGCCAGCGCCGCCCAGTTGGGCCTCTTGCGTACCGTGCTGGCTATTGCAACGCTGGGCGTCATTTTGCTGTTAAGCAAGCGCCCGTTGCGTCCACCGCCTTTTGTGCCGACCTTTTTGCTGGGCCTGACCCAGACGGCAGGCTTTGTACTGCTGACCAATCTGGCGCTGGCTGCCGGCGGGGCGGGCAAGGTGTCGGTGTTGTGCTACACCATGCCGTTCTGGACGCTGTTGCTTGCGCGTGTTTATCTGGGCGAGCGCCTGCTGAAAGTGCAATGGCTGGCGGTGGGTCTGGCTTTTGCCGGCCTGCTGGCGATTCTCGAGCCGTGGAATCTGTCCGGTAGCTGGTTGTCCGATGTGCTGGCCATTGGCGGCGGCCTGGTATGGGCTATCGCGGCCATCATCGCAAAAAAACTCAGAACCCAGCATAAGGTCGACACGCTGGCGCTGACCTTCTGGCAAATGCTGTGGGGTGCCGTACCCTTGTTGCTACTGTTGCCGCTCTTTCCGGCGCAGCCGCTGGTGTTCTCGTGGTCCTTGTTGTGGGTCTCTTTGTTTGCCGGTGTGTTGGCTGGCGGTCTGGGCTGGCTGGCATGGATGAGCCTGCTGACGCGCTTGTCGGCCGGTATGGCCGGGTTGAATATCCTGGCCGTTCCTGCCGTGGCGGTCATGATGGCGTGGCTGGCGCTGGGCGAAGTGCCGACGTTGGCCGAGGGGCTCGGTATGGGCCTGGTGACGCTGGCTTTGGGTCTGCTCGCCGGGGTGACCTTGTGGCGTGAGCGCAAGTTGGGCTAAGTGCGATAAAAATTGATTGAAAGCCAATTTGAAAAAATGGTTGACGCCTTCGATTCTGCTTGCTTATAATGCGTCCCACTGATCGCGGAGAGATGCCGGAGAGGCTAAACGGCCCTGACTCGAAATCAGTGGGCGGCGTATGCCGCACTAGGGTTCGAATCCCTATCTCTCCGCCAGTACCACAGCGCTAAGCCCCGAATTTCGGGGCTTTTTGCTTTTCTAGTCGAGGACTAGCGCCAATTTTTAGCGTGACGTGACTTCTACAAAAATCAGCAGTCTTCTACAAAAACGCTGTGTTCATCTCCAGCACACAAGACACGCCATCATGAAATTGGTTAAGCATGATAGACATCATGCTTGGCTGTTGTGCTTGACGGTCTGATCAACAGACCGTATTCTGCAATCTCTCTCAAGTTCGTCAGCAGCACCCCGCGACTGTATCGCGGTATTTTTATGCCCTCTATCGGCTAACGTGCGTCTGCACGCGGGTCATACAGATCAAGGGGGGTGTCGGGTGACGGTAACGCCCCGGACGCGCTGACGTGCGTTGAGAGCACCCCCACCCGCATACGGTGGTTCTCAATCTCTCGAAACGTCAGGAGCCCATCATGGCCCAAATTCTCTGCGCACTTACGCGCCTGTTCCGTAGCAAGCCCCAATCCATCGGTTTTTTCGCCACCCGCGAGCAAGCTACCGGCTACGCCCGCCGCGAGCTTGGCCACCTTGGCAAACGCATTGCCGTGGTCAACCACCTTGATGGCTTCGCCGTTTACCGCATCGGGGGGCTGTGATCATGAGCGCACCCACACTGTTTCACCTGATGAATCTGCAAACCCGGATGGAGCGCCTGCGTGGCATGGACAGTGATGTGCTCAAAGCCGCCGGATTTGACGAGATGCTCGATGAACTGCAGGCCGTCACCACCAACCTCAACACCCTGCGTGCGGTGGTATCGGACGTGGCCGGCATCGATGAAGCGATCGAACTGCTGCTGGGCCTGCTGCAAAGCGCAGAGGACAAGCCGCTGCACGCCGCCAGCTTGATGTACCTGTTGCAGCCATTGCACGGAAACCTGCACCGGCAGACAGAACGGCTGGGCGGGTTGGTCTAAACATATAGCGCCACCAATTGTGGCGCTTATTCATATATTACAAGTGATATCATATCGTATGATTTCATATCATATCGGAGTATAGGCTATGATCTTATTGGTCGGCGGTGAAAAGGGCGGTGCAGGTAAGAGCACCCTGGGCAGCAACCTAGCGGTGGTGATGGCCAAGCGCGGCGTCGACGTGATGCTGCTGGACGCGGATCCACAGGGCACCGCGAGCAAGTGGATCGGCCGTCGTAACGACGCAGGCCTGCAGGTGATCCACTGCGCGCAGAAGACGGGAGAGGTGTTCGCCACGGCCAAGGATCTGGCCAAGCGCTACGAGCTGGTGATCATCGATGCTGGCGGCCGCGACAGCAAGGAACTGCGCTCGGCGATGATGGCGGCCGACGTGATGCTGATGCCGATCCAGGCGAGCATCGCGGATCTGGAAACCCTTGAGCACATGAGCGAGGTGATCGGCATGGCTAAGTCGATCAACATGAGCCTGCAGGTCAAGGCAGTGATCACCAGGGCGCCGACCAACCCGAGCATCACCGAGGTGGCCGAGGCCCGCGAGCTGCTGACCGACTACCCTGAGATCGAGCTGGCCAGCAGTATCATTCGTGATCGAAAGGTATATCGTGACGCGCTACTGGAGGGACGTGGCGTCGTGGAAATGGACAACAGCAAAGCCCGGGCTGAGGTACAGCTGCTGTCGTATGAAATTTTTGGGGAGGTGGAATGAGCAGTAACCGATTCAAACGGGCACTACCTGGTGCTGTACAGCCGTCAGATCCCGCAGCCGTGGCTAGCTTTATTGCCGGCGCTGATGCACACGAGGCGGCGCCAGCCGCAGGTACTGGCATCGATGAGCCTCAATACAAGGTTATCTCGGTTCCGGAGTACGACCAGGGTGGCGGCAAGATGTCAGAGGCGGTGCTGTTCCGTTGCACGCCGGCGGTATTCCAAGAGCTCGATTTCGTGTTCAAGCACAGCACGGCCAAGAGCAAGCAGAAGCTGATCGAGTCGATCTTGCTGCCGCAATTGAAGGCGATGGCCAAGGAGATCAAGGGAGGGCAGTAGATGCAGCTATATCAGAAAGCCTTTGTTGAATTGATGGATGCACAGGCCGCGCTATGGAAGGAGTGGGCACTTGGTGACTATGAAAACGGTGATACTGGATGCCCGCGCTGCGGGCGAATGCGCCTGTGTAAGTGCCCCAATGGAAAACACCGATGCGAAAAGTGCAACTGGTCGCCGGAGTTGAATGGCTTCGCCCCTGTAAGTGAATGATATGACCACAGCTACAAGCCCCGAGCGATCGGGGCTTTTTTCATGCACGTAAGAGACCTCACGCATGCGCGCCCCTACGTGTGTAGGCAGGCATTTTTCAAAGTCATGGCCGTGGTCAGAAAAAAGGTAACATCGGTAACCAGTGATGCAGAACACGGCTATAAGCCGCGCCATATAAGGCTTACAGCGGTTTGGCAAAAAGTAACATCGAGGTAACTTAGAAGTAATCAGGTTACCAAATAAGAAGTAACTTTTTACTAAACATACACCTATACAAATCAATGACTTATCAGTGTGTTACCTTTTGTGTTACCTGAAATTACCTTTGCCGGTAACAAAAATAAACAAGCAATATCAAGCACTTGCGTTGTAAAAATACATGCTTGGCGTGGTGGTTACCTTTTTCCAAACCCCCTACCCAGTACTTGAACTCCCAATCCTTGCATGAACACCCCCTCCAGCTGCATGAATCCGCAAGTTTTCCAGCGTGCTGCCACCCCCTGTGATGCCCAGCACGGGCGGGCTTTACAGCCGATTCATGCAGCTGCACGTTTTCCCACACATGAAGCCCGGGGGCGTGGCGGGGTCATGAGCGCGCGCGCTGGGTGCTGGTAGGGTAGGGGGTGGTCACGAACCTCGCCGCCTGGGCAGCAGAAAGGCCACCTGATGGTGGCCTGGATGGTTGTGTGGCTGACGGGTCGGATCAGGCGGCTGGCGGCAGCGCTAGCTGGTAGGGGCCGAAGTCGATCACCTGCTCGCCGATAATCTCGTTGATCTCTTGCAGCCGCGCCTGCAGCGGCATGATCTCGTTGTAGTAGAACACCTCGGCCGCTTTGCTCGCATCGCCGAAGCCACCGGTATTGCTCGGGATGATCCCCATCAGCTGCGGCGGTACCCTGTGCGCCGCCAGTACATCGTCTCGGGTGACGTTCTTGATGTTGAAGAATTCATCTTTTGCGGCCACCTCGCTGATCGGGATGATCTGTATCCCTTCTTTTTTACCGTTTGGCGCGTACATGAACAGGTTGCGGAAGTTGCCCGGCCCCTTGCTGTCCTTCAGTGCTTTGCGCAATGCGTCGACGTCACTCTGCTGCTGGGCCGCATCTGTCATGTACAGGATGAAGCCGGCGTGGCTACCGTTCTGGTAGTACTTGCGCCGAAATAGCGTGGCCGACTCATTCAGCCAGGCACTGTTGAGCGCAGCCAGATACTCGGGCAGGCCGTAGACCTCCTGGTTGATGTCGTGCTCCATCAGGTGGATCACATTGTCGAGCTGCCGCTCCTGGTTGTAGGACGGTACCCACCAGTAGCTGGACAGATCCACCCCGCGCCGCGTGAACTTCGCCGGTGCCGGATCCAGACTCATCAACCCGCCCAGACGGTTCTTAACCTGTTGCAGGAACATGTTGCCGAACACCAGATGGTCGGTCACCACCTGGGCGAAGGCAGAGCGCGACAGGAGCGGGTGCGGCTTGAAGGTGCTGACCAGCACATTGCGTTTCACCGCGATCGCGCTGTTGTGATGCACCGAAGCGCGCCAGCTGCGCGCCAGGCCTTCCCAGCTGATCGGCGGCTCGTACCACTTGCCGTCATTCAGGCACTCGGCATAGTCCATGATCTCGCGCCGATCAAGCACCGGAGTCGGGTCTCCGAATGTGAAGGCTTCGATCTTATCAGCAGGCCGGGGCGTGGCAAGGTGAGCCGGCGGTACGTGAGGGGTAAACCGAGAGCGGTGTCTCTTGGCCATCAGGAAATCTCCATAAAGCTGGAGTTGGCCGCTGTCGCCCCCTCCAGCGGTTCGTTGAAAAGTGCGTGCATGGCTGCCCATGCAATATCGGCGTGGCTGGTATCTTCAGATCGCCCAGCCTGATACGTGGCCTGTCGGCCAGATGCCGTCAGGGTTTTCTTGATTGCCATAAAGCTGGCAGCGATATCCGTGTGCCCGGCATCGTACTCAAGCCGGCCGTTGTGCAATACGTTTAGCGCCTTCAGCACCATCTTGGTTTTCAGCTCAACGTTGTACGTGAATGTCACCGTATCTGGCCGGAACTGCTTGACCAGCTGGTACACCGCAGAACCGATGCCGGTCACATCCATACCGATGTACGCAACGTTGAAGCGATCGCAGGTGGCCTTGATCATCTTGGCCTGCCCCTCATAGTCCGAGCCATGAAACTGGATCCGCTCAAGAATACGGAACTTGCCACCCGGCACCATCGGCGGTGCCAGCACCACCAGCGCTGCTTTGTCACCACCATTCGATGGGTCATACCCAACCCATACCGGCTTGTTGCCGAACGGTCGTAGTGAAAATGGCTTCCAGTCATCCCATACCTCCCAACTGTCCACCATGCCGCGCTGCATCAGGCTAAAGCCGAACACCGACTCGCCATCGTCAATGAACTGGCACATGAACAACTGCGCGAACTCCTCCGGCGTGTTCTCAAGCCTCAGTCGGTCTAAGTCGAATAGGTCGCAGCCACCAGCCAGTGCGTCCAGGATGGTCACGATCTGGCGCCACTGACCATCAGGACAGGTTAAGCCTTTGCAGAGTGCGGCATGACTCAGATCAAGCTTGACGTGCTCGATCTTTTGGCGCCCCTTGTTGAACGCTTCTCCCGTCCACACTGGATACGCCTCGTGGCTCATCGCAGACGGCGTCGAGAAGTAGGTCATCCGGTACTGCTTTTGCGACGCCATGCCGCTGGCCAGCTTCTTCAGCTCACGGTAACGCGGGATCCAGAAGTATTCGTCCAGGTACAAGTTGCCGTGGCGACCCTGGGCTGTTCGGCTGTTGGTTCCGAGGAACATCAGCTCTGCCGCGTTAGGCAGCTTGATGACCTCTCCCTTCAGCTCGACGTCAGCCACCTCCTTGGCGAAGTCCACGATGTAGCTGCGGAATTGGAAGGCCTGCGCCTTACTAGCACTGAGGAAGATCTGGTTGCGCCCGGTCTTTAGCGCATCGATGAAGGCCTCGTGGGCGAAGTAGTAGGTCGCGCCGATCTGGCGACTCTTGAGGATGTTGCGGATCCGCTCGACCAGGCCTGCCCGGTACCAGTGTTTCTGGTAGTCGAACATCCGGTCGAGGAAGGCCTCCTCGAGCAACTTTTGCTGCTCTTCGCTGATGGCGTTCTTTTCCGGCTGGCGCTTAGGTACCGAATTGCGGTTGGCGATCTTCGGATTGAGATCGATCTCCTTGCCTGTCTCCTGGTACTTGCCCACTCGCGCCATGCGCTCGACCTGCCGCCCGAGCAGGTCAATCTCCTTGAAGTCGATCCCTTCCTTGTGTTCCTTCAGGATCAGCTGTTGCAGACGGGATTCGATGGTGGAGGCGATACGTTCTGTCGGATCCGAATCATCCCAGGAGTCGCGCCTCTTCCAGCTGTGAATCGTCGCCGGCTTCTCTCCAAGGTGCTCGGCAATGCGCGCGATACGCCATCCCTGCCAGTACAAGGATCTTGCTGCGCGACGCGGATCAAGGTCCGGTGTTTGTGGTGTGGTGATATCACTCATACCCGCCAGTCTGACGCGCGCGCAAAAGCCAGCGGACATGTGCTTGTCGTGCCAAAAGCCAGCACAGCCGGCACCTGTTGAATGGGGCGCGTCAGCGTTTCAGCATGGGCGCATCTGACCCGATCAGCCCACGGCAAAACCGCAAAAGGATCCGCACATGGCAGGCAAGTCCAAGAAATTCCGCGTCGCCACTGAAGGCGCTACCACCGATGGCCGCATCATCGAACGCTCGTGGATCGAGCAGATGGCAAAGAACTACGACCCCAAGAAGTTCGGCGCGCGCGTGAATATGGAGCACATCAAGGGCTATAGCCATGATGGAACGTTCAAACGCTATGGCGACGTACTGTCCTTGAGCGCTGCCGAGAACAGCGAAGGTAAGCTGGAGTTGTTCGCGGTGATCGATCCCACCGATGAGCTGGTCACCATCACCACCAAAGACCGGCAGAAGATCTACACCTCGATCGAGGTCAACCCGAAGTTTGCCGACACCGGCGAAGCCTATCTTGTCGGTCTGGCCGTTACCGACGACCCTGCCAGCCTCGGCACCGAGATGCTGGCTTTCTGCGCCAAGGCGGCAAAAAGCCCGCTGGCCAAGCATAAAGCTGATCCAGACAATCTTTTCACCGAAGCCGTCGAATTCACCCTTGAGCTGGAGGAGGAAAGCACCGGTCTGATTGATGGCTTCGCCGCCAAAATCAAGGGCATGGTCAGCGCCTTCAAGAAATCCAGCGACACCAATTTCACGGAGCTGCAGGACGCTATCACCGTCATCGCAGAAAGTCAGCGGGCGCTGCTGGAGAAGTACGTCCAGCTGGAAGCCGGCAGCGCCAAGTCCGACGCACTGAAAGCTGAGCTGGAAAAACTGTCTGCCGACCACGCCGCCCTGGTGCAGAAACTCAGCCAAGAGCCGGCTGGCCAGCGCCGTGACCGCACGCCTGGCGGCAATGCCACAGCTGCCATCACCGACTGCTAATCCACCATACTCCAGAAAGACGACAATCCATGCGTAACGAAACCCGCCCACTGTACGAAGCCTTTGCCGCCCAGGTCGCCAAACTGAACGGTGTGGCCACGGCTGAAAAATCCTTCACGGTTTCCCCGACAGTCCAGCAGACGCTGGAGAACAAGATCCAGCTGTCCAGCGCCTTCCTTGGCACCATCAACGTCGTACCGGTCACCGATCAGGAAGGCGAAAAGCTCGGACTGGGCGTGATCGGCACTATCGCTGGCCGCACCAAGACCACCACCAACAAGAAGCGCCAGCCGCGCTCGATGGCGGACTTCGTGTCCGGCAAGTACCGCTGCGAAAAGACCGACTTCGACACGGGTATCCCGTATGCGCAGATCGACATGTGGGCCAAGTTCCAGGACTTCCAGACCCGCCTGCGCGACGCCATCATCAAGCAGCAGGCGCTCGACCGCATCATGATCGGCTTCAACGGCGTATCCGTCGCTGAAGATACCGACCGCGATACCAACCCGCTGCTGCAGGACGTCAACAAGGGCTGGCTGCAGCAATACCGCGAGAATGCGCCGTCGCGCGTGATGAAAGAGGTCAAGGCGGGTACCAACAAGGTTCAGATCGGCCCGAATGTCGCTCCGGCTGATGGCTACAAGAACCTGGACGCCATGGTATTCGATGCCACCAATAACCTGATCCACGAAGTATTCGCCGAGCACCCGGATCTGGTGGTGATCGTTGGCCGCGACCTGCTTGCCGACAAATACTTCCCGATCCTCAATAAGGACAATGCGCCGACCGAACAGCTGGCGGCGGACTTGGTCATCAGCCAGAAGCGTATCGGCAACCTGCCCGCCGTGCGCGTGCCGTTTTTCCCGGCCGGCAAGATGCTGATTACCCCCCTGTCCAATCTGTCGATCTACTTCCAGGAAGGCGCCCGCCGCCGCCACGTGCGCGAAGAGCCGGACTACAACCAGATCGCCAACTACGAGTCGAGCAACGACGCCTACGTGGTCGAGTGCTATGAAGCCGGTTGCCTGATCGAAAACATCGAGCTGGTGGTCTGATGACTAGCCCCGCCCGCGCCCATTTCCTGCGGGCCACCGCTGCCGAGGCCTCCGCCTCGGCAGTTTCTGGCCAGCCGCTGGAAAACTGCACCCAATACGAACTGATGCTGCTCAAGCTTGCCGAAGACCGCCGACGTCTCAAAGACGTCCAGTCCATGGAGGCCAAGGCCGAACTCAAGCGCAAGCTGCTTCCTGACTACGCCCCATGGGTGGAAGGTGCTATCTCCGTCGGTAAAGGAGCCCAGGATGATGTGCTGATGACGGTGATGTTGTGGCGCATTGATGCTGGCGACTACAGCGGCGCGCTCGACATCGCCGAGTACGCGCTGCCGTACCAGCTCGTCATGCCTGACCGCTATCAGCGCACTACTGCCACCACGCTGGCAGAGGAGGTGGCTGATGCGGCCAAGCGCGCCCGAGATGGCAAGCAGCATTTCGAAACGGCCATCCTGCATCGCTGCCAAGCACTTACCGAAGCTGAAGACATGCACGATCAGGTGCGCGCCAAGCTGCATAAGGAGCTTGGCCTGCTGCAAGAGGCATCCGATCCAGCTGCTGCACTCGCCAACCTAAGACGCGCCAAGGCCCTGCACGAAAAGGTCGGCGTGGTAAAGGACATCGAGCGCATCGAGAAGGCCATCAAGAACAATACCGCCCCCGGCGGTTAACCGAGCGTACCCCGCGCACCAGGGCGGCAGGGGGCGGCGACAGCATCGTCTGATCAAAGCCCCCTCCACCGCCCCCACCCGGAGCCGACATGCTAATCCAACCCGCCAATCCACCCGCAACAGGCAGCCAGATCGATGGCAATGCCATCCGTTCCGGCACATTCTGGCCCGAGCTGGATCCGGTGGCCGCTCGTGCAGCCATGCGTCTGGACGGTACGGTTACTGCAGAGCGCCTGCGTGGTGCGCTGATCGAGGCGATCGCCAGCGTCAACAGCCAACTTGCAGACTGGCGCCGTACACAGCAATCCGCCGGTTATGCCGGTCTGGACGCGGTACCTGCCGATGATATTGACGGCACCTCCATGCTGGTGCAGCGCTGGCAGCGTGCCGTGCTGTGCGATGCCACGGCCACTCTAACCGAGCGCTATCGCAGCTTTGATAGCACTGCAGCCGGTAACAAGAAGGCAGACGAGCTGGACACCACCGTCGATGACCTGCGCCGCGACAGCCGCTGGGCCATCAGCGATATCACTGGCCAGCAGCGCACCACGATCGAGCTGATCTGATGCGAGTCATTGCCAACCAGGGCGACACCGTCGACCAGATTTGCCAGCGCCACTATGGCCGAACTGCCGGTATCACCGAGCAGGTCTATGCAGCCAACCATGGACTGGCAGACCTCGGCCCGATCTTGCCGCTAGGTACTGTCGTCACCTTGCCCGATTTACCAACTCAGCCAGCTGCAACAACCCGCCAGCTGGTCAACCTATGGGACTGAAAATGGCAGAACCCGCCTCCACCACTGTAGCTACCGCCGCCATCACCGGTGTCAGCCTGCTGGCGCTGTTTCCCGGCCTAGATGCCGGTGCCGTCCTTGGCGCATTTTCCGGCGCGGCCGTGTTCGTCATGTCCAGCCGTGAGCTGGGGGGCATCCAGAAGTTGATCTTCCTGTTTCTGGCCACTATCGCCGGCCTGATTGGTGCAACGCTGGCCGCTGACCTTATTGCCACCGTGTTGCCTGCCAGCGTCAAAGTGTCCATCGGCGTCGGTGCCCTGGTTGCTTCTGCCCTGGTGATCAAAGTGCTGATCTGGATGATCAACAAGGCCGACAACCCGGCCGACCTGTTGTCTGGTCTGAAAGGGGGCGGGAAATGACCACCACCATGCTGCTCAATGCACTGCTGGCCGCCGCCATTTGCCTGCGCCTGATCCTGTTCCGCCGCGAAGGCGGTACCCACCGGCCGCTGGCCAGCATGCTGGCGTATGTCCTGACCGTTGCGTCCGGTGCCTTCGCCATTGCCATCCTGCTGCTTTGTCTATTGCCGGACTTCACGCAAGCAGCCATCGATCTGCTGCTCACCAGCATCGGTTATGCACAGACGCTGCTTAATCTTGTGCTGTGCCTGGCCATCGTCGCCATGCGCGGCAATGTAGTTGAGCTGTTCCGACGCAGCGACGATATCTCCGATAACCCCATCACCCGCTGGCTGAGGAAAGAAAAATGGCTGTAATCATCAAGAAGGGAGACCACGGAAGCGCCGTCCATGATCTGCAGAGTCGGATCAATCTGCACGGTACACGCCTGATCGTCGATGGCTGGTTCGGCGATGCCACTGAGGCCGCCGTCGCAACTATCCAGCGTCGCGCCGGATTGGTGGTTGATGGTGTGGCCGGTCCCAAGACCATGGCAGTGCTGCGTGGTGAGGATTGCAACCGACGTTTGAAGGAAGCGGACCTGCAAGCCGCTGCTGATCGCCTGGGTGTGGAACTTGCCTGCGTCAAGGCGGTGAATGAAGTAGAGTCGCGCGGCTCCGGTTTTCTGGACTGTGGCCGCCCGGTCATTCTGCTGGAACGCCACGTCGCCTACCGCCAGTCCAAGGCGTCAGGTCTGCCAATTGATACGCTGGCGCTGCGCTATCCAAACCTGGTCAGTCCGAACCGTGGCGGTTACGCCGGCGGCACGGCAGAGTGGTCACGCTTCGATAATTTGCGCAGTGTCACCACCCAACAGATCGCCGTCGAATCCTGTAGCTGGGGCTTGTTTCAGGTGATGGGCTACCACTGGCAGACGCTAGGTTATGCCAGCGCAGATGACTTCCAGCTGTTGATGATGTTTAGCGAGGCAAATCAGCTCGATGCCTTCATCCGCTTCATTGAGGATGATCCGGCCCTGCTCAAGGCACTGAAGGCTAAGAAGTGGGCCGAGTTTGCCCGTCGGTACAATGGACCGGCATACAAGGAAAACCTCTACGACGCCAAGTTGGCCGCTGCCTATGCCAAGGCTGAAAGGTTGGCCGCATGAGCTGGATCCGCGACAACCTGAAATGGCTGGCTGTGCTGGTCTGCTCTCTGTTGGCCGCCGGCGCCGGCTTCACCATCTGGCAGCAGCAGAGTGACAACACAAAGCTGACGCAACAGCTTACCGCCTCCAACACCCAGCGTGATCTGCTGACTGGCCAGCTCAAAACGGCTGAGACCACGATCAGCACGCAAAGCGGCCAGATCCTCGCCCTGGTCGAACTTAATCGGCAGCAGTCGGCAGACGTCGCTGCCCAGCTGCAGCGCCTCGACACCATCACCCGCAACGCGACGGCGCGCGCCGTCAAACTGGAAGCTATCACCCATGAAGACGAAGCTGCTCGTATTTGGGGCGACACTCGCCTGCCTGACTCAGTTGCCAGCCTGCTCGACAACACCGCCAGCGGTGGTGATCCCGCCAGCCAAGCCGATCGTGACGCAGGCCTGCGCGCCGGTAGTGGCGTGCCGGATCCCGGCCAATCGCCCGCTGGTCAACCGCCAGCTGGCACAAAGCCTGCTGGACACGCGCGCAGCACTTGAGGCCTGCGCTATCCAGGTCGACACCCAACTTGCCTGTCAGCAACGCACTGCGAGCAATCACCAATGAGTCACGCCATCACCATCACAGCGCTGCTGCTGGCCTTCGCGCTGGCCGCATCGCCCGTCGCCTGCACCATGCACCGCCAGCAGTTGGTCGCAGATGCGATCGCATCCGGTGTCGAGCCGATCGCCGCACGCTGCGGCATCGAGGGGCCGATGCATGACACCAAGGCTGACACCACATGCATCATCAAGGCCATGGAGAAGGGCACGCGATGACAGACATTTTCGACCGTGCCCAGGAGCTGGAGCAGCGCCAGCGTGAAACGGCGCTGGCACGCCAGGCTGAAGCCGCCCGCCGGCGTGGAGGCAGTCTGAGCCACTGCTACGACTGCGGCTACGAGATCCCGCCGCTGCGTCGTGAAAAAGTACCCGGCTGCACTCGCTGTGTTGAGTGCCAGGCCGCTGCCGAGAAAGCCATGCGATGAACAAGCCCGCCAGTTGCCGCGCTGCCATAGAGGCGGCTTTGCCATACCTGAAAGACGAACCCGACCGCTTGGTGATGTTCATCGAAGCGGGTCAGATTGCCTCTGGCCTTGGTGGCCCCAGCTTCGAGTACCGCTACACGCTGACAATCGGCTTGCTCGACTTCAACCAGCACCCGGACACGGTAATGATCCCGCTGCTGCAGTGGCTACGCGCCAACGAGCCAGCTGCTATGCAAAACCCGGACAGGGCAAAGGAGGCCATCACCTTCGAAGCCGAGATCCTCAACCACACCACCTGTGATTTGCGCCTGCAGCTGAAGCTGACCGAGCGCGTTAGCGTTACCAGCGATGGCACCAACACCATTGCTACCCATCTGCCAGAACCTGACCTGGGTAAGACGTGGCCAATGGCGGAGCGACTGCGGATTTTCGTGAAGGACGAGCTGGTATATGACAGTACAGCGGTTTGAGGATCAGCTCGCCGGCCTGCTGGCCAATATGGATGGCAAGGCGCGCCGTGAGCTGGCGCGCGAAATTGCAAAGCAGATGCGCCAGAGCCAGCAGCGTCGTATCGCTGCCCAGCTCAACCCGGACGGTACAGCATTCGAGAAGCGCAAGCCGCAGATCCGCGAGCGGAAAGGGAAACTTCGCCGCACCATGTTCGCCAGGCTGCGCACCGCCAAGTACCTCAAGACCGAGGCCAAGCCAGACGCAGCCGTGATCGGCTTTGTCGGTGAGGTGGAGCGCATTGCCCGCGTTCACCAGTATGGTCTGCGCGACCGCGCACAGAAGGGCAGCCCCGATGTGCAGTACCCAATCCGCCAACTGCTCGGCTTCACCGATGTCGATATTGAGGCCGTCAGCGACGCGACCATCAAGCATTTGGCACGATGACACCCGCTTCACGTCGTGCCAGCAGCCTGCACGACGACTATCCCGCGACCAGCCACCGCGCGCGCGGCACACTCGCCGTATGGACGAAATCGCAGACCTCATTCGCCGGCTGGAAAGCCTGATCCGCTACGGCACCATCGCCGAAGTGCAGATGGCACCACCGCGCGTACGCGTGCAATCTGGAAAGCTGATCACCGCCTGGCGGCCGTGGGTTTCCCTGCGTGCCGGCGATACGTCTGAATGGGACCCGCCGACGGTGGGTGAGCAGTGTGTGTTTTTCAGTCCAAGCGGCGATCCATCCACCGGCTTTTCCCTGGTCGGCCTGTTTTCAGATGCCCACCCAGCCCCATCTAGCAGTCCGGATGAGCACGTCCGTGCATATCCTGACGGTGCCCGCATCATCTACAACCATGCCACCGGCGCACTGTCGGCAACCGGCATCAAGACGGGCCTGATCGGGGCCGCCGAGAAATGCACCGTCGACTGTCCGCTAACCGAGTTCACCGGTGACGTCCACATCCTGGGCAAGCTCACCGTTGACGGAGAGACCTTGCTCAAGGCGCTGCTCACCTACATGGCCGGCATGGCTGGGCAAGGTGGAGACGCCGGCGCTAAGACCGTCATCAAGGGCGACGTCGAGTTTGATGGCGACTTCCACCACAAGAGTGGCAGCTTCACTTCCGATGAGATCCTGCAAGATGGCCATACGCACCGAGACAGCATCGGTGGCATGACTGGAGGACCGCAATGACCGCCCGCTATATCGGTCTGAATGCAGCCACCGGCGCTCAGCTTAGCGACCTCGACCACATCAAGCAGAGCATCGCCAAAATTTTCAACACCCCCATCGGTACCCGCGTCATGCGCCGCGACTTCGGCAGCCTGATTCCGGATCTGATCGACCAGCCGCTCAATGGCAAAACCCGCATGCAGCTGATGGCCGCTACCGCCATGGCCATCGCATCCTGGGAGCCTCGGGTGGCGCTTAATAGCGTCATTCTGCAGCAGGGCGATGAAGCCTCATCCTTGTACGCCGACCTTGATATCACTCGCCGCGATGGCCCGGGCGCCGGCCAGCGCAGCAAGCTGCAGATTCCCATGAAAGCCTGACATGCCATCTGTAGACCTCACCCAGCTGCCCGCGCCGAAGGTGATCGAGGAGATCGATTACGAGACCCTGCTGCAACAGCGCAAGAATCGCCTGATCACAGCAGTGCCGGCCGACATCCGCGACCAGGTTGCTGCCACGCTGGCTCTGGAAACCGAACCGCTCACCATTTTGTTGCAAGAGAATTCCTACACCGAGATGATTCTGCGCCAGCGCATCAACGAAGCAGCCAAGGCCGTCACCTTGGCTTACGCGCTTGATAGTGATCTTGACGTGATTGCGGCCAATCTGGACACCGAGCGCAAGATTATCCAGCCAGCAGAACCCGATGCGGCACCGCCGGTGCCGGAAGTCATGGAGAGTAACGACGAGTTCCGAGCACGTGCACAGCTGGCCTTCGAAGGACTTTCTGTCGCAGGACCGCGCGGTGCCTACGAATTTCATGCGTTGTCTGCAGACCCACGTGTGGCCGACGTGAAAGCCGTCAGTCCGGCTCCATGCGAGGTTGTCGTCACGGTACTGGCTCGCGCCGGCGATGGTGCGGCACCGGCCGATCTGGTGACTGTCGTAGCAACAGCCCTAGACGATGAAGACATCCGTCCGGTTGGTGATTTTGTCACGGTACAAAGCGCTGCGATCGTGCCGTATGTCATCGAAGCGACCCTATTCTTTTTCCCGGGCCCAGAAGCCGAGCCTATCCGCGCCGCGGCCGAAGCCTCGCTGCGGGACTTCATCAGCAAACAGCGCCGTATCGGCAGGGATATCCGACGCTCGGCGATCTACGCCGCACTGCACGTCGAAGGCATACAGCGCGTGGAGCTGGCCAAGCCATCTCAAGACATCGTGATTACTACCAGCCAAGCGGGACACTGCACCGGCTACACCCTAACCATGGGCGGCGCCGATGAGTAAAACCCTGCTGCCGACAGGATCCACTCCGCTGGAAAAAGCCGCCAGCAGCGCCATGGCGGAGTTCATGGCACTGCCAGTGCCGCTGCGCAACCTGTGGAACCCTGAGCGCTGCCCGGTGAACATGCTGCCCTACCTCGCCTGGGCCTTGTCGGTAGACCGCTGGGATGAAAACTGGCCGGCTCACATCAAGCGCCGGGTGATCAAGACCTCGTTCTTCGTCCACCAGCACAAGGGCACCATCGGCGCCTTGCGCCGTGTGGTAGAGCCGCTCGGCTACCTGATTGAGGTGGTTGAATGGTTCCAAACCAACCCGTGCGGACCACGCGGAACGTTCCGCCTAAAAGTCGGCGTGCTGGAAACCGGTATCACCGACGAGATGTACCAGGAGCTGGAGCGCGTCATCGACGACGCCAAGCCGCTGTCGCGCCATTTGGTCGGCCTCGCTATCAGCCTTGAATCGCGGTGCCGGCTTTACATCGGCCTGTCGTCCTATCAGGGCGAGATCACCACCGTCTACCCGTACACCCCGAGCGAGATTGTCGTCACCGGCATCGCTGCGTTCGGCGGCGGCACACATACCATCGACACACTCACTATCAGGGGGAGCCACTAACCCATGGCACAAACCTATTTCGCTATCCTCACCGCGATCGGTGAGGCCAAGCTTGCCAACGCCACCGCCCTCGGCACTATGCTGCAGCTCACCAAAATGGCAGTGGGAGATGGCAACGGAGCCACGCCCATCCCGAACCGAAATCAGACCGCCTTGGTACATGAAAACCGCCGTGCCCCACTGAATACCTTGTTCGTGGATCCGGCCAACGCCAGCCAGATTATCGCCGAGCAGATCATCCCGGAAGACATCGGCGACTGGTGGATCCGCGAGATCGGCCTGTACGATGCTGCCGGTGATCTGTGTGCTGTGGCCAACTGCCCGGATACCTACAAGCCGGTGTTGTCATCTGGCTCGGGGCGCACCCAGATTATCCGTATGGTGCTGATCGTAGCGAATACCAGCTCGGTCGAGCTCAAGATAGACCCGTCGGTCGTGCTAGCGCCGCGCAGCTACGTCGACCAGGTGATGGCCGGCCATCTTGTCGAACAGAACCCGCATCCGCAGTACACCACAGACGCCGAAGTTGCAGCGCTGATCGCAGCCGAGATCAACAAGCTGGATGGAAAGCAGTCAGTGCGCGTTGCCACCACAACGTCAATTATTTTGAGCGGGCTGCAGACGATCGACGGAGTTGCACTCGTGGCTGGCGACCGCGTGCTGGTAAAATGCCAGTCGGCAGCGAAGGATAACGGCATTTACGTGGTCGCTGTAGGTGCATGGTTCCGGTCTACTGATGCTGACATCAGCATCGATGTCACGCCGGGCCTGTTTGTGTCGGTTGACCAGGGAACCGCGAACGCGGACTCTATCTGGCAACTGGTGACCGATGCGCCGATCACGCTGGGTACGACCGGCTTGGTCTTTGAAATGTTCGCTGGCAAGTCAGGTGTGGCAGCTAACACGTACCGTAGTCTCACTGTTAATGCGCGTGGACAGGTGATTGGAGGTGCCAACCCGAATACGTTAGCTGGCTACGAACTAGTCGAGCAGATTGTGAGTCAAGCAGCCACCGCATTCACCAGCGCCGGCACGGCGTTGGCATATACGCTGACGCCAAGCATGGCGCTTGGCGCGCTCGCGGCCAATACCCGCTACAGGATTAAATTCCACACGGCGAACAGCGGCGCAGCGTCGACGCTTTCGGTGTCTGGGCTGGCAGCGAAGAGCGTCAAACAGTACGACGCCACTGGTGCCAAGGTCTCGGCGGTGATCAAGGCGGGACAGTTGGCTGATGTCGAGTACGACGGCGCAGACTGGGTGATTGTCGACCCTCTTCCGACAATGCTTCTCCCCGCCGGACTTCCGCTTGACTGGATAGGCATCACTCCGCCGCCGTGGGCCGTCGTGCGTGACGGATCGGCGCTGACCAGAACCAGCTACGCCAGCTTGTACGCCGCGTTGTGCCCGACGCGCAGCGGCACGCTAACCAGCGGTTCGGTCAACGTCACCGGCCTGTCGACCACGCTCGATATGTGGGTTGGCATGCCGGTCGAGGGGGCTGGGATTCCAGCCGGCGCAACCGTCGCCAGCATCACCAGCGTCAGCGCAATCACACTGTCGGCCAACGCGACCGCATCCGGCGCGCAGACGCTGACGCTGTTCCCGTTTGGTTATGGCAACAGCGGCTCAGCGACGACGTTCGGGGTGCCGGATGACCGCGGCTTGCATACCCGATCCTACGACTCCGGCCGCGGCTATGAGCAATCGACGCTGACGGCCAACATGACCAATGCCAGTAACGCGCTGTCTGGCATCAGCAGCACACGCGGCTTATACGCCGGCATGCCGGTGTCAGGTCCCGGAATTCCGGCAAACACATCAATAGTCATAATAAGCGCGAATATTGTCTACATTAGCAATAATGCAACGGCAAGCGCCACGGCAGCTGCGCTAACAGTTACTGGGCGGCAGATTGGAGCGGAAGGTATGGACGAAATCAGGTCGCACAAGCACTTGCAGTCATATGACCTGACAGGTGCTAGCGGCTCAGCCGGAGGTCTTGTGGGTACTATGTACGCAACCAATTCGTTTACCAGAGATTCAGGCGGACCAGAAAACAACGTCAAGCGCCGCATTTACCTGCCCATCATCACTATTGGAGCCTGAGCATGGTCATTTACCTCTATCACGCTGACAACGGCACCCTCCTGGGTGAGAGCGTGGCACACGAGTCTCCGCGCGAGCCGGGCGTATTCCTGTTACCGGCATTCGCCACCTTCGACGCCCCGCCGTCAATTGGCGAGCGCGAGGCGGCTGTTTTTGCCGATGGCGCGTGGGCTACCGTCCCCGACTGGCGCGGTGTCGCCCTGTGGTCGACCGCGAGTGGTGCACCGTTGGTCATTGGTGAGCCGGGCGTGACGCCTGTAGATGTAGCCGCCACCGATATTGCACCGCCAGGCCCAGAGTTCCTCTGGGATGGAGCGCGCTGGCTGATCGATGCTGGGCGACGCATGCAATTGTTGATTGCGTTGCAAGAGCGACGAGCGGCCGAGGTAAACGCCAACGCATCTGGCCGGCTAGCTACGCTGTCTGCGGCATACCCTGATGGCGAGGTGCAAAGCTGGGGACAGCAGACGCGCGAAGCCGAGGCGCTTGCCGTCAATCCGTCCGCACCTGCTCCGCTGTTGACCGCTATCGCTAGCGCACGTGGTTTGCCGCTTGCAGATCTCGCCGCACGTGTACGCGAAAAGGTACAAGCCTATGCCGTGGCCAGCGGTCAGATCATTGGTCAGCGCCAGGCGCTGGAAGACGCCATCCATGCGGTTGATCTTGCCGCGCCGGATGCGGCTGCGCAGCTGGAGGCGATCAAATGGCCTGCCTGATCCGCTTGATGATGTGGGCGCTTGCCGCAGTTGCTGGCCTGTTCGCTATAGCCTGGTCATTCCTTGCCGTTCTGGCGGGAAGTCAGCGTGCGGTGCGTGTGGCGGTAGCGAGGATGAGACCATCAGCAGCCGTGCAGGCAAGGGTGTCTTGCATGGCGTGTGGCACTGGTGCCTGTTGTGCCGCCTGCTCGACAAGATCGACCCCGGACACTGCGCGAAGTCGATAGAATCTGATGAAGGCGTGGCTGGCTGATTAGAGGGATAAGCCTCTGCTGCGGATTGGTGCTGCCTTTCTCGTCGAAATCGCAGCGCCATATGCAAGCCTAAACTCGATTATCTTGTCAATTTCAAACAAGAATCCACGATTTTCAAAGGCGCTTCGTGGGAAGTAGTGCGCTCTGACTGGGCCCGCATCAACGAGAATGAACTGTTCGTTCATGCCGAGCAGTTTTCCGGAGTATGAGTGGCCATCTATTCCTGCTTTTGCTTCGAACCCCCGATTTTCTGCGAGCTGCAGGATGTTTGTTCTGGCCAGTTCAAGGGCGTTAGCGTGGTATTCCGCATCTCCTTTGGTAGGCCATGGGCCGCTGATCTGGGTACCCTCTGAGTTGAACACATACCAGCCATCTTGCTTAGGCGGCTGATTTTCTATTTTTTGTACGTTGTAGTAGGCCATTGGGCGCTCCTGTTGTCTGAGGAATGAGTAGCATGACAAATTGCTAGGAGACGCCGCAAGTGGCCTAGCCATGAAATAGTGGCCGACCAGGTGTTCCACCACCCGGTCAGCCTCTCCCAACCCACTGACTAGACCAGTGAGCCGAAAGCCAGAGAAAAGGCTCACACCATGCAAGACATCCGCTGCGGTCAATGCAACCGCAAGCTGGCCGAGGGCCAGATCATCACGATCAAGATCAAGTGCCCTCGCTGCCACACGCTGAATTCACTGAGCGCCACGCGTGCCGAACCAGAACGCCACCGAGCGTCGCCACCAAGAGCAAACCATGAGCAGCAGTCCCATCATTCCGTGGCTGGGCGGCAAGCGCCGCCTGGCTGACAAGCTGATCCCGCTTTTCCCGCCTCACGAGTGCTACGTCGAGGTATTCGCTGGCGGTGCCGCGTTGTATTTCCTGCGGCCGATGCCGGCACAGACCGAGGTGCTAAACGACATCAACGGCGACCTGGTCAATCTCTACCGGGTGGTGCAGCACCACCTGGAGGAGTTCGTCCGCCAGTTCAAGTGGGCCATCAGCAGCCGCCAGATCTTCAAGTGGCAGCAGCTTACGGATCCCGCCACCCTCACTGATATCCAGCGCGCAGCGCGTTTCTACTACCTGCAGCAGCATGCCTTCGGCGGTAAGGTGGACGGACAGACCTTCGGTACTGCCACCACCGGCCCGGCAATCAATCTGTGCCGTATAGAGGAGAACCTCAGCGCTGCCCACTTGCGCCTGTCTGGCACCTACGTCGAGAACCTGCCGTGGCAGGAAGTCATGCGCCGCTACGACCGTAGCCACACCTTCTTCTACTGCGACCCGCCGTACTGGCAGACCGCCGGTTATGGCGTCGACTTCGGCTTCGAGCAGTACCAGGAGTTGGCGGCGTTTATGCGTAGCTGCAAGGGTAGGGTGATGGTGTCTATCAACGATCACCCGGATATCCGCGCCTGTTTTGACGGCTTCAACATGGAAAGCCTGGGCATCAAATACGCCGTGTCCAACAACCACGGCGAGGCACAAACCAGCCGCGAGCTGGTGATCACGAACTGGTCTCCGGATGCGTTTGCTGGGTTGTTTTAAGACGTTCGGTATCTGGGATACGAAGCATGCCAGCTTCGTATTTCAGGGCAGCAGAAACACTGCGGCAAAAGAAGTAGATGGAGTTGTCATCTGCGCTAGAAGAAAGCGACACACCGAGCTTTTCAAGACATAGGCAGACATTATCGATGGTGTCTGCCGGTGAAGTACCAATAAGTGGATTGATAGATCTGGTTTCGGTTCTGCTATGGGACATTCTATTTGTTTTTCATTAAATGCAACGTAATGGCATTTTGATTGAATAAATCAGAATTTCATATTGGCGGAAAAGCCAATGCCGGTGATCGCGGCGACAAGTGCCAGCCGATTTGCCGTTCCGGTCTTGCGTTGCATATTCTCGATATGAGCGCGCACCGTGCGCACGCTGCAACCGAGCTGCAACGCCAGTTGTTTGTTGCTTGCTCCGAGCTGCAGAAACCGGCTCAACTCCTTTTCTCGTGGCGTGAGTTTTGCCAATGCATCCTCCGATGCAACACCGGCCTGAGCGGCCGACTGCATCATGTTGAGCAGTGCGCTGGCGACCGCTGCTTGATCAACCCCGCACGTCACAACATCGTTGGTCTTCCTCTTAACTCGACGAAAAACAAAGTGCATATCGCAATCATCAACCGACTCAACGATCGAGTAGAGTTGAGTGGCGGATGGCTTATTCATGTGTACCTCTTGATGTTTTTATCAACGTAGTCGGTAAATGTTGTGCCAGCTACCGGCACAGCAAGCCAGCGCAGACCCTTACGCCTGCGCGCGGCACACTCGGCATGCATCCTAACGAAGGAGAAAAGCATGCCTACCGATTACCACCACGGCGTCCGTGTCTTTGAAATCAACGAGGGCACCCGCACCATCCGCACCGTCTCCACGGCCGTCATCGGCCTGGTGGCGGTAGCGGAGGACGCCGACGCCAGCTACTTCCCGCTGGACACCCCCGTCCTGATCACCGACGTCAACGCGGCCATCGGCAAGGCTGGCACCACCGGCACGCTGGCCGCCGCGCTTGATGCCATCGCCGACCAAGCCAAGCCTATGGTCATCGTAGTACGCGCCAAGGAAGGCGCGGACGAAGCCGAGACCACCAGTAACTTGATCGGCACCACCACCGCCGAAGGGAAGATGACCGGCATGAAAGCGCTGCTGTCGGCGCAGACCCGCTTTGGCATCAAGCCGCGCATCCTTGGCGTGCCGGGCCTCGACAGCCTGCCGGTCGCCACCGAGCTGGCCAGCATCGCCAAGAAGCTGCGCGCCTTCGCCTATGTATCATCCTGGAACTGCAAGACCAAGGAAGAGGCGGTCACCTACCGCGAGAACTTTGGCCAGCGCGAAGTCATGGTTATCTGGCCTGATTTCGTGAACTGGGATACCACCGCCAACGCTGAGGTCACTGCCAGTGCTGTAGCCCGGGCGCTGGGTCTGCGTGCTTACCTGGACGAGACGGTTGGCTGGCACAAGACGCTGTCGAACGCGCCGGTGGAGGGTGTGCAGGGCATCAGCCGCGACGTGTACTGGGATCTGCAAGACCCTGCTACCGATGCAGGGTTTCTCAATGCTGCCGATATCACCACGCTGATCCGCCGCGACGGTTTCCGCTTCTGGGGCAGCCGCACCTGCTCGGCGGATGCGCTGTTTGCCTTTGAAAACTACACCCGCACCTCCCAGGTGCTGGCGGACACCATGGCCGACGCGCATTTCTGGGCAGTAGACAAGCCGATGCACCCCACCCTGGTACGCGACATCGTCGAAGGCATCAATGCCAAGGGCCGTGAGCTGGTCGGCAACGGCTATTTGCTTGGCTTCAATTGCTGGTACGACGCGACGATCAATACCACGGACACGCTCAAGGACGGAAAGTTGTATCTCGATTACGACTACACCCCGGTACCGCCGCTCGAAAACCTGATGCTGCGCCAGCGCATCACTGATCGTTACCTGGTGGAATTCGCCGCCAAGGTCGGCGCCTGATAACCCGCCCCCGTCTTCGGGCGGGGGATACCGAAAGGAAGCCAGATGGCACTCCCACGCACCCTGCGCATGTTCAACGTATTCGTGGACGGCGTCAGCTTTGTTGATCAGGCGCTCGAGCTCAAGCTGCCCAAGATCGCCATGAAGACCGAGGAGTACACCGGGGCCGGCATGCTGGGCCCGGTCAAGTTGCTCAAGGCAATCGAAGCCCTCGAGATCGAGCACACCTACAACGGGCCGATCAAGGAAATCGTCGCCGGCTTCGGTGCTGAAAAGCACGATGCCAGCTTGCTTCGCTTCATGGGTAGCTACAGCGAAGAAGGTAGCGGCACAGATCAAGCGGTCGAGATTACCGTACGCGGCCGCCACAACGAGTTCGACCAGGGCGACGCCAAGGCCGGCGAGAACGGTAACTGGAAGGTCAAGTCCGATCTGACCTACTACAAGCAGACCGTCAACGGCGAGGTCTGGCTGGAGATCGACGTGGTTCACAAGATCTTCATCGTCATGGGCGTTGACCGCCTCGCCGCCCACCGCAAGAACATCGGCTTGTAACCACATTGCTGCCGGCCGCGTGCCGGCAGCGCTCTGAACGATTAAGGATTCCCTCATGCAAACCACCAAGACCATCACCCTCGACACCCCGATCAAGCGCGGTGACGACACCATCACCGCCGTGGAAGTGCGCAAGCCGGCTTCCGGCGAGCTGCGCGGCTGCAATCTCACCGACCTACTGCAGATGGATGTGGTCGCGCTGACCAAGGTACTGCCGCGCATCACGTTGCCGGGGCTGACCGAGAGCGAGGTGTCCAAGATGGACCCGGCCGACATGCTGCAGATGGGTACCGAGGTATCCGGTTTTTTGTTGCCGAGTCGCATGAAGCCGGCGGACTTCCAGCCCGAGTAGAAGACCCGATGGCTGACATCGCCACGGTGTTCCACTGGCCGCCGGCGGCGATGGACGCCTTTTCCCTGACTGAACTAATGGAATGGCGCGAGCGCGCCAGGCAACGAAGCGGAGCCGACGAGTGAGCAACATTCGAAACCTGAAGCTGGAAGTGGTCCTGTCCGCGATCGACAAGGCCACCCGTCCGATCAAGGCGGTGATGGGCAGCTCGTCCGGCCTCTCAAAGCAGCTCAAGGACACCAAGGACAAGCTCAAGGATCTGAATCAGGCGCAGGGTAGCATCAGCGCCTTTCGCACCTTAACAAAGGATGCCAAGGCAGCCGGAGAAACGCTGGCGGCCGCACGTCAGAAGCTTAAGGAAATGAATGCGCAGATGGCAGCGGTTGGTCCACCGACCGAGGCCATGACACGCAAGCTCAAGAGCGCAGAGATCGCGGTGGAAAAGCTCACCCTGGCCAACCGCAAGAAGATCGACGCCGCCAAGGCCGCCAAGGCTGCGCTGGACGCCAACGGTATCAGTGCGGCCAAGCTGGGTGCCCACGAGCGAGAACTGGCTGCCAAGATAGACCAAGCCAACGCCGCCATGGAACGTCAGCAGGACAAACTTGCCAAGCTATCTGCCATGCAAAATCGGCAGCGCACAGCGCGAAGCCGCTACGAGCAGTCGCTAGAAAACCGCGACCGCATCGCCGGAGCAGGCGCGACCACCATGGCAGCGGGTACCGCCGCAGGTCTGCCGATCGTGAAGATGGTCCGCGACTACTCGAGCTACGAAGACGCCATGCTGGGCGTGGCACGGCAGGTAGAAGGCGCACGCGACGCCAACGGCAAGCTCACCGCCACTTATTACCAGATGGGCGACGCCATCAAGGCGATGGCCGAAAAGATCCCGATGGCCACCACCGAGATCGCGGCGCTGGTGGAAGGGGGCGCCCGGATGGGTATCAAGGGTAAGGCGGATCTGCTCGCCTTCGCCAAGACCGCCGCGCTGGCCAGCACGGCGTTTGACCTGCCGGCCGACCAGATCAGCGAAGACCTGGGCAAGATCGCCAACACCTACAAGATCCCGATCAAGAACATCGAGCAGCTGGGCGACGTCATTAACTACCTGGACGACAACGCCCAGTCCAAGGGCGCCGACATCATCAACGTGATGCAGCGTATTGCCGGTAGCACCGGCAACATGAACTTCAAGGAAGCGGCCGCCCTGGGGAGTACATTTCTGTCGCTGGGTGCCTCGGCTGAAGTCGCCGCTACGGCCACCAAGGCCATGGTGCGAGAACTGGCCATCGCAGAGAAACAGCCCAAGCGCTTTCAGGCCGGTTTGAAAGAGCTGGGGCTTAACGCCAAGCAGGTGCAGGCCGACATGGCCAAGGACAGCACCGGCACCATCCTCAATGTGATGGAGGCGGTGAAGAAGCTGCCGGAAGCCACGCGCATGGGGGTGATGGTAGATCTGTTCGGCAAGGAATATGGCGATGACGCTGCCAAGCTGGCCGACAACCTTGCCGAGTACCGTAAGCAGCTGGCTCTGGTGAACGAGGCCAAAGCAAAGGGCAGCATGGGGCGCGAGGGCGATGCCAAGAACGACACGCTATCCGCGCAATGGCAGATGACCCAGAACAAGCTGTTCAACCAGTCCAGCGAGCTGGGAAGCACGCTGCGCCAGCCGCTGATGGAGGTGATGGAGACCACAGGTAACGTACTGAAGTCTGTCGCAGAATGGACCAAGGCCAATCCGGAGTTGACTGCGACGCTGGTCAAAATCGCGGCAGTATTGGCAGCAGTAATGGTGGCAGCGGGCGGTGTCATGCTGGCAGTTGCCGGCATCATCGGGCCTTTCTTGGCCGCCCGATTCGCCATGACCATGTTCGGTATCCAACTCACCAGTGGCATCGGCATCATGGGCAAGCTGGGTGCATCCCTTGGTATGGTTGGCCGTGTCATTGCCTTTGTCGGTCGCCTGTTCCTGCTCAATCCGATCGGGCTCGTTATCACCGCCATCGCCATCGGTGCCTATCTGATCTGGCGCAACTGGGACACCCTCGGCCCGAAGTTCGCTGCGTTGTGGGGTGCAATCAAACAGGCCTTCGCCAGTGGATGGGAATGGATCAAGACCAATGCGAGCGGTGCATTCAACTGGTTTCTCGCCTTGCCAGGCCGTTTCATGACTCTGGGCAGCCAGATTATGCAGGGGCTGGTAAATGGCATTACCACGGGGCTAGGTGCGGTCAAGGCAGCGATTACCGGAGCCGGCGAATCCACCATTGGCTGGTTCAAACAGAAGCTGGGTATCCACAGCCCGAGCCGCGTCTTTGCCGAGCTGGGCGGATTCACCATGGAAGGGCTGCAGCAAGGTATCACTGGGGGTCAGGGCGGCCCGCTCGGCGCGGTGATGAACGTGGCCAAGAAGCTGACGTCGGCCGGCGCCGGCATCGCCATTGGTGCGGCCAGCGGACTGGCTGGCGCGGTCACCATGGATACGCGACCACCCATCAGCGCAATGCGTGCGCCGGTTGCAGCCAGCGCTGCCCAACCTATCCAGATTACAGTCAACCCGGCACCAGGCATGAGCGAGCAGCAGCTGGCCATGCTGGTTGCCAGGGAAGTTGAACGCATCCAGCGCCAGCAGGCTGCACGCAGCCGCAGCCGCCTCACTGACAAGGATTGACCATGCTCGGCTTACCCATGATGGCCCTCGGCCTGTTCGTGTTCATGCTGGAGACCGTGCCGTACCAGCAGTTGCAGCAACGCTTCGCCTGGCGCCTGCCCAGCAACAGCCGCATCGGCAAGCGGCCATCCCACCAGTTTCTCGGGCCGGACGATGAATGCATCACGCTATCCGGCGTGCTGATGCCCGAGCTAACCGGCGGCGATACCGCGCTGGCGTTGCTGAAGCTGATGGCCGACCAGGGCAAATCGTGGCCGCTGATCGAGGGCACCGGCATGATCTACGGCTTCTACGCTATCGAGAGCATCGACACGACCAGAAGTGACTTATTCAGCGACGGGAAAGCCCGTCGTATCGAGTTCACCATTAGCCTGAAGCGCACCGATGACACCCTGCTCGATACGCTGGGTTCCGTGACGCGTGGCATGCTGGAGCTGGTTCTATGAGCATCCAGGATCTGCTCGCCAAAGGCGAGGATCTCTACCAGCAAGGCGCACAGGCAGTCGGCGACCTGGCTGACACCGTGGCGGATTTCGCTGGCGCCGGCCAGCTGCAGCAGCCCGCCTACCGGCTGCTACTTAAGGGCAAGAACATCACCGCCACTTTTG
Source organism: Craterilacuibacter sinensis (assembly GCF_009831765.1). Taxonomy (GTDB): domain Bacteria; phylum Pseudomonadota; class Gammaproteobacteria; order Burkholderiales; family Chromobacteriaceae; genus Craterilacuibacter; species Craterilacuibacter sinensis. The sequence goes on along the minus strand of NZ_WSSB01000014.1, from coordinate 25,513 downwards.
CGGGCCGGCTGATGTCGCTCACCATCACCGATAACCGTGGCTTTGAGTCCGACGAGCTGGAGATCGTACTGGATGATGCCGACGGCAAGCTGGAGCTGCCGCCGCGCGGCGTGGTGCTGGAGGCGGCCATTGGCTGGCAGGGCAGGGCACTGGTGGACAAGGGCAGCTTCACGGTAGACGAGGTGGAGTACGCCGGCGCGCCGGATACGCTCACCATCCGCGCCCGGGCCACAGACCTGCGTGCCGGCATCGCCACCAAGCGCGAGCGCAGCTGGCATAAGACCACGCTGGGCAAGATCGTGGACGCCATCGCCAAGGCCAACGGGCTGATACCGTGCATCTCCGGCTGGCTGGCCAAGCGCCCGGTTGATCATATCGACCAGACAAACGAGAGCGACGCTAACCTGCTCACCCGCCTGGCGCAGCAGCATGACGCGATCGCTACGGTGAAGAGCGGCCGGCTGCTGTTCATCAAGGCAGGCGACGCAGAGAGCGCGACCGGCAAACCCTTCCCGCTGGTGAAGATCAACCGGGCCAGTGGCGACCGCCACCGCTTTTCCGTGGCTGACCGCAATGCCTACACGGCGGTGAAGGCCTACTGGCACAACCTGGACAAGGCGGAGAAGGGCGAAGTGATCGTTGACGCCAACACCCAGTTCGAACGGCGCAAGGGCGTGACCAAACGCGGCAAGCCAACCAAGCGCAGCCACCTGACCGCCACCCAGGTGAAAGCCACCGAGCCCAGTGCGCAAAACTTCAAGTTGCTGCGCCACATCTACGCCACCGAGGCTACCGCCCTGCAGGCGGCCAAAGCAGCCTGGGAGAAGCTGCAGCGCGGCGTGGCCGAGTTCAGTATCACGCTTGACCACGGCCGGCCGGAGATATTCCCCGAGTTACCGGCCAGGGTGAGTGGCTTCAAACCGGCGATCGACAGCTGTGGCTGGCTGATCAGCAAGGCCACGCACTGTATCGCTGACAGCGGCTTTACTACGGCGCTTGAGCTGGAGATGCGGCTGGAGGATCTGACGGCCTGACTATTCACTAACTGTTTCTGTGGATAACCATGCGGATAATGTTGGTCGCAGCCAAAGACAAAGCGCCTCACGTGGAGGCGCTTATTTTTTAGATGGCACTCTTGTTGAATTCCTTTACTGATTCAGCCCAACTGAATGCGTCATCAACCTCGCCGGTATCCTCAGAAGTTACCTGCCCTATCACGCGATCAAGGCGGAAGGTACGCAATGCTCGGCGACTCTGACAGACGCCCTGAAAATATTCATCATCCAGCACGCGCACCACCACACTTCGATCGGAGAACTTACCATCTGCGTTAAGGTAGCTGAACCTGATGGCGTCCAGCCTGTTACCGGTAATACGGCTTTGACTCTGCTTCTTCTGACGGCGCTTGACCTTTGGTGGTTCGTTCTCGATCAGCGGTGCCAGTGCCTGCCAGCCATGCATATCAGCAAACGACTTTCCTTGCGCCAGTGCCTCGACCAGATCAAGCACGTCCAGCGACTCCCGTACAGATATCTCTCCATCCTCCAGTACCTCATCGAGGTGACTGGATAGCAGCCGTGCAAGTTCATCCTGCTTCACTTGTTGGTGGCTTATCAGCCAGCGATGAAGCGAGTGGATCTCCTCATCATCCAGCGTTCCGTCCGCGACCAACTCCCTGCACAACTGGCGTAGCTCGTCCAACATGCCAGTATGGATCGAGGTTTTCTTGGCCCGATTATGCACATCACTGCGTTGGCTGCTGGTTAGTTTGTTAAGTGAAGATTTGCTGATGATGGATGTGTTATGACCTGAAAAAGTAGCAGGTGCGCCACCTTTTGCCTGAACGAACATCCCTCCAACAATGGCCAACGACAGCAGCCACTGCCACCAGGATGGGCTGTCAGCACTGAGTAGTGCTATGACCATGCCAGCCACAATGTTGGCGAAGACAAAGCCGACCAAGTGGCGTATTAGAAAGCTTTTGCCACGCTGCTTTAGATCGGCTGCCATAGCAACCCAAGCAAAGTAAAAGGTACCTGCGAACAGCAGCAGCCCGAAGAAGGCCACCATTACACATCCTCCTGCCGGATTGCAGATCCATAGGCTCGGTAGAACCCCAAGATCGCTGCGCGCAACTCATCCGGGCTATCGCGCCAGGCACCAAGAATCATCATCTCATCCGGCGACATGATGCCGCCTGTTCCCTGGCTACCAGTGATGACGTAGAGCACATCAACGCCATATTCAGACCATTGCTGTAAAGCTTCTGCCTTGGGAGAACTATCCCCATTTTCATATGAGCAAAGGGTGCTGAAACCAACACCTCCACGCTTTGCCATCTCGGTCTGGGTAAGTCCCAAGCGGTTACGCTCCTGACGTAATCGCTTACCTATTTCTTGATTTCGACTATTCATCTATTGCCTTTTAGTCGTTTTGGAGTAATATCCGGCTTGTGAATATCGCAATTCCACAATGATGACACAAACATGAGCATACCTAAACGCCGCGCCCCTGCTGGGGTGAACATCGACCTACCGGTCACCGTACGATTCATGCCTGAAGAGCGCGACGCATTGATCGAGCTGTCCCGGCAGGATGGCAGGACAAGAGGCAGTTTCGTTCGCATGATTTATCTCATTGGCCTTGCCGAGTGGAAACGCCAGCTCGGCATCAAGTAACCATAGATCGACTTTGCGAATAGCAACACCACAAGGGACAGGAGACAGGTTGTGGACAAGATCCGAGGCAGCTTACAAATGATGTGCCGCGCAACAAACGGCGGCTGGGCCGGCATGGCGGCAACGCAAGGGATGAGCCTGACGGCACTTGAGAACCGCGTGTATGCCCGCAAGGGGCAGGAAATCACCGTTTCATGTGCCATGGCCATGCAGTCGGCCAGCGGTACAACTTACTTTGCCGAGGCGGTGGCACAAGAAAGCGGCGGCCTGTTTATCAGGCTTCCAACCGCCGAGGCTGTCGGTGCCGAGGATATCCAGGAGCAGTTCATCCAGATGCTGGAGAAGGCGGGCGAGTTTGCCGCCGAGTGGCGCCGCGCCACGGCGGATGACGAAGTGAGCAAGCGCGAAAAGCGCCAGCTGGGCAGCCTGGCAACAGACCTGTGCCGCCATGTGCACGAGATCCTCCACACCACCTTCAAAATCTTCTGCAAGCAGGACGCGTAATCATGCCTTCCATCTGCACCAGCTGCGGCGAAATTGCCAACACCCGATGGAGCCGTCGCCTGTCCATCTCGCTGATCGAGCGTTACTACCAGTGCACCGACCCGGTATGCGGGCACACCTTCAAAGCCATTGAAGAGTCGATCGAAACCATTTCTCCCTCGTCTATCGCCGAGCCCATCCAGCGACTGCCGCAGTCCAGCCGGGCCAAGCTGGCCGCGATCCGGATCGCCATGCTCAGGGATAAAGGTGATGAGCAGATTCCGCTGGCGCTAGACAGTTAAACCGCTGGCCTAGCCACACACAACAACTTAACACCGACCGTCACAGCCTGTTTTAGGCCGTGAGGGGATTGTCTTGCCTACGGAAATGAATCATGGATGCACAACTCCACCAACAAGTTCTTGATCGGTTAGACCGCGACTTCCGCTTCAAGAAGGAGCAGAGCGGCTGGCTGCGCCAGGGTGAGTGCCCAAACTGCAAAAAGAAGGAGCTGTACGTCCATGCCGATCATCCGTGGGTCGTGCGCTGCGGCCGGTTGAGTAAATGCGGCTTCGAGGGCCATGTGCGCGACCTGTACAGCGAGCTCTTCGAGAGCTGGAGCGACCGTTTTCCACAGGCACCTGAAAACCCCAATGCCGCCGCCGATGCCTACCTTCTGCACGACCGTGGCTTCGATCTGGCCATGATCAATGGCTGGTATAGCCAGGAGACCTACCACAGCCGCGAGCTTGACATCAGCACCGCGACGGTGCGCTTTGCGTTGCCAGGAATCGGCCATTGGGAACGGCTGATCGACCGGCCACACCGCTTTGGCAAGAAGAAAGCCCACTTCAACTACGGTTGCAAATACCAGGGAACGTGGTGGCAGGCGCCCACACAGCGCTGGGATGACGTGCAAGAGCTCTTCATTGTGGAGGGCATCTTCAAGGCCATCGCCCTGTTGCACCATGGCTATGCCGCCGTATCGAGCCTGACAACCAGCAATTATCCCTATCTGGCGCTGAAGGCGCTGGCCGAGCAATGCGAGCGCGCCGGACGCCAGCGGCCGGTGCTGGTATGGGGGCTGGACGATGATCCGGCAGGGCGCAAGGTCACGCCGGAGTACATCCGCCGTGCCGAGCAGGACGGATGGGAGTGCCGCTGTGCGCTGGTGCCAAGCCATGGCCGCAAAAAGCTGGACTGGGATGACATGCACCGCCTGGGCAGACTCTCCGAGAAAGACATGGAGAGCTTTCGCCACCACGGTGCCCTGCTGATTGCTCGAAGTGCCACCGAGAAAGCTGTCCTGCTCTATAGCCGGGATGGCCGCCAGAGCTTCCCGTTCGACTTCGACAGCCGCCTGTACTGGTTCAAGCTCGACATGGAGGCGCTGAACAAGGAGATCCAGCAGTTGGAGGAATCCATGCCGGATGCCACCGATGAAGAGCGGCGCGACGAGGCGCTGAAGAAGTGCGGCGGGGTAAGCGAGATCGCCAACTGCCTGCCGACTCCGCTGTACAACCTGCGCAGCGAGGTGACCGACGAGAGTTGGTACTACTTCCGTGTCGACTTTCCGCATGATGACCCCGCCGTGAAGGGCAACTTCACCGCCGGCCAACTGACGGCCGCCAGCGAATTCAAGAAACGCCTGCTGCACATGGGTACCGGTGCGTTCTTCGACGGCAACCAGGGACAGCTCGATGCCCTGGTGAAGCGCTGGACTTACAAGCTGAAGTCGGTGAAGACCATCGACTACCTGGGATACAGCATCGAGCACGGTGCCTACGTCTGGAACGAAGTCGCGGCCAAGGGTGGCCAGGCGGTCGAGATCAACGAGGAAGACTACTTCGACATCGACAAGCTGGCGATCAAGAGCCTGTTCAAGTCGATCAAGCTCGACATCAACCCGGACCTGAAGGCGCACTGTGATGACTGGTTCGACAAGCTGGTGACTTGCTGGGGCATTAAGGGCGTGGTGGCACTGGCCGCCTGGTTCGGCAGCTTCTTTGCCGAGCAGGTGCGCCGCGACTTCGAGAGCTGGCCGTTTGTCGAGATCGTCGGCGAGCCGGGTGCCGGTAAGACGACCTTGATCGAAACGCTGTGGAAGCTGTGCGGCCGCAACGGCTTCGAAGGTGATGACCCGATGAAGGGCTCGATGGTTGGCCTGATGCGCACGATGGCACAGGTATCCAACCTGCCGGTGGTGATGATCGAGTCAGACCGCAGCGAGGATGGCGGCGACGGTAGCCGCGGGCGCCCACGGCAGACCTTCCACTGGGACAGCTTCAAGAGTTTGTTCAACGGCGGCAGCCTGCGCACCACCGGCGTCAAATCTTCCGGCCTGGACACCTACACCCCGCAATTCCGTGCCGCGCTGTTCATCAGCCAGAACGCGGCGGTATCGGCCAGCGCGCCGATCATGGAGCGGATTGTCCACCTGTGGTTCGACAAGGCAAAGCAAAGCCAGGAGGGCCGCGAGGCTGCGCTGGAGCTGAACCGCATGACCGGCAGCGACCTTTCCGGCTTCATGCTGCGCGCCATCCGTCACGAATCCAGCGTGCTGGCCGAGCTGGAAAAGAACCAGCGCGAGTACGAAAAGGCGATCGGACAGGGTGGGGTGAAGAATCTGCGGGTCCAGAAGAACCATGCACAGCTCATGGTGATGGTGGATTGCCTGTCCTTTGCATGCCGCATCACCGAGCAGCAGAAGCTGGCCGCCAAGGAGATGCTGCTCGACATGGCCATCGAGCGCGAGAAGACGCTGGCAGCAGACCATCCGATCGTGGCGGCATTCTGGGAGATGTACGACTACCTGGATGGCGATGATCCAGACAGCGCGGCAGTGCTGAACCACAGCCGCGACGACGGCATGATCGCCATCAATCTGAATCACATGAAAGAAGTAGCGGCCGAGCGCCGGCAAGACATGCCGGATATCACCGAGCTGAAGAAGCTGCTGCCAACCAGCCGTCGCCACAAATTCATCGAAGCAAACCGCACGGTGAACAGTGCCATCAACGCACAGTTCAACGCGCGAACATCCGGCCCAAAACGCTCTGCAACCGTGAAGTGCTGGGTGTTTGAAGCCAAACGCAGTGCCTGATTTGAAACCTCAGAAAGGAAAACCACCATATGAACCAAAACCAACTTGACCACCTAGACAAGATCGCAGCTGATGCCCGCAACCATATAGATGAACGCGTCGGTGTGCTGTCTACCGGAGAACGCCTTTACGTCGCTCTGGCGGCCAACCGCCTTGATCTGATGAACGACTACACCATCGCTCAGGCACTGGCCCGGATGGACGACGGTGACATTGATGAACTGATCGCCCGCTGGCGCTACGCATAGGACAAACCATGAGCAACTTACCTATGAGCCTTGATGGCACCTGCATTGCCGAGCGGGCCATCCAGCAAATCAGACGACTACCCAAAAAGCGGGTGGCAGTCTTGGTGGTCAACGCCAAGCCATCGATGCGCTATGTTTCTACTGTGCAAGCCGGGGGTAGAGAATACCTGGCCGACCGCACAACGGGCACGCTGTACCGCACTGACGATGGCCGTTGCTTGAGCAGTAACCGCCTGCGTCTGGATCTTTCTACGCTGGAATGAGGAGAACGCTGGCCATCTGGCCAGCACCATGGCAATGAGCATGTTTCTGACCAACGATGAGATCCAGCGCCTTACCGGCTACAAGCGGCCAGCAGACCAGCTGCGGTGGCTGTTGCACCGTAGATGGCTGCATGAGGTCAACGCGGCCAACCGGCCAATAGTGCTACGCAGCTATGCTGACCGTAAACTAAGCGGGAATAAGAAAACAGGCCGCAACCAGATGCAGATCACTCCAAACTTTACAATGGTCAACGGGTAATGGGTCGTAGACGTACCGTAAATCTCAAGCTGCCGCCCCACATGCATCAGAAGGGCGGCAGTTTTTATTTTGTCCAAATGGTAGATGGGAAACGCAAGTGGATCCCGCTGGGCAATGACATGGCTGTTGCACGCGTGAAATGGGCCGAGCTGACCAATATTTCCGATGCTGAGATTGACAATGCGTCCTTTGAAGTAGCGGCCATCCGTTATAGGCGCGATGTACTGCCGACAAAGGCACTCAAGACTCAGGAAGAGTACGACCGCCAGCTGACTAAGCTGGTATCGGTGTTTGGCAAGGTTCCACTGGATCTGATCACCCCACAGTTCGTCCGCCAGTACCTGGATGGTCGTACCGCTAAGGTCGCGGCAAATCGTGAGAAAGCCCTGTTATCTACCGTGTTCAACCATGCCAGGGAATGGGGGTACACCAAGGCGGCCAACCCTTGCGCCGGTGTACGCGGCCATCGGGAGGAGGGGCGTCTGCGCTACGTTGAGGACAAGGAACTGCTGGCAGTTTTGGATCATGCCTGTCTGCCACTCAAGGATGCCATCGAGCTGGCTTACTACACCGGGCAGCGCCCGAGTGATGTGCTGAAGCTGAGGCGGACAGATATCAAAGATGGTGCCCTATGTATCCGTCAAGGCAAGACCAAGACCGCCCTGCGGATCTCGATCGAGGGGCCATTGTTTGACGTGCTGCTGCGTATGACAACAGAGCAGGTCATGCTGCAACCAGGTGCGGTTCGCACGCTATACCTTGTGCAAAATGAGAATGGACAGCAATTAAGCTACCACAGCCTGCGTTGGCGATTTAGCAAAGCATGCAAGAGTGCCGGCGTGCCCGATTTCCAGTTTCGCGATATCCGGGCGAAGGCGGCAACAGACACCGAGGAGGTAGGCGGCATGGGACATGCACAGCGGTTGCTGGGTCACGTGACGCGCTCGATGACCGAACACTATGTGAAAGACCGGATTGGCTATCGTGTAGCGCCGACACCTCACCGGTTAATCGTGAAGAAAAAGCGTGGATGACGCCTTCTACAAAATGCTTGAGAACCTATGAGGAATAAGGCTCAAACGGGTGGAAACGTCGGTGTTTTGTAGAATGAAAATCATGTTAAGTTGTTGATTATTTTTGTTTTGCTTCATAACTCGAAATCAGTGGGCGGCGTATGCCGCACTAGGGTTCGAATCCCTATCTCTCCGCCAGTACCAGAGCGCTAAGCCCCGAATTTCGGGGCTTTTTGCTTTTCTGCCTTTGCCCGCTGCTGACCAGCATTGTTTTTTCAGCGTCTTCCCCTTCTTTTTCAATCGTGCGCTTTGCTTTTTTGACAGGGTGACCGGTTTGCCGGCATGATTGCTTGGTCATATTTGCTTGCCCGCTGTTTTTTGCGCATGCAGATTCCACCCAAAAAGGAAGGGTTATGAACGCCGTTGCTTCGGCCTCCCTGTCTTTGCCATCCGCTCACCATGCGCCTAGCTGGGTCACACTAGACCCCATGCTGGCCGATGATTTTCCGCGCGCCTGAGTTTTTTTCTGTTTGACGGCCCTATGGCCGGATATCGCTTGATCAAACACGACACACTGACCGCACACGCCGTGCGGCAGGGAGAAACTCATGGCCAGACGCATTCCCGAACCGTTCCGTATCAAGATGGTGGAGCCTATCCGCCAGACCACACCCGACTATCGCCGTACCAAGCTGGCCGAGGCTGGCTGGAACCCGTTCCTGCTGGATGCGGAAGATGTGTATATCGATCTGTTGACGGACTCGGGTACCGGCGCGATGTCGGATCGGCAGTGGGCCGGCCTGATGATGGGTGACGAGGCCTACGCCGGCAGCCGCAACTTCAAGCATTTGCAGGCGACGGTGGCCGAGGTGTTTGGTTACGCCCACACCATACCCACCCATCAGGGGCGCGGTGCCGAGCAGATTCTGTTTCCCGAACTGGTGAAGCGCTGCCGTGGCACTGCGCCGCTATTCGTCTCCAATTATCACTTTGATACCACCAAGGCGCATGTGGAAATGGCTGGCGCGCGGGCGCTGAACGTGCTCGATGCACGTGCGTTCGACACCACCACGCCTTATGACTGGAAGGGCAACTTCGATCTGGCGCGTCTGGAAGCGGCGCTGGACGAGGCGGGCGACAACGCCGCCGGCCTGATCATCACCATTACCTGCAACAGCGCCGGCGGCCAGCCGATGGCTATGGACAATATCCGTGCGGCTGCGATGCTCGCGCGCTCGCGCGGCGTGCCGGTGGTGATCGATGCCGCGCGTTTTGCCGAGAATGCCTGGTTTATCCGCGAGCGCGACCCGGCCTACCGTGAGGTTGAGATTGCCGATATCGTGCGCGAGATGTTCGGTTACGGAGATATGTTTACCATGTCGGCCAAGAAGGATGCGCTGGTGAATATCGGCGGGCTGTGCTGCTTCAAGGACGATGTCGAGCTGTTCCGTGCCGTGCAGGTGCGCTGCGTGCCGATGGAGGGCTTTGTCACCTATGGCGGACTGGCCGGGCGCGATATGGAGGCGATGGCCATCGGTCTGAAAGAGGGTATGGAGCAGGCGTATCTCGATTACCGTATCGCTCAGGTCGCGTATCTGGGCGAGCGCCTGGCTGCCGGTGGGGTGCCGATCCAGACCCCGACCGGCGGGCATGCTGTGTTTGTCGACGCGAAGAAGATGCTGCCGCATATCCCGGCCGGCCAGTTCCCTGCGCATGCGCTGGCGTGCGAGCTGTATCTGGAGGGCGGTATCCGTGCCGTCGAGATCGGCTCGCTGCTGTTGGGGCGCAATCCGGCAAGCGGCGAGCAGGAAGCGTCGCCGTTCGAGCTGATGCGCCTGACCATCCCGCGCCGCGTCTACACCAACGACCATATGGATTACATCGCCGACTGCCTGATCGACGTATTGGCGCGCGCGCCTTCTGTGCGCGGGCTGGATTTCGAGTATGAGCCGCCCATCCTGCGCCACTTTACCGCGCGCCTGAAGCCGAACTAACTGGCAAGCGTGCTTTTGTCTGTCCTGTTGCCGCCCTTCATGGCGGCATTTTGCATGCGGTGTGCAATGCGGGCTGATCCGCATTGGGGCATACCGATATAACTGATAAGATTCGCTTATTGCAATTAAGCGGGTTGTTGAACCATGAAATGTCCATTTTGCGGCCATGCCGACACCCAGGTCATTGATTCGCGCGTGAACGAGGATGGCACCAGCATCCGCCGCCGTCGCCGTTGCCTATTGTGCGAAAAACGCTTCACCACCTTTGAAAATGCCGATGTGCGTATGCCGCAGGTAGTGAAAAGCGGTGGCCATCGTGCCGAATTCGATGTGGCCAAGGTGAGGACCAGTTTTTTGCGCGCGCTGCACAAGCGCCCGGTGCCGACCACGCTGGTGGACGCAGCCATCGACCGCATCTGTCAGCGTCTGTTGCAACTGGGTGAGCGCGAGATCGACTCGCGCGCGATAGGCGAGATGGTGATGAACGAGCTGTCCAAGCTGGACAAGGTGGCTTATGTGCGTTTCGCCTCGGTCTACAAGAGCTTTCAGGATATCTCCGAGTTTACCGATGCCATCAAGGAAATCGAGAAGTCGGCCGAGTAAGTCCGGTCGCGGGAGCTGTCATGTCGTTTAGTGCTGCCGATCATCTGTATATGCAACAGGCCCTGCGTCTGGCTGCGCTGGGGCTGAATACCACCACGCCCAATCCGCGCGTGGGCTGCGTGATGGTGCGCGATGGGGTTGTGGTGGGCGAGGGCTGGCATGTGCGTGCCGGCGAGCCGCATGCCGAGGTATTTGCCTTGCGCGAGGCGGGGGCGCGTGCACGCGGTGCGACCGCCTATGTCACGCTGGAGCCTTGCAGCCATCACGGTCGCACCCCGCCTTGTGCACAGGCCTTGATCGACGCCGGTGTCACGCGCGTGGTGGCAGCCATGGTCGACCCCTATCACGAGGTGGCCGGACGGGGCTTGGCCATGCTGGCTGCTGCCGGCATCGATACCGCCGCCGGTTTGCTGGCCAGCGAAGCTGCTGAGCTTAACAAGGGCTTTGTGTCGCGCGTGAGCCGCGAGCGGCCATGGGTCACGCTCAAGGCCGCAGCCAGTCTGGATGGTAAGACGGCGCTGTTGAACGGGCAAAGCCAGTGGATTACCGGGACGCAGGCACGCCATGATGTGCAGGCGCTGCGTGCACGCTCCTGTGCCATTCTCACCGGCAGCGGCACGGTGCTGGCCGATAACCCGCAATTGACGGTGCGCGAGATCGCCACGGCACGCCAGCCCTTGCGGGTGGTGGTCGACGGCGCGCTGCAGACATCGCCTGACGCGCGCATTTACGGGCCGGAGGCGCCGACCCTGCTGGTGACGGCGGTCAGCGACACGGCGCGTCATCAGCCATGGCTGGTGCATGGGATTGAAATCCTGGCCTTGCCGGGTGTGGGGGGACAGGTTGATCTTGCCGCCTTGATGACGGCGCTCGCGGCGCGCGGCGTGGGGGAGTTGATGGTCGAAGCCGGGGCCGGTTTGGGCGGAGCCCTGATTGCGGCGGGGCTGGTCGATGAGCTGGTCCTGTATCTGGCACCTTGCCTGATCGGCGATACGGCGCGCGGCCTGTTTGCCTGGCCCGAATTGCAAAGCCTGGCGGATAAACAACAACTGACGTGGCGCGATGCGCGTCAGGTGGGGGCGGACATGCGTCTGACGCTGGGCATCAGTGTGAGGGCAAGCGGTGGATAAGACATATCTGGCGGTCGCGTTGCAGGCCTATCTACAGCTTTTGGCCGGCAAGGGGGCGGAGCCTGCCGTGTGCTCGCGCAGGCGTGTACTGCTGACGGCATTGAATGCCCGGCTGCAAGGCTTGCCCTTGCAGCCGGATCATTATCGCCAGGCGGTGGATGCGTTGCTTGAGCATTGCGAGGCGGCGGAGCATCCGGCCGTACTGGCGACGGCGCGCGAGTATTACTATTTCTGGCTGGGTGATGTAGCACGGCTGGCGCGCAAAAATGCGCGCGGCGACTTTTTTACCACGCTTCATCCAAGCGTTCCCCTGGCCGGCTCGCTATCCGAGTTGCAGGCTCAGATGGTGCAAAGCGGCTTTGATGACTTTCCGCCAGCACTGGAAATCTATCTGGGCGAGCTGTATGAAAATGGCGTCGATGCCCGGTTGCTGGAGCAGTATGAGGCGCTGATCAAGCCTTTGCTATTTCTGCTGCGGGACCAGTTGCATCATGCGGACAGCTACCGCATGGCGGTGGACGGCATGCTGCTGCAGCCGGGGGCACAGGTGTGGCGCGATGATTTTCTGCATATTTCGCGGGAATTCTATTACTACTGGCTGACCTTTCCGCATGCGCGCGCACGCCGTCTGCTGGCATAGCGCACCTTGCGCCGGGGTTTATTCGGTTTTCAGGCGCAGCCAGCGTGTGGCGGCAACAGCCAAGAGCGGCAGCAGTACGCCGATCAGCATGGCGGCGAGCAGTAGTGCGGTCAGCTCGTTGTAGTCGGCGGGTGTGACCAGCACCCCATTGGCAGGGTTGCGTACCTCGCGTGTCAGGGTAAAGACACGGTTCAGGTATTTGGTGCCCAGTTCGCTGGCCGAGAGGGCCAGATTGGTGAACGAGGCCATTACGGCAAAATAGGTGGCTTTCAGCTCTGCGGGTGCCGAGTTGGCTATCCATGCCAGCATAGGAATCATGGCGATCTGTCCCAGGGGCGAGGACAAGGCGGTGTCGATAAGCGCAATAAAGCGGGCATCGATCACGCCGCCGCTATGGGCAGCGGTCCACTGGTGCAGCCCCAGACTCATCGCCAGCGTTGGCAGCGAGAGCAGAAGCTGGGCCAGGGTGAGAAAGACAATAATGTATTGCATCGAGCGCTCGGCCATAAAGCGGCGCAAGGCAAACATGCCGGCCAGCGTCAGCAGGCTGCCGATCAGCGACAAGGTGGCAAAGAAGTGGGCGTCGAATCCCAGCGTGTCTATGCTCCACCATGTGACGCCGGCACCGGGGGCAGGGGCGGCCCGGAACATAAAGATCAGTAGCGCAGTACCCAGCAGCGTGCGCCTGGCCTCTGGCGCCAGTACACGGGTCAGGCGAGCCATCAGCAGTACAATAATCAGCAGCGAGCCGGCAAAAATGGCCTCTTGTCCGTAGGCGGCTTCCGACATGCCCATCAGCAGGGTAAACACAACAAATGCCGCACTGCCTCCCAGCAGTTTCCAGTTGATCTCGGTGGATCCGCTGCTGTGTGCCGTCAGTTCGCGTATGGCCTGATCGGACAGACCGTGCCGGCGCAGCTTTTTTACCCGCTGGCGCTGTAACTGGCCTGCCAGCAGGACGCCGGCTACCGAAATCAGCGGAATGGCCAGCGCCATCAGGTAAATATCGCGGTAAAGCGCGGCCTGTTCGGCGCGCGCCAGCGCGGCGCTGTCGTCAAACAGCCACAGATTGGCCAGTGCGACCAGAATGCTGCCGCCGATAATGGCTACCCGTCCCAGCGTCTGCATCGTCGTGTGCATGCGGCGTATTTCTTCGGGCAGGCAAGGGCTGCCGTCACTATGGATGTGCGGCACGGCCTCGACTGTCATCGCATCGGCTACTGCGTCCTGTAGCACATAACCGACGGGAACCAACAGGCTGGCCAGCACATACCAGGCATTGACATGCATGATGGCCGCCATGGCTTCGCGCTGGCCGATCAGCAGCGCCATGATGGACAGACTGATGGCAATCAGTGTCGCCCCCAGATAGACCAGCCAGTTCTTGTGTCGCCACATCAGGTCGACAAGGTGGCCTAGCGGCATTTTCAGCGCCCACGGAATGCCGGCCCAGAAGCCCAGTGCCGCAAGGAATTCGGCCGATAGCCCGAGGTAGTCCTTGACGAAGAAGGTGCCGACAATGCCGGTCAGCCCCTGAATGCCGGCGGCGACATAGACCATCAAAGGGGGCAGGTAGCTGATGCGCATCTCGCGCCCGAGCGCGAATAGATGGCTGTCCAGTAAGCGCAGAACCGGACCGGCTTGCGGACGCTTGGCTTGCGCGCGTACCGGTACCCTTAGCAAAAAGCCAAGCAGGATGGCCGCAATGACCGCCAGCAACAGGCGATGCGTATTGTCAGGCACCAGCAGCATGCTGCTGCCGAACGACAGGCAGATCAGGGCGACAGCCCAGGGTTTGACGCCGGGCGGCATGCTGCGGTGCGTCTGCCACTCGCGGATGATCGGGCCGGCCAGCTTGTGAGCCAGTAGCGCACGGTGCAGGCGCGGCGAGCTTTTGGCAAAACAGGCGGCGGCCAGCAAGACAAAAGGCGTGGTCGGCAGCAAAGGCAGGAAAACGCCGGCCAGACCCAGCAGCAAGGCCAGGCAGCCACAGGCGGCAAGCACGATGCGCAGCGTACGCGAGCGATGCAGATGCTGCGCAGGGTGCTTGCCGTTCACGCTTTATTCGCCGCGAAAGTCGGGTTTGCGCTTTTCGACAAAGGCGCGTACGCCCTCATGGCCGTCACGGGTCTGGCTTTGCGCGATGATGGTGCGCGCCTCCAGTGCCAGATGGTTTTCCAGCGTATTTTGATGCGTCTCCAGCAGCAGGGCCTTGACCTTGCCATAAGCGCGGGTCGGCCCTTGTGCCAGGCGACGTGCCAGGGTGGTCACGGTGTCGGCCAGCGCATCAGCAGCGACCACCTGGTTGACCAGACCCCAGTCCAGCGCTTCGGCGGCAGAGAGGGTGCGCCCGGTCAGGTAAAGCTCCATGGCGCGGCGCTGGCCGATCAGGCGCGGCAGCAGCCAGCTGGAGCCGCCATCCGGCGTATAGCCGATCTGGGTGTAGGCGGTGGTAAAGCGCGCGTTGTCGCTGCAAATTGCAATATCGGCCAGCGCCACCAGGCTCAGCCCTACGCCGGCGGCCACGCCGTTGACTGCGGCAATCACCGGGATATCCAGCCGCATCAGCCGGGCAACGGCGATATTCAAGGGGTCGGTCATTTCCTGCAGCAACTCTCCCACCCGTGCCGATTGCTCGACAAAAGTGCTGACATCGCCGCCGGCGCAAAAGGCCTTGTCGCCGCTGCCGGTGATCACCAGCGCACGCACGTTTTTGTCGTGCGACAGGCGGTTGGCGATTTCGCCCAGTTCGATAATGCCTGCCGTATTGAGGGCATTGAAGGCGGCCGGGCGGGTGAGTGTCAGCCAGGCGATGCTGTCGCGAATTTCAAAATTGATCATGCTGGTGTTCATCGTATTCCCCGTGTCTTGTTGGTTGTACTGCTGCGTGTGTCGTGTTTTTTTGTGCCACAGCATATACCAAACGGGTTGTTTGTGGCAGGCCGTGCTAAGGTCGGGGTCTCCGCTGTCACATACGAGGTCATCATCATGAGCGCTGCCGTCAAACCCCTGATTATGCTGGCTGATCTGGACAAGCTCGATATCCGTTGCGGTACGATTAGCGCCGTGAGTGATGTCGCCGGCTCCGACAAGCTGGTGCAGTTGTCCGTCGATTTTGGCGATTTTCAGCGCACCATTTTGTGCGGCATCAAGCAGGAGCGTGCCGACCCGGCAGCACTGACCGGCCTGCAGGCCTTGTTTGTAGTGAATCTGGCGCCGAAAAAAATGTGTGGCGTGATGTCGGAGGGAATGATGTTCGATATAGGCTACGCCGACGGCTTGTTGCCGGCGGCGCTGGCCCAGCCCGAGTTTGCCGTGCCCAATGGCGTACGCGCCGGTTAAGCGCCGCGTGTGCGTTGTGTCCGGTGTCGCCATACGCGCCAGGCAAGCAGCACACCCAGCAACAGGGCGAACAGCAGCGGCTGGCGCATATCCGATTTGGTCAGCCACCAGAAATGGATGACGGCCAGCATGCTTGCCGGATAGATCAGCCGGTGCAGCTGACTCCAGCGGCGTTTGAGGCGGCGCATCCAGCCATCGGTCGAGGTGATGGCCAGTGGCAGCAGTAGCAGCCAGGCACTGAAGCCGACCACGATATACGGGCTTTTCATGATGTCGTCGCCGATGATGGCGGGGTCGCCACCACTTAGCAGCAGATAAATGGCCAGATGTACGCTGGCATAGGCAAACGCATACAGGCCCAGCATGCGGCGCAGGCGCATCAGTTGTGGCCAGTGTCCCAGCTTGACCAGCGGCGTGATGGTCAGCGTTGCCAGCAATAGCGCCAGCGCCCACCAGCCGCTTTCGCGCGTCAGATAATCGGCCGGATCGGCCGCCTCGCCCTGATACACCCGCCAGGCTGCATGTAGCAGCGGCACGGTGCACAAGGCAAAAAGCAAGGGCTTGGCCCAGAGGGGCAAGGGGCGGGCTGCCATCAGAACCAGCGCCTCAGATCCAGTTTCGAGTACATTCCTGCTACCTGTTCGCCATAGCCGTTGAACATCAGCGTCTTGCGCCGTGAAAACTCGCCGACGCGGCGCTCGTTGGCCTGGCTCCAGCGCGGATGGTCGACTTCGGGGTTCACATTGGCAAAGAAACCATATTCATTGGGCGCCAGCTGTTGCCAGGTTGTCGTCGGTTGCTGCTCGACCAGATTGATGGCGACGATGGACTTGATGCTTTTAAAACCATATTTCCACGGCGCCACCAGGCGGATGGGCGCGCCATTCTGCTTGGGCAGGGTTTCGCCATACAGGCCGACAGCCAGCAAGGTCAGCGGATTCATGGCTTCATCGATACGCAGCCCTTCGCGATAAGGCCACGGCAACAAATCGGTGCGCTGGCCCGGCATCTGGCTTGGCCGCTCCAGCGTGACAAACTGCACGAAGCGGCCCTTGCTGGTTGGCTGCACCTGCTTGAGCAGGCTGGCTAGCGGCACGCCTATCCACGGAATCACCATGGACCAGCCTTCGACGCAGCGCAGACGGTAGATGCGCTCTTCCAGTGGCGCAATACGGAACAGCTGGTCGTAGTCCAGCGTCAGCGGCCTGGCGACATGGCCGCCGATTTTCAGTGTCCACGGATCGACGACAAGTTGCCCCGCGTACTTGGCCGGGTCGGTCTTACTGCTGCCAAACTCGTAAAAATTGTTGTAGTGGGTAATTTCGTCCAGCGAGTTGGGCTTTTCCTTCAGAGAATAAGGGCCTGGCGCTGCCTTGAGCGGAGCTGCGTGCGCCTCGGGCAAGAGCAGGCCCGCCACACCGGCTGCGCCGGTGGCCAGAAAGCGGCGGCGGTCGAGATATACCGCCTGCGGGGTGATCTCGGAGGGAAGGGGGGCGCTGGGGTCGCTTAACCGGATCAGGGGCATGGTGTGCTTTCGCTTGCGCTAACGGTGATGCAGTTTGGTCGGGTGGCAGAATGCTGGCAAGTAGGGTGGTTTTGCCTTTTAGCGCATGAGGCGGCATAGTGCCGGCTCATGCCTTGATTCTGGATACCCATACAGTATGGAACGTATTGCCGTCATCGACTTCGAAACCAACGGACTCTCCCCCGGCTCCAGCTGCCGTGCAACCGAAATCGCGGTGATACTGGTCGAAAACGGGAAGATGGTGGATCGCTATCAAAGCCTGATGAATGCCGGCGTGTGGATTCCGTCCGATATCGAACGCCTGACCGGTATCAGCAACCGCATGCTCAAAAGCGCACCACCGGCGAGCGAGGTGATGCAGGAGGCCGCCCGCTTTGTCGGTAATACGCCTTTGCTGGCCCACAATGCATCGTTCGACAAAAAATTCTGGGATTATGAGTTAGGCCTGTTGGGACAGCGCCGCACGCAGGATTTTGCCTGCTCGATGTTGCTGGCACGCCGTTTGCTGCCGCAAGCGCCCAATCATAAGCTGGGTACGCTTAACCGCTATCTGGGCCTGCCCGACACCGGCCGCGCCCATCGCGCCTTGGCTGACACCGAAATGGCGGCCAATCTGGCACTTTATCTGGCGTCACATTTGCAGCAACACTATGGTCTGGCCGAGGTGACGCATGGTTTGCTGTGCAAGCTGCAAAAGCAGCCGGCGGCCAAGGTCAAAGTCTGGTTGCAGGGGCTATCCGTCTGATGCACCCTGTTCCTCTAGGCTGCCAAGGGGCAGGTGATCATGCGGCGGCTTCGGATATAATGGCCTGATGCATGCCCGCGGGGCATGTGCGGCTAACGCGGTTTAAGCAATCGGTTATGAGCACATTTTCAAGCTGGCTGGATGAGGGCGGGCTCGGACAGTATCTGTTGCAGAGCGAACAGGCCTATTTTGATGCGGCGGTTGCCGATGCGTTCGGCTTTCGTGCGCTGCAGTTTGGTGCCCCCGGCCATGATTTTCTGCGTGCCAACCGCATGCCATGGCGCGCCTGTATCGGTGACTCGGGCGCCGTTGCCGTACGTTGTGATGCCGCACAATTGCCTATCGACTCCCGCAGCCTGGATTTACTGCTATTGCCACATACGCTGGATTTTACCGCCCATCCGCATCAGGTGCTGCGTGAAGCTGAACGGGTACTGGTACCGGAAGGGCGGCTGGTGTTGACCGGCTTCAACCCGTTCTCGGCCTGGGGGGGGCGTCGCCTGCTGCAGGGGCGCAGCACCGTGCCGTGGAGCGGAAATTTTTTGCGCCTATCGCGCTTGAAAGACTGGTTCGAACTATTGGGTTTCGAGCTCTCCGACAGCGTATTCATGTGCTACGCCCCGCCGCTTGACCGGCAGGACTGGCTGGCCCACTGGCAGTTTATGGAGCGGGTAGGCCATCGTTGCTGGCCTTTGGTCGCGGGGGTCTATGGTCTCAGTGCGATCAAGCGCCAGCGCGGTATGCGCCTGATCAAGCCGCGCTGGCAAGCGCGCGTGCCGGTGGCCAACCTCGCGGTACTGGGTGACCGGCGCCATGCAGTAGATAATCCTCACGATGAGACACTATGACGCAAGACAAGGTTGAAATTTATTCTGATGGTGCCTGCAAGGGCAACCCCGGGCCCGGGGGCTGGGGCGCATTGTTGCGCTTCAAGGGCAAGGAAAAAGAGCTGTGCGGCGGCGAATTGGGGACCACCAATAACCGTATGGAACTGCTGGCGGTGATCGAAGCGCTCAAGGCGCTGACCCGGCCTTGCCATGTCGTGGTGTATACCGATTCGCAATACGTGCAAAAAGGCATTTCCGAGTGGATACATGGCTGGAAGCTGCGTGGCTGGAAAACCGCCGCCAAAGCACCTGTTAAGAATGCCGACCTGTGGCAGGCGCTGGATGCCGAGCGCAACCGGCATTTGTCGGTGGACTGGCGCTGGGTCAAAGGCCACGCCGGCCATGAATTCAACGAGCGGGCTGACGAATTGGCCAATCGCGGCGTGACGCTGGCACACTGATAGACAAGCCGTGGCTGATACAGCACGGCCATCCGGAATTTCCCATGAGACAGATTATTCTCGACACCGAGACGACCGGCCTTGAGCCGTCGCAAGGGCATCGCATTATCGAATTTGCTGCGCTGGAAATGGTCGACCGCAAACTGACCGGGCGCCATTTGCATCTGTATATGCACCCGGAGCGGGCCATTGATCCGGATGCGCAGCGCGTGCATGGCATCTCGCTCGAGTTCCTCGAAGGCAAACCGCGTTTTGCCGATGTGGCCGCTGAAATTTCCGATTTCATCGCCGATGGCGAGCTGATCATTCACAACGCCCCGTTTGATATCGGCTTTATGAATGCCGAGTTCGAACGCGCCGGTTTGCCGATGACCGCGATGCAATGCGCGGGCGTGATCGATACGCTGGTGATGGCACGCGATCAGTTTCCGGGCAAGCGCAATAGCCTGGATGCCTTGTGTGACCGTTTTGACGTAGACCGTTCCAACCGGACGGTGCACGGCGCCTTGATCGACTGCGAGTTGCTGGCCGAAGTCTATCTGTGGATGACGCGTGGCCAGGAAAGCCTGGCAATGGATGTCGAGCAGGAGGAGAACGGGCTTGAGACGCTGGAATTGCTGAACTACGAACGCAAACCCATTCCGGTATTGCGCGCCAGCGAGGATGAACTGGCTGAACATGCGCAGTATCTGGATGCGCTGGACAAGTCGGTGAAGGGCGTATGTGTGTGGCGCCAGCTGGAAGCGGGGGGGCAGGCATGAGTGCTTATATTGCGCTTGTGCCGGCCGCCGGATCGGGCAGCCGCTTTGGTGCGCCCAGTCCCAAGCAGTATCTGCAGCTATTGGGTAAGCCGCTGATGTGGCACACCCTGTCGGTGCTGGCTGCCGTGCCCGCCATTACGCGGGTCGTGGTGGTGATTTCGCCGGAGGATGAGTGGTTTGACTGTTTTGACTGGGCGATCCCCAAGCTGGAAGTGTTGCGGGTCGGTGGCGCTAGCCGTGCAGCCAGTGTGCGCAACGGTCTGGCTGCGCTTGGCGCTGCCGGGGATGATTGGGTGCTGGTGCATGATGCGGCGCGCTGTTGCCTGACTGTGCCCATGGTTGAACGGCTGATTGCCCGCGTGGCTGATGACGAGATCGGCGGCTTGCTGGCTTTGCCTGTGGCCGACACGGTCAAGCGTGCGACGTCCGATGGCCATGTCAGCAAGACCGTATCACGTGAAGGCTTGTGGCTGGCGCAAACACCGCAGATGTTCCGTTGTGCACAATTGCTGCGCGCGCTGAAAGATGGCGCTGAGGCGGCGGTCACCGATGAAGCCTCGGCGATCGAAATGCTGGGCTTGCAGCCGCGTCTCGTCGAAGGCGAGGCGCAAAACTTCAAGGTAACGTATCCGGCTGATCTGGCGCTGGCGCGTGCCATTCTCGCATCAAGCAAGGAGGGTTGAATGTTCCGTATCGGACAGGGTTACGATGTGCACCGCTTGGTCGAGGGGCGCCCCTTGATTTTGGGCGGGCTGGAAATACCGCATGACAAGGGCTTGCTTGGCCACTCCGACGCGGATGCTTTGCTGCATGCCGTGACCGATGCTTTGCTGGGGGCTGCGGCGCTGGGCGACATCGGGCGTTTGTTTCCCGATACCGATGCTGCCTTCAAAGGGGCGGATAGCCGGGTTCTGCTGCGCGAGGCACTGGCGCGTGTGCAGGCGGCCGGCTGGCAAGTGGTGAATGTGGATGCCACGCTGATTGCACAGCAGCCGAAACTGGCACCGCATATCGATGCCATGCGCACTAATCTTGCTGCGGATCTGGCGATCGATATCGGTGCGGTCAATATCAAGGGCAAGACCAACGAGACTTTGGGCTATCTTGGACGATGTGAGGCCATTGAAGCGCAGGCAGTTTGTTTGTTGATGGCGGCACATTAAAACGACATAAAGACTCGAATGTGAAATAATCGAAGTGACTAAATAACCTGATGTGGAGTCGCCACCATGCTTAGCCCTGACCAATTGAAGTTGGCTGCCGCCAGAAAAGCGCTGGAATTCGTTCCCGAGGACGCCATCATCGGTATCGGCACCGGCAGTACCGTGAATATTTTCATTGAAGAGCTGGCTGCCACCATGAAGGGGCGGATCAAGGGAGCGGTGTCCAGCTCTGAAGCCAGTACGGCACGTCTCAAGGCGCATCATATTCCGGTATTCGACCTCAATAGCGTGGACGAGATCCCGGTCTATATCGATGGTGCCGACGAGATCAACCACTATCTGCATATGATCAAGGGTGGTGGCGGGGCGCTGACGCGCGAGAAAATTGTTGCCGCCGTCGCGCAGGAGTTTATTTGTATTGCCGATGCGTCCAAGTATGTAGATGTGCTGGGCAAGTTTCCGGTGCCAATCGAGGTGATTCCGATGGCGCGCAGCTTGGTGGCGCGCGAACTGGTCAAGCTGGGTGGCCATCCGGAACTGCGTCAGGATTTCACGACCGACAACGGCAACATCATTCTTGATGTATACGGCATGCACATTGCCAAGCCGGTCGAAGTCGAAGAGCTGATCAATCATCTGCCCGGTGTGGTGACCTGTGGTCTGTTCGCCCGCCGTCGTGCTGATGTTTTGTTGCTGGCCCGCGAGAGTGGTGTCGAGGTCTTGCGCTAATTTCCTGTAATGGGGCTGTCATGTTGACTTGTTAGCATGCAGCCCTCTGTATCTGCCGTTGCGAGTCTTTCATGTCTGATCATATTTCCAAGCAATTCGACCTTGAGCTGGAGACCGTTCGTACCCGTGTGTTGCAAATGGGCGGACTGGTTGAGCAGCAGATTCTCTCCGCCATTGATGCACTGCTTAGTGGCGATATCGAGCGTTTTGACAAAGTGATTGTGGATGATGCGCTGGTCAATGCACTGGAAGTGGCGATCGATGAAGACTGCCAGCACATTATTGCCCGCCGTCAGCCGGCCGCCAGCGATTTGCGCATGGTGATTTCTGTGATCAAGACCATTACCGACCTGGAGCGTATCGGTGATGAGGCACAGAAAATAGCGCGCATGGGCAAGATTATCTACACCTCGGAGCGCTACCAGCTGCCGCGTTTTCGCGAGGTAAGCAAGATGGCCGAGGTCGCGGTCAATATGTTGCGCCGCGCGCTGGATGCTTTTGCCCGGCTGGATGCCAGCGCGGCACTGGAGCTGGCGGAGGAAGACAAGGGGCTGGATGAAGACTTTACTGCCGAGCTGCGCCAGTTGATGACCTTTATGATGGAAGATCCGCGCACCATCAGCATGTCCATCGATACCTTGTTTATTGCCAAGGCAATCGAGCGCATCGGTGACCATTCGAAAAACATCTCCGAGTATGTGGTCTATCTGGTCAAGGGCAAGGATATACGCCATACCTCGATTGAAGAGATCAAGCGTGAAATCGGTCTGACGGCCGGCTAGATACGCCAAAAGCTGAAAAAAAGCGGTAACATGGTTACCGCTTTTTTTATTCCTGCCACTTTTGGAACGCTGTTTTGCCTCTCACCCCTAGCGACTTCCCTTATACCGTACTGGCTGCTGCCGATCTGGGATCGAACAGCTTTCGCTTGCAGATTGCGCGTGTGCTTGACCGTCAGCTGTTTACGCTGGACTCTTTGAAAGAGACCGTGCGGCTGGGCGCCGGCTTAGATGCGGATAAAGTATTGGATGAGACTACACGGCAGCGGGCTTTGGCCTGTCTTGCACGTTTTGGCGAGCGTTTGCGCGGCTTTGAGCCGGCCCAGGTGCGCGTGGTAGGAACCAATACCCTGCGCGTGGCGCGCAATGCACCCGAATTCATGCGTGAAGCGGAGGCGTTGCTGGGGTTTCCCATCGAAATTATTGCCGGACGCGAAGAAGCCCGCCTGGTCTATCTGGGGGCTGCGCACGCCATGCCCAATACACCGGAGTCCAGGCTGGTTGTCGATATCGGCGGGGGGTCTACCGAGTTTATTCTGGGTAGCCAGTTCAGCGCCCGTGTGACCGAGAGTCTGCCGTTGGGCTGTGTCAGCTACACCATGCGTTATTTTCCTGACGGAAAAATCACCCGCTCAGCCATGCGTTCGGCAGTGCTGGCCGCACGCAATGAAATCCAGCGTATCAGTCATACCTATACCCGGGAGCAGTGGCAGTTGGCTATCGGCACCTCCGGTACCGCGCGTTCGCTACGCGACATGCTGGAGCTGAATGACTGGTCCGTGCGCGATATTACTCACCGCGGCATGGTGCAATTGAGCGAGGCATTTATTCGTGCGGGCTGCATCGATGCGCTGGCGATCAACGGCCTCAAGCCTGACCGCGCAGCGGTAATGCCGGGGGGGCTGGCGATCATGATGGCCGTTTTTGAAGAACTGGGTATCGAAGTCATGTGCGTGGGGGAGGGGGCATTACGTGATGGCGTGCTGCATGATCTGATGGGGCGGCAGCGAAATCATGATCAGCGTGAGCTGACTGTGGCGGCCTTTGCCCGGCGTTACCATGTAGATGAGGCGCAGGCTGACAGAATCCAGCCCTTGGCCGAGCAGTTTTACCGGCAGTTGTCGGGAGAGGATTGTGAACCGGATACGCTCAGGCAATTACGCTGGGCGGCGCGGTTGCATGAAATCGGTTTGACGATTGCGCATACGGCTTATCACAAGCACGCGGCCTACATCCTGCAAAATGCCGATATGCCCGGTTTTTCCCGTCGTGAGCAGTCCGAACTTGCGACGCTGGTGTTGGGGCACCGCGGGGACATGGGCAAGATGCAAGCCTTGGTGGAAGAGCCCGACCGCTGGTATGCAGTGGTGGCACTACGGCTGGCAGTGCTGTTTTATCGTCGCCGCATGCTGCTGGACCTGCCGGCACAGCTTGACTTGCAGGCGCGGGCGCGGGGCTTTGCCCTGGTGCTTGATGGTGCATGGCTGGATAGTCACCCATTGACGGCTAGTGCCTTCGAGCAAGATGTCGCGCAGTGGCAAAAAATAGGCTTCAAGCTGGAACTGGTGAGACGATAGCATGCACACCCCCGAGCTTAAGGCGCAAGGCCCCATTCTGGATAAGGCTCCCAGAGTGGGGGCGTCGGATACGACGGTACATGGGGAGGTGTCGGTTTCCCTGATCGAGTATGGCCCGCAGGGGTGTCACGAGACGCTGTTTTCCAGTGTGGCGGAAGGTCTGGCCTATCAAACCAAGGCGGAGGTGTTATGGCTGAATGTTTACGGCCTGGCCAACCCGGAATTAATGCAGGCCATAGGCCAGCGCTTCGGCCTGCATCCTTTGGTGCAGGAAGATATCCTCAGTGTACGGCAGCGCCCGAAAGTCGAGGAGTACGATGGCTACTTGTTTCTGGCAACGCGCGTATTCCACTATCTGGCGGGTGAAGAGCGCCGCCTGCAGTCCGAGCCCATGTATATGGTGGTGGGGCAGGGCTTTGTGCTGACATTTCAGCCGCACCCGCTGGGTGTATTCGGTGCCGTGCGCGAGCGTTTGAAAAAGCCCGACTCCATGTTGCGGCTGCATGGTGCCGATTTTTTGGCTTATACCCTGATTGATGCGGTGATTGATGATTACTTTGGCGTGCTGGATGACTTCGGTAACCGGGTTGAAACGATAGATCGCCAACTGCTGGCGGACAAGAGTGGCGGTGTATTGCGCAGTATTCACAGGCTTAAGTATGAAGGTATGCGTTTGCGTCGCGCTTTATTGCCACTGCGCGATATGCTCAACCAGATGACGCGTGGTGATCTGCCGCAGTTCAGGCCGGAAACCCGGTTGTGGTTGCGGGATGCGTTTGACCATTGCCTGCACTTGCTGGAGTCGCTGGATGCTTCACGCGACATGGTGGCAGGCATGCTTGATTTATACCTTTCTATCCAGTCCAACCGCTTGAATGTGCAGATGCGTGTACTGACCATTATCTCCATAATCTTTATGCCGCTGACGCTGATTGCCGGTATTTACGGCATGAACTTCGATTACATGCCCGAGTTGCATTGGCGTTGGGGGTATTTTGCTGTTTTGGCCGTGATGGGGCTGATTGGGGCCGGCATTGCATTCAGTTTCTCGCGCAGGCGCTGGTTGTAAGTTGGTTGATTTTTTATTTTGTCTTTTCCTTTGCAATCATAGGCTTATTGTTTTTTCGTGTTCGGTTGGCGTTTTTCTTGGGTTTTAGCTGTTGACGCACCTGTGCAAGGTGCGTATATTT
>NZ_WSSB01000013.1 GCF_009831765.1 Craterilacuibacter sinensis | reverse complement strand
CCCGCTTTCCAGCGCCCGATCCGGTGACGGCCAAGGCCACGACCAGATCACCAGCCCGTGACCAACACGCCCCAGCACCAGCCACGCCTGCCACCGGCGAGCACTTTACCCTTGCCCGAGTTGGTAACAAGCCGAATCACCAGCCAGTGACCACCACACCCTACAAGACCATGAAGCCAGCACGCGCCGCCAGTGCAACAGACCACCGTCCAGCGCCCACGCTGGTGACAGCCAAGGCCACAGCCAGACTACCAGTCCGTGCCCCACACGCCCCAATACCGACCACGCTAGCCACCGGCAAGCGCCTTGCCCATGCCCGAACCAGTGGCGACCAAGGCCACGACCAGATCACCATTCAGTGACCACCACACCCTGCAAGACCATGAAGTAAGCACGCGCCGCCAGTGCAACAGGCGGTAGGACATAGAGGTAAATAAGGAATGCAAAGCCATGGTAAACAAGGGCGAATTCAGGCTTTAAAGTAGATGGTTTTAAGCGTGCAAAATAGCGCTAATTTTGCCGTTTTTTGCCCTGTCACCGCCTATCAGGCAGTGACACCCGATTTTGTCACCGCCTAAAAACCCTTTAGAAACAACAATGTCACCGCGTCACCGCTGTCACCGCCTGTTTTTTGGCGTACGGGTGGTTTGTGCGCCGTTAGGATGTAAAAAAGATCGGCAGCGGGAGCGCTTTGGTTTGAGTTGGACGATGGGTAGGGGTGGGTCGGATGTCTGAGCAAAAACGGTCGGAACCGCGTGCCTAACTACGAATTTTTATGGCGGCACTTTTTGAAGATGGGGGGGGTCAAGAATGGAGCACCAAGGTAGGGAGATCGTGAGCAGAGAGAAGTATCCTTATACCCTGACAGAAGATTGCATAACAGAAGCTCCGTATGACCGACTGGCGTGAGCTTCGCTAGTGGCCTGAGGCAGCCCCCAGACCCTGCCCATGGAAACGGATTTTCTGTGGTTTCATAGGGTAGCAAGACAAGCTTGGGGGTATATTTGGGGGTATATTTGGAACGTGAAAAATACAAACCCTTACGGGCTGTGGCTTGCAGGCCACACTTCGATTCCCGCCGGGGCACCAACGACGTTAGACAAAGTGGCAAGACACCCCATAAACCCGCACAGCACCAGGCTTTGCGGGTTTTTTGTTGGCAGATAGAAGCAACAGCCCCCAAGCAACTGCCCTACTGGCTCTGATACCGCAGGCCAGTACACAAAAACCCATGGCACCCCACCCCAAGCCAAACAAGTACTTAGCGGCGCATGGCTATGGCCGGCGTAAAACTGGCCATAGCTTAGCTGAAATTATTTTCACAAAACCATTTGACCGACCGGGACAAGGTGCGTATAAAGGTCTCCGCAAGATCTTCAAGTAGTAGATTCAAGTATCAGAGTTGTTCCTCTTTATTGCGGTACTCCATTGTTCCACTCGGTCTTCCTTGATTATTGCGCATTCGGGCTTAGGCCCATTTCTACAGATTTGTTTTAAAGGAATTCCTCATGGAAACCGGTACCGTTAAGTGGTTCAACGACGCAAAAGGCTTCGGCTTCATCACTCCTGATGCAGGCGGCAACGACCTGTTTGCACACTTCTCCGAAATCCGCGCTGACGGCTTCAAGTCGCTGGCCGAAGGTCAGAAGGTTAGCTACGTATCCGGCATGGGCCAAAAAGGTCCACAGGCAACCAACATCCAGCCGCTGTAATTCGGCCCGGATTTGTTGTCTAGAAAAAGCCCCGCTTTGCGGGGCTTTTTGTATGGGCAATGCGCATGAAGATGCGTGCAAAAGCCAATGTCACTCCACACCTCATAAAAAAATCCAAAGCAATCAGGCTATAGATAGAGACTTGCAAACATGAGTTTCTGCCATGCCTATCCAACATCTACCCGCCTGGCTTCACCCGCTTGCCCTGTTCACTCTCGCACTGGGTCTCGCCTGTTTTATCTATATCCTGCTTGACCAGCGCCACCGCCCCGCCCCCATGATGGCCATCATGAACTGGGTCTGGCCAGTCAATGCACTGTGGGCCGGACCACTCGCCATCTGGGCCTACCGCCATATCGGCAATGGCAGCAAACCCCGCATCACATCTGTTCACGCCATGAAGATGAACATGCCCGCAGGCGAACACAATATGAAGATGAGCATGGATATGGGTGCCATGAAGATGGGACACATGGACATGGGAGCTAAAAAGCCGTTCTGGCAGAGCACCACCGCCGGCACCCTGCATTGCGGCGCAGGCTGCTCCCTAGCCGACCTGATCGGCCCCTGGCTGTTTCTCTTGATGCCTTTTTTGCTATGGGGCAGCCCCGTTTTCGGCGAATGGGCACTGGACTATCTGCTGGCGCTGGCTATCGGCGTAAGCTTCCAGTACGGAGGCCTGATCGGCATGGTACC
The DNA here is from genome assembly GCF_009831765.1 of Craterilacuibacter sinensis. Taxonomy (GTDB): domain Bacteria; phylum Pseudomonadota; class Gammaproteobacteria; order Burkholderiales; family Chromobacteriaceae; genus Craterilacuibacter; species Craterilacuibacter sinensis. Next base: position 85,735 of record NZ_WSSB01000013.1, on the reverse strand, counting down.
GCAACAAGGTGCCGCACTATGGTGGCGTGCACTCAAGGTCGACTTCCTGTCGCTCAGTGCATGGCAAGTCGGCATGTATGGCTGGATGGCCTTCGCCATTTTCTGGCTGATCGGCCCGATGCATCCCTCAGAACCGATCTTCTGGCTGATGATGCAGATCGCCATGGCTTGTGGCTTTATCACCGCCTATCCGATGAACTGGTTTCTGGTTCGCGCCGGCATCAAGACCACCATGTAAGCCCCATGCTGCGCCGGCAACAAGCCGCCCCCGGCGCAGCGACTTGCTTTAAAATAATGGCCCGCATACCCGAATTGCCCGGCATGAGCTCCATTTCCTTCCCGCACGCCCCCGCCCCGTTTTTCTCCACGCTGGACAGCCTGAGTGCACTCACGGCAACACTGCAGGCTTGGCCCACGCAGCAAGACTATGACCAACTGCTGGCCAGCGCCCGCCATAGCGGCATCACGCTGCCGCCGACACTGCGTTTTGCCTGCGACCTTGAGCCGGAAGCCTATTACGAGATGCATATCGGCAGCACCGGCGAAGTCCCGACCCGCAGCGAAAACTGGCACGACTGGTTTAATGCCTTGTGCTGGCTGATCTGGCCACAGAGCAAGACTGCGCTTAATGCACGCCATGTGCGCGCAATCGAACGCGGCGAGGTCAAGCGCGGGCCGCTCAGGGATGCGGCGACCTTGCTGGACGAGTGCGGTGTGATTGTCGCCAGCTGCCGCCCCGATCTGCTCGCGGCGCTGGATGACATGGACTGGCAAACGCTGTTTGTCGAAAACCGCGCAGCCTGGGGGCGGGAAATCGTCCCGCTGGTACTGGGACATGCTGTCTTCGAGCAGGCGCTGGCTCCGCACCCGGGCTGGTGCGCCAAGGCGCTGCTGGTCGAGGTCGATGCCGATTTTTTTGGTCTGCCTCAAAGCGCGCAACTGGCGGCGCTGGATGCAAGGCTTGCCGCCGCACTGGACAAGGACGACTGGCTGCATAGCCCGCGCCAGATGCCGCCCCTGCCGCTACTGGGCATTCCCAACTGGTGGGAAGCCAACCGTGATCCGGTTTTTTATCAGGATGCCGCTTATTTCCGCGCCACGCGCAGGGCAAAGTCGGCCAGCGTGGTACTTTCCAGCTGATCGACAAAGGGCTGGAATACGCGGTCAACCTCCTCGGCCAGCGCATCATCCTCGACATCGCCGCGATAGACAAACAGACGGAACAGCTCGGCCAGGTTGATGGTCGAGAGCTTGCGTCCCAGCGCCCAGTCACCGGACTGGGTGGCCAGCACCATGCCTACGCTGGACAGGCGCTCCAGCACCCGCCCCAGCTCGTCGTAGCCAACCGCGACTTCGCCTCGCAATGCCTGCGGGCTGACCGGCTTGCCGCGCTCTTGTGCCGCATCCAGCAAGACCATCACCTCCAGCGCATCCAGAAAACGCCGGCGCGGCTCATTGCGCCGCCGCCATGCCTGACCCTGCCAGTAAGACAGCGAAGCGGTAAAGCTGGCCCCGACCAGCAAGACCATCCACAGCAGATACAGCCACAGCAGGAAAATCGGGATACTGGCAAACGCACCATAGATCGTCTGGTATGACCCCATCTCGCCGATATAAAAGCCGAACAGCGCACGCACCGCCTCCAGCAAAATGGCGGTAAGCGTGCCGCCCAGCGCGGCATGTTTCAAGGGCACAAAGCGGTTAGGCACGATACGCAGCAACAGGGTCAACACCAGCGTCGTCAGCAAAATGGAGCCTGCCACCTGGATCGACTGATCCAGCAGCAGCGACACCCGCTCGAAACGCGTGACCTTGAATAGCCAGCGCCAGGCCAGCAGGCCGCCGCCCAGCAAGATGGGCCCCAGCGACAACACCATCCAGTAGATCATGGTCTGCTGCAGCAAGGGTCTCGGCTTGTTGACGCTCCAGATCGCATTAAAGGTGCGCTCCACCGTCGCCATCAGCATGATGGAAGTCGCCCCCAGAAAGATCACGCCGAACAGCGTCAGCCCGGCGGCATTCTCGGTAAACTGGCGCATATAAACGGTAATCACCTTACCGGCAAATTCCGGCACCAAGGTGGTCAGCAGCAGTACCTTGAAGCGGGTGCTGTATTCGGAAAAAGCCGGAAAGGCGGAAAAGACCGTCAGCGCAATCGTCAGCAAGGGCACCAGCGCCAGCAGCGTGGTAAAGGTCAGACTGCCGGCTACTTGCGGCAGGCGCAAACGAGCCATGCGCGTCAGCGTAAAGCGGATGAAGCCGAACAGTGCTTCAGGACGTGGGAAAGTCATGGTTTCCAAGTGTAAGATGCTGCCATAACTCATGGTAACGATTTTCGGAGACACAATGCAGGATATCCTGGTGCTTTATTACAGCCAGCACGGCGCAACCCGCGAACTGGCGCGCCTGATCGCACGCGGTATCGACAGTGTAGACGGCTGCCGCGCACGCTTGCGCACCGTCCCCAAGGTATCGACGGTATGCGAAGCCACCAAGGCGGCGGTACCGGACGCCGGTGCGCCCTATGTCGAGCGCGCCGATCTGGCCGAATGCATAGGCCTTGCACTGGGCAGCCCGACCCGTTTCGGCAATATGGCTGGCGCGATGAAATATTTTATCGACAGCACCAGCGCCGAATGGATGGCCGGCACCCTGGCCGGCAAGCCGGCCTGCGTCTTCACAAGCACAGCGTCCATGCACGGCGGACAAGAGACCACGCTCACCTCGATGATGATTCCGCTTTTTCATCACGGCATGGTGCTGCTGGGCCTGCCCTATACCGAGCCTGAACTGGCCGCCACCTTAAGCGGCGGTACGCCTTATGGTGTCAGCCATGTATCGGGACTAAAGAATGATCATGCCATCAGCGAAGCCGAACGCAAGCTGGCGCTGGCGCAGGGCAAACGCCTAGCCGAGATGGCAAAAAAACTGGCAGCCTAAGCTTCAACCGGCATCTGCCAACTCAAAGCCTGCAGCATGCGCGAGCACGCCAAGGCAGCAAACAGGAGCGCATCAACCCGGAGAACGGATGCGAGGTGATGGCCGGACAGGCACGCTTTTCGCTGTCAGGCCGTATGCATCAATATGGCAGGCCATCCCTAGCCGCCGTGCTGCGGCTAACACCACAGCCTAGTTCGGCTGCGCCACACACTGGCGCACCAGCATCCGGCCGCCGCGCGTGCTCAAAAATGCGCTATCGCCCTTGGTCCACCACACCAGCTGGCTGCTGGCGTAGCGTGCCCCGCTGCCGCTCACTGCCAGGCTCAAGCGGTACTTATACCCCTTCCAGCGCAGGCGGATAGGCTGCGAGTCTGCATCGGCATAGGCCGGATACAGCACACTAATCTGTTGCGCACCCGCACAGCGGTAGTCGACCCGAAAAGGCACCGAACCCAAGGCGGGTTCGACTACCGGGGCGGGCTTCGGCGCCTCCGGGATGGCGACGACCGGCGCAGCAGGTACTGCCAGCGGCGCACTGCTCTCCAGCGCCGGCATCGACGCTTGCACGGCACTGGCATCGGCCCATGCCATGCCACTCATCAGCAACCCTAAAACAGCAAGCGGTGATCTCACGCTTATGCCTCCTTCCATGGCGCGACCTTGTGCAGCAAAGCCATGCCCGGCAGCGCCAATACGGTACAAATCAGGAAAAACATCGTCCAGCCCAGGCTGTCGACCAGATAGCCGGTGCCGGCATTGGCCACCGTGCGCGGCACGGCGGCGAGGCTGGTAAACAGCGCAAACTGGGTGGCGGTGTAAGCCGGGTGCGTGGTGCGCGCGATAAAGGCGACAAACGCCGCCGTGCCCAAGCCGACGCCCAGCGCTTCGAAACCGATCACCAGCGCAAGGCTGGACAGCTCCGCCGCGCCAACCTCGGCAAAGCGGCCATGCATCGCCAGCCAGGCAAAGCCCAGAATCGACAGCACTTGCACTACGCCGAATACCCACAAGGCGCGGTTGATGCCCAGCTTGATCATCCAGGCACCACCCAGCAAGCCGCCAATCACCGCCGGCCACAGCCCGGCATGCTTGGCGACCAGCCCGATCTCGGACTTGGAAAACCCCATGTCCATATAAAACGGCGTCGCCAGCGCGGTGGCCATGCTGTCACCCAGCTTGTAGAGAAAGATGAAACCCAGAATCAGCAGCGCGCCCTTGACGCCGCTACGCCCGATAAACTCGTGAAACGGCTCGACCACCGCCTCGCGCAAGGTCTTGGGGGTGGCGGCCGCCAGCGCAGGCTCGCTTACCATCAGCGTCATGGCAATGCCGGGCAACATAAACACGGCGGTAATTACAAACACCTGCGCCCATGGCAGATGGTCGGCCAGAATCAGCGCCAGCGAGCCCGGAATCAGGCTGGACAGGCGATAGGCATTGATATGGATGGTATTGCCCAAACCCAGTTCGCGGTCGGACAAAATCTCGCGCCGGAAGGCATCAATCACCACATCCTGGCTGGCGGAAAAGAACGACACCCCCAGCGCCAGCGCCGCAATAGTCATCAGATCCTGCTGCGGCGAGAACAGGCCGAAGCCCATCATCGACAATAAAAGTGCGCACTGGGTCAGCAGCATCCAGCCACGGCGCCGGCCAAACAGCGGCGGCGTGAAGCGGTCCATCAGCGGCGCCCAGACGAATTTCCAGGTAAACGGCAACTGGATCAAGGCAAACAGGCCGATGGCCTTGAGGTCTATGCCCTCGCTTCTGAGCCAGGCCGGCAGCAGATTGATCAGCAGATACAGAGGCAGGCCGGAGGCAAAACCGGTAAAGACGCAAATCAGCATCTTGCGCGACAGGATCTCATGCTTCCAGTCGGTGGGTGCGTCAGTCATAAGCGGGGACAGCCTTTTCAATCGGGGTAGAGGGGCAGAGCAGCAAAGCGGGCATTCTACGCCACGCCCCCGCTGCCCGACATGCCGGCCCGGCCTTTATTGCCGGCTGACGCGGTAAAACGCCAGGCTGCCCAGCAGATTGGGCATGAAATCGATGCGCCGCCCCTTGTCCATCACCACCCGCTCCAGCACGCGTATGCCGTTCTTGGCACACAGCGCTTCGAAATCCCCCAGCATGCACCAGTGGATGTTCGGCGTGTTGTACCACTGGTAAGGCATGGTTTCCGACACCGGCATCCGCCCGCGCATAATCTGCCAGCGGTTGCCCCAGTAGCCGAAATTGGGGAAGGTGACGATGGCTTCGCGCCCGACGCGCAGCATCTCGATCAGGATCTGCTCGGTGTGCAACATCGCCTGTATGGTCTGCGACAGCACCACCACATCGAAGCTGGCATCGCCGAACTCGGCCAGGCCCGCCTCCAGGTCGGCCTGCAGCACATTGATGCCGGCCTCAACGCAGCGCACCACATTGTCGACGGCAAAGTCGACACCATAGCCGCTCACCTGCTTGCTCTGCTGCAAGTGAGCCAGCAATTCGCCCGAGCCGCAGCCCAGATCGAGCACGCGCGAAGAAGGTTTGATCCAGTCGGCGACCAGCGCCAGATCCGGTCGCAAGGCAGGGGCACTCATGCGCTTATCTCCGCAGCAACACGGCCCAGATAGGCACGCATCAACTCTACATAAGGGGGGTCCAGCATCAAAAAGGCGTCGTGGCCGTGTGCCGACTCGATCTCGGCATAACTGACGCGCCGTCCGGCGGCGACCAGCGCCTTGACCGTCTCGCGCGAGCGCTCGGGCGAGAAGCGCCAGTCCGAAGTAAAGCTGGCCACCAGAAAACCGGCGCTGGCACGCTGCAAGGCCTTGACCAGATCGCCACCGTATTCGCGCGCCGGATCAAAATAATCCAGCGCCTTGGTCATCAGCAAATAGGTATTGGCATCGAAGCTGTCGGAGAATTTGTCGCCCTGATAGCGCAGATAAGACTCGATCTCGAATTCGACATCGAAGCCGAACTGGTATTCGCCCGAGCGCAACATGCGGCCGAATTTCTCGCCCATGCCGTCATCCGACAGATAGGTGATATGGCCCAGCATGCGCGCCAGGCGCAGGCCGCGACGCGGCAACACGCCCTGGCCGTAAAAGTTGCCGCCATGAAACTCGGGGTCGGTGAGGATGGCCTGGCGCGCCACATCATTAAAGGCAATATTCTGCGCCGACAGCTTGGGCGCCGAGGCGATCACCAGCGCATGAGCGATGCGCTCGGGGAAACGTATGCTCCAGTCCAGTGCCTGCATGCCGCCCAGACTGCCGCCTATCACCGCCGCCCAGCGCTCGATGCCCAGCCGGTCGGCCAGCCGTGCCTGCGCGATCACCCAGTCCGCCACCGTCACCATGGGAAAGTCCGCCCCCCAGGGCTGGCCACTGGCCGGATTGATCGAGGACGGGCCAGTCGAGCCATGGCAGCCGCCCAGATTATTGACCCCGACCACGAAGAAGCGCTCGGTATCGATAGGCTTGCCCGGCCCTATCATATTGTCCCACCAGCCGGCACTCTTGTCGGACTCGCTATAACGCCCGGCCACATGGTGGTGGCCGGACAAGGCGTGGCAGATCAGGATGGCGTTGCTTTTGGCTGCATTCAGCGTGCCATAGGTCTCGAATGCCAGCTGATAAGCCGGCAGTACGGCCCCGCAGGCAAGCGCAAGCGGAGTATCAAACGCCGCATACTGGGCACTGACTATCCCGACAGAAGAGGAAGTAACGGACATGGGTGATTGCGGCCTCGAAAAAATCGCCATGTAAGCGGTCAGCCATTATATCGTTTGGGCAGACTTGCGTAAGCGTCAAGTACAAAGCAATAATGAGCACCCATATCCCCCGCCTTAGCCATGTTCGGTCGCCTGTTCAAATTTTTCGTTCTGTGCTTTGTGCTGTATGCAGCCTATCGCTGGCTGTTTGACCGCAGCCAGAAAAAGACCCTGCGCGAATGGGTCCTCATCCTCGCACAGGCCCTGGTGATCAGCTCGGCCATCTTCGGTGTGCTGTATCTGTTTGGCTGGCACCGCTTATAAGAGCGTGTTCACGCTCTCGCGAGCGAGGGCGAGACAAGGCGAAAACGGCTGAGAAAGCGGAATGTACAGGTGGTACATGAGCATTTCGAAACCGTTTTCAACGCCGTATCGCTGATGCGCAGCAGATCGTGAACAGGTTCTAAGACCCAGGGCGGAAGCGGAAAGCCATCCACACCCAAGTCTTTGATCCAGCACAGGGATTCATTTTTTCCGGGCTGTTAAGCTGTGCGGTTTTTTCCGGCCGCCATGCAACTCGATCACTACGTCCACACCTTCGGCCATTACCTCAAGGCACGCTTCGGCGAACGCGTGCACAAGCTGTCGCTCGCCGGCGACTTCACCTGCCCCAACCGCGACGGCACGCTGGGCCGTGGCGGCTGCACCTTTTGCAATGTAAAAAGCTTCGGCCGCGATGCCGGCATTCTCTCCATCAGCGAACAGATCGCCCGCGAAAAAGTCCGCACCGACCGCGCACGGCGCTATCTGGCCTATTTTCAGGCCTATACCAGCACCTATGCCGAAGTCGAAACCCTGAAAGCACTCTATGACGAGGCCGCCACCCAGTCCGATATCGTCGGCTTGTGTGTCGGCACCCGTCCCGACTGCGTACCGGATGCGGCACTGGACCTGCTGGCCGGCTATCAGGCGCAAGGCATGGAGGTCTGGCTGGAGCTGGGTCTGCAAAGCGCGCACGACAAGACTCAGGAAGCCATACGCCGCGGCCACACGCTGGCCGACTACCGCGATGCGGTGGCGCGCGCGCATCAGCGCGGACTCAAGGTCTGCACCCATCTGATTGCAGGTCTGCCCGGCGAAAGCCATGCCGATATCCACAGCACACTAAAGACCGTACTCGACATCGGCGTCGAAGGCCTCAAGTTGCACCCGCTGATGATCGTGAAGGGCAGCCGCATGGCGGCGCAATACCAGCGACGCGAAGTCATGCCGATGCCGCTGGACGACTATGCGGCACTGGCGGCCGATCTGATTCGCGCGACGCCCGCACATGTGGTCTATCACCGCGTCTCGGCCACCGCGCAAGCGCCAACGCTGATCGCTCCTGACTGGTGCGCGCCGCGCTGGCTGGCGATGCAGGCCATTGCCGACAACCTGGCACGCCACGGAGGGCAAGGCAGCGCACTAGGACAGCCATGGCATGTGTAAGCCGGGCTTTACCGGCAGCCGGAGCGACTCTAAGCTAGCATGGTTTTTTATCGATAAAGAGCACCATGGCCAAGGACAAAACTCCGGTGACCCAGGCGGTACGACTGCTGCGCGAGCACGGCATCACCTTTAGCGACCATCTGTATAAATACGAAGAGCGCGGCGGCACACGTGTGTCGGCGCAGGAACTGGGCGTAGACGAGCATTGCGTCGTAAAAACGCTGGTGATGGAAGACGAACACAAAAAACCGCTGATCGTGCTGATGCATGGCGACCGCGAAGTGGCGACCGGCCTGCTGGCACGCGCCATAGGCGTGAAAAAAGTCATGCCGTGCGACCCCAAAACCGCCGACAAACACAGCGGCTATCAGGTTGGCGGCACCAGCCCCTTCGGCACGCGCCACGCCATGCCGGTTTATATGCAGGCCAGCATCGCCGATTTGCCGCGCATCTATATCAATGGCGGCAAGCGCGGCTATCTGATAGGGATAGACCCTGCCGATGTGGTCAAGGTATTGAACGCGACACTGGTCGAGGCCGCCGCCTGACCTTTTTAGCGTTCAAGGCAGGAGGCGCGGCCGACACGCAGCCGGTAGGCGTAACGGAAGGAAAAACCCAGCGTCAAAAAGGCCGTCATGGTCAGCGCCAGCATCAGCGGGCTGCCCCATACCAGGGGCGACACCACGCCGGCAACGATACTGGCCAGCATGGTCTGGGTGAAGCCCTGCAGGGAAGACACCGTGCCGCGCAGTTCGGGAAACTGGTCCATCAGGGTCAGGGTGATGGAAGGCGACGCCAGCGACATGCCTGTGGTGTACAGCATCAGGGGCAATACGCTTTGCGGCACGCCGGCCGGCAGCCACAGGCACACTGCCAGATTGGCGGCGGCAGCAATAAACATCATCCAGTAGGCAAGGGACACCAGCTCGCGCGCGCCGCGCCGCCCGGCCATCTTGCCCGACAGGAAAGCGCCCAGCATGATGCCGCCAACGGCTGGGCCGAACATCCACAAAAACTCGTCCGGCCCCAGCCCCAGATGGCGCATTAAAAACACCGGTGCCGACGGGATATACAGGAAGAAGCCGGCGAAGTTGCATGACACGGCCGCGGCCAGCAACTGGAATTCGCGCTTGCCAAGCACAGTCAGATACGCCTGCCACATCGTGGAAAAGCGCAAAGCCTGGCGCTTTTCCGGCGGATGGGTTTCCGGCAAGGCAAACCAGCTCATGGCAAACAGGCCGAAACCGATCAGTGCCATAAACACGAAAATCGAACGCCAGCCAAAACCGCCATACAGAAAACCGCCCACTACCGGTGCAAGCGCCGGTGACAGCGAAAACAGCATGGTCACCTGCGACATCAGGCGCTGCGCTGCGGCCCCGTCCAGGCAGTCGCGGATAATCGCCCGTCCCACTACCAGCCCCGCCCCGCCACACAAGCCCTGCAAGGCGCGAAACAGCAGCAGCGTGCCCAGATTGGGTGCCAGCGCACAGCCCACCGATGCCACGCCAAACAATAAAGTCGACACCAGCAAGACACGGCGCCGCCCTACCGCATCGGAAATGGCGCCGTGCCACAGCATCATAAAGGCGTAACACAGCAGATACACCGTCAGTGCCTGCTGGATTTCTATCGCGTCCACGCCCAATGCGTCACCGATGGCATGCATGGCCGGCAAAAAGGTGTCGATGGAAAACGGGCCGACCGTGGATAGCGCCGCCAACAAGAAAGCGAGTGCCCCGTGGCGCTTGGTGGCAGATGATGGCATGCTGTATTCCGGATAGAGTCACAAACAGGGTGCGGTTTTCCGTTACCCAAGAAACGAAGGAGACGGCATGATCCGCCTTTACCACAACCCGCGCTGCTCCAAGTCGCGCGAAGCACTGCAGCTATTGCAGGATGCAGGCGCTCAAATCGAAGTCATCGAATATCTGAAGCAAACCCCCAGCATTGAAGAGCTGGACCAATTGCTAAGCTTGCTGGAACTGGAGCCGCGCCAGCTGATGCGCCGCCATGAAGAGGAATACCAGATGCTGTATCTGGACGATATCGCACTGGAGCGCCGGCAGCTGATCGCCGCCATGCACGACAACCCGATACTGATCGAGCGCCCCATCGCACAGTGCGAGCAGCGCGCCGTGATCGGCCGCCCGCCACAGAATGTATTGAGCCTGCTCACCCAGGCTTGACGAAAAACGGGCAGCGCCCCTCAAACTGGGGCGCTGCCCGCACACTCAGAACAGCAATTCCTTAACATTCTCCACCGCATCCTGCGCCGCATCCGGAGGCGCCACCGGCACCGCCGCTTCCTCTTCGGCAGGCTTGGCCGCACCCGGCACCGAACCGCGGTTATTGATCTGCAGTTCGGGGTTGGTGCGCTGGAACTCTTCCATATAGTACTCGTCCCCCCCGCGCAGACCGGCTCCAGGCCTCACCACAATACCCTCGGGCGGCGGCAGGTCGACTTCAGGCTGCCCCTTGAGTGCATTGGCCATATAGTTGGTCCAGATCGGCAAGGCGGCCGTCCCGCCATAACCGAAGCGCCCCAGACTGCGCGGCTGGTCATAGCCCACCCAGGTCACCGCCACCAGATTCGGACTAAAACCGGCAAACCAGGCATCACGGAAATCATTGGTGGTACCGGTTTTCCCCGCCAGATCGGAACGCCCCAGGCTCATGGCGCGGTTGGCGGTACCAAAGCGGATCACATCGCGCAGCAGACTGCTGGTAATAAAAGCATTACGCGGATCGATCACCTGGGTCGCCCCCTGTCCGGCCACCGCCGGCGCGGTACGCGCAATCACGCGACCATTCAGGTCTTCAATGCGGTCGATGAAATAGGCACGGGTACGGTAGCCACCATTGGCAAACACCGAATAGCCCTCGGCCATCTGCAAGGGCGTCACCAGACCGGCACCCAGCGCCATGGTCAGATAGGCAGGGTTATTCTTGGCCGAAAAACCGAAACGCTGCGCATATTGCTGGCCGTAGTCGGTACCTACCGCCTGCAGGATGCGGATGGATACCATATTTTTGGACAAGGCCAGGGCACGGCGCATCGAAATCATGCCGGCGTAACGGTTATCGTCGTTTTTGGGTTCCCAGCGCTGCCCCCCGATGCTGGCCGGGTCTATCGACAAGGGCGCATCGTTAATCAGGGTTGATGCAGTAAAGCCGCGATCCAGACCAGCCGAATAGATAAAGGGCTTGAAAGTCGAGCCCGGCTGGCGCCATGCCTGCGTCACGTGGTTAAAGCTGCGGCGGTTGAAATCAAAGCCCCCGACCAGCGACTTGATGGCACCGGTGCGCGGATCCATCGAAACAAAGGCCCCCTCCACCTCGGGCATCTGGGCGATTTCCCAATAGCCTTTCGGGTTGGGCTGGATACGCACCACGGCACCCGGCCGTATCTGCTGTGCCGGCGTCAGCTTGCTGGACAGGGCGCGTCGAGCAAACGACAAGCCCGGCCCCTTGACCGTAGCAAAACGGCTGCCGCGCAAGTAAACCTTTACTTCCGACGGTGACGCAGACAACACCACGCCTGGCTCAAGCTCGCCACTGTCGCGAATCGACGACAACGCCTCATCCAGCGCCTCATCCCGGTCTTCGGTCATCGCCCCCAGATCGACAAACGACTCAGGCCCGCGATAGCCCAGACGCCGGTCGTAATCCATCAGCCCGGCACGCAGCGAGTCAAAAGCCCAGCGCTGGTTGCGGCTATCGATGGTGGTGTAAACACGGAAGCCTTCGGTATAAGCCGCATCCTTATACTTCTGGTACATGTCCTGACGTACCATTTCCGCCACAAACTGCGCCGGCACGCCGGTGTCACGTGCAGGCTTGGCCAAGCCCAGCGGCTCGGCCTTGGCCGCCTCCAGCTGGGCTGTCGAGATATGACCCAGCTCATGCATGCGACGCAAAACATACAGCTGGCGCAAACGGGCACGCTCGGGATTGGCAACCGGGTTGTACGAGGAAGGCGCCTTGGGCAAGCCGGCCAGCATGGCAAATTGCGCCACGCTTAACTCATTCAAAGGCTTGCCGAAATAGGCTTGCGAGGCGGCCGAAAAACCGTAGGCGCGCTGCCCGAGATAGATCTGGTTCAGATACAGCTCGAGAATCTGGTCCTTGGACAGGGTATGTTCGATCTTGAATGCCAGCAGCGCTTCATTAAACTTCCTACTAAAAGTCTTTTCACTTGATAAGAAGAAGTTTTTAGCCACTTGCATGGTAATGGTGCTTGCACCGGACCGCGTATGCCCAGATACTATATTTCCTAGCGCAGCTCTAAGAACACCGACATAATCTACACCACCATGCTGGTAAAAGCGTTCATCCTCAGCGGATAGCAGCGCCTGGCGCATCAGCGGCGGCACGTCGTGAATACGGGAGAACGAGCGGCGCTCTTCACCGAATTCACCAATCAGCGCACCGTCGGCGGCATAGACGCGCAGCGGGATCTTGGGGCGGTAATCGGTCAGGATGTCCAGATTGGGCAAACGCGGCCAGGTGACAAGAATGGCAACAGCCAGCACACCGACCGCAAGTGTCGTGATACCGAGTATGGAGCCCAGCACAAGCTTCAGGATTCGCAGCAACATAATGGTTCGAAAGAAAAATCGAGCCCTGATTATACCGTTTTACCCGGAAGCGCTGGCAAAGTTCCGCACTTAAGAATAATTGGTCATTATTAAAGGGAGGCGGCTACTTTCCATATCCTAAGGAAAGAGCCGATAACGACATGCTGGGTGGCAAACTGGAATTACCCAAATCCTTGAGCAGTCTGCTAGCGGGACGCCGCCAGACAGCAGACAGCCTGATCGGACTGGATATCAGTTCAAGCGCTATCAAGATGGTCGAAATCGGCCGCCAGGGCAAAAACCTCCTGCTGGAACGCTACGTCATCGAGCCCCTGCCAAAGGACGCGATGAACGAAGGCAACATCAATGACATCGAAGCGGTCGCTGACGCTCTGCGCCGTGCGCGCGCACGACTGGGTAGCCACTGCAGCCGGGTTGCCATGGCTCTGCCCACGACCATGGCAATTTACAAAAAAATACTGGTGCCGGCCGGTCAGGACAAAACGGATCTGGAATTTCAGGTCGAAAGTGAAGCCAGCCAATACATCCCCTTCCCGCTGGATGAGGTCAATCTCGACTTCCAGGTACTGGGCCCCGCACCAACCCATGCCGACGATCTGGAGATATTGATATGTGCCTCGCGCAAAGAAAAGGTCGAAGAGCGCCTGGCCATCGGTGAAATGGCCGGGTTCACAACGGCCATTATGGACGTCGAAGCCTTTGCCATGCTGACCGCGTTCGAGCAGTTGCAAATGCAGCTGCCTGATCAGGGCTTCAACCAAACCTTTGCCCTGTTTGATATCGGCGCCACCAAGATCCACTGCTCCGTGATCCGCAACGGCCAGCAGTTGTATTACCGCGAACAGGCGTTCGGCGGCACCCAGCTGACACGTGAAATCCAGCGCCGCTACGGCATGACCCATGAAGAGGCGGAAAAAGGCAAGCGCAGCATGCTCTTGCCCGAAGGCTATGAATCCGAACTGCTGCAGCCCTTTGTCGACTCTTTATCACAAGAGATCCAGCGCGCGCTGCAATTCTTCTACACCACGGTCAGTGTGTCGCAATATCTGCGCGTCGACTACATCCTGCTCGCCGGCGGCAGCAGCATGCTGCTAGGTCTGGATGACGCCGTTGCCCTGCGCACCCAGATCAGCACCATGATCGCCAACCCCTTCACCACCATGACCCAAGCCCCCGGCATTCCGATTAAAGATCTGTTGCTGGATGCGCCTGCCCTGCTGGTTGCCTGTGGTCTTGCACTAAGGAAATTCGACTGATGATACGCATCAACCTGCTCCCTTACCGGGAAATGCGGCGCGCGGATCACAGACGCCGCTTCCAGAACATGCTGGCACTGGCCATTGCCGGTAGCGCCTTGCTGCTGGCCGCCGGCTATGCCCTGCAAAGCCATGCACTGGACAGCCAATTGTCCCGCAACCAGCGTCTGGATAGTGCCATTGCCGAACTGAGCGTCAAACTGGGCAAGATCACCGAGTTGCGCCAACAGCGCGCCGCTTTGCTTGCGCGCAAAGACCAGGCCGCCCAGCTGCAAAATGGCCGCTCGCAGGCGGTGCGCCTGTTTGATGACCTGATCCGCTTTATGCCGGAAGGGGTTTATCTCAAAGATTTCAAACAAACCGGCAACACCATCACCCTGTCCGGCTACGCACAATCCGGCGCTCGCGTTTCCAACTATATGGGCACTTTATCCGACTCCGGCCTGTTCATTAATCCGGTACTGATAGAAGTGAAAGCCGCCGCGCTTGGCAATCTGCGCGCCAGCGAATTCAGCCTGACGATGGCGCTGCAAACACAAGGCGATCAAGAAGCCCACAAGACAGGAGCACCACAGTGAACCTGAATATCAATCTGGACGAGCTGCGCAACCTCGACTTCAACGACATCCAGAACTGGCCGCTACGCTCCCAGCTGATCACGCTGGGCGTAATGGCCATATTTATTCTGCTGGCCGGTTATTTTGTGGTTCTGGGCCCGCAACGCGATGAAATTGCTGCCGCCGAAGCGCGCGAAGCCGAGCTGAAAACTCAATATATCGACCAACGCCGCCAGTTGGCCAATCTGGAAGCACTACAAGCCCAGCTCAAAGAGATAGAAAAAAGCTTTGGCAGCCTGATCCGCCAGCTGCCAACCAAAGCAGAAATGGCGTCCGTACTGGCAGAAATCAACCAGGCGGGCGTGGGTCGCGGCCTGCAATTCGAACTATTCCGCCCCGGCCAGGAAATCCGCGGCGCCGAGTTGGCCGAGCTGCCGATCGAGCTGCGTCTGAATGGTACTTACAATGATCTGGCCACTTTCGTGTCGGATGTTGCCCGCATGTCGCGCATTGTCACCATCAGTGATATTTCGCTGACCCCGGCGGCCGGCAAAGATGGCCGCCTCACCCTGCAGGCAACGGCCAAGACCTACCGCACGCTGGAACCCGCCGAACGCGCCGCGGCGACAGCCAGCACCAAGGAGAAGGGAAAGTGAGCACAGCCATGAAAACCACGCTTTCCCGGCTGCTATGGCCACTGTTACTGGCCGGCTGCACAACAGCATCCGACGATATCGATAGCTGGATGCAGCAGCAAGGCCACGGTTTGGTCGGCAAGGTTGAACCGATTCCGCAACTAAACGCCATGGCTACCACGATTGACTACACCGGTTTCGGCCTGCTGTCGCCATTTGACGCGAACAGATTCAAGACGGCGGGCAGCCAGAATAGTGCCAATGCACCCGACTTCAAACGCCCGCGCGACCCGCTGGAAAAGTATGGGCTGGAACAACTGAAAATGGTCGGCAGCCTGCAGATCAAGGGTATACGCCACGGTCTGATCCAGACACCGGACGGCATGGTGTATCCGGTGCGAGCCGGCAGCTTTATCGGTACCAATTACGGCAGGGTGACGGCCGTACTCGATGCACAGATCAAGCTGGTCGAGACTGTAGAAGAAAGCAACGGCGAATGGGTCAAACGCGAAACCGATATTCTGCTGGCAGATGAACAAGGGCAAAGTAAATGAAAACAACAAGACAACTGACCATGCTGGCGGGCAGCCTGCTTATCTCCTCCAACCTGGTATGGGCAGCCGGCAATAGCATTACCAAGATCGAAACCTTGCCTGGCAACGGCGACCAGCAGGTACTGGCGATCACGCTGGCCAAGCCTGCCCTGTTACCCAAGAGCTTTGCGCTGTCCAATCCTCCACGCATTGCCTTCGACTTTATCGACACGGGCAGCAGTCTTGCCAAAACACAACTGGCCCTGCCCGGCCCCTTGCTCAATAACGCGACCATTGTTGCGGCAGGCGAGCGTAGCCGCGTCATCCTGTCGCTAGCCAAAAACAGCCCCTACCAGACCCGGGTGGAAGGCAACCGCATTCTGGTCACACTGGGCAATGTGCAGCAGCGTGTACAACCAGCCAGCATCACGACGCCCGCCAGCAGCGTGCCAGTGGCCACGACTCCCGCCTACGTTGCCAACATTTCGGGCAGCGATATCAGCCTGGTGGATTTTCGCCGTGGCAGCGATGCTTCGGGCCGGGTAGTGATCGATCTGCCTAACGCCAGCAGCGCCACCGATGTCAGCCGCAGCGGCAAAAGCCTCATCATCAATCTGAGTGCACCGCTACCGCGCCGGCTGGAGCGACGGCTGGATGTCACCGACTTCGGTACTCCGGTACAGAGTATCGATGCCAGCAATCAGGGCAAGGGCAGCCGCGTCGTCTTGCAAAACGCGGGAGAGTGGGAGTTTTCCTCCTATCAGGCCAATCAGCAACTGGTCGTGGAAGTGCGCAAGATTTCGACCGAGCAGGCCAATGCCGCACTGATGGCACTGGGCAAGACCATCTACAAAGGCGAAAAGCTGTCGCTGAACTTCCAGAACGTCGAAGTACGTGCCTTGCTGCAGACACTGGCCGAGTTTGCCGGCTTCAATCTGGTCACCGGCGACACCGTCACCGGCACCATGACATTGCGCCTGAAAGACGTACCGTGGGATCAGGCGCTGGATATCGTCTTGCAGCAAAAAGGGCTGGCCAAGCGTCAGGTCGGCAATGTGATCCGTATCGCACCACAAGCCGACATGATTGCGCTGGCCAAACAGGCGGCCGAAGCCAAGGAAGCGACCACCTTGCAAGAGCCCCTGATCACCGAAGTCTTCCAGATCAAGTACCGAACAGTGGAAGAAGTCATGAGCGCCATTGCCGGTCTGGTGGATATCGACAGCAAGAACAAGGGATCCACGAGCACGAACAATACCGGCAACAATAACGGCCTGCGAGCATCCGCCTACGCCGACGCCAAGACCAACCAGTTGGTCGTGCGCGAAAAACCTCCGGTACTGGACGAGATCCGTGCGGTACTGGCGATTATCGACAAACCATCCAAGCAGGTACTGATCGAGGCGCGCATCGTCGAGGTCAGCGACACTTTCCAGCGCGATCTGGGTGTGAAGCTGGGTTTTGCCAAAGTCGGAGGTGATACATCGGTCGGTTCTGGCTACGGTCCAGCGGGAGGTACGCCGCTGCCAGGCGGCCCTGCAACGCTGCCAACGACCCCCAATATCAACCTTCCGTCCGGCTTAACCGGCGGCAATGTAGGAATCATTTTCAAGGGTGCCAGCTCCATTATCGGTTTGGAACTGCAAGCCATGCAGACCCAAGGCAAAGGCAAGATCGTATCCAGCCCGCGCGTGCTGACCGCCGACCGTACCAAGGCCATCATCAAGGAAGGTATCGAGATTCCTTACCAGTCCAACAGCGGCGACCAAGGCACGACCACCTCGTTCAAGGAAGCCAATCTGGTGCTGGACGTAACGCCGCAAATCACGCCGGACAACGACATCATTCTCGATGTTCAGGTCAACAAGGATGCGGCCAACTTCCTGAAATCGGTGAATGGCGAACCGTCCATCGACAAGCGTGAGGTCAAGACTCAGGTGCGCATCGGAGATGGCAATACCGTGGTAATCGGCGGCATCTACATCCAGGACGAGAGCGATACGGTCAGCAAGGTCCCGCTATTGGGCGATATCCCGGTACTCGGCCATCTGTTCCGCAGCAACTCGCGCAAAAACGATCGCCGTGAGCTTCTGGTGTTCATCACGCCACGCATCGTGGAAAGCGAAACTTTGATCCGCTGAAGCGGCGACAGCACACAATGACATCCGATACAATGCCCACCATGAAACTGGCTGGCAACTTATTCCTGGTCGGCCTGATGGGGGCCGGCAAGACTACCGTCGGACGCGCGTTGGCAAGGCGCAGCGGCAAGACCTTCTATGACTCGGATTACGAGATCGAGCAGCGCACAGGGGTGCGCATTGCGACCATTTTCGATATCGAGGGGGAGCGGCGTTTTCGCGAGCGCGAAACCCAAGTCATCACCGAACTGGTGCAGCAGCAGGATATCGTGCTGGGCACCGGCGGCGGTGCCATCCTCAGCCCGCTCAACCGCCAGTTGCTGGCACGCCATGGCACCGTGATCTATCTGCGCGCCAGCATAGATGACATCCTGACCCGCACCCAGCACTGTACCAATCGCCCGCTGCTGCAAACAGCAGATCCGCGCGCCAAGCTGGAGGCACTGTTTACCGAACGCGACCCGCTATACCGCGAAATTGCCGACATCGTGATCGATACCAGCCAGCAGAATGTCAATCTGCTGGTTTGCCAGCTGGAGGAGCGGCTCGCCCGCCTCCAGGGCCCACCTCCGGAAGCGTCCAAGCATGAAAACCCTTGACCTCGTACTGCCCGACACGCGCTACCCTATCCATATCGGCCAGGGTCTGCTGGACAGGGGCGAGCTGATCGCCGCCCACCTGCCACAAAACAAGGCCGTCATCGTCAGCAACACCACGGTCGCCCCGCTGTACCTGGCCCGGCTTAAAGCGGCGCTCGGCGCGCAAGGCATTCGCACGCTAGATATCGTGCTACCCGATGGCGAGGACTTCAAAACCTGGGAAACGCTGAACCGGATTTTTGATGTACTGCTGGAGCAAGGCTGCGAGCGCAAAACCACGCTGATTGCGCTAGGGGGGGGGGTGATCGGCGATATGACCGGCTTTGCCGCAGCCTGCTACCAGCGCGGCGTGCCCTTTATCCAGATCCCGACAACGCTATTGGCACAGGTCGACTCTTCGGTCGGCGGCAAGACCGCCATCAATCATCCGCACGGCAAAAACATGATCGGCGCTTTCTACCAGCCGCGTGCGGTGATCGCCGATATGGATCTGCTGGATACCCTGCCCGATCGCGAGTTATCCGCCGGGCTTGCCGAAGTGATCAAATACGGTCTGCTGGGTGATGCCGCATTTTTTGCTTACCTGGAAGCGCAAATGCCAGCACTACTCGCGCGCGACAAAACCGTACTGGCCTACACCGTCGAACATTGCTGTCGCATGAAGGCCGAAATTGTCGGTCAGGATGAAAAAGAAGCCGGTATCCGCGCCCTGCTCAATCTGGGACATACCTTCGGCCACGCCATCGAAGCAGGGCTGGGATTCGGCATCTGGCTACACGGCGAAGCCGTCGCGGCAGGCATGCTGCTGGCGGCCGAGGCATCGCGTTTGTCAGGCGATTTAAGCGAGCAAGATGTGCAGCGTATCCATGCCTTGCTGCAAGCGGCAAAGCTGCCTACCCTGGCACCGAATCTGGGCTTGGCGCGCTGGAAGTCCTTGATGGCACACGATAAAAAATCAGAGAATGGTAGCACTCGCTTTGTATTAATGGGCGCAATAGGCCACTCAAAACTCGCTACCCTGTCAGACAATATGCTAAATGAAATACTAACTGGTCGCTTTATACAACAATAGTTCCCTAAATCGCGAAATTAATACAACCGTGCATTGAGCCCTCTCTTTCCTGCTGGTAATCTTGCCTTAGCCATCATCAGGTAAGGGGAATAAGATGTTTACGGCAATTGCAGGACTGGCAGGCCAGGCAAGCATCAACAGCGCTCGCAAACTTTGGCGCCAACTGAGCTATGTTCCTCCGCGCAAGCGCGGTATCGACCCCATAGGTGAAGCGGAAGTTTTTCTGCACTATGGCCGTATCGACGATGCCATCATGGTTCTGCGCGATACCATGAAGCATGAGCCAAGCAATACCGCTGCCAAAGTGGCACTGTTGCGCGCTTACTCTTACCAACGCAACGTCAAGGATTACTCCAGCCTTGCCGCCACCTTACGCGATGAACTGCATACCTATCCGGTGTGGAATACCGTGCGTAAAAACGGCATGGCCATCGACCCGCATAACCCGCTATACCAGTAAGCGATCGCCGTACAAAATGAAAACGCCACTCAGTGTGGCGTTTTTTTTCTTGCGCCTCCACCACTACCGCTCGCGCACACGCGCCGGATCACTCCATGTCAGCAGGCTTGCCAGCTCTACCCGATGCGGGCCGGCTTTATCCTGCCACGTCACCTCGACTCTCAGCACCCGGTAGGACGGTGTACATTGCGGCGTCACCTGCCAGCTACGACTGAAAATCGTGCCTTGCACGGTTGTTTGTTCCGGCGCTTCACTGCTGACCAATAAAGAGCCGGCTCCCGGACAGGCGGTGCGCTGGTATTCCCCGGCGGCAATTAAGGCGCGCAAAGACTCGAGTTTATCCGCGGCATAATACTGGGCAAAGGCATGCGCCTTGGCTTCGGCACTACTGGCCAGCGTAGCGCTAGCCAGACGCAAGCCCGCCAACAATCCCACTGCCAACAGCAATAAGGCAATCAGCGCCTCCAGCAAAATATAGCCGTGCCGCACCATGCGCATAGATTCTCCCTACCAGTCACGCCAACTGCTGGCGAGCACAGACTCCTGACGCAGGCTTTGCGCCTTGGCCAGCAGGGCCGCGTCGTATTCCAGCTGCAGCGTGCCCTCGATCTGGCCCAGCGCCTCCAGCAGCAAGGCACCCTGCACCTTGGCACCATCATGGCTGGACAGTTTGCGCGCATAAACCACACCAAACACGACACTCCCTGCCGCCAGCTCCAGTTCGCCATCCACCAGCAAAATCACCGGCGCAGCTGGATTACCCAAGCGGACCGGCAAACGGGTGTACGGCTGACTATCCAGCGCCGACAGCAATACCACTTTACCGCCCATGTCTTCCTCAGGAAAAGGCTGGTGGCCGGTGAGATGAATATCGGCAGAGGCCTTCAACGCATCCCAGCCCAAGGCAAAAAACGAACGAAAAAACGCCTCGTCGGATAGCGCAGCCAGAGCCACATCAGCCAGCTGAACATCACTGCCAAAGCTGGCATTAGTCGAGCCGGCCTGATCCAGCAAACCGTCGCGGGCAATGCGCGTGCTAAACGACTGCATCGGCAAGGTGCCACTTCTGATCGTCAGCGGGGTCTGATTATTGATCACCTCCAGACTGCCACCCGACGCACTATCCAAGCGCCGTGCAAGCAATGTCGCCTCCGGCACGGCCAGCAATACCGGATCGGCCATCACCAGCTGGCTCACCACCCGCCGCGCGCTGCCATCATCGCTAAAGCCGGTCGCCATAATGCGCAGTCTGGCAGGCGCTGCGACCGGTAGCACACAAGCCGGGCCCAGGCTGGCGGCATCGCAAAACTGCACCTGCCAGCGCGGCCCACCCAACTGACCGCGCGCCAGAACTCCACTAACATCCGTGTCCAGCTGCCCATCACCATCATGATCGGCTCCGCCGGCAAGATAATAAGCCACGCCATAATGCAATCCCGCCTCGGCCGCCTCCAGCGCCTGCTTGGCACGGTAACTGCTGCCGGACAACTTGAGTTCGAGCAGGGATGTTCGGGCGGCATAGACCGTCATCAGTGCCACCGCCATCAACAAGACCAGCACCAAGCCCAAGGTAAGCATACCGCCCTGACGCCGGGCATTACGACCATCGCGCACGACCCGTACTCCTAAGGTGCGGAGAAAACCCGCAGGTTACGTAGCTGTACCGAACTCTCCAGCTGCTGGCGGATAGACGGATCGGCCAGCAGATAAGCACCCAGCCGGACCTTGAGCAGACGTACCTCGACCACGCGGTCACCGCTTTGTGCGCTGGCCAATAGCGCCGTACAACCGCCACTGTCCGTACGCTGCGCCCGGGTCACATTCACACACTTGCTGGCGGACACATCAAACAGCAACGTATCCACCGCTATAAGTGCGCCATCGGACAGGCTTTCCCAGTTACCACTGCTGCACAGCAGTGAGGCCGGGCCGCTGGTTTTCATACGCAGACTCTTCACGCCGGCAACGGTTTGCAGCTTGAAACCCAGACGCTCATCTGCGCTGATCTGGCCATCGCTATCGCGGTCATAGCTGTAGCGCACACAAGCCGGTGTCGCCGTATCCAGATTATCCATACCGGAAGAAAAAGGATTAGCCAACGGTGCACTGGCCGCCACCACATGCCAATAGCCGGCGCGACGCAGCTCTGCCGTCATCACATCCATCATCGCCTGCAGGTCGGCATTCAAACGCAAGGTCTTGAGCGTCGTACTGCTGCTACGCACATGTGCCACATACAAAGCCCCGGCACTGGCCAATATGATCAACGCCAGGGTGATGCCCAGCATCAGATCCAGCAGGGAAAAGCCGCGTACGCTACGCATGGCAGCCGGCATCAGGGTAAGGCGCGAGCTGTGTCGCACCGGCCGGCGAACAGATGCGGATACGCCCCAGAACACTGACCAGCACCCGCGTCTCCAGACCGCTCGTGGACAGCAAAGTCACCCGCCCGTTATCCGCCACCCCGCGCACCGGCTCGAAGCGCGCTTCGTTGCCGCTAAAGCCGCTTACCAGCAACTGCACACCCGGGTAATCGCGACCATGAAACACGGCAACCGAGAGCGCACCACCATCTGCCGCCGCGATGGTGCAAACCTTACCGGCATCCTGTCCGCTGGGATCACAACCCGGCACATCACTGGCGGCAAAATGCCATTGCCCGGCCGCACCGGCGATAAAGCGCATATACATCGGACGCGACTGTTTGAGCGCCTCCATGCGTACAAACTGTAACTGGCGATAAACCAGTTCGGTAGCGGCAATCAGGCGCTGGCGCTCGACCCAGAGCGAGAGATGAGGCAAAGCCACAGTCAGCAAGATGCCCAATACCGCCAGCACCAACAGCATCTCCAGCAAAGACCATGCACGCAGCACGCGAAGCCGGTACATGGCAAGCTCACCCCGCACCCCAACAGACACGCCTGGCAGCAGACGACATATCCGGCCCGTTTTCATTCAAGCGAAACACGCTAGCCGGGCAGACGCTATCTGCCCCCTGACCGCCCTTGTCCGTGGCAGCGGCCTCGGCAAGATACGTGGTACTAGCGGCACTATCGGGCAGCAACGAAATGGCGTAATAGCCCTCGGGGGATAGCGCAGAAAAAGCCAGCGTAGACAAAGCGGCACTGGCACCACAACTTGAAACTACGCCCAGATGCTGCGCATAGAAAGGACAGGAGGCACGAAAACGCTCTTGCGCCAGCGCCAACCCCAACAAGGCCGTACGCCCGTCAGCACGCCGTGCCTGCAATACATAATCACGGTAAGCGGGATAAGCCACCGTCGCCAGAATCGCCATCACCAGCAGCGCGCTCATCAACTCGACCAGCGAAAAACCGGCATGAAAGGGACGCATGGCATAGCCTCCTGGGCAAAGAAAACGGCGACCGAAAAGCCGGCCGCCGTCAATGAAATGGTCTGCTGAGTCAGACTAGACCATTAGAGAGCAGTTTCAAAGAACAAGTGCAACGATTAAAATCCTCCGCCCGTCCGGGTATGCGTTGCTCAGCAACTCGGTAAAATCTGCCAGAGGCATTCTAAATCCAAACGACTTCCGCATGCCTTTGTTAATGAACACAGCCACCCATTAACAAAGACAATCTAACCTAAAAAACCTAATCATAATCTACCGCGACCATGCTTATCTGCACAAAACAAAGCAACAACCACGAGCACCAAACCAAATGAAATTCTATTAAACACAAACAATTCAGCCCCCCCCCAAACCATACCACACCACACTACCCACAGCGCAAAATTACTAACATAAGAAAAACGGATTACCAAAACCATAGAAACCAAAAAACCTACCAGAACAACCCACCCACCAAAGACCATAATCTGAGGGATATCACCATGAAATAACCACGGAGATAAAGTACCGCTCAACCCAAAATAATAATTCATATAATCAGCACTAGTCTTCAAATCTGGATAAATATTTGAAATACCCTCAAACGGCATAGCACCCAAACCCATCCAGCCAGAATTCAGCAAAACATAGAATGCGATTCGCCACAATTCAAGCCGAATACCAACAGAAGAATCTACAATATGTCCAGTCAAAAAATACGACCTAACCTCATCTACAGACAAAAGTATTCTTGTAAAAAACCCAAAAAAGTCAAAGTATAAAAACACGGATGCTGATAAAAATAAAAAAACCGAAAACAATCGCGCTGCTCTAGTGGTAAACATCAAAACACAAAAAACACCCATCAAAGGTAAAATAGCCCCTCGAGAACCTGAAAGAACAGCAGCTAGCATGCCAGCCGCAAACGAAACAAAAAGAAACACCTGTTCTTTTCTGTCAAAACACTTGCTAAGTGCAGCCAGCAAAGAAATACCTGCGCATAACACGGAAAACTGGCCGAATGTATTCTCATACACCAAGCCGAAGGCCCGCCCTCTTCCCTGGATAAACACTTCAAAAATTGCAACCATCGCATACATAAAACAAGCCAATGCCGGCGCAAAAAAAAGACTCCTACTATTAAAATCCATCCGGAGCAGCAAAGCATAAAGTAAAGCCGCATAAAAAACCGCCCGCGTGATATTTATAAAGAAATCAAGATAGCCATGAAAGACACCAACAACCAAAAGAGCCAGACAAAATGGCAGAAATGGCTTCATAAAAGCCATTACATCAGCCAGCAAGCTTATTGTGGAAAATTCGTGCAATCGCCGCAATGCAAAGAACATCAGCAACATTGCCACGGGCAGCAATACGCTATAATAACGAATTCCTCCACCAAAAGGCAGATAACCCACAGCCATAATCGGGTAAAGAAGAACGATACCAAGAGCAAACTGCTCCAGCCTGATACTCGAAAACCTTATCGGAAAGAACACAACACCAACCAATCTTTGATATTGACAGAAGACAACATATTAATATTTTTAAGCAACCACGCTTGATCAGCCTTCCACCATTCGGTTTCCAGCAATGCTGCTATTGTTTCATCATCAAAACGATACTTGACGACCCTAGCTGGATTTCCTGCTACGACTGAAAATGGCGGAACATTTTTACTGACCACAGAGCCTGCAGCTATAACTGCACCATGGCCAATAACCACACCAGAAAGGATCAGTGCATCCATTCCGATCCATACATCGCTACCGATCAGAACATCGCCCTTACTGGTCTGGCAAGACCCGCCCCCAACTCCATCTAAAAACATCAAAGGAAATGGGTAGGTTGATACCGAGTCCAAACGATGTCCACCACCGAGCAGTATACGAACGCCCTGAGCAATAGAGCAAAACGATCCTATTTTCAGCGTCGTACCTTGATTCCAGTCCTCCACGATTGGAAGCCCGTAGCTGGCAAAGCCGTACTCGTAGCGCTCTCCATATTCCAACTTGAAGCGTGCGGATCCACGCTGATATGCGGGCATCCGGCGGATTGCCCTCAGTTTGAAATATCTTTCTATTTTTTTTAGCAAACGCATCGTCATGCCTGCCCTGTGTACTTGATACGTTTGAAGAAAAATAAAGGTGCTAGAAGCTCTGGACAGACCGCATAAACGAATACCCTAAGCCGAAAGGCAAGATCGACCTCTCGACACCCAAACAATGCCCTCCACGGGCGATTGTTAAGCAACATTTCTTCGATACAGATCTCCCTTTGCTGATGCAGCCGAAGATAAGACATCACTCTCTCGCTCGCACCAGAGGCTTCTGCATCCCCAAGCAATAATGACCACTCCAAAAAACTACTCTTAGTTTTCTTCGACAGACCCGCAATGACTTGCTGTGCACTCATAGCCTTTTGCTTATTAGTCAAACCGCCACGGCGGTAATAAACAACTGGCTGAGGTAGCGTCACTGCTCTTCCCTGTGAGATTGCACGGAACGACAGAATAAAATCTTCTCCAACCACGCCCTTAGGCAAGCCTCCAAAGAGGTCATACAAACGGCGTGTCCAAGCCTGAGCGGCACCAATGACATGGGGAGGATTATCGACCCAATCATTTAGTGATGTATATGCAGAAAGATTTGAAACCTTGATCTCACCCAAACAAGTTCCGTCTACAGACATATCGATCAAATGACACGCAATCAAGTCAAATTTCCTACCTGTCTCCAGCCAAAAATTGACTACTAGTGCAACACGGCTAGGTAAAGAAACATCGTCGCCCCCAGCTACGAAGACCAATTCACCATGGCTTAGCGATACAGCCTTTGCATAATTACCTCCAACGCCAAGATTGACATCGTTCCTATTTATAATGAATGTATGCGGACCATCATACTGTTCACAAAACTCAAGAATCAGGTCAAATGTCCCATCAGTCGAGGCATCATCAGAAACGACAATCTCCAGATTTCCATAGGTCTGTCCGGCAACAGACAGCAAGGCCTCTTGTACATAAGCGACTTGATTGTATGTCACTAAAATAATGCTAGCTAACGGCATATTTTCATTTGTGTCAGTGAAAACCATGAGCCACCTTCAACAACAAAGCATCCACATGCGCCTCTAAACTATAGGGATAAACAATAGAATCACTAGGTTTGGTAATCGCTACAGAGGAAGAATTTCCCTGCAGCAACTTCATTGCGGCCCGCAGTGAAACGATGGATCGCTCGAACACTACTAGACCCGGCGATCGCAACGCTTCAACCGCACCAATATTGGAAGCCAGCATAGCGGGCGTTCCACACAAAATAGACTCCGGCCCAACCAGTCCAAAGGCCTCATATTTTGAAGCCAAAATCGTCGCATCCGCAGCGCCATAGAGTTCAGGCATATCCTGGCGCATGCCGAGATTGAGCACGCCGGGAGCATCCAGCGGCGCTTTGCCGGCCACCGCCAGAACGACACGATCACCGTATCCCTCCATCGCCGCGAGGATCAGGTCCGCTCCCTTTAGCTTGTGATTATTGGAAGGAAACAGCAGCATGAACTGGTCGTCCCGGATGCCGAGTTCCTTCCTGACGCGTTCGCGTGATGCTCGTGCGCCAAGATTGAACTTAATGGTATCAACTGGCGGGTAAAGAGTGCTAACCTTGCCAGCAGGAACGGTATACAAGCTGGTGATCTCATCGCGGACACGTGCGGAATGCGCCACGATATGTCCGGCATTCGCGTAAAGGCCCCGCTCGTGTGCGACCGTCAGGCGATCAAACACTCCCCAGCGGGTCTTGCCCTTATCCTTGAGGTGGCCGATATGTGTACCACCGACGATAGCCAGATCCACGCGGCCCACAACTCGGGAAATCCCTATCGTCGGCCACGCTGGCTGGCAATAATCCAACGCTTTTTGCTCGAACAGGTAGTTGTTCAACCGGGAGAACGGTGTGCGATCCGGCACCACGACCAGTTCCACCCCGGCCGGTAACATGCCCGGCCAACGAGTCTTCCTGGCGATACCACGAACCCGGATCCCGCGGCGAGCCAACTCTTCGATAACATCGAGGACATAACGCTCCATGCCACCGCCTGCACGAATAGAATGAAAGACTAGGTTAATACCTTCAGGCTGGATCATTTCCCTCTCCCATTCACTTTTTCCTCTCCACCTAGTGCCGAGAGTCCAGCCTCGGCCCAGACATGCTGACCGTGCAGCGAGTGTTCAAAACGCGCCCAGTTTTCATCATGTTGCGAACGGTCATTTTCGTGATGCCACAGATGCAAGACAGGAACGGCAAAGCGACCATTCTTTATCTTCACCCCAAGACGCAGCAAACGGACTGCCAAGTCGGAATCTTCATAACCCCAGCCTGAAAAAGTGCAATCAAAACCATCGACCGCATAAAAATCATTGCGCCACACGGCTGCATTGCAGGTCCTGAAGAGTTTCCAGTCTTTTGGTTTTTTCTTCCTGAAACCGGGCAAGGCCAACCGCAACCATCCGAGCGCATTGTTGATCTCTTTACGACTCCGAAAGCACAACCAGTCGGACAAGGACCAACTCGTCACCGGCTTGATTGAGCCTGCAAGGTACTGCTCGGTGAAATGGGCGGACATGAGTACCCGGTTGCCGGCAATGAACCAGCCAGCCTCGGCCAGCCTCATGTGCTCTTGAATGAAATCAGAACAAGGAATGCAATCCCCGTCCAGAAAGATCAGGTAATCGCCTGTGGATTTCGTCACGGCCAGATTCCTGGCCTCGGCCGCTCTGAACCCCTTATCTTCCTGCCAGGCATGCAGCAAACGGCCTTCCATCTTGCCCTGATAGCTGGCGACGACACGGCGGGTCTCTTCGCCAGAGCCGTCATCTGCGACCACGACTTCCCAATCGGCAGTTGCTACCCCCTGCTGATGCAGAAAACCCTCAAGCACGGCCGCTAGGGCATCCGGCCGGTTATAGGTTGTCACAATCACCGACACCTTCATGAGGTCGCTCCCTTCTCAGCCAGATACATCAATTTCAGCTGCCGATAGTAAGTCCCTTCGGCATTGGCGACGGCCAGGATGAAGCCCTCACGGCCGTCCAGAAAGCCGCGCCGTAACACATAAGTACGCATAAAAGACCACAACGTCTTGGCAAGCACGCTGGCCATCCCGCCGCCACGCTTGCCGCGCTGGTAACGCTGCAGGGCACCGGCGGCCGAATAGCGGTTCATCTTGTCGACCACCTGGTCCAGATTGTCGAACGAGTAGTGCAGCAGTTCCCCGGCCAGCAATGGTGCCGAGCCAGTGAACAGCAGCCGTTCATGCACCAGGTCTGCCGAGTACTCGGCCTGCCCGCGGAGGAACAGGCGCGGGATATGGTCGGGGCGCCAGCCGCTGTGTTTCATCCAGCGCCCGCAGAAGTTGGACAGCCGGGAAAAGGTGTAGACATCGGCAGTCGGGGCGCAGAGCACAGCCACGATTGCCGCCGCCAGTTCGGGGCTGACCACTTCGTCCGCATCCAGCGACAACACCCAGTCGGTAGCCAGGTAGCTGATCGCCAGGTTTTTCTGCGGGCCGAAACCCGGCCAGTCGCGGTTTTCGAATACCCGTGCACCATGCGCGCGCGCAATCACCAGCGTGTCATCGCTGCTGCCCGAATCCAGCAACACGATATCGTCGGCCCAGGGGCGCAGCGCCGTCAGGCACTTGTCCAGATGGGCGCCGGCATTCTTGGTAATAATGGCTACACCCAGCGTGGGCGCAGCGGAATGAGCAGCTTGCATGTTCAGCCTTGTTCGCCGCCGGCCTGGTATTGCAGACGGTGCAGCGTTTTGTAAATGCCGTCTTGGGCCAGCAGCTCCTGATGGCGGCCGGCTTCGGCCACCTGTCCCTGGTGCATCACCACGATACGGTCGGCATTTTCGATGGTGGACAGGCGGTGCGCGACCACCAGCGTAGTACGTCCCTGCATCAGCCGCTCCAGCGCCGACTGCACCAGCCGTTCCGACTGTGTATCCAGCGCGCTGGTTGCCTCGTCCAGAATCAGGATCGGCGAGTTCTTGAGGATGGCGCGCGCAATCGCCAGACGCTGGCGCTGGCCACCGGACAAACGGGTACCGTTTTCACCGATCATAGTGTCGAAGCCTTGTGGCATCGCCTCGATAAATTCGAGCGCATTGGCAGCACGCGCCGCCTCACGTACTTCGTCCAGACTGACTTCACCGATCCGGCCATAGGCGATATTGGCGGCCACGCTGTCGTTGAACAGCACCACGTCCTGGCTGACCAGCGCGATATTCGCGCGCAGACTGGCCAGCGAGATCTCGGTCAGCGGAATGCCGTCGAGCAGGATGCGTCCGCCATCCGGCTCATAAAAGCGCGGGATCAGGCTGGTCAGCGTGGTCTTGCCGCTGCCGCTGGAGCCGACCAGCGCCACCGTTTCGCCGGCACGCACACTCAGCTCGACGCCATCCAGCGCCAGGCGCTCGGCGCCGGGATAGGTAAAGGACACACGCTCAAACACCAGCTCCCCCTTGGGCGCCTGCAGCCGCACACGGCCATGGTCGGCCTCGCCTTGCTCATCAAGAAAGCTGAACACGCTTTCGGCGGCGGCCAGCCCCTTCTGCACGGTCTGGCTGATGCTGGTAATGCGTTTGATCGGCGCGAACAGCATCAGCATGGCGGTCAGGAAGGACATGAAATCCCCAGCCGAGAAATGGCCGGCCTGCGCCTGCACGCCGGCGTAGTAGAGGATGACCGCCAAAGCACAGGCAATGATCAGCTGGGTCACCCCAGTGCTGGCTGCACTGGTCGAGCGCTCCTTGACCAGGTTGTGGCGTATTGCTTCTGCCGCGCGGCCAAAACGCGTCGCTTCGTAAGCTTCACCACCGTAGATCTTGACCACGCGCTGGCAGTCTATGCTCTCGCTCAGCACCTGCGTCAACTGGGCCATATCCTGCTGGTTCTTGCGCGACAAACCACGCAGACGCCGGCTGACAAAGCGTACGCAGAAAGACACGGCCGGCATGACGGCCAGACAGATCAGCGTCAGCTTCCAGTCGGTATAGAGCAGCAGGCCCAGCAGGCCGATCACGGTAATCCCGTCCTTGACGGTTACCGTGATGACGTTGAAACCGGCCTCGCTGACCTGGGTCACGTCAAAGGCAACCCGCGACAGGATGCGGCCGGAGGGATGGTGGTCGTAATAGTTGACCGGCAGGCGCAACATGCGCGCGAACATTTCCTCGCGCAGACTTTGCACCAGATGGCCGGACAACCAGCTTGACGAGTATTCGTTGATAAAGCTGGCCACGCCGCGCACCAGAAAAAGCCCGACGATCGCCAGCGGCGTCCAGATAATGGCAGCCGGGTCACGGTCAACAAAGCCACCATCAATCAGCGGTTTCATCAGCCGGGCAAATAATGGCTCTGTCGCCGCGGCAATAGTCATGGTCAGCAGCGAGACGGCAAAGACCTTCCAGTGCGGGCGCAAATACCCCATCACGCGCCGGTACAACGCCAGGCTAGCGACTTCTTGGTTTGGAATCATATTCAATGTTTGTCTACTCGGACGAACTGGGTACGCGATGCGCGATCAGTCCGGTGATGTTGTGGAGCGATTTCCAGTGTTTGGCGCAACGACTGCACGGCATCCAGAACCTCCTGCACGCTTATCTTATCCATGCAATCGCTCTGCCCACTGCCGCCACAGCCAGCGAGCCCGCAGGGACGACAAGGCAACGTCGCACCGACAATCCGGTGTGGCGTCCTCCATGGTGCCCACACCTGCTCAAGCGATGGTCCAAACAGCGCGACAACAGGCACCTGACATGCCGAAGCCAGATGCACGGGGAGCGAATCGACCCCAATCAGCATCGCGGATTGTGCCACCAAAGCAGCCAGTTCCTTAAGCGAGAGCTGTCCACTCAGATCAACAACAGGGTGAGCCAACTGAGCCTTGATCCTAACCAGCATTTCCAGTTCGGCAGCAGCAGGAGAGCCCGATAGCACAACGCGTATACCTTGCACACTCAAAGTGTCAATCAGTCTGGCCATTTTCGACTCTGGCCAGCACTTGTAAACCCCGCGGGAACCGGGATGGACCAGTACGAAGTTGCCCGGCTGCAAGGCGTGCACTGACAAATGATTTTCTACACTCGCCTCCGCCCCGGCTCCCGAAACAATGGATAGCCGGGCATGCGCAGCGGAAGAGTCGACGGGTAATCCAAGGCAGCGCAGTGCGTCCAGATGCAGCTCCACCATATGCCGGTTACGCGCCAGTTGAAAACGATGCGTCATCGTTTTCCGGTATAAACGGCCTCGCCCGGGATTATCCGGCCCAACAGACCAGCGTGGAGACAGCAGTTTCACCAGCCAAGTCGCCCGGTTGCTGTCATTCAGAATCACCACCAAGTCGTAATGCCGCGCACGCAACGCCGACAAAAGACGCCACTCCTGGCGTAACTGAAACGACACGCCTTGCTTCTTCCAGTTACGGTCAATCGTAAACACTTGGTCGAGATCAGGATGCAGGGAAAGCATATCCCGTGTTTCGTGGTAGACCAGCGCGTCGATATTGATATGTGGCGCCATCTCTTTAAGCGTGGTCACCACAGGCGTCGACAGCAGAACATCCCCGTGAAACATCAGACGAACAACCAGGGCGCGCTGCACCCGGCCAAGATCGATGGCGTCTTTCAGCATAAGTAAAAAGCCGGATCAAACGTCCGGCTGAGCATTGAGTTGTTGCAACAGGTCGGCAATCTTATCAGGATCTTCACTTCTGAGCATGCGCGACACGATGGGGGCGATGGTGTCGAGGTGGGTTTCGCGTACCACCTGCTTCACCGCCAGCACGCTGGCCGGGTGCATGGAGAAGCGGCGCAGGCCCATGCCCAGCAGCAATCGGGTGAGTCTGGCATCGCCGGCCATTTCTCCGCAAACAGAGACCGGCACATTGCCGCGGGTGGCGGTCTTGATGGTGTGGCCGATCAGTTTCAACACAGCAGGGTGGATGGGGTCATACAGATGGCTGACCGAATCGTCGTTGCGGTCTATCGCCAGCGTGTACTGGATCAGGTCATTGGTACCGATGGAGACAAAGTCGACATATTTGAGGAAGCTGCCGACCACCAGCGCCGCCGACGGGATCTCGATCATGGCACCGACTTCGATTTCTTCGGCAAACGGGAAGCCGACTTCGCGCAGTTCTTGCCGTGCATAATCCAGCTGGGCCAGCGCCTGTTTGAGCTCGGAGAGCGAGTTGATCATGGGAAACAGGATGCGGATCTTGCCGTGCGCCGAGGCGCGCAGCAGGGCGCGAAGCTGTTCGCGGAACATCAGCGGCTCGGCCAGACACAGGCGGATGCCGGTCAGGCCCAGCGCGGGGTTATCGGCGCTGCTGCGTCCCAGCCACTTGGGGTTCTTGTCGGCACCCAGATCCATGGTGCGTATGGTCACCGGCGCGCCCTTGAGCGACTCGGCCACTTCGCGGTAGGCCAGATACTGCTCTTCTTCCGATGGCAGGGTGTCGCGCCCGAGAAACAGGAATTCGCTGCGGAACAGGCCGACGCCTACGGCACCGCTGCCGTGTACATCGTTTACATCGGAGGGCAATTCGATATTGGCCAACAGTTCGATCACGGTGCCGTCCTGGGTGGTGGCATGCGCCTTGCGCACCTTGGACAGCTTGCGTTTCTTGTCGCGCCAGGCACGCTGGCGGCGGCGATACTCGGCGAGCACGACAGGCTCGGGATTGATGATCACCACGCCTTGCAGGCCATCGACGATGATGACTTCTTCTTCGCAGATCAGCTCGCGCCCGTGATGCAGCGCAATCACCGAGGGCAAGTCCAGACCGCGCCCCAGGATGGCGGTATGGCTGGTGCTGCCGCCAACATCGGTAATAAAGGCCGCAACGTTGGACTCCTTGAAGTACACCATATCGGCCGGCGACAAGTCGTGCGCGACCAGAATGGTATCGTCGGCGAGAATATCGGGCGCCAGCAATTCACCCGCGTGGCCGCGCAGATTCTTGAAGATGCGCTCGGTCACTTGCAACACGTCGTGCTTGCGCTCGCGCAAATAGTCGTCGTCCATTGCATCGAACTGCTCGACCAGGCGGTCGCACTGCAGCTTGAGCGCCCACTCTGCATTGCAGTTCTGCTCGGCTATCAATTCCCGCGGTTCGTACGAGATGGTGATATCACCCAGCAGCATAATGTGCAGCGACAAAAAGGCACCCAGCTCGGCCGGGGCATTTTGCGGAATGCTGCCCCTGAGCATTTCCAGCTCTTTGCGCGTGGCACGGATTGCCTCGTCAAAACGCAACTGCTCGGCCGGCACCTCCTCGCAAGCGAGCAGCACATGCGGCACGTCGGTCATGCTCTGCGCCAGCAGGTGTGCGCGCCCGATGGCGATACCCCCGCCTACCGCGACGCCGTGCAGGATAATGCTCATGCCCCTTCTCTCCCCGATATTGGTTTTAACGCGTGCCTTGGTACGCCGAACTTACTCCGCTTCGTCGAAGCGGTTATTGATCAAACCCAATAATGCGGCCAGTGCATCCGTTTCGTCCTGGCCATTCACTTCCAGCTCGACGGTAGATCCTTTACCCGCCGCCAGCATCATCACCCCCATAATGCTTTTGCCGTTGACGCGGCGGCCATTGCGCGCAATCCATACCTCGCTCTTGAAACGGCCGGCAGTCTGGGTGAACTTGCTGGAAGCCCGCGCATGCAGACCCAATTTATTGATGATTTCGACTTCTTGTTTAAGCATCTTGCTCCCCGTTATCCATAAGCTGTACGCCCTCTTCTCCGCCACTCATGGCCTTGGCCACGACCATTTCCAGCGGGTTGTCCGCATAACACAGGGCACGCACCAGCATGGGCAGATTGGCACCGCTGACCACCGCGACCTTGCCGTGGAGCGCCAGCCGGCCGGCAATATTGGCCGGCGTGCCACCCAACATGTCCGACAACACCAGCACGCCGTTGCCGCTATCCAGCGATGCGATCAATGCCTGTGCCGATTGCTGCACCGCAGCCGGCTCGGCATCGCAGGCGACGGCCAGCGCACGGGCATTCGCCGGCACATGCCCCAGCACATGGCTGGCACACTCCAGCAGACTGTCGCCCAAGGTGTAATGGGTAATCAGCAAAATGCCGATCATGGTGGTGCTCCCTGTTATTTTACCCGTCGCAGATGACGGTAATTGTATCAGCCGCCCGCTGGCTTGCGGCGGTACCAAGCCAGACGATCCGACAAGCGCACCACCTCGCCGACAATAATCAGCGCCGGCGAGGCAATGCCGTGTGCCTGCGCCAGCGCAGGCAGATCGGCCAGCGTGCCGGTCAGCGTGCGCTGGCGCACGGTGGTGGCCTGCTCGACAATCGCCGCCGGCGTATCGGCCGCCTTGCCATGCAGGATAAAACCGTCGCATAGCCCCTGAATATGACTCAAGCCCATATACACCACGACCGTCTGCTGTGGCCGGGTCAGTGCCGGCCAGTCGAGGTTGAAGCTGCCGTCCTTCATATGGCCAGTCACAAACACCACCGACTGAGCGTAGTCGCGGTGCGTAAGCGGGATGCCGGCATAGGCAGCCGCACCCGACGCCGAGGTAATGCCCGGCACCACTTCAAACGGAATCCCTTCGGCGGCCAGCGTATCGATCTCCTCGCCGCCACGACCAAAAGTAAACGGGTCGCCGCCCTTCAGCCGCAATACACGACGCCCGGCCTTGGCCAGGCTGACCATCAGGCTGTTGATATCGTCCTGCGGCAAGGTGTGATCAGCGCGCGCCTTGCCCACATAGATACGCTCGGCATCACGGCGCACCAACTCCAATAGCTCGGGCGCGACCAGCTTGTCGTACAGCACCACATCGGCTTGCTGCATCAGGCGCAAAGCGCGGAAAGTCAGCAGGTCGGGGTTGCCCGGTCCTGCGCCCACCAGATAGACGCAACCGGCGTGCCAGCGCGCGTTGCTGGCCAGCAAAGCATCCATTTCGACATCGCCGCCATCGCTGCCCGCCATCACCGCCTCGGCCAGCGGCCCTTGCAGCACCGCCTCCCAGAAGGCACGGCGCTCGTCTACCTGGCTAAAGCGTGCCTTGACCCGCTCGCGCCAGTCACCGGCAAAGCGTGCCAGCGCGCCATACCCAGCCGGAATCAGGCTCTCCAGCCGCGCACGCATCAGCCGCGCCAGCACCGGCACCTTGCCACCGGTCGACACGGCAATCACCATGGGCGAGCGGTCAATAATGGCCGGTGTAATGAAGCTGGAGAGCTCCGGGTCATCCACCACATTCACCGGAATGCCGGCGGCCTTGGCCGCATCCGTCACCTGCTGGTTCACCTCGCGCGCATTCGTTGCGGCAATCACCAGTTGCGGGTGTCCCAGCATCTCCGGCCTAAAAGCCGCAGCAATATGCTCCACCTCGCCTGCGGCCACCCACGCGGCCAGCTCGGGCGTAAGCTCGGGCGCAATAATGCGCAAGCGCGCGCCGGCACTACGCAGCAAGCGCGCCTTGCGCAAGGCGACTTCTCCGCCACCGACCAGCAGACAGGCCTGATCCTGCAACTTCATGAAAATCGGAAAGTAATCCACAGCCCGGCTCCAACATATCAGGCCAATAGCATACCCTGAAACCGGGTATGGATGCCTCTTCTGTACCAGTACTTAATGCGCCGCCCCCCAGCTATCGCCGGCACCGACTTCGGCCAGCAACGGTACTTTCAGCGCCGCCACCCCGGCCATCAGCTCGGGCAGTTTGACCTTGACCAGATCCAGCTCGGCCATGGGCACTTCCAGCACCAGTTCGTCGTGCACCTGCATAATCAGCTTGCTGGCCAGTTTTTCGCGCTGCAACCAGCCCTGTACCGCAATCATCGCCAGTTTGATCAGATCCGCCGCTGTGCCCTGCATCGGGGCATTAATCGCCGCGCGCTCGGCGCCGGCACGGCGCATGGGGTTAGCACCGCGGATTTCCGGCAGATACAGGCGGCGGCCGAAGGCGGTTTCCACATAGCCCAGTTCACGCGCCGACTCGCGGGTGCGCGCCATATAGTCGGCCACGCCGGGGTAACGCATGAAATAACGGTCGATATACTGCTGCGCGGCGCTGCGCTCGATATCCAGCTGGGCAGCCAGGCCGAATGCGCTCATGCCGTAGATCAGGCCGAAGTTGATGGCCTTGGCTGCACGGCGCTGCTCGCTACTGACCTCCTCCAGGCTGACGCCGAACACTTCGGCGGCGGTGGCACGGTGAATATCTTCCCCTGCGGCAAAGGCGGCCAGCATGCCCGCGTCGTCCGACAGGTGGGCCATAATCCTCAGTTCGACTTGCGAGTAGTCGGCCGACACGATGCATGAGCCCGGCGGCGCGATAAAGGCCTCGCGCACACGGCGCCCTTCTTCGGTGCGCACCGGAATGTTCTGCAGATTAGGGTCCGAGCTGGACAAACGCCCGGTGACGGCGACAGCCTGTGAATAACTTGTATGCACACGCCCGGTCTGTGGATGAATCAGCAAGGGGAGCTTGTCGGTATAAGTTGACTTGAGCTTGGCCAGGCTGCGGTACGCAAGGATCAGCTTGGGCAGCGGGTAATCCAGCGCCAGCGCTTCCAGCACCGATTCATCGGTGGAATAGCCACCACTGGCGGTTTTTTTCACGCCCTTGGTCGGAATGCCCAGCTTGCCGAACAGGATTTCCTGCATCTGCTTGGGCGAATTGATATTAAAGCTCTGCCCGGCCAGATCATGGATCTTCGTTTCCAGCGTCAGCATCTCCAGCCCCAGACTATGGCTTTGCGCATGCAGGCGGTCACGGTCGATCAACACACCATGGCGTTCCATAATGAACAACACTTCAGCCACGGGCAGCTCGATATCGCGATAGACCGAGGCCAGCTTGCCTTGCAGCATGGGCTTGAACACCGCATTCAGGCGCAGGGTAATGTCGGCATCTTCGGCGGCGTAGCGGGTGGCGGTGTCCAGATCGACTTCGGCAAAGCCGATCTGCTTGGCGCCCTTGCCGCAGATGTCTTCGTAGGCGATGGTGGTTTCACCCAGATGGCGGCGGGCCAGATCATCCATATTGTGGCGCTGATGGCTCTCGACTACGTAGCTTGCCAGCATGGTGTCGTCAACCACGCCGGCAAGGGTAATGCCGTGGTTGGCAAATACATGGCGGTCGTACTTGAGGTTCTGCCCCACTTTTTTCCGGCCGGCATCTTCCAGCCACGGCTTGAGTCTGGCCAGGGTATCTTCCAGATCCAGCTGATCGGGCACACCGGGGTAATCATGCCGTAGCGGGATATACGCCGCTTCTGCGGCCTGTACCGACAGGCTAAGCCCCACAATGCGCGCCGCCATCGGCTCCAGGCTGGTGGTTTCGGTGTCGACCGACACCAGCTCGGCATGCTTTAGCTTATCCAGCCATACATCCAGCTGGGCGGGCGTGGTGATCATCTGGTAGTCGCGCTCCAAGGGCGCGGCCAGCGGCAAGGCTTGGGCCACCACCTCGCCAAGCGGGGCAGGAGAGTCAAACAGGTCATCGGTCGTATGCAGTGCCGGCGCAGGTTTGGCCACGGCAGGCGCCACAGCAACGCTGGCGGCACCGCCCTCCTCCATCAGCTCGCGGTAAAAGGTCCGGAAGCCGAATTGCTGGAACAATTCAGCCAGACGCGCCACATCGCGCCGGCCATGAACCAGGCTGTCCATGCCGTGCGCCATATGTCCGGCCAGGTCGACATCGCATTTGATGGTAATCAGCTCGCGACCCTTGGGCAGCCAATCCAGCACCGCGCGCAGGTTTTCGCCCACCTTGCCGCCTATCTTGTCGGCGTTGGCCATCACGCCCGCCAGCGTGTCGTATTCGGCCAGCCACTTGAGCGCGGTCTTGGGGCCGCATTTGTCCACGCCAGGCACGTTGTCGACCTTGTCGCCAATCAGCGTCAGATAATCGATGATGCGTTCAGGCGGAACGCCAAACTTGGCCAGTACCCCGGCCTCATCCAGCACCTCATTCGTCATGGTATTGACCAGCGTCACGGCGGGCGTCACCAGCTGCGCAATATCCTTGTCGCCGGTCGAGACAATGACCTTCATACCTGCCTTTTCGCCGGCATGGGCCAGGGTGCCGATCACGTCATCGGCCTCGACCCCGCCCACCACCAGCTTGGGCCAGCCCAGTGCCTCGACCACCGCATGCACCGCTTCGACCTGGCTTGCCAGGTCTTCCGGCATGGACGGACGCTGTGCCTTGTACTCGGGATACAG
This sequence comes from Craterilacuibacter sinensis, assembly GCF_009831765.1. GTDB lineage: Bacteria > Pseudomonadota > Gammaproteobacteria > Burkholderiales > Chromobacteriaceae > Craterilacuibacter > Craterilacuibacter sinensis. The sequence goes on along the minus strand of NZ_WSSB01000013.1, from coordinate 47,122 downwards.
CTCGTCGCGGAAAGTCTTGCCTTTAGCATCGAATATGCAGGCGCTATAATCGGAAGCCACCTCCTTTTCCAGCCGGCGCAACATGTTCACCATGCCGTATACCGCACCCATGGGCTTGCCATCGGGCGAGCGCATATCCGGCATGGCATGGAAGGCGCGATAAAGATAAGAAGAGCCGTCAATCAGCAGCAGTGTTTTCATAAGAGGCTTTTAAGATGAGCTTGTCCGATAAGTTGCCGCCCAGCAGCGACCGCTACGAGATGATGCAACGCTTCCGTGCCCGCGAGGCCTGGCACGTGATGAAGATATTGTCGGAATTTGTTGAGTCGGCAGAAGAACTGCAGGGTATCACGCCTGCAGTCAGTATTTTCGGCAGCGCGCGTACCGCGCGCGACCAGCGTTATTATAAGCTGACCGAGGAAGTCGCCCGCCTGTTGTCGGACGCCGGCTTCTCGGTCATCTCCGGCGGCGGCCCCGGCATTATGGAGGCGGCCAATAAGGGGGCATTTTACGGGCGCAGCCCGTCGGTTGCGCTCAATATCGTACTGCCGCACGAGCAGACGCCCAACCCGTATCAGGACCTCAGCCTCAAATTCAATCATTTCTTCAGCCGCAAGGTGATGTTCGTCAAATACGCCATCGCCTACGTGGTGATGCCCGGCGGCTTTGGTACACTGGACGAAATGTTCGAGGCACTGACACTGGTGCAGACCGGCAAAAGCCGCAAGATTCCCATTATTTTATGCGGCAGCGAATTCTGGCAGGGCCTGCTCGACTGGATACGCGCCCAATTGGTCGACGGCGGCATGATAGCCGCAGCCGACCTTGATCTGGTGCAGCTGATCGATGAGCCTCAGGCCATTGTCGACACCATTTTCAAGTATTACGAAACCCGTGGCTTCGAGGCGCTGCCCGAAGAAAACGAACAACTGCTCAATCTTTGAGCACCAAGGAAACCACTATGCGCCACCTTTTGCTTGTCCTGACGCTTGCCAGCCCGCTGGTACTGGCCGACACCCCGCCGGCCGCTCCCGTTCCCCCGCCACCGGCCATCGCCGACGGCATGATTGAGGGCGCCGGCCCCGAGCCCGAGGTGCGCATTATCCAGAAAGGCGCGGACAAAATAGAGGAATACCGCATCAACGGCCTGCTCTATATGATCAAGGTGACGCCATCGATCGGCTTTCCCTACTATCTGGTCGACGATGATGGCACCGGCAACCTCAAGCAGATCGATCCGGCACGCCGCATCGTTATCCCGCAATGGGTCTTGATGCGATTCTAAGGACGAAGCATGTCGGTTTACACCTCGGTTACAAAACAGGCGCTGACAGACTGGCTCGCCGGCTATGCGCTGGGCGAGCTGGTCGATCTGAAAGGCATCGCTGCCGGTATCACCAATACCAATTATTTCGTCACCACCACACACGGCCGTTATGTGCTGACGCTGTTTGAAGCGCTGCAACTGCACGAACTGCCCTACTATCTGCAACTGATGAGCCATCTGTCGCGCCATGGCGTCGCCTGCCCGGCACCTGTCGCCGACAATACCGACCGGCTGGCCTCCATGCTGTGCGGCAAGCCGGCCTGCCTGGTCACCTGTCTGGATGGCGCCGATGTCAGCGAGCCCTCGGCGACGCAATGCCGGGCGCTGGGCGAGATGCTGGCCACCTTGCACCGTGCCGGCGACACCTTCACCCTCAAAATGAAAAACCCGCGCGGCCCGCGCTGGTGGAGCCAGGCGGCGCAGACGCTTTACGCCAGGCTGCCGGACAGTGACGCGGCCATGCTGCGCGCAGAGATCCAGCTGCAGGACAGCCACCGCTTCGATCATCTGCCCTCAGGCGTGATCCATGCCGACCTGTTCAAGGATAATGTGCTGATGAAGGGCGAGGCCATTGCCGGCTTTATCGACTTTTACTATGCCTGCAACGATGTACTGCTGTACGACGTGGCGATCGCACTGAATGACTGGGCGCGCAAGGCCGATGGCACGATAGACGATACGCTGGCGCGTGCGCTGCTGGATGGCTACCGCAAGGTGCGGCCGCTCACGGCGGAAGAAGAGCAAAACTGGCCAGTGATGCTGCGGGCCGGTGCCTTGCGCTTTTGGGTGTCGCGCCTCTTGGATCTGCACTTCCCGCCTGCAGGCGAGCTGACCTTTACCAAGGACCCGGCGGTATTTCGCCAGCTGATTGTGGACTACAGCAGGCGCACGGATTTCTGGCTGTAAAAATCAGCCTGTACTGAGCGATGGACAGACGCTCAGTACAGGCCATGGCACACTCGCTAAACCGCAGCAACAGGCCGTTCAAGCGGCGCCCAATCATGAGTCTCGCCCAGCCAGGCGAGCATGGCCACACCATCCATCGGGCGGGCAAACAGATAACCCTGTATCTGCCGGTAGCCTATCGCACGCAACTGCCGGCACTCCTCGACGGTTTCCACACCTTCGGCAATCAATGCCAGCCCCATGCCCTGTGCCATGTCGTACACGGTGCGCGCCAGCGTGTCATCCCCGGCGCCCAGCAACTGGACAAAACTGCGATCCAGCTTGAGCGTATCAAACGGCAGCGCGCATAGCCGCGCCATGGACGAGTAGCCGGTGCCGAAATCATCCAGATGCAAGCCTATGCCTAGGCCCACCAGTTCGGCCAGCGTCTGCCCGGCCAGGGGCAGTTCATCCAGCGTCGCACTTTCGGTAATTTCGATCGAAACGGAATCCACCGGCAAACCATGCCCGGCAATCAGCGCCTGCAATCGAGCGGCAAAATTCACTTCCAGCAGCTGCAACGCAGACAGATTGACCTGCAATTTGAGCGCAGGCTGCAAGAGACGGAACGCACAGAAGTCCACCAAGGCCCGGCGCAGCATCTGCTCCCACAGGGTACCGATCAAGCCGATTTCTTCGGCCAGCTGGATAAATGTCAGCGGTGGAATCATGTGGCCATTCAAGGACCAGCGCGCCAGCATTTCCAGCGACACCACCTGCCCTGTCACCGCATCCACCACCGGCTGGAACCACGGCCGGATCTCGTCGTTTGCCACCGCACTGCGCAACGCCTGTTCCTGCGACAAACGCTCATCGGCAGCGGCACTCATCTCCTGACGGTATACGCACAAGCCATCCCGCCCCTGCTGCTTGGCGGCATACATGGCAAGATACGCATGGCGCATCAGAGCCAGCACCTCCATGCCGGCTTGCCAGCTTGCCAGCCCTATTGACGCAGTGACCTTCAATTCGTGGCGGCCCACAATAAAGGGCTGACGCAAGACAGGAAGTAGCCGCTGCGTCACATGTGCGGACAAGGTGGCGGCATCATCAGCGATCAATGCGCAAAATTCGTCTCCGCCACTACGGAACAACATACCGCGACCATCCAGCACACGATGTAGAAGCTCCGCCAGCGCCTGCAACAGCTGGTCACCGACCAGGTGACCCAGGCTGTCGTTAATCCGCTTGAAGCCATCCAGATCAAGCAGCAGCAGGCTATAGACCTGTCCGTCGCTGCGTCTTGCCACTTCCGCCAGCGCCTGCTCCAGCGCCCAGCGGTTTCCCAGCCGGGTCAGCGGATCCGTCACGGCCTGTAGCTGCAGCGTCTCCCGCACCCTGGCCAGCTCATCCATTTGCCGGTTGTAAGCCTGCGCCAGATCATCCAGTTCGCAGTGCCCCTCAACCGGCCAGTAGTGGGTCTCGCTCCCCGCGCCGGCGCGGGCCAGGCGGGCAAACTGCTCGATACGATAAATCACCAGTTCGCGCAAAAAACGGCGCATCCACCAGCTGGCGGTAGCAATCAGCAAAACAATACTGCAAGCAAAAAAACCGCTCAGCCATAACAGCATGCGGTGATCCAGCTGCTTATCGATCTGCAGCGACCAGCCCGGCGCCTCGGCAAGCGAGCGGACAAGACGATAATCCACCCGCCCATCCCAGCCATAGCCAGCGCGCACCGCCTCAGGCCCCTGCCCGACCGCCACGTCCAGCCCGGCCTGTGCACCCAGCCGCGCCATATTGGCCCCGTCAAGATAACGCCCCATCACCATCATGCCGTTGCTGGGGGCGCTTTCATCCGTCGTACTGATGCCAGCCAGCGCCAGCTGCGCCGGGCGTGAACCGATAAAAGCCAGATGCTTGACGCTCTCCCCCGCCGCCAGTTTCTGGCTCTGGATACCCGGCGCAGACAAGGCACGCAGCAATGCCGGCGACAAGGGGCTATGGCTATCACCGGCAACGACGTACAACAACTCGCCATTACGACGAAAAATGGCGGTGAAATCGACACCCAGACCATGATAGCTATCGGAAAAACTGGTTTCGATAAAGCGGCGGTCGGGACGGTTGACATAACGGTAAGCATCATCCCAACTGGCATAGTCCTTCACCAATGCCTGCAGGCGTTCGCGTTCGGAGGCCAAGAGCAGGGTCGCCTTGTCGGCCTCGGCCTGCATCAGGGTCTTGTCGTTCAGATGCGTAAACAGAATGAGCAGACACAGGCTGGCAAGCAATAGCAGGCTAGCCAGTACCGTCATCAACAAGACAAAACGTCGCGTCAGCAGCGTCTGTAGACGGATAGAAGATGGTGGATCCGGTGGGGTTAGGGTTGGCACAAGCCACACTCCCATATTTATTTATATGGAATTTACACTGGACCGATAAAAACCACTACCGATTAATGAATTAAGCTGCCATCAGGAAAACCCACTCACAATCGTTGCAGGAAAGCCTGCAAATGCCGGGCCGCAATCCGCTCACGCTGTTGCACCTGCCACAGGCTGCGTACCAATCGCGGCAGCGGTGCCGATAACTCGACCAGACGGCCATCGGCCAGCCATTCATTCACCACTTCGCGCGACAGGCAGGAAATGCCCAGGCCCGCCGCCACGCTGCGCTTGATCGCCTCAGAGTCGCCCAGTTCCATCTCCAGATTCAGCCCGGGCAAATGGGGCAACAATAGGCGCTCGACCTCCTCGCGCGTGCCGGAACCGGCCTCGCGCAAAATCCACGCCGCTCCGGCCAGCTCGGCCGGCGTCAGGCTGCGCCCGGCCAGCGCATGGGCGGGGGATGCAAAAATCACCAGTTCATCCTCGCGCCAGGGCAGCACCAGCAGTTCCGGATGATGGCACGGCCCTTCGACAAAAGCGCAATCGACCTCAAAGCCAAGCACTGCCGCGATAATATCGCGGGTATTGGCGACCTTCATTTCCAGTTGCACGGCAGGGTAATCGCGCCGGAAAGCGGCCAGATGCGCCGGCATCAGATAGTTGGCAATGGTGGTACTGGCGCCCAGCTTGAGCCAGCCGGCATCGCTCAAAAACAGCGTCTCCACATCATGTGCGCTATCCAGCAAGGCACGGGCACGCGGCAACAGCACGCGCCCGTGCTCGTTCAGCACCAGACGCCGCCCCACCCGGTCAAACAGGCGCATGCCCAGACTGGCCTCCAGCTTGTCCAGCGCCTGACTGGCCGCCGACTGGGTCAAAGCCACCCCCGCCGCCGCACGCGTCACGCTGCCTTCTGTCGCGATGGCGGCAAACACTTCCATTTCACGCAGGGTAATGCGCATCTATCTCCCCTCCACCATGACCAAGGCTGAAACAATCAGTTTTACGAATTAATACCATTAATATTATCTGTTTTTCCTATAAGCAAATGGAAGGTATTGTTCGCTATCTTTAAAATTAGTCTATCTGCTGCTACATCCGCATGCAGATCAAGAAAAACAAGATGGCTACTCTTCCCCGTTTGACCTGCCAGACCAAGACCGTGCTCTTTGCCGTCGCCGCCCTGCTATGCCTGCTGACCAGCCCGGCCATCAGTCTGTTTGCCGGCCTGGTGTTTGCCCTGACGCTGGGCAACCCTCTGCCCGGCCTGACCAAGAAACTGTCCAAGCAATTGCTGCAGTACTCGGTCATTGGACTGGGTTTCGGCATGAATCTGCATGAGTCGCTGGCCTCCGGGCGCGAAGGCATGCTGTTTACCATCGTATCGGTCAGCCTGATCATGCTGCTGGGCTGGTTTATCGGCCGCCACCTCAAACTCTCCGACGGCACCGCCTACCTGATCGCCGCCGGCACCGCCATCTGCGGCGGCAGCGCCATTGCCGCCGTGTCGCCGCTGACCAAGTCCAGCGAAAGCGAAATCTCGGTGGCACTGGCGACCATCTTCGTACTCAACGCCATCGCGCTGTTTATCTTCCCACCGCTGGGCCACTACTTCGGTTTGACTGACCAGCAGTTCGGCATCTGGGCGGCGATGGCTATCCACGACACCAGCTCGGTGGTGGGTGCCGGTGCGGCCTATAGCGAGGAAGCGCTGAAGATCGCCACCACGGTCAAGCTGACCCGTGCGCTATGGATCATTCCACTGGCCTTTGTCACCACCCTGGTGTTCCGCGACAAAAGCGCCAAGATCCAGATTCCGTGGTTTATCTTCTTCTTTATCCTGGCGATGATTGCCAACACCTATCTGAGCATTCCGGCCGCGCTGACAAGCAGCGTAGTCTGGCTGTCGAAAAAAGCCCTGGTACTCACCCTGTTCCTGATCGGTGCCGCCTTGTCGCGTGATGTGCTGCGTACCGTCGGCATACGTCCGATGGCACTGGGGCTGATCTTGTGGGCCATCATCGGCACGGCCAGTCTGGCGGCGATTACGCTGTAGACAACGACTGCGGCATGGCTTCTATCCGGGCAGAAGCCGGTGAGCATACCCTGCCACCGGCTTCTATAGTCTTAACGACAAGACTCCCGCTCCGAGACGGAAAGAAGACACCACCATGCCACCACTCAAATCCTTAATTCCCGGCCTTGCGCTCTCATTACTGCTGGCCTTCGCGTCCATCTGGGCGGCCGAGCTGGCCATCATGCGCGAGTTCGGCTTTTCGGCGCTGACCATTGCCATCGTCGGCGGCATGATCATAGGCAATACCATCTACCCGCTGTTTGCCGCCCCCTGCCACGAAGGCATCAATTTTTCCAAAGCCAAGCTGCTGCGTCTGGGAATCATCCTGTTCGGCTTTCGCCTGACCTTTCAGGACATTGCCGGCGTCGGTCTGGCTGGCATCCTGATCGATGCGCTGGTACTCACTTCGACCTTCCTGCTGGCCTGGTATCTGGGACGCAAGGTGTTCGGTCTGGATGAGGAAAGCACCATACTGATCGGGGCAGGCAGTGCCATCTGCGGCGCGGCGGCTGTGCTGGCAACCGAGCCGGTACTGCGCGCCAAGGCCGACAAGGTGGCGGTGGCAGTGGCCACCGTGGTGGTATTCGGCACGCTGGCGATGTTTGTCTATCCGGCCGCCTGGCATGCGCTGGTCAAGGCCGGTTATCTGGCCAATAACGAGTTCGCCTACGGCGTGTTCAGCGGCGCGACCATTCACGAAGTGGCACAAGTGGTCGCCGCCGGCAAGGCGGTGAGCGAAGACGCCGCCACCAGTGCGGTGATCACCAAGATGATACGGGTGATGATGCTGGCGCCTTTTCTGCTGATTCTGTCGAGCTGGCTGGCAAAACGCCATCGCGGCAGCGGGCCGGGGCGCGGCAAGGTGCAGATTCCATGGTTCGCCGTGCTGTTTCTGGTAGTGGCCGGCTTTAACTCGCTGGATCTGCTCTCCCATCCGCTGGTGACCTGGATTGTGTCGTTCGACAATCTGATGCTGGCTGCCGCCATGGCCGCACTGGGGCTGACCACCCATATCTCGGCTATCCGCCAGGCCGGCGTCAAACCGCTGGCGCTGGCGGCACTGCTGTTTGTCTGGCTTATCGCCGGCGGCGCGCTGATCAGCTCGACCTTGCTGGCATGGCTCTGACCGATAAAAAACAGCCCCGGGAATACCGGGGCTGTTGTCATTGCTGCCGTCTACCTTCAGCACGGGCACTTGTTGACGTTGCCCGCGCCGGGAAAGCGCGCATCCAGACAGTAGCGATAAAAGTCCTCGCGACTCAATGGCGGCGCATCGGGGTGGCGGCTGCGCATATGCTCGAGGTAGTACTCGTAGTCATGCACCCCCACCATCAGGCGACAGGTCTGCACCACCTTCTTCGCCGCATCCCTGACCCCGGACAGCCAGCCTGACCCCAGGCTGTAGCGCTCGAAATCGTCACGGCTCATCACCACACCATCTGGCGAGCGCAGCCGCTGCTCGTCCAGATAGCGCTGGTAAGCCAGATCCGCATCATCTGCGCTACGCGGCTCGCCCTTGGCCGCACTTGGCAGCAAAAAGCTCAGGTCAAGCATGGCCAGTATCCGTGCGTAGCTTGAGTTCGGCTTCATGTACCGTCGGCTTGTCGGCCGCCAGCGCCTTGCGGATATTCACCACCGCCGCCACCAGCATCACCATCGCCACCAGCATGAAGAATGCGCACAGCCCGGCGTTGATCTGGTTGTTGAACACGATGCGTTCCATATCGGCGATGCTCTTGGCCGGTGCCAGCAGCGTGCCTTCGGCAATCGCGTTCTGGAAGCGCTCGGACTGGGCCAGGAAACCGATCTTCGGATTATCGTGGAAAATCTTCTGCCAGCCGGCAGTCATCGACGTGATGTACAGCCAGATGGTCGGCACGATGGTGACCCACGCGTAACGCTGCTTCTTCATCTTGAACAAGACCACGGTACCCAGAATCAGCGCCATCGATGCCAGCATCTGGTTGCCGATACCGAACAGCGGCCACAGCGTGTTGATGCCGCCCAGCGGATCGGTCACCCCCTGATAGACGAAGAAGCCCCAGCCCGACACGGCCACCGCCGTGCCCAGCAAGTTGCCGGCCCAGGAGTTGCTCTTGGCTACGCTAGGAATCAGCACGCCGACAGTGTCCTGCACCATAAAGCGGCAGGCGCGGGTACCGGCATCCACCGCGGTCAGGATGAACAGCGCCTCGAACAGGATGGCAAAGTGGTACCAGAAGCCCATCATCGCGCGGCTGTTGAAGATCTCGCTGATGATGTGCGCCATGCCCACGGCGAAGGTCGGCGCACCACCGGCACGCGACAGGATGGAGTGCTCGCCCACATCCTTGGCGATCTGGGACAGGATTTCCGGCGTGACCATAAAGCCCCAGCCATTGATCACCACCGAGGCTTCCTGCACTGTCTTGCCGATCACCGCTGCCGGCGAGTTCATCGCGAAGTAGACGCCCGGGTCGAGCACGCTGGCGCAGATCAGCGCCATGATGGCGACGAAACTCTCCATCAGCATCGAGCCGTAGCCGATCATGCGGATATGGCTTTCACGCTCGATCAGTTTTGGGGTCGTGCCGGACGACACCAGTGCATGGAAGCCGGAAATGGCGCCGCAAGCGATCGTGATGAACAGGAAGGGGAATACACCACCGGAAAATACCGGACCGGAACCGTCGATAAAGCGGGTGATGGCCGGCATCTTGAGTTCGGGCGCGGCAAAGATGATGCCGACGGCCAGACCGGCGATCACGCCGATCTTGAGGAAGGTCGACAGGTAGTCACGCGGTGCCAGCAGCAGCCATACCGGCAACACCGATGCCACAAAGCCATAGCCGATCAGACCCCAGGTCAGCTGCACGCCGGTCAGGGTGAACAGTGGACCCCAGGTCGGGCTTTGCGCGATGTTTTCGCCATAGACGATGGCCAGCATCATCAGCACGAAACCGATCACCGAGATCTCGCCGATGCGGCCCGGACGGAGATAACGCATATACACGCCCATAAACAGCGCGATCGGAATGGTTGCGGCAATGGAGAACACGCCCCATGGGCTCTCGGCCAGCGCCTTGACCACCACCAAGGCCAGTGCCGACAGGATGATGACCATCACACCCAGCGCGCCCAGCATCACGATCACACCGGCACCGGTACCCAGTTCCTGCTTGGCCATCTCGCCCAGCGAACGGCCGTCACGGCGCGTCGAGATGAACAGCACCAGGAAGTCCTGCACCGCCCCTGCGATCATCACGCCGATCAGGATCCAGATCGTACCGGGCAGAAAGCCCATCTGAGCTGCCAGAATCGGCCCCACCAGCGGGCCGGCACCGGCAATCGCCGCGAAGTGGTGGCCGAACAGCACCCATTTGTTGGTTGGCACATAGTCGAGGCCGTCGTTATGGCGCTCGGCCGGCGTCATCCGTTTGTCGTCAAGCTCGAACACCTTTTCGGCAATGAACTTGCTGTAGAAGCGGTAGGCAATGCTGTAGCACGACACCGCCGCCAGCACCAGCCAGACGGCGTTGACGTGCTCGCCGCGGCTGAGCGCCAGCATGGCAAACGCGATGGCGCCCACCAGCGCCACCGCGCCCCAAGTCAGCCACTGTTTGATTTCTTGCATGAAACAATCCCTTGCGGTGAATGGGTAGGAAAAGACGTTTTCTGGTTTTTGTATTTTGTATACCGAATTGTGTCCTGCCCACAAGGAATAATCAATATGAAATTAAATGCATTTAGAGAATAACAAATCCGGCAAAAACACCATGCCAGCCCGGCAGCAGTTTTGCCATAAGCATGCAAAATGACATCTACAAGATGGCTGCCGGCAGCTGTTACAATCTGCCCATTAAATTCCCGGATACCGCTTGATGAGCCACCCCCACATTGATCAGGTCAAAACCTTCCTGCTGGACCTGCAAGACCGCATCTGCAGTGCACTGGAAGCCGCCGACGGCCGTGCACGCTTTGTCGAAGACGCGTGGCAGCGCCCAGCCGGTGGCGGCGGCCGCAGCCGGGTACTGGGCGCCGGCGCGGTGTTCGAACAGGCCGGTGTCAATTTCTCGCATGTCTCCGGTGACAGCCTGCCTGCCTCGGCTACCGCCCACCGCCCCGAACTGGCCGGACGGCGCTTCGAGGCCATGGGGGTATCGCTGGTGATCCACCCGGAAAACCCCTATGTGCCGACCAGCCACGCCAATGTGCGCTTTTTCATCGCAGAAAAGGAAGGTGAAGAGCCGGTATGGTGGTTTGGCGGCGGCTTTGACCTCACCCCCTATTACGGTTTCGACGAGGACTGCGTGCACTGGCACAGCGTGGCGCGCGACCTGTGCGCCCCCTTTGGGGCGGAAACTTATCCTAAATACAAGAAGTGGTGCGATGACTACTTCTATCTCAAGCACAGAAGCGAGCCGCGCGGCATCGGCGGTCTGTTCTTTGACGATCTGAATACGCCCGATTTTGCACAAAGCTTTGCCCTGATGCAGGCTGTCGGCAATGGCTATCTGGATGCCTATCTGCCGATTGTCGGGCGCCGCAAGAGCCTGCCATGGGGCGAGCGCGAGCGCCAGTTCCAGCTCTACCGTCGCGGCCGCTATGTGGAGTTCAATCTGGTGTGGGATAGAGGCACGCTGTTTGGCCTGCAAAGCGGCGGGCGTACCGAGTCCATCCTGATGTCGATGCCACCGCTGGTTCGCTGGGAATACGGCTACACGCCAGCCGCCGGTTCGGATGAAGAGCGGCTAAGCAGCCATTTCCTTACCGCAAGGGATTGGGTCTGACCTGCAAGCCCGCCACGGAGCTTAAGCCATGCCACTCACGCAAATCTTTATACACCCGCTCAAATCCTGTCGCGGCATAGAGAGCGGGCGCGCGTTTGCCGGCTTTAGCGGCTTTTTGCACGACCGTGAATGGTTGCTGGCCACCGAGGATGGCGGCTTTATCAGCGCACGCACAGACCCCGTGCTGCTGACGGTCAGTGCCGAGCCCTGGCCGGGCATGATGCTGTTCCGTGCGCCGGGTCGCCCGCCTATCGCCGCCTGCGAAACCCGCTACACCGAAGCGGTAGCGGCCGAGGTATGGGGGGACGCGTTCAGCGCCTGGCATGGCGACGCGGCACTGGATGCATGGTTCGGCGCGCTGCTAGGCAAACCCTGCCGCCTGCTGTGGCTGGGGGCGCAATCAAAGCGCTTGCGCAGCCAGCTTGAGCATCCGGTCTCGTTTGCCGATGGCTACCCCTATTTACTGACTAATCAAGCCTCGCTCGCCGCACTGAACAGCGAGCTTGCCAACCCGGTTGGCATGCGCCATTTCCGCCCCAATCTGGTGGTTGACGGGTTTGCGCCCTGGGCAGAAGACCAGTGGAAAACGCTGCGTATCGGCGCCGTCGTCTTCGACGTCGCCAAGCCGTGTGCACGCTGCGTGCTGACCACGCTTAACCCGGACAGCGGCCAGCGCAGCCGCGACAGCGAGCCGCTACGCTTATTGGGCAAGCGCCGCCGTATCGATGGCGAAGTACTGTTCGGCTTGAATCTGGTCGCCCGCACGCAAGGCCTCATCAACGTGAATGATGCGGTGGAAATACTGGCGTAAAGCCGCCCGTAAGCCACACGCGGCTGACGCAATTCAAACCGCAGTGTTACCATGCATGCACAAACCCCTTGAGACACTCATGTTTGCGCGCCTGCTTCGTCTTGTCCTGCTTATGCTCAGCCTGCTGATTCCACTGCAGGCCAGCTTTGCCATGCCCGCCAGCGGGCAGGATGACTGCTGCGCCAGCGAAATAAGCCAGACAGATTGCCATCAGGGCACGCAGGACACGCTGGCCGGCAATAGCAGCATGATGTGCTGCCAGTTGCATGCGGCCACACCGGCGGTAATCCTGACCACACCGCCACTACTCGCACCCCGGGAAACCTGGCATGAACTGATGGCGCTTGCGCCCGAGTCCTGCATACCCGCCCCGCCCGAACACCCGCCACGACAGGCCTGAATAACGCTACAGCCATGCGGCTGCCCTTATTCAACCCATCGTGGAGTCTTTCCGTGAAACACCAACACTTTATTGTGGCTGCGCTTGCGGCCGTCTTTTCCCTGCCTGCGCTGGCCGCTCCCGCCGGCGTCATGCTCAAGGACCCTTATTGCGGCTGCTGTGATGCCTGGGCCGGCCATATGAAGCAAAACGGCCTGGAAGTAACGAGTCGTATTGAGCAGAACATGGCCAAAATCAAGGATGAGCGTCGCGTGCCGGCCAACTTGCGCTCCTGCCATACGGCAGAAATAGGCGGCTATCTGTTTGAAGGCCATGTCCCGGCAGATCTGGTGAAAAAAGTCCTGAAAGACAAGCCCAAGATTGCCGGCCTCGCCGTGCCGGGCATGCCCATGGGCAGCCCGGGCATGGAAGGCCCGAGCAAACAGGCTTATCAGGTCGTCGCCTTCGACCGTCAGGGCAAGACCTACGTCTACGCCAACCGTTAATATTCAAGGAATACCATCATGAAAAAAATGCTGCTGATCGCCCTCGCCACCCTGAGCCCGCTGGTCTTCGCTGCCGCACCAACCCCGGCTGCCAAACCGGTATGCCCTATGGCCGCTGCCGCCGGGCATGCCATGCCAGGTCACGCGATGCCAGATCACGCCATGCCGGCAAACTGCCCGATGGCGAATGCACACGCCGGCCATATGATGGCAGTGGCACCTGCCGCAGCCACGCCGTCTACGCGCGACTATATGACTGCGCATGATGCGATGATGAAAGGCATGGCTATCCAGTACAGCGGCAATGCCGACCGCGACTTTATGGCCGGCATGATCCCCCACCATCAGGGTGCCATCGATATGGCCCGCGTCGCACTCAAGCACGGCAAAGACCCGGTGGTACGCAAGCTGGCGCAGGAAGTCATAGAAGCGCAGGAGAAGGAAATCGCCCTGATGAACCAGTGGCTGGCCACCCACCCGCTGAAGTAATCATTTTAAAGCCTTCATCATCAAACCGCCCGACGCCGGGCGGTTTTTTCACGCCTGCCACCGGCAATTCTTGCCTTTTGCCATATAGCTGTTACTTATTCTCTATGGGGTCAACGCTTGCATCTGCTTGCGGCCAACATTGGCTGACTCCAGCCTTCAGGAGATCGTGCGATGAATGTAAAAACCACCCTCAGCCTTGTCGCGCTGACACTGTCCCTCGCAGCCTGTGCCACGACCGACACCGATGCCCGCAATATGGCGGCCAAGGCACAATCGACGGCCGACCAGGCCCTATCTACTGCCAATCAGGCCAATGCCAACTCGCAAGCCGCCGCCCAAATGGCACAGCAGGCACAACAAACCGCCAACCAGACCGCCGCCCAGCTTAACGGCATGATGCAGAAGGGTATGGTCAAGTAAGGCTGCGCCACAAACCAAAAGAGCCGCTCGCTGCGGCTCTTATTTATTCTGCCCACGCAAGCGCGTCACTGCTTGCGTAAGGGCACTCTGGCTTTGTTGGCATCCTCGCCATAAGGTGGCTCGGTATAGGCTTGCACCGGCAGGCTCTCGATGATCTCGCCAGAGGTGGGGGCTCCGGGGCTGACCGCCAGAGGCAAGACGGTCGGTTTGGCCAGCACCGCATCGACCCGCTGCCAGTCCACATCGCGGCCCCCCTTGTCCGGCAAGGCATCCAGCAACGCTTGCGCCTGCTCCCTATCCGGCGCTGCCTGCTCGTACTCTCCAACCACGGGGTAAGAAACCAGCACCGGCTTGCCATCCAGCACCCCGGCCATCAGTGGCTGGTTGATGATGCGGATAGGCACGCCACGCGGCAACAGTTTCATCAGCTCGGCAGCATTCTCCGGATACAGATGCAGACAGCCGTGACTTGCGCGCGTGCCCAAGCCCCATGGCTTGTTGGTGCCGTGAATGAAAATGCTCTTGAAGCCGGTCTGAAAGGCCAGCATCCCCATCGGGTTATCCTCGCCCGGCGGCACATAGTTGGGCAGGACTTCACCATCACGCTCAAAATGTTCGGCCTTGATGCTGTCAGGTGGCGTCCAGCCCGGATCCTGAATCTTGGCCACCAGCCGCGTCTCCCCCAACGGGGTCGACCAGCCTTCACGCGCAATACCCAGCGGCACGGTATACACCTGACGCGGCTGACCCTTTTTCGGCGGTAAAAAATAGAACAGCCGCCGCTGCGGAATATTCACCACCACCCCCTGCCACGGCTTGGGCGGCAACACATACTGCGTGGGCACGACCACCCTCGCATGCGCCTCCGGCGTCCACATATCGACAGCGGGATTGGCCTCGGTCATTTCCATAAAACCGGTGCCGTAGTGGCGCGCCAGATCCAGCAAGGTATTGCCCTCGGCCTCGACCGTAACCGCTTGCGGCGCACCCACCACGGTGTCGCCGTTTTCCGGCAGATCGAACACCTGCGCCTGTGCGCCGGCACAGGCCAAAGCCAGCGCCAGCACCGTCAGGCGGCAAGAGAACAGACTGTGCATATCATCATCCTCCATCGCATTTGCGATGCCTTCAGTGAAGCACATCTGCCACACGAAACCGTATTTCTGCCAGCCACAAGATAAAACGGGGCACCCTCAGGTGCCCCGTTTCCATCAGCACGACGCTGACGCCTTACTCAACAGTGACCGACTTGGCCAGGTTACGCGGTTTATCAACGTCGGTACCACGCGCCAGGGCCACATGATAGGACAGCATCTGCACCGGGATGGTGTGCACGATGGGCGACAATACGCCGGAATGGCGCGGGGTGCGGATCACATGCACGCCCGGGCTGTCTTCGAAATGGCTGTCCAGATCGGCAAACACGAACAGCTCGCCGCCACGGGCCGAGACTTCCTGCATGTTCGACTTGACCTTCTCGAGCAGGCTGTCGTTAGGCGCAATCACCACCACCGGCATGTTTTCATCCACCAGCGCCAGCGGGCCATGCTTGAGCTCGCCAGCCGGATAGGCTTCGGCGTGGATATAGGTGATTTCTTTCAGCTTAAGCGCGCCTTCCAGTGCGATCGGGTAGTGCAGGCCGCGCCCGAGGAACAGGGCATCATTCTTGGCGGCAAAACGGTCGGCCCAGGCTTTGATCTGCGGCTCGAGATTAAGCGCATGTTGCACCGAGCCCGGCAGATGACGCAGCTCATCGATCAGGCGCGCCTCGTCCGCGTCACCCAGCTTGCCGCGCAGCTTGGCCAGGGTCGCAGCGAGGGTAAACAGCGCGACCAGCTGGGTGGTGAATGCCTTGGTCGAAGCCACACCGATTTCGGCACCGGCGCGGGTGTAGAACACCAGATCGGAGGCGCGCGGAATGGCGCTCTCGCGCACATTGCAGATGGACAGCGCCCACTTGTGGCCCAGTTCGCGCGCGTATTTCAGCGCCTCCATGGTGTCCAGCGTCTCGCCCGACTGAGAAATGGTGACTACCAGATGCTCGGGGTCGGCCCAGGCCGCCCGGTAGCGGTATTCGCTGGCGATCTCCACATCGCACTGGATGCCGGCCATGGCTTCTATCCAGTATTTGGCGGTCAGGCCGGCGTAATAGCTGGTGCCGCAGGCAAGAATCTTCACTCCGCGCACACGGCTCAATACGTCGGCGGCCTGCGCGCCAAACAGCTCGGGCACAAAGCCGCTGTCCAGCAGGTTTTCCAGCGTGTCGGCAATCGCCTTGGGCTGCTCGTGGATTTCTTTCTGCATGAAGTGGCTGTACGGACCCAGTTCCAGCGAGGCCAGCGAGACATCGGATACATGGATGGCGCGCTCGACCGGCTGATCATCCTTGTCGGTCAGCATCACGCTGTCACGGGTCAGCAGGCCGATATCGCCTTCTTCCAGGAAGATCACCCGGCGTGTGGCCGACAAAATGGCGGACACATCGGAGGCGATGAAGTTTTCACCCTCGCCCAGGCCGACCAAGAGCGGGCAGCCCATGCGCGCGCACACCAGTTCGTCCGGACGGTCCAGCGCGATCACTCCGATGGCGTAGGCGCCGGTCAGCTCGCGCACCGCATGCTTGACCGCAGCAAACAGGTTGCGCTCCTGCTGGTAGTAGTGATGTACCAGATGGGCAATCACTTCGGTATCGGTCTGCGAGCTGAAGGTATAGCCGGCGTCTCTCAACTCGGCGCGTTTGGCTTCATGGTTCTCGATAATGCCGTTATGCACGACGGCGATCAGCTCGCCGGAGACATGCGGGTGGGCATTGGGCTCGGTGACGCCGCCATGGGTCGCCCAGCGGGTGTGGCCGATGCCGACCTGGCCGGTCAGATCTTCGGCCATGGCTGCGTTTTCCATCTCGGCCACCCGGCCGACACGGCGCACACGGCGGATCTTGTCGCCGGCCAATACGGCAATGCCGGCCGAGTCATAACCACGATACTCGAGACGTTTCAGGCCCTCGACCAAAACCGGAACTACATTACGCGAGGCAATAGCGCCAACAATTCCACACATATTTATCTCCTTGAAGAATCCGCAGGCCATGGCGCGCAGATCAGCGTCACCCCTTTGGCCTGAATCATGTCCCTTGCCGCCGGCGACAACGCGTCGTCGGTCACCAGCGTCCGGATGCGTGCCCACGGCAGCTCCAGATTGGGAATACGCCGGCCTATCTTGTCCGACTCGACCATCACCACCACTTCGCGCGCGACCTCGGCCATCACCCGCGACAAGCCCACCAGTTCATTGAAGGTGGTGGTGCCGCGTTCCAGATCGATGCCGTCGGCGCCGATAAACAATTGGTCAAAATCGTAAGAGCGCAGCACCTGCTCAGCCACCTGCCCCTGGAAGGACTCCGAATGCGGGTCCCAGGTGCCGCCAGTCATCAATAGCGTCGGCTCGTTCTCCAGCTCGCATAGCGCACCGGCCACATTCAGCGAATTGGTCATCACCACTAAGCCGCGCTTGTTGCCAAGCAGGGGAATCATGGCGCTGGTGGTGGTGCCGCTATCGATGATGATGCGATTATGGTCGCGTATGCACCCGGCCGCAGCGCTGGCGATGGCCAGCTTTCGTGCCGAAACTTTTAGCGGCTCGATGCCGACCATTTCCGCCGGCAAGGATACAGCTCCACCATAGCGACGCAATAACAGCCCACCCGTCTCCAGCAAAGCCAGATCCTTGCGTATGGTGACTTCCGAGGTGGAGAAACACTGCGTCAGCTCGTCCACGCTGATTTCACCACGTTCCTGCACCAGTGCCACAATGGCGTGCCGCCGTTGCTGGGTGTTTCGTTTGGTCATGGCTAAATTTCGTTTCGAAAGTTTTGCGACTATAGCAGCAGCATGCCGGGCAGGGCAAGAAAGGCGCACAGCAAGCAGGTGAGATGCAAAAAGAAAACGCCTTGCCGCAGGGCAAGGCGTGAGCAGAAGCCGGAAAAACTATCTATCAGGATTTTTTCTGCGGCCGCTTCCAGCCGGGAATACTGGTCTGGCGGGCACGCGCCACCGTCAACTGGCCGGCCGGTGCTGTTTTACTGATCACCGAACCAGCCGCAATGGTCGCGCCCGCTTCCAGCGTCACCGGTGCCACCAGCATGGAACCGGAGCCGACAAAGACATTGTCGCCGATGACGGTGCGGAACTTGTTCACCCCGTCGTAGTTGCAGGTGACGGTGCCGGCGCCGACATTGACCTGACTGCCGATATCGGTGTCGCCGATATAGCTGAGGTGATTGACCTTGGAGCCTTCGCCCACCACGCTTTTCTTGATTTCGACAAAGTTGCCGACATGGACATGCGCCGCCAGTTCGGCGCCCGGGCGCAGGCGCGCATAAGGGCCGATACGGCAGGCTTCGCCCACGACTGCATCTTCCAGATGAGAATACGGTGCGATTTTGCTGCCGGCAGCGACCCTGACGTTTTTCAGCACGCAATAGGCGCCGATCTCGACACCCTCGCCCAGCTCGACCTGTCCCTCGAATACGCAGCCGACGTCGATCAGCACGTCCTGACCATGGCTCAGCGTGCCGCGAATATCGATACGCGCAGGGTCGGCCAAGCCGACCCCGTTCACCAGCAATTCATGCGCCTGATTCAGCTGCAGGATGCGCTCGAGCTCGGCCAGCTGCACCTTGTTATTGACGCCGGCGGCCTGCCAGCTGTCGGCAACCTTCATGCCGTGCACGCGCACGCCATCGCGCACCGCCAGTGCGATCACGTCGGTCAGGTAATACTCGCCCTGGGCATTGCCGTTTTTCAGTTCTTCCAGCCAGCGTGCCAGATGCCTGTTCGGCAGCACCAGCATGCCGGTATTGATCTCGGTAATCTCACGCTGCTCGGCGCTGCAATCCTTGTCTTCGACAATAGCGGCAATCGCGCCGTCGCTCCCGCGCACGATGCGGCCGTAGCCGGACGGGTTGGCCAGGGTATCGGTCAGCAGCGCGACTTCGTCACCGGCCAAAGCCACCAGCTCGCTCAGGGTATCGGCACGGGTCAGCGGCACATCGCCATACAGCACAAGGGTGTGACCATCGGCCGGCAGTTCGGACAGCGCCATTTTCAGCGCATGGCCGGTGCCCAGTTGCTCGGCCTGCAAAGCCCAGCCCAGATCGGCATCACGCAGCGTCTCGCGCACCTGTTCGCCACCATGGCCGTAAACAATGACCAGCTTGGCAGGCTTGAGCGTGCGGGCGGTCGCGACCACGCGCGACAGCATGGGTGCACCACCGATCTTGTGCAGCACTTTGGGAAGACGGGAATACATGCGCTTGCCCTTGCCGGCAGCGAGAATGGCGACGCTCAAAAGGTTCATATGAATTTTGTATTCGGCAGATAAAGAAAAAGGCTGCCACTTATCGTGGCAGCCTTCGAATATACACCAAAATCGGCACATCCTTAGCGGACGCGCTTCCTCAGGTAGTCGAGCGTCTTGAGTTCGGCGATGGCCACTGCCAGCGCGGCTTGCGCCTTGGCTGTGTCCATATCGTCGCCGGACTTGCGGATAGCCTCTTCGGCTACACGCTTCGCTTCGTTTGCACGCGCTTCGTCCAGGTCCTCGCCGCGGATCGCGGTGTCGGTCAGTACGGTCACCAGTGTAGGCTGCACTTCCATCATGCCACCCGACACGGCCACCAGCACTTCTTCCTTGCTACCCGGTACCGTCAGACGCAATACGCCCGGCTTGATACGGGTCAAGAGCGGAACGTGACGCGGATAGACACCGATTTCGCCTTCGGCAGCCGGAGCCACCAGAAACTCGGCTTCACCCGAATAAATCAGCTGTTCGGTGCTGACCACTTCCACCTGCATCGTAGCCATGAGCCGTCTCCTCTATTAAAGGGTCTTGGCTTTTTCTGCGGCTTCTTCGATCCCGCCTACCATATAGAACGCTTGTTCCGGCAGGTGGTCGTATTCGCCCGACAGAATGGCCTTGAAACCCTTGATCGTTTCCTTGAGCGGTACATACTTGCCCGGCGAGCCGGTAAATACTTCAGCTACATGGAACGGCTGCGACAGGAAACGCTGGATCTTACGCGCACGGTACACGACGAGCTTGTCTTCTTCCGACAGTTCGTCCATACCCAGAATCGCGATAATGTCACGCAGTTCCTTGTACTTCTGCAGCGTGGTCTGTACGCCGCGCGCTACGGTGTAGTGCTCGTCGCCCACAACCATTGGGTCCAGCTGACGCGAAGTCGAGTCCAGCGGGTCAACGGCAGGGTAGATACCCAGCGAAGCGATGTCACGCGACAACACCACGGTTGCATCCAGGTGGGCAAAGGTGGTCGCTGGCGACGGGTCGGTCAAGTCATCCGCAGGCACGTAAACGGCCTGAATCGACGTGATCGAACCGGAGCGGGTGGAGGTAATGCGCTCCTGCAGACGGCCCATCTCTTCAGCCAGTGTAGGCTGGTAGCCCACGGCGGAAGGCATACGACCCAGCAGTGCCGAAACTTCGGTACCGGCCAGGGTGTAGCGGTAGATGTTGTCCACGAAGAACAGTACGTCACGGCCCTTGCCGCTTTCGTCCTTCTCGTCACGGAAATGCTCGGCCATGGTCAGACCGGTCAGCGCAACGCGCAGACGGTTGCCCGGTGGTTCGTTCATCTGGCCGTAGACCATTGCCACTTTATCAAGAACGTTGGAGTCCTTCATTTCGTGGTAGAAGTCGTTACCTTCACGGGTACGCTCACCCACGCCTGCGAACACGGACAGACCCGAGTGCGCCTTGGCGATGTTGTTGATGAGCTCCATCATGTTCACGGTTTTGCCCACACCGGCGCCGCCGAACAGACCCACCTTACCGCCCTTGGCAAACGGGCACAGCAGGTCGATCACCTTGATGCCGGTTTCCAACAGTTCGGTAGCAGGCGACAGTTCGTCGAACTTCGGTGCGCTCTGGTGAATGGCGCGACGCGCGTCGGTGGCAACTGCACCGGCTTCGTCCACCGGGTTACCCAGCACGTCCATGATGCGACCCAGCGTAGCCTTGCCCACCGGCACCGAAATCGGCGCCCCGGTGTTGGCAACAGCCATGCCGCGCTTCAGACCGTCCGAGCTGCCCATGGCGATGGTACGGACCACGCCGTCACCCAGCTGCTGCTGGACTTCGAGCGTCAGCTCGGCATCCACCAGCTTCAGGGCATCATAAACCTTTGGCATGGCGTCGCGTGGAAACTCCACGTCGATCACCGCACCAATGATTTGTACGATTTTGCCTTGGCTCATTATCGGTTCCTAAACTCAATAAACTTTTACAGGCGCTGTGCGCTTAAACTGCGGCGGCACCGGCTACGATTTCGGACAGTTCCGTGGTAATCGCCGTCTGGCGCGACTTGTTGTACACAAGTTGCAGCTGCTTGATAGCGTTACCGGCGTTATCAGTGGCCGACTTCATGGCAACCATACGGGCTGCCTGCTCGGAAGCAGAAGATTCGGCTGCAGCCTGATACACCACCGACTCGATATAGCGACGCACCAGGAACTCCATGACGTCGTGCGCATTCGGCTCGTACAGGTAATCCCACGAGTGCGAATGCTCAACCACCATCAAGTGCGGTGTCAGCGGCAGCAACTGCTCCAACACCGGCTCCTGTTTCATCGTATTCACGAAGCCCGGATACACGATATAAATCGCATCCAGCTCACCGGCGGCGTATTTCTTGAACAACACCGTCAGCGGGCCGATCAGTTTTTCCATCTTGGGCACATCGCCCAGCTGGACCGCGCTCGACACGACATTCATGCGTGTACGCTGGCAGGCCGCGAGGCCTTTCTGACCCAGGGCGCAAACGTCGACTTCGACGTTTGCATCGGTCAGATCCTTCACCTTGGCGTAAAAGGCCTTGAGTGTGTTGACGTTCAAGCCGCCACACAGACCTTTGTCCGAGGTGATCAGGATAATGCCGGCACGCTTGACTTCGTCGCGACGGGCAAGCAGCGGGTGCTCCAGGTCAGCATTGGCCTGGGCAAGGTGCGCCATCACTGCACGCACCTTTTCGGCGTAGGGACGCGCAGCACGCATGCGTTCCTGCGATTTGCGCATCTTGGAGGTCGACACCATCTGCATTGCGCGGGTGATCTTCTGCGTGTTTTTCACGCTGCGGATCTTGGTGAGAATCTCTTTGCCGACTGCCATAACTAGACCTTTCTTTGAACAGCGTTAGCGAAAGGCTCAGTTAAAGCTGTAGCCGGCCTTGAACGATTCCATCGCCTTAGCCAGAATTTGCTCGTTATCGGCAGACAGGTCACCCTTGTCGTCGACGGTCTTCAGCAGCTCGGCGTGGTTGGCGCGAACGTAAGCGAGGAAGCTCGCTTCGAATGCCAATGCCTTCTTGACTGGAACGTCTTCGTAGTAACCCTTGTTCACCGCCCACAGCGTCAGCGCCATTTCGGCGGTCGACAGGGTGGAGAACTGTTTCTGCTTCATCAGCTCGGTCACGATCTCGCCATGCGACAACTGCTTGCGGGTCGCTTCGTCGAGGTCGGAAGCAAACTGCGCAAACGCAGCCAGTTCACGATACTGAGCCAGCGCCAGACGAATACCGCCACCCAGCTTCTTGATCACCTTGGTCTGCGCTGCACCACCCACACGCGATACCGAAATACCAGCGTTAATAGCTGGACGGATACCGGAGTTGAACAGGTCGCTTTCCAGGAAGATCTGGCCGTCGGTGATCGAAATCACGTTGGTCGGAACGAAGGCGGACACGTCGCCAGCCTGGGTTTCGATAATCGGCAAAGCAGTCAGCGAACCGGTCTTGCCAGTTACGGCGCCTGCGGTCAGCTTGGTCACTTCATCTTCGTTGATGCGCGATGCGCGCTCCAGCAGACGGGAGTGGAGGTAGAACACGTCACCAGGATAGGCTTCACGGCCTGGTGGACGACGCAGCAGCAGCGAGATCTGACGGTAAGCCACGGCCTGCTTGGACAGGTCGTCGTATACGATCAGCGCATCTTCGCCGCGATCGCGGAAGTACTCACCCATGGCGCAACCGGAGTACGGTGCGATGTACTGCAGGGCAGCGGCTTCGGAAGCGGTCGCTGCGACGATGATGGTGTGACCCATCGCGCCGTGCTCTTCCAGCTTGCGTACCACGTTGGCGATCGACGAGGCTTTCTGGCCGATAGCAACATAGATACAGATAACGCCGGTATCTTTCTGGTTGACGATCGCATCCAGCGCCACCGCGGTCTTACCGGTCTGGCGGTCACCAATGATCAGCTCACGCTGGCCACGGCCGATAGGCACCATCGAGTCAATCGACTTCAGGCCGGTCTGCATAGGCTGCGACACCGACTGACGGGCAATCACGCCCGGTGCGATTTTTTCGATAGGGGAGAACGCCTTGGCGGCGATCGGGCCCTTGCCATCGATAGGACGGCCCAGTGCATCGACAACGCGACCGATCAGTTCCGGACCTACCGGAACTTCCAGAATGCGGCCGGTGCACTTGACTTCGTCACCTTCGGAAATGTGCTCGTACTCGCCCAGAATCACGGCGCCGACAGAGTCGCGCTCCAGGTTCATGGCGAGGCCGAATGTATTGCCCGGGAACTCGAGCATTTCGCCCTGCATCACGTCCATCAGGCCATGAACACGAACGATACCGTCAGTCACGGAAATCACGGTACCCATGGTACGTGCTTCGGCGCTTTCAGCCAGGTTCTGGATCTTGGCCTTGATCAGGTCGCTGATTTCAGAGGGGTTCAACTGCATGATCTCTCCTAATTCTTGAGGCTTGCCGCCATCGCGTGCAGTTTGCCGCGAACGGAAGCGTCGATGACGTCATCACCGATCAACACCCGGATACCACCGATAAGCTCGGGGTCCACACGCACGTCAAGGCGTACGGTCTTGCCGTACTTCCTGGAAAGCGTGTCGGTGAGTTCGGACTTCTGGACGTCGGTCATGGGGAAGGCGCTGTCTGCCACTGCATCCAGCACCCCTTCTGCCTCGGCCTTCAGGAGTTCAAACTGTTCGGCGATTTCCGGCAACAACAGCAGGCGTCCGTTTTCGATAAGCGCGCCGATGAAGTTTTTCACTTCACCATTGCCACGCTCGGCGAGCACGTCCAGCAGCAGTGCCTCAACCTCTTGTGCGGTATGTTTCGGGTGGGTGATTACTTCGGCCACACCCGGGGTTTTCACCATGGCAGCCAGCCAGGAAAGAGCCTCTGACCAGACGGCCATAGACTGCTGTTCGCCGGCGAGGCTGTATACCGCTTCGGCATATGGCCTTGCTACGGTAGTAAGTTCTGCCATGAGCTGATTACAACTCCGCTTTGATGGAGGCCAACAGATCGGCGTTTTTGGCTTGATCGATCTCGCGGCGCAGGATCTTCTCTGCACCGGCTACGGCGAGGACGGCAACCTGCTCGCGCAGAACCTCCTTGGCACGCAGCACTTCCTGCTCGATTTCAGCCTTGGCATCGGATACCAGCTTGGCACCCTCGACGCGTGCAGCGTCTTTTGCCTCTTCCACGATCTGATTGGCACGTTTTTCGGCGGCCAGCATGATTTCGGTCGACTGCTGTTTGGCTTTGCGAACTTCATCCGCAACGCGCTTTTCAGCGGCCTCCAGATCCTGCTTGCCACGTTCGGCAGCAGCCAGGCCATCGGCAATGCGCCTGGCGCGCTCATCCATCATGTTGGTAAGCGGAGGCCAAACAAACTTCATGGTGAACCACACCAGGATGGCGAACGTGATCGCCTGACCCAGTAGTGTTGCGTTAAATTCCACGCTTGTTTCCCTCCAGAATGATGACTTGCAACAACCTATCCCTGTTCAGGGATTAAGCGCCCACAGCGGCCAGAGCAGCAGCCAGGAACGGGTTGTTGAAGGTGTAGAGCATAGCCACACCAACACCAATCATGGAGATCGCATCCAGCAGACCGGCGATAATGAACAGCTTGGTTTGCAGAACTGGAATCATTTCTGGCTGACGAGCGGAAGACTCGAGGAACTTGCCGCCGAGAATGGCGAAGCCCAGAGCGGTGCCGATGGCACCCAGACCGATGATCAGTGCGGCAGCCAGAACGGTCATCGACTGGATCTGGGAAATCAGTGCAAGTTTTTCCATTTAGATATCTCCTGAAACTAAAACTAAGGATGGTTGGTGAAACGTTTAAAAAACTAAGGAACTCTTTAGTGCTTCTCGACCGCGAGGCTGAGATACACGATGGTCAGCATCATGAATACGAAGGCCTGCAGGGTAATCACCAGAATATGGAAGATCGCCCATGGCGCGCCCAGAATCCACTGCGCGCCCCAAGGCAGCAGCGCAATCAGGATGAAGATCAGTTCGCCGGCGTACATATTACCGAACAGACGCAGCGACAGCGAAATCGGTTTGGCAACCAGTTCGACCATCTGGAATGCGAAGTTCACCGGAGCGAGGATGACAACCAGAATCGGGCTGTGTGCGTGAAACGGTGCGGTCAACAACTCCTTGCCCCAACCGCCCAGACCCTTGGCCTTGATCGAGAAACCGATAATGCAGAGCATCACCGAAATCGACATGGCAAAGGTGGAGTTCACGTCAGCCGACGGTACCACGCGGAAATACACATGATGTGGATCCGCACCGAAGAAGGTGTAACCGACCCATGCTGCGATTTGCGGAATCAGATCCACAGGCAGCATGTCCATCGCGTTCATCAGGAACACCCAGCAGAAAATGGTCAGAGCCAGAGGCGCAACCACTTTACTTTCGGCATGGAAAATTTCCTTGACCTGGGTATTGACCATTTCCACCAACGACTCGACAAACAGCTGCAGGCGACCCGGATTTTCCAGCTTGGCATTCTTGGCAACCAGTGCAAAGACGCCTACAAATAGGAAACCCAGAATCAGCGAGACGCTGAAGGTATCGACGTGAATGGACCAGAACCCTTCATGAGAAGACTTCCAGAACGTCAGGTGGTGCTTGATATATTCTGTTGCGTTGCCTGCCATCACTTTTTCTCAATTTTGATTAGAAGCCCGAACCAGTAGGCGGACACGACCAGCATATAGCCGGCGAAGTACGCTGCTACCGATATATCCTTGAAAAACAGAAGAACCACTGCAAATATGAGAATGGTCAGTACAAACTTGACCGCTTCCGCCTTGTAGTGAGCCTTCATCAATACTGCAGGTGACGCACGCGGCACCGAGTAAGCGATGCGGATGTACAGCAGCGCTGGCAGAATTACCGTCAACCCGCCCAGCAAAGCCGAGACAGCCCCGCTAATACTCCCCTGCCCCAGTACCGCTGCAATCAGGACAGCGACTGCTGTCAATACAAACTGCAAGCGCACGATGCGCTTAATTTCCGGCTTAGCCATGACGCACATCGTCTTAGAAAAATCGACCGATTATAGTCACGCCATTAAAATGACGTCAACAAATTACGACTAATATAGCTGCAGTGCAGCATACCCCATCCAGCCCTGCCCGCGCCGCAAGCGGCCGATCATACAGCCATATTCAGACAGCGCCTAATACTCGATAGTCATTACATAGAAAAATCTGACAGCCCTGTGCTACCCACCGCCAGATGCTACTTTGACAACACTGGCATCACGCCACAATGAGCAAAGCCGCACCCCAGGTGCGGCAGCACAAAACGACAGACAGAACAATCCGCGTTGCAAACGCATACCCACTGCGATACCACTTCACACACAGCCAAGGACAAGCGGACGGACTACCACCCCGAATGGCATGGAGAGACCTCCTCCATCCCATCCAGAATGGCAACACGGCCAGCGGCTTAGCTACCCATGGTCGCGACCATGATCGCCTTGATGGTGTGCATACGGTTTTCAGCCTGCTCGAAAGCCAGGCTGGCCGGGCTTTCAAACACTTCGTCGGTCACTTCGATACCATTGGCGAACTCCGGATACTGGGCAGCAATCTGCCTGCCTACCTTGGTATTCGCGTTGTGGAAGGCCGGCAGACAGTGCATCAGCTTGATCTGCGGGTTGCCCGAAGCGGCCATCAGCGCACTATCGACGCGGAATGGCTTGAGCAGCGCAATGCGCTCGCCCCAGCGCTCCATCGGCTCGCCCATCGACACCCAGACGTCGGTATGGATAAAGTCGGCGCCCTTGACTGCGGCTTGCGGGTCGTTGGTCACCAGCAGGCGGGCACCAGTCTTCTTGGCAATATCCTGGCACTGCTTGACCAGATCGGCATCCGGTTCCAAACCCTTGGGACCGGCAATACGAACGTCCATCCCCATCAGGCAGCCAATCACCATCAGCGAGTGGCCCATATTATTGTGGGCATCCCCTACATAGGCGTAGGCAATCTGCGACATCGGCTTGTCGCAATTCTCGGTCATGGTCATCACGTCGCACAGCATCTGCGTCGGGTGCCAGGCATCGGTCAGGCCGTTGAAGACCGGAACACTGGAATACTTGGCCAGCTCTTCCACATCATCTTGGGCAAAACCGCGGAATTCGATACCGTCGTAGAAGCGGCTGAGCACGCGAGCGGTGTCGGCGATGCTTTCCTTGTGGCCCAACTGCGAGCTGGTCGGATCGATATAGGTCACATGCGCACCCTGGTCATGGGCAGCCACTTCGAACGAGCAACGGGTGCGGGTCGAGGTCTTCTCAAAAATCAGGGCGACGTTCTTGCCGGTCAGGCGCTGTACTTCGTTGCCGGCATACTTGGCACGTTTCAGGTCGCGTGCCAGGTCGAGCAGGTACTGCAGCTCGCGTTGGGTGAAGTCCAGCTCTTTCAGAAAGTGACGGTGTTTCAGATTGAAAGCCATTTTGATACTCCTTGAGATTAAAACTGCCCTAAGCACCCCGCCAGCAACAGCAGGCGGGTGATGTGCAAACAACTTAAAGACCTGCTTTACCCGCGCCGGATAGTTTTCCTGCTTACACGCAGACCAACTCCCAGAATTTGAATTAATATTTAATGATTATCTAATATTGCTATAGCACATGGAGGCATTCATGCCACTACTTACCCCAGTTTCAGCGGCGGAGCAGACCAGCGAGTAAGTAATGGCGCAGGAACTTCCAGCTCACATAACCCACGACCAGGGCTGCGATCCACAACTCGAAATCGGCCAACGCATGTAGCTGGGCCACGTATTCATCCGCAAAGCCCCATACCCCCAGCTGTGCCGACAACTTGTACAATGCGGTAGCGCCAATCACCATCGGGAAGGTAAAGGCCGCATAGCCCGGAGAGAATGGCAGGCGCAGCAGACGCAGGAAAAAGAGGTAGATCACGCTGGTCATCAGCACGGCAATCCCGGCCAGCAGACCAACCAGCAAAGGCGAAGGCTGCTGCACGACAGTCAGATAGCCTGCCAGCGCCAGACTGGCCGGAGCGGCAAGAATAGCCAGCGTCGGCTTGGCTTGATCGGGTACTTCGCAGGCAAAGACCAGGCGATAAATCATCAGCGGCAGCATCACCAGATAGCAAGCCAACCCGAACACGACCAGTCCCTGCGCCAGCCACAGCAAGCCGCCACCAGGAAAGCTGACCGCCGCCACAATAATGCCGACCGGAGGCACGAACCAGCTAGGCACCATATGATGCAGACGGAAGTCACGCGCACGGTGCCAGATAAAGGTCGCGAGGAAGGCCAGATGTAAGCCGATGGCCAATAGCCAGACAGTCAGCGCCAGCGGCAGCGAAAACAACGACAGCGCCTTGGCGACGATCATCAGCGCCATGGCCATGGTCGGCACTACGCTACCAACCACCGGATGTGCCAAGTCCTGACACAGCAGCTGGGGCGCATGAATGAATTTGAGCAGCAGGCTCAACAGCAGAATACTGGCGATGGCGGCACCGGCCAGCTGAAACATGCCGCCTGCCGGCATAAAGTTTTCCCAACACCAGCCCAGGCTGGCAATACCCAAGGCCAGACCACCCATCGGCGTCGGGACGGCGCGCAGGCATGCGCCCAAGGTCGCATTGACGGTTGTGCCGGCCGAATTGTGCAGAATGCTTTCCATGCTGATCTCCTTGCCGCAGCTGACATTGCAAGTGCCTGACTGCTCTGGTATCGATGGACACACTGTACGTCCGACATAAAATAAATAATATCTGGATGTTTTTTACGGAACGTAAACACAAAATTGACAACACATCTGACTTTGCGCCAACTGCAGGCCTTTCTGGCCGTCGCCCGCCTGGGCTCGCTCGCACCCGCCGCCGAAGAACAGGGCTTGAGCCGGGCGGCACTGAGCCAGTCGCTACAGGAACTGGAACGGCAACTGGGCTGCACGCTGTTCGACCGCAGCGGCTACCGCCTGCGGCTGAATTCCGCAGGCGAAACCCTGCTGCCGATGGCGGACGAACTCTTGACCCGCGCCCGGCAAATCGAGCAGCAGTTTAGCGAGCCGGATCAGCTGCCAACCCGTTTGCGCCTGGGCGCCAGCGATACCATCGGCAGCTACTTGCTGCCGCAAGTCGTCGCCCAGTTGCTGGCACGCTTTCCGGACCTGCAGATCGAGGTCGGCATCCACAACAGCCAGACCCTGCTCGGGCAGCTGCAACGCTACGAGCTGGATCTGGCGTTGGTTGAAGGAGAAGTACTCGATAGCGAACTGGCGGTGACGCCATGGAGGGAGGATGAACTGTGGATTGTCGCGCCCAGCCACAGCACAACTGCCATGGACTGGCCGGCACTGCGGCAACAGCGCTGGATCGTGCGGGAGGCAGGCTCCAGCAGCCGGATCCAGTTCGAGCAACTGGTGCTGCCGCAGCTGGGAAGTACGCCAGACACCCTGACATTCAACACCAGCGAAGCGATCGTGCAGGCAGTCTGCGCAGGGCTGGGCTGCGCCCTGCTCTCATCGCTGGCCGTCAGCAAGCGGGTCGAGGATGGTGCGCTGAGGCGGGTCGAACTGCCGCAGCAGCTCAGCCGGCCAATGACCATTGTCCGGCTGAAAAACCGCTATGCCACACCGCGCACAGTACAGATCCTGCAATGGCTGGCGGACCCGGAATCCAGCCCGCCAAGATAAGAAAGCGCCGGCACGGCCGGCATGAACAAGGCCGGGCGCCGGACTCAAAGAAAAGCGGCGGCCACCTGTGCCGCCGCTATTGTGTTACCGGATCTGCAAGCGGCCGATAATGCCGTCCAGCTCGTCCAGCGTCGCGTACTCGATAGTCATCTTGCCGCGCCCGCCCTTGGCTGTCCTGATCGCCACTTTGGCGCCCAGCACTTCCGACAGCTCTTCGCACAGTCGCGCCACATCCGCATCCCGCGGCTTGGCCGCCACCGGCGCGTGCACCGCGGCGCCGGCCAGAGCCTGCACCCTGCGCTCGACCTCGCGCACCGACCAGCCATGCAACACCACCTGATTGGCCAGCTCCAGTTGCTGCAATGCAGGCAAGGCCAGCAAGGCACGTGCATGCCCCATTTCGATCTGGCCCTGATGCAGCAAAAGCTGTACCGGTTCCGGTAAAGACAACAACCTGAGCAGGTTTGAAACCGCGCTGCGCGAACGACCGACGGCTGCGGCAGCCGCATCATGCGTCAGCTCGAACTCCTTGATCAGGCGGGCGATACCCTGCGCCTCTTCAATCGGATCCAGCTCTTGCCGCTGGATATTCTCGATCAGCGCCATGGCCAGCGCAGCTTCATCCGCCACACTGCGAATCACGGCGGGGATTTCGGTCAGCCCGGCTTTCTGGCTGGCACGCCAGCGCCGTTCACCAGCAATCAGCTCATACTCGCCCAGACCGATCTCGCGTACGACCACTGGCTGGATAATGCCCTGCGCACGGATAGAGGCCGCCAGTTCTTCCAGCGCCGCTTCATTCATATGGGAGCGGGGCTGGTAACGCCCCGGACGAATACTGCTGACAGCGAGCGTTTGCAGCCTGTCGTCTGCCGGATCGGTCACAGCAAGGAGCGCGTCAAGTCCGCGCCCCAGTCCTTTGAGTTTGGCCATGTTTCTATTGGATTCCAGCTACTGGCGCAGTTTCCAGGCGGGCAAGCAGCTCGGCAGCCAACGCCTTGTAAGCGCGTGCGCCGCGCGAGGAAGGGTCATATACAACGCCGGGCAGACCATGGCTGGGCGCCTCGGCCAGACGGACATTGCGCGGGATAACGGTTTCGAACACCTTGTTGCCAAAATGGGCGGCAAGCTGGCCGGACACCTGTTGCGACAGATTGCTGCGCGCATCGAACATGGTACGCACCAGACCCAGAATCTCGATTTTGGGATTGACGGCCTGCCTCACTTTGCGCAGGGTGGTCACCAGATCGGACAAACCTTCCAGCGCATAGTATTCGCACACCATCGGGATCAATACCCCCTGCGCCGCCACCAGACCGTTGAGTGTGAGCAGTGTCAGCGAAGGCGGGCTGTCGATCAGGATGTAGTCGTACTCGTCCTCGACCTCGGCCAGCGCCTGCTTCAGGCGCGCCTCGCGTGCCAGCTCCTGCACCAGCTCGACCTCGGCACCACCCAGATCGCGCGTCGCCGGCAGCACATCGTAACCGCCCTCCGGCGAGCGCTGACGCGCTTCGGCCACGGTCGCCTCGCCAAGCAGCACCTGATAGATCGTCTGCGTCAAACCGGCTTTCTGAATGCCGCTACCCATGGTGGCATTGGCCTGCGGGTCAAGATCGACCAGCAGTACACGCCGCTCCAGCTGGACCAGACCGGTGGCCAGATTGACGCCGGTCGTGGTCTTGCCGACCCCGCCCTTCTGGTTGGCAATGGCAATAATGCGCGCGCTCATCGCGCGACAACCCGCACCAGATGGCGTTCGGCATCCAGCCCCGGCACCATCAGCGGCAAGACTTCCGCCATGATCACACTCTCCGGCAACTGGGCAATTTCTTCGTACGGGTAGACCCCCTTCATCGCCAGCCACTGCCCATCCTGCGCCAGCAAG
Organism: Craterilacuibacter sinensis; assembly: GCF_009831765.1. Lineage (GTDB taxonomy): Bacteria > Pseudomonadota > Gammaproteobacteria > Burkholderiales > Chromobacteriaceae > Craterilacuibacter > Craterilacuibacter sinensis. Next base: position 15,153 of record NZ_WSSB01000013.1, on the reverse strand, counting down.
TGCGGCGTCAGGCGGACAAACTCGGCCAGCTCGGAGAAGGCGCGGCTGGTGATCACATCAAACTTCTGCTCGGGCTGATAGGCTTCGACCCGGCTGGTGATGACTTCTACATTGGCAAGACCCAGCTCGATCACCGCCTGGCGCAAAAAGGTGGTCTTTTTGTGATTGGAATCGAGCAGCACCACCTGCAAGTCCGGGCGGGCAATCGCCGCCGGAATGCCGGGCATCCCGCCGCCCGAGCCTACATCCAGCAAGCGCTTAAAGCCCGCCAGGTGCGGCACCAGCGTCAGGCTGTCCAGCAAGTGATGGCTGACCATGCGCGCTTCTTCGCGCACGGCAGTCAGATTGTAGGTGTGGTTCCACTTGGCCAGCAGGGCCAGATAGCCTTCCAGTTGCGCAACCTGTGCGTCACTCAGGCCCAGCTTCAGTTCGGCCAGCCCCTGTTTCAATTCTTCAGTATGTGTCATGCCGTTTTCTTATCGCCCAGGCCGCGTTTAAGGTGAACCATCAGCAGGGCCACCGCGGCCGGTGTAATCCCCTGAATACGCGAGGCCTGCCCCAGTGTTTCCGGCTGCTGCTGCGTGAGCTTCTGTTGCACCTCGCGCGACAGCCCGGACACCAGCGAATAATCGATCCCCTCGGGCAGGCGTACGTCGTCCAGCTTGTCCTGACGCGCCAGCTCGTCGTTCTGGCGGTCGATATAGCCTTGGTATTTGACCTGAATTTCTACCTGTTCGGCAACATCCATCGCATCCACCCCCTGCCCTGCCCCAGGCAGGGTCATCAGCAAGGCGTAATCGACGGCAGGGCGGCGCAGCAAATCCATCAGGCTATACTCGCGCGTCAGCGCCTGACCGACCACCCGCTCGACCTCGCCGGCCGGCGCTTTGCCCGGATGGATAAAGGTGGTGGCAAGGCGTTGCTTCTCAGCTTCGACGGCGTCCCGTTTGCGACAGAAGGCATCCCACTGCGCATCCCCGACCAGCCCCAGCTTGCGGCCGGCCTCGGTCAGGCGCAGATCGGCATTGTCTTCGCGCAACTGCAAACGGAACTCGGCGCGGCTGGTGAACATGCGGTAAGGCTCGGTCACGCCCTTGGTCACCAGATCATCCGACATCACGCCCAGATAGGCCTCGTCGCGGCGCGGACACCAGCCTTCTTCATCGCGGCTGTACAGCGCGGCATTCAATCCGGCCAGCAGGCCTTGCGCGGCTGCTTCTTCGTAACCGGTGGTACCGTTCAGCTGGCCGGCAAAAAACAGGCCCTTGATTGCCTTGCTTTCGAAGGTGGACTTCAGGCCGCGCGGATCGAAGTAATCGTATTCGATGGCATAGCCCGGACGCAGGATATTGGCGTTTTCCATGCCCTTCATCGAGCGTACCGCCGCCAGCTGGATATCGAAAGGCAGCGAAGTCGAGATACCGTTAGGATAGATCTCGTGCGTAGTCAGACCTTCCGGCTCGAGGAAGATCTGGTGGCTGTCCTTGTCGGCAAAGCGGTTGATCTTGTCTTCTATCGACGGGCAGTAGCGCGGGCCCACGCCTTCTATTTTGCCGGTGAACATCGGGCTGCGGTCGAAACCGGAGCGGATGATGTCATGCGTACGCTCATTGGTATGCGTCACCCAGCACGGCAACTGGCGCGGATGCATGTCGCGCGAGCCACGGAAAGAAAATACCGGTTCCGGCGTATCCCCCGGCTGCACTTCCAGCACGGAAAAATCAATCGTGCGGCCATCCAGACGCGGTGGCGTGCCGGTTTTCAGGCGGCCAACCGGCAGATCCAGTTCGCGCAGTTTTGCACCCAGTACCGACGCGGCCGAATCGCCGGCACGCCCCCCGGTGTAGTTTTCCAGGCCGACGTGGATCTTGCCCGACAGGAAAGTGCCGGCAGTCAGCACCACGGTACGCGCGCGGAACACCAGCCCGATGGCGGTAATGGCACCCGCTACCTGATCGCCTTCCAGCAGCAGGTCATCTACCGGCTGCTGGAACAGGGTCAGATTGGGCTGGTTTTCCAACATTTCTCGAATGGCGGCCTTATACAGCACGCGGTCGGCCTGGGCGCGGGTGGCGCGCACGGCAGGGCCTTTGGATGCATTAAGCGTGCGGAACTGGATGCCACCAATATCGGTGGCCAGTGCCATCGCACCGCCCAGTGCATCGACTTCACGCACCAGATGCCCCTTGCCTATCCCGCCTATCGACGGATTGCACGACATCTGACCCAGGGTCTCGATATTGTGCGTCAAGAGCAGTGTCTGACGCCCCATGCGCGCAGCGGCAAGCGCAGCCTCGGTGCCGGCGTGCCCGCCACCGACGACTATCACGTCGAAAGTTGTTGGATAGATCATGATCAATACGGCAAATCTGGCGGAAAACCGGGCATTTTACGGCAAAACATGGCCCCATGTAAGTTATTGATTTGACTGCCGCTATCCGGCGGCAAGGCTTTACCCGAACTTCATCGACCGCGACCGTCTCTTGCCCTGCTACAATCCGCCGATGAATTTCAGTTTTACGCCCATAGGCGTCATCCATTCGCCGTACAAGGAAAAGTTCGGCATCCCGCGCCAGCCCTCGCTGGCTCCCTCGGCACGCATGACACTGGAGCTGCTCGCGCCTTACAACCATGCCGACACGGTGCGCGGTCTGGCCGATTTTTCCCACCTATGGCTGCAGTTTGTCTTCCATGAAACGGCGGCGCGCGGCTGGCGACCGCTGGTGCGCCCGCCACGGCTGGGCGGCAATGACAAGGTCGGGGTTTTTGCCAGCCGCGCCACCCACCGTCCCAATCCGCTGGGTTTGTCGCTGGTGGAATTAATCGGTATTGATACGGGTAACGGCGTGATCCTGGAGCTGGCTGGCGCCGATCTGCTGGATGGTACGCCGGTACTGGATATCAAACCCTATATCCCCTTTGTCGAGTCGCGCCCCCAGGCCCGCGCCGGTTTTATCGACGGCCCGCCGCCACGCCTGAGCGTATGCTGGAGCGAAAAAGCCCTGGCCGATCTGGCCATCCACCGTATCAGACACCCTGAACTTGCAACGCTGGTAGAGGAAATTCTGGCCCAAGACCCGCGCCCTGCTTATCAGGATGATCCCTTGCGCATCTACGGTGTGCGCCTTTATCAGCTGGATATCCGCTTTCGCATTGCCGGCGACATCGTCACTACACTTGAAATTAATGCACTCTGACCGAACTTTGTCAGACAAGCGCATGTCACACCAGCCTCACCCTACAGGAGTAAGACCTATGAGTTCCTACGCGAAGACACTGGTTCTCGCGTTGTCCATGGCATCAATGCTGGCAGCTCCGTTTGCCGAAGCGGCCAAACTGGGCAAAAGCAAAAGCTTCGGCATGAAGCGTTCGGCACCGACCCAGAGCTATCAGCAGCCGGCTCGTACCCCGGTTCAGCCTATGGCGCCCGCACAACAACCGCGCAAAGGCCCGGGTGTAGGCACGGCCATTGCCGCCGGCGCCGCCGGTGCCGCCGCAGGTTATATGCTGGGTTCGGCCATGAGCGGAGGCGAAGCCTCAGGCGGCGCCAACGAAGCCGCGGGCTCGGGCATGCCTTGGGGTACGCTGGCCATGCTGGGTCTCTTGTTTGCTGGCGGCATGATGCTGTTCCGCCGCCGCATGGCCAATCAGGCCACACCTGCCATGCGCGCTCCGCAAATGGCCGGCATGCCGATGTCGGCACCGGCCCCGCAAAATGCCCGCTTTGACAGCATTCCATCCATAGGATCTGGACTGCAAGGCGGCGCAGCCGGTGCCATGGCCGGCAGCTACGGCCAGCAACGCCTGCCGGACGGCACCGAAGTGCCGGCCTTCCTGCGTCAGGCCAAAGCCACCTTCCTGCATCTGCAAAGCCTGAACTCGCCGGACAATGTGGATGAAATCAGCAAATACATGACGCCGGATCTGTTTGCTGCCATGCGCGAAGACATTCTGTCCAATAGCGGCATGGCCGACTTCCCGCAACTGGAATGCAGCGTGCTCGATGCCGTCACCGAAGGCAGCCGCTATATTGCCAGCGTGCGCTTCTCCGGCACGGTCAGCGAAGACGTCAACGCCGCCACGGTGCCGTTTGCCGAAACCTGGCACTACGTCAAGGACAGCGGCAGCCCGCGCTGGCTGCTGGCAGGCATACAACAGGATTAAGCCTGCAACAAGGATTGCTCCAACGGACGCTTGCCAGCGTCCGTTTTTTTTACGCGCGTCACGACAAAACACCCACGTCATAATTATGCGTTAGACTGGAACACGGATTGCTACACAGAATAAAAGCCGATAAGGAGTTATCCGTTGTCCAACCTCACCCTGCATAGCCACTTCCAGCCCATTTACAGCCTGGCGCACCGCCGCACGGTTGGCGTTGAAGCGCTGTTGCGCGCCGAACAAGCAGGTGTGGCGATCCCGCCACAGCAGGCCTATCTTGATCACGATGACACGCAAAGCCGCCATGAGTTTGATCTTCGCGTCAGCACTGAGCATATCCGTCACTTTGCTGCCTCGACCCCGGGCGAAAGCTGGCTATTCCTGAATATTGATGCCAGCACGCTGAGCAGCCTCGCCCGCACCCAAGCCCTGATCAGCATGTTGCAACAAAGCGGCGTCCCCGCGGCGCGGGTAGTCGTGGAAATACTGGAACATGCGCTGGAGGCCGATGAAATCCTGATCGCCGGCAGTCGGCTATTGCGCGAAGCCGGCTTCCTGATCGCCATCGACGACTTCGGCACCGGCCACTCCAATCTGGACCGGGTCTGCTTGCTGGAGCCGGATCTGATCAAGTTTGACCGCAATTTGCTGCGCAGCGCGACCAAACAAGCCCGCACGCGCAATCTGCTAACCAAGTTGGTGCATCTGGCGCACGAAATTGGGGCGCTGGTGGTAGTGGAAGGCGTAGAAACCGAAGCCGATGTGCTGGTCGCGCTGGAGTCAGGTTGCGATCTAATCCAGGGCTATTATGTGGCCCGTCCGGCCTTGCAGCCGGATAGTGATGAAATCATTACCCGTCGTATCGATACCCGCTGGGATGAACTGATGGTGCGCGAACTGATGAAGCGCAAACTGGCACGGCGCCAGATCGAACTGGCGCGTCAGGCTTTTGTACAAAGCGCCATCGCGCTGATGCAGGGCACCAGTTTTACCGACGCCGCCCAGCCCATGCTGACCCTGCCTGATGTAATCCGCTGCTTTTTGCTCGACAGCACCGGACGCCAGATCGGGCGCAATCTGAATACGCGGGAAGCACCGTCACGCGCCAACCCCAAATTCGCTCCGCTGGCCGATACCACGGGCGCAGTCTGGTCGCGTCGTCCCTATTTCCAGCATGCAATAGACCAGCCCGGTGTGCTGTATATGAGCGAGCCTTATCTGTCGATGACCGACACCCGCCACTGCATTACCCTCTCGATGGCAATCGAGATTGATGAAGACCTGCATGTACTATGTGCAGATGTGCTGGTACCGAAGACCATGGGGCTGGCCGATTAGCACCGCTGCACAATAAAAAAGGCATAGCCTGAGAGCTATGCCTTTTTTCACCCTCCATGATACGGACCGTTATTGTCCGGCTACATCCGCAATGTATTCATACAAGGTCACGACCTGCTGCACACCGCTGGTTTCACTGGCGACCCGCGCAGCAGCCTCGCCCTCGGCCCGGGTGACCAGACCCAGCATATACACCACACCGCGCTCGCTCACGACCTTGATTGCATTGGGCGGGTAGCCTTTGCCATCCAGCAAGCGTGCACGCACCTTGCTGGTCAGCCACGTATCGTTACTGCGCTCGGTAATGCCGCTTACCGGCGCCACCACCAGATAGTTGTATACGCGCTGCACATTAGGCTGCGAACGCGCAATCATTTCAGCACCAGCACGCGCTGCATCCGATGCAGCTTCACCGCTCAGCAATACGGTCCGGTTATAGCTGGTCAGGTTCACATGCGAGGAAGGCAGCTTATCCGCAACTTGTCTCGCAGCCTTCATCTCGATGGACTGGTCATCGACATAGGCACCACTGGTGCGTCGGTCGGAGGCAACCAGCGCACCGGTTGCGGCACCGCCGGCAACCAGCGCCACGCAGCCAGACAGGGTTGCGGCACATACAGAAGCCAGTACCAGAGCGCGCAATTTCATCATTCGCCCCCCAGCAACATGCAATCGATCGCATCGCACATGGCATGGATCAGCAGCAGATGCACTTCCTGAATACGCGCGGTGCGGCTGGCCGGCACATTCAGATGCACATCATCCGCCCCCAGAATCTCGGCGATCTTGCCGCCATCCTTGCCGGTAAAGGCAATCACCGTCATGCCGCGCTCGTGGGCCGCGTAAATGGCTTCGATCACATTGGCCGAATTACCCGAGGTCGAAATCGCCAGCAAAACATCACCCTGTTGCCCCAGCGCGCGTACCTGCTTGGAGAAAATCAGGTCGAAATCGTAGTCGTTGCCAATAGCCGTCAGCGCCGAAGTGTCGGTCGCCAGCGAGATCGCGGCCAGGCCCGGACGCTCTTTTTCGAAGCGGCCAACCATTTCAGCAGCGAAATGCTGGGCATCGGCAGCCGAACCGCCATTACCGCAAGCCAGAATTTTGCCTTCATTCATCAAACTGGCCACCATGCGTTCGGCAGCCAGAGCTACGCCGGGCGAGAGCGCCTCCATAGACTGCTGTTTGGTCGCTATGCTCTCGAGAAAATGGCCGTTAACGCGGGCGATCAGATCCATACTGTCATTCCTTGTAAGCTCGCGTAAGCGCTACGCAATAATGTCTTTGATCCACAGGGGATCAGCTTCGCCCTCGAACACCACCGCATCAAAACGGCATGGGGCATCTATATGTTTCTCAGACAGATAAAGGCTGGCGGCATGTACCAGCCGCGCGCATTTTCTGCCATCTATACTCTGCAAGGCGCTACCGAAGCGGCTGGAAGTGCGTAAGCGTACCTCGACAAACACCCAGTACACCCCCTCGCGCATCACCAGATCCAGTTCGCCACCACGACAATGCCAGTTGCGTTCAACCAGGCGCAGCCCCTGCTTCTGCAAATAGCGCAGCGCCCTGTCTTCGGCCGCCACACCACTGGCGGCTACTGTAGCTCGCCCCTGACCCATGCCGGCAATGTCCGCTGGAATTGCTGGTCACGCCCCAGACGCAAGTCACCACTGACCCCATCCAGGCGCAAACCGCTAAGGTTTTTCTGTACCGCCAGACGCTGTGCCAAGCGGTAAGCATCGATACCCAGTGCGTACAAGCGCTCGGTGGCCACCGTCAGCGTATGCGCCGGGCGAGGGTAAGCACGCACGGCGGGGTGATCCGGCATCAATAGCCAAGGCATGTCGACAAAACGCACGCCGGACAAGGTAGGCAGACTCTCGCGCACATTCAGCGTCGACGTGCCATAGGCCGGTAACGCTTGTGGCAGCACGGAACGCGCCAAAGCGGCCTCCTCCCCTGACAAGGCAAGAAAGACCGAGTCGGACTGGGTCAATGCAGCATCCAGCGCCGCGCCATGCGCCTCATCCATCGCCAGTTGCAAGGGCAAAGTGCCGCGCTTTACCTGCCAGACCCCGGCAAATGTCTGACGTAAACGCTGCGACAAACCGTCTTTGCCATAGATCAGTAAAGGATGCTGATGACCATTGTCCGCCATCATAGCCGCAACCTGCTTAGCCTCGGCATCCACCGACAAGGACAAAGCATAGAGTTTAGGACGCAACGGCAAACCTTCAAGGCTGTTCAGCGCAAGGGTTGGCACGCTCACCTGAGTAGCGATGCGGCTGATACCGGTACGAGTCAAAGGGCCGACAACCACATTCGCACCTTTCGCAATCAGATCTCGGTAGGCCGGCAGCACCGCCGCCTCATCGGAAAAGACGGCTTCAACAACCGCCGTATCGCTGCGGCCATCCACCTCGCGCGCAGCATTAAAGCCCTGGCGCACTACATCGGCCGCTTCACCCAAGGCCGGAGACGATAGCGGCAACAGCAAGCCGATACGTACTTTGGCCGCGGCAAAGTCCGGCAAGGCAGCGTCGGCTATCGGGGCAACAGCGGGAGCACTGGCAGGCTCACGAGCAGGAACTTGGGTAAACGGTACAGAATTCTGCTGCAGAATGTAGTCCGCGCCCTGCGCAGAGACTACACTGGCGGCCATCCAAGTTAACCCACCCAACACCCAGGGAGCCAGAGATTGCAAACATCGCTTGATCACTTGATTCATTCTGCCCAGGAAACGTTGGTGAACGGAACATTATATGTGGTCGCCACCCCCATTGGAAACCTGGCCGACATGACCTTGCGCGCTTTTGCCGCGCTTTCCCGCTGCGATTTGGTGCTGGCGGAAGACACCCGCGTCACCGGTTCGCTGCTGGCCGCTTATGGCATCAGCAAGAAACTGGTCAGTTTGCGCGAACATAATGAACGCGAAATGGCCGAACGCGTCATCGGCTGGCTACAGGAAGGACAGTGTATCGTTCAGGTCTCGGATGCCGGCACCCCCGGCATTTCCGACCCCGGCGCACGCCTGGCGGCAGCCGTATGGGAGGCCGGCCTCAAGGTTTGCCCCCTGCCCGGCCCCTCGGCCGTGGTCACGGCCATGTCCGCCGCCGGCCTTGAAACCGGCCAGTTCCAGTTCGCTGGTTTCTTGCCACCCAAATCCGGTGCCCGCAAAAAACGGCTGGAGAGCTGGCTAAATGCCGACTATGCCGTGATTTGCTATGAAGCTCCACATCGCATTCTCGACTGCGTCACCGATGCCGTCGCCGTCTACGGCAGCGAACGGCGCCTGATTCTGGCGCGCGAACTGACCAAGACCTTCGAAACCTTTATCCGCACCAGCGCCGGCGAGCTCCTGGAGATTATCAAGACCGACAGCAACCAGCAGCGTGGCGAGTGCGTGCTTATCATCGATGCGGCACCAGCCAAAGAAGAAGAGGATGAAGTACCGGCAGCGACGCTTCAGCTCTTGTCGCAACTGATTGCCAGCATGCCAATCAAGCAGGCTTCGGGCATCGTGGCCGAATTCAGCGGCGTTGCCCGCAAAAAACTGTATGAACTGGCACTGGAAATGAAAAAAAACGCCGAGTCTGACGAAAACTGAGTGCAAGCGATTTACATTTCTTGAGCCAGCCGGTAGAATGCCGTCAATCCGAGATGCAGCCCGGATGGTGAAATTGGTAGACACAGGAGACTCAAAATCTCCCGCCGCAAGGTGTGTCGGTTCGAGTCCGACTCTGGGCACCACAAACTGGTTTTAATGCATCAAAGTAGTACAAAAACCCCGATAAACTAAAGTTTTCCGGGGTTTTTTTTCATCTGCACCTATCCAAATACAGCCAACACAACAAGTTCGCTGCGGCCAGCAACTGCCATCCCGTACAGCACGCGCTGACGGGTTTTTTGTTATATTGCGCACCACACTCCCCCAAGGGAAAAGCCATGCCGCTCCCCGCCCTGTTCGACACCCACTGCCACCTTGATGCACCCGAGTTCGATACCACCCGTCAGTTGGTCATCGATCAGGCACATGCCGCAGGTGTCAGCCGCATCATGGTACCTGCCGTTGCCCTGTCCAATTTCGCATCCACCATAGCGTTGCGGAATCAGGCCAGCTGTTATATCGCCTTGGGGCTGCACCCCGTTTATCTGGATCAACATCTGGATGCACATCTGGAAACGCTGGAGCAGCACATACGCCAGCATCGGCCTGAGGCCGTAGGAGAAATCGGCCTTGATTTCTGGCTGCCAGACCTGGATCCGGCAAGGCAGGAATGGCTGTTTTCCGAACAGTTAAAACTGGCACGGCGCTATGATTTGCCGGTACTACTGCATATCCGCCGCGCCCAGGATCGCGTCCTCAAATACCTGCGCCAGACGCCGGTATGCGGCGGCATCGCCCACGCTTTTAACGGCAGCGAACAGCAGGCACAAGCCTTTATCAAGCTGGGATTTTGTCTGGGTTTTGGCGGAGCCATGAGCTATAGCGGCTCGACCCGCATCCGCAGTCTGGCAGCAAGCTTGCCACTGGATGCGCTGGTACTCGAAACCGATGCGCCCGACATCCGTCCGGAATGGGCACAGGACAGACCGAATGTACCGGCCAATCTGCCCCGCTTCGCCAGCATCCTCGCAGGGCTACGCCATATGGACGCCACTGAAATTGCTCTGGCCACCACACACAATGCCTGCCGTGTGCTGCAGCTGTCGTAATACAAAAAGGAGGCTGCGATAACGCGGCCTCCCTCCCTGCACCTTAACAGTGGGCTGGTTCTACTTGAAGCGGATCACCACACGGCGATCCGGTGCCAGACATTGGCCCAAAGCCGGCTGCGACTTGATCTGGTTGCACTTGCTGCCGGTCACCGGATCCGCCTTACCCAAACCCTCAGTCTGCAGGCGGTTTGCCGGCACGCCCTGGCTCACCAGATAGTCGGCGACCGCGACGGCGCGAGCCTTGGACAGCTTGAGATTATAAGCATCCGTACCCAAACGGTCGGTATAGCCGGTCACGCTGATTACGCTTTCCGGCTGTCCTGCCGTCTTGAGTTGCCGGGCAATGCGGGCCAGTTCGGCCTTGCCTTGTGCGCTCAGTTGCGACTGGTTGGCCGCAAATGCGACGTCGCCTTTAAGCACAAAAGCCGCTGCCGCCGCTTTGGGCAAGGCGGCAGGGACGGCCACAGGCTTAGGCGCGATTCCGCTCTTGTCAAAGACAGCCGAGCCGACGTACTGGGTATCGCAGACTGCGACTTCTTCATCGCGCGCCGGACCAGCAAAGTCATAGCTTTCAATCGGCTTGAGCTGCAAGGTTTCCAACAGCTTACCCGAGCCGGCCAGCACGCGCGCCTGCGCCAGCAAGACATCCTGTTCGGCATTCACCACCGAACGCTTGGCGTCATACAGTTCGTTTTCGCTATCCAGCAAATCCAGCAGCGTGCGCTGGCCGATATCAAACTGGGCGCGGTAGGCATCACGGGCTTTTTCGGTCGACAAGCGGTGCTGGCGCAGATAGGCAATCTGCTCTTCCAGCTTACGGGTATCGTTAAACGCAATACGCAGCGTCTGACGCAGATCGCGGCATTCCTTGTCGCGCAAATCGTAGGCGGCATTCAGGCGCTCGGCCGAAGCACCAAGCCGGGCACGGTCTGCCCCGCCGCGGAACAGATTGATATTGAACACCAGTTCAGCCATCTGCCGGTCTTTGCGGTTGAACGAGCCATCCAGATTATCTCCGTGCGCCTTACTGGCACGCAGATCCAGCGTCGGCGAGAACGCACCCTTGCGCACATTGACGTCCGCCTTGGCAGCACGCACATTTTCCAGTGCGGCAAGATAAGCCGGGCTGGTCTTGACGGCGCCGGCAATCAGCTCTTGATCCTTGGGCAGATAGCCTTTCAAGACCATGGGTTCCGCCATGGCAAGCTGCGGCTCTTCGCCGGTCAGGCGCGCATAGCGTGCCGCGACATCATGCAGATTGGACAACTCGGTTACCAGATTGGACTCGGCCAGCGCCAGACGGCCGCCAGCCTGCTCCAGATCGACCCGCCGCCCCACGCCTGCGCTCACTTTTTCCTGCAACTGCTTATAGATACTCAGATGGGTGGCGTAATTATCCTGCGCAAATTCAAGCAATTGCCGATAGCGCAATACATCAACATAAGCGCGCGCGGCCTCCAGCGCCTGGCCTTCGCTTGCCCCCAGGAAGTCGAAATACTTGGCACGCTGGGTGTAGTCCAGCTGCTTGACCAGATTCATGGTCTGCAGCCCCTGAAACAGGTTCTGCGTCAGATTGGCCGACCAGCCCTTGCGGGTCAGATCCTGAGTCACTTCAGGGCCGCCCGATTGGGTTGCGGCCTGCGTCGTTTTTTCCTTACCCCAGCCATAACCTACATCCAGCGTAGGCAGATAGCCGGCACGCCCCAAGCCCTGCTCTTCGGCTGCGGCACGGAATTCATGCCAGCGAAAACGCACTTCCGGATTGTTGATGATGGTCTTTTCAACCGCGCTTTTCAGGTCTGCCGCACTGGCAGACAGCGCAGTACCGGAGGCCAGTGCAAATAACAAGGCCAGAGAAGTACGTTTCATGATGAACCTCGACAAGAAGAGTAGGCTATTTCTAAAACAGAATAAACATTTATTTATGCTTAAATTATATACCTTAATGATTTAAATCTGTATAGCATTAAACTTTGCCGCTAAAAATATTTCCAGATGAAGCGACTGCATTCACCAATCAGACGATATCTTCGGCTACATGCCGTGGTATGGCTGCTCCTGGCTGCAAGCACCGCTTCACTGGAGTTGCCCGCAGAACAGGCTGCACGACAGTATGGTGGCCAGTCCTTGGTACTTTACCGCGACTGGACCAGCATGCTGGCGCCACTTGGCCAAACGGATGAAATGGGCAAACTCAAGGCGGTCAACCAGTTCATCAATCGCCGCATCCGCTTTGCTGATGATTTCGCGATATGGCAACAAAGTGACTATTGGGCCAGCCCGCTGGAAATGTTTGCCAAAGGTGCAGGAGACTGCGAAGACTTTGCCATTGCCAAATACATTTCCCTGCGCAGCAGTGGTATCGAAGCCGCCAAGCTGCGCCTGACCTATGTCAAGGCACGCATCGGCGGCCCGGACAGTAATGTCAGCCAGGCACATATGGTACTGGCCTATTACCCTAGCCCCAGTGCAGAACCTCTGGTTCTCGATAATCTGGTCACCAGCATACTGCCCGCATCGCAACGCAATGACCTGACCCCGGTATTCAGCTTCAACACCGAAGCACTCTGGGCCGGCAATACCCGTAGCAGCGTTGATCGCCTCACGCGCTGGCGCCAGGTGATGGAGCGTATGCGCAAAGACGGTTTTGTTTTTTGATCTATCTAAACGAGCACATCATGACTCGACTTTCCCTTAGCCAACGCCTCTGGATCTTGTTGCTGCTACTGGTTTTTCTGGCGCTTAGCACCTCGCTGACCGCCAATCTGTTAGGCGCACGCAACTATCTTGAACAGCAGCTAACAGCACAGAATGCGGATACCGCCAACTCGCTGGCACTGATGATCACCCAGCAGCAGGCAGATCGCGCCATGGCGGAAACACTGATCAATGCCAGTTTCGATCAGGGTCACTATCGCCGGATACGCTGGACAGGAGCAGATGGCAGTATCTTGCTCGAGCGCAACAACCTCGATAGCGAGCCATCCGCCCCGGCTTGGCTGCCACAGCTACTGGCCCTGTCCCCGCCGCCGGGACAGGCGAATATTAGTAAAGGATGGTTGCAAGCCGGCACACTGGAGGTGCAAAGCGATATCGCCTATGCCTATGCCTCCCTATGGCGCAGCATGCTTTACACCGTGTTGGGCCTGCTATTGGCCGGCCTGCTGACCGGCCTCATAGGTTCACTCGATATCATCCGTATACGCCGCCAGCTAGACCAGGTCGTCGAACAGGCTAAAGCCATCAGTGAGCGCCGCTTTATCCGCATCCAGGAGCCTGCCATCCCTGAACTTTCCAGAGTGGCACAAGCGATGAACCAGATGGTCGAACGCCTGCAAGGCTATTTACATAGTTTGAGCAATGAAATCGAAACATTGCATCAGGCGCATGACACCGATGAAGTCACCGGCATCGCCAAGCGCAAGCAGTTGGAGCGTGCTCTGGACAACTTGCAAAACACAGAAGGAGAAGACTTAAACGGCCAGTTGCTATTGTTGCGCGTGGCCGGGCTCTCAGAGATGAATGGCCGCATAGGCGGTCAACATACCGATAATTTACTGAAAAGGTTTGCCGCAGAACTGGCTCAGGCCGCCACCTGCCATCAAGGCGCCCTGGCGGTCAGGCTGCGTGGCGCTGATTTCGCCCTGCTCTGCCCCGAATTAAGCTCGAGCGATGCCGACACCCTCGCCCGCACGCTATTACAACAATATGCCCGCTATCCGCAGATGGGTTTATGTGATCAGCAGGAAGTCGCGCATATCGGTATAACAAGCTTCAATGGCAAGGATAAGCTCAGCGATATCCTGTCTCAGACCAGTCAGGCGCTGGCACAAGCCGTTGCACAGGCACCCAATAGTTTCTGCCGCCTGGATCACACCGTGGTACACATCCATAGCGAACAGAACTGGCGCAAAGCCATTGAACAAGCATGCAGACAGCGTTTATTGCGCCTTGACTGGTATCCGGTCGTCGATGCAACAGGCGGCGTGTTATGGCAGGAAGGCATGCTGTATCTGCCGGCAAGCGAAAGTGCAGCCAAGGTCAGCGCTCTGCGTCTGCTATCGCATAGCCTGCGCCTGGGCATCAGCCAGCAACCGGATCTCGCTGCACTAGAGCAGGGATTACAACATGCGCCTAGCTCATGCATTGCCATCAATGTCTCTCCGGCCTCGCTTGCCCACCCTGACTTCAACACCCAAGTACACCACCTGCTAAACAAGACGCAGGGCATCAGGGTTAATTTCGAGTTTCACGAAATGGCTCTACTCGCACACTGGCCGGCTTTTCTTGCGTTCAGTCATGGCATGCAGCAAAAAGGCCATCGCTTGGGCGTGGAGATCATCGGTCATGACCTGAGTCTGGTTGCGAAGCTAGCCGAAGCCGGTATTTCATATTTGGAACTGGATGGGGTACTGACGCATGGCATTCACCAGGATCAAGGACAACAAGCCGTCGTCAAAGGGCTGCTGCAAATGACGACGCTTATGGGCATTAACCTGCTGGCCAAAGGCATAAGCGATCCGGCCGATGCCCGCAAGCTGATCGAATTAGGCATCTACGGTATGACGGGACCTGCGGTCAAACTACATAATGATGAATACAGCTTAAGTAGCCAGCGAAGCTGAAAACAAAAAGCCCGACTCATCGAGTCGGGCTTTTTGATATGGGCTTCTGGCAGTGTCCTACTTTCACATGGCGAATGCCACACTATCATCGGCGCTAAGATGTTTCACGGTCCTGTTCGGGATGGGAAGGCGTGGGACCATCTCGCTATGGCTACCAGAAATAAACGGCTGCTTGCGCTGCCTCAGGCAACGCGGCGAATTCTGGGTGTTTCACCTTAATGCAAAAACCCCAGCTCTGATGAGCTGGGGTTTTATATGGGGCATCTGGCGGTGTCCTACTTTCACATGGCGAATGCCACACTAT
>NZ_WSSB01000012.1 GCF_009831765.1 Craterilacuibacter sinensis | reverse complement strand
TCGGACTACTTGACCGCATGATGGGCAAGACGGTATCTACCGCCACCGGCCCACGCAGCGGCAAGCTAGCCCAGACAACAACACGGACAAGGAACACAGAATGCAGCCACATTACCCCGGCCTCGTGCTGGAACAACACGGCACCACCTTGCTGGTGGTGATGGACAACCCGCCGGCCAATACCTGGACCGCACAGAGCCTGACGGCCCTTCACCAGCTGGTATGCGACCTTGACTCGCAGACCGTTATCCGTGCGCTGGTGCTCACCGGTGCCGGTAGCAAGTTTTTCTGCGCAGGGGCCGATCTCAAGCAGTTTGCCGACGGCTCGCACGCGGCGGCCACCGATTTGTCGCGCCTGTTCGGGCGCGCTTTCGAGGCACTGTCGGGCTGGCGCGGCGTCAGCATTGCCGCCATCAACGGCTACGCCATGGGCGGCGGGCTGGAGGTGGCGCTCGCCTGTGACATCCGCGTCGCCGCGCACGGCGCGCAAATGGCACTGCCCGAGGCGGCGGTGGGGCTGTTGCCGTGTGCCGGCGGCACCCAACTGTTGCCGCACCTGGTGGGCGAAGGCTGGGCCAAGCGCATGATCTTGCTGGGCGAACGCGTCGATGCGGCCACCGCGCTGCGCATCGGCCTGATCGAGGAAGTGGTGGCACCGGGGGATGCACGCGCCGCCGCGCTGGCTCTGGCGGAAAAGGTGAGCGGAGCGTCGCCCGATTCGGTTGCCGCCTGCAAGACGCTGATCCAGCGCGCACGCTTCAATGCGCCGGCCTTGAACCTGCCTTTGGAGCGCGAGCTGTTTGTCGGTCTGTTCGATGGTGCCAACCAGCAAGAAGGCGTCGCCGCTTTCCTGCAAAAACGTACGCCGCACTGGCAGTAAAGGACACCGGATGGACAGCCCTGTTTTATTCGACAGCTTCACCACCGCCAGCGGCCACCGTATCGCGTTAGCTACGCTGAATGCCGAAAAATCGCTGAATGCGCTAAGCCATGACATGGTCGGCCTGCTGGCAAACCAGCTCGCCCGCTGGCAGCGCGACCCTTTGGTCGCCTGTGTAGTGCTGCGCGGCGCCGGCGACAAGGCCTTCTGTGCCGGCGGTGATGTGCGCGCCTTGCGCGAGGCCTTGCTGCAAGATACGCGCTACCCCAGTCCTGCGGCGCAAAGCTTCTTTACCGATGAGTACCGGCTGGACTACGCCATCCACACCTACCCCAAGCCGCTTATCGTCTGGGGCAACGGCATCGTGATGGGTGGCGGGCTGGGGCTGCTTGCGGGGGCGAGCCACCGGGTACTCACCGAGCGTACCCGCATTGCCATGCCCGAGATCGCCATTGGCCTGTATCCGGATGTGGCCGGCAGCTGGTTTTTGCAACGCATGCCCGCCAGGCTGGGGCTGTTTCTGGGGCTGACCGGTGCCGCGATCAATGCCCATGATGCGCTGATCGCCAATCTGGCCGATTGTGTGCTGGATCACGCCAGTTGGCCCAAGCTGCTTGACGCCTTGCATCACGCAAGCTGGGATGGTGGCGATGATTTTGCCACCGTCAGCGCCTTGCTCGATAGTTTGGAAGACGCCTGCCCGCATGCCCTGCCCGACTCGCACATTGCACCAAGGCTGATTGCCATCCACCAGTTAATGAACCGCGGCAGCCTGACGGCAGTCGCCGACGCCTTGCAGCAAGCTCATGGCGGCAGCGATGCCTGGCTTGCTGGCGCGGCCAGCGGCTTTGCCGCCGGCTGTCCGATGTCGGCGGCGGTGACGTGGGAAATTTTCCGCCGTGCCCGTCATCTGTCGCTGGCCGAGGCTTTACGCATGGAGCTTGTGCTGTCGGTCAACTTCTGCGCCCGCCCCGATTTTCGCGAAGGGGTACGCGCGCTGCTGGTCGATAAAGACCGGCAGCCGCAATGGAGTAGCCAGAGCCTTGCCGATATAGATCCGGCGGCCATCGCCGCACATTTCACTTCGCCCTGGGCACGCGATGCGCACCCGCTGGCCGACTTGCTATAGGAAACAGAAAAATGGAAAAAATTGCTTTTATCGGGCTGGGGAATATGGGTGGCCCCATGGCGGCCAATCTGGTGCGCAAGGGCTTTGACGTCACAGTTTACGACTTGTCAGCCAGTGCCATGGACACGCTGGCCACACTGGGAGCCAAGGTGGCGACGAGTGCCGAAGATGCCGCCGCTGGTGCGGGCATTGTGCTGAGCATGTTGCCGGCTGCGCGCCATGTCGAGAGCCTGTACCGGGACATCCTGCCCCGGATGAAAGCAGGCACGCTGGCAATAGATTGCAGCACCATCGATGCTGCCACTACGTGCCGCCTGGCACAGGACTTAAGCCAGCATGGCATCGCGCTCTTGGACGCGCCGGTGTCCGGCGGTACGGCGGGCGCGGCGGCAGGCACGCTGACCTTTATGGTTGGCGGCGCAGCGCATGATCTTGAGCGGGCGCAGCCGCTACTGCAGGCCATGGGGCAAGCGGTATTTCATGCCGGCGAGAATGGTGCAGGACAAAGCGCCAAGATCTGCAACAACATGCTGCTGGGCATCCTGATGGCCGGCACGGCCGAAGCACTGGCACTGGGGGTAAAAAACGGGCTCGACCCTGCCGTCTTGTCGCACATCATGAGCAAAAGCTCGGGGCGCAACTGGGCACTTGAAGTCTATAACCCCTGGCCCGGCGTTATGGCCAACAGCCCGGCCAGTCGCGGTTACAGCGGCGGCTTTATGACCAGCCTGATGCTCAAGGACCTGGGGCTGGCACGCGACAGTGCCCATGCGTCTCATGCCGATACGCCGCTTGGCGCGCTGGCGTATACGCTATTTGAAAAACATGTGGCCGCCGGTCATGGTGCAGAAGACTTTTCCAGCATCCAGCAGCGCTACTGCTGAGGTAAATGCCCGGCGAAATTTATAGCGGCAATGCGGGTGGAAGCGTACAAATTGCACGTCTATGCTGAACAAGTCGACAGGTGGCGCAGCTTTATGCCGCCTGTGCGCCGATATCGACATTGTATACACCCGGGTCTATCCAGCAAGCCGGGTATTTACCTAGTTCAGGAGATGTTCACTATGGCTCGCCAGATTACCAATCAAATTTGTATGGTTCGCCCGGTTTCCTTCTATTTCAATCAGGAGACGGCAGCTAATGATTTTTACCAGCACAATCTGGGTGAAAAACGCGACATCGTGCAGGCCAAGGCGCTGATTGAATTCGACAATATGGTGGCCCTACTGCAGAGCAAGGGCATTACCGTGCATGTACTGCAGGACGACAACCAACTGTGCGAAACACCAGACAGCATTTTCCCCAACAACTGGTTCGTATCGCAGGAAGGCGGCAAGCTGGCACTGTGCCCGATGTTTGCCCATGACCGCCGTACCGAGCGCATCAAGTTCCTGGGCCGTCTGATCGAATCCATCGGCTTGGCGCATGTCGAATTGACCAACTACACGCAGTACGAAGAAAAGAACCAGTTCCTCGAAGGCACCGGCGCCATGGTACTGGACCGCGTCAACCGCAAGGCCTATTGCTGCTTGTCGGTACGCGCCGACGAGACGCTGTTCCGCCAGTTCTGCGCCGACAACGACTTCAAACCCGTCGCCTTTCACGCCTTCCAGACCTACCAGAACCGCCGCGCAGCCATCTACCACACCAATGTGATGATGGGTCTGGGCGAGAAATTCGCCGTGATCTGTCTGTCCTCCATCGACGACCCCGCCGAGCGCGCGATGGTGGTCAAGGAACTGGAAGAAAACGGCAAGGAAATCATCGATGTAAGCGAAGAGCAGATCAACCACTTCGCCGGCAACGAGATCGAACTGGAAGGCACCGGCGGCAAGCGCTTTACCGTGATGACCAAGGCAACCTACGACTGCCTGACGGCCGAACAGCGGGCCATCATCGAAAAAAGCAGCGAAATCATCTCGCCGGATGTGAAGACCATCGAAACCTACGGTGGCGGCTCGGTGCGCTGCATGATTTCCGAGCTCTTTATCTGAACGGATAGCGGCTTCGTGCAGTAATAAACATGCCGGGCGCTACGTATCGCTCACGTACCACCCGGCATTTGAGCGTTTAAAAGCGCTCGCCCATCATCAGATAGCGCCACTGGCCCTCTTCCAGATGTCCCAGGGCAATGCGGCCGATACGCTGGCGCTTAACCATCTGTGTCTTGAGACCGGCCTCATCCAGCAGGCGATGGACCAGATACTCGCGGTTCTCGCGCAGGACCAGACGTAGCTGCCGCCCGCCCTGACGACTGGCTTTGAATGGGAGCAAAGGGCCATCGTCCAGCTCGCGTATGGCATTCAAACGCACCAGTGCCGCCTCATCCAGCCCGCCATCCACCCATACCAAGTACTCTTGCTCGTAATCGCGCGCATCCCGCGTTAAGCGGTTGGCCAACGCACCATCCTGCGTTAGCACCATCAAGCCGCTACTGTCCGCATCCAGCCAGCCAGCTTCTTGCAAATGGGTGCTACAACGGGAAAGCCAGGCCCAGCCGCTGCGGTCTTTGTCGCAGCGTGTCGCAGCTTGCAATAAAGGCAAAGGATTGGCGACGCCAGCGGGCTTATTCAACAGCAGGGTGACACGGGAAGGCGGCGGCTGAATCTTGCTGCGCTCCAGCGTAATGGTTTGGGTGGCGCTGATGCGACTTCCCAGGGCTTGTACCGTTTCACCATCTACGCGGACAAAGCCCATTTCTATGCATTCATCGGCTTCGCGTCGCGATGCGACCAGACCCAGTTCGGTCAGGCGGCGACTCAGGCGGATATCTTCTGACATGACTACTCCCGGCTAGAGACACTAGCCTCGACATTATAATGATTAAATTATATATTGTTCGGTCGTCTCAAATGCTTCGTTTATCAATAAATCGACCTCATGCCCGCAGACCGTTTTAAAGACTTCAATGCCAAACTAGATGAAGCGCAAATGCGCTACGCCATCAATCTGGGTGACACGCTTGTCTGTCTTGAGCATTTGCTGGCCCGGACAGAGGCGCAGGATGCGCCGCGTCTCTTACAAGCCTTGCAATTGCGCGGCCAGATACGGACTGCACAAGGCCACTTTATGGTGGCGATGGAAGATCTGGTACGTGCCCAGCAGTTGGCAGTACAGGCCGCAGATAGTCAGGCCGAGGCCCGGCTATTGTGCCTGATCAGCAATATCTACATCCTGCAAGGCTTGTATCCGGATGCAATGGCCATTTTACTGGATGCTGTCCATACCCTGGAAAACGGAGAGCCCAGTACGTGGCTGGCACGCGCACTGAACAGCCTGGGTTTTACCTACTATTTTCTCGGGCAGCACGACAAGGCGGTCTCCTATCTGGAGCGCAGCATACAGCTTGCCCGGGAAACAGGCGACCTCATGGTAGAAAGTCTGGCTTTGGACAGCCTGGCCAATAGCAAACTTGCCATGGGGCAAGGGCGCGAAGCGCTGGTCTATATCCGGCGCAGCATTTTACTGCTACGTAGTCTGGGGCATGAAGAATATCTGGCAGAGTACCTCGTTACACTGGCCAAGGCCGAGGATGGCGTGGGTGAAGACGGCAGCGCCAGCCTGCATGAGGCACTGGCGCTGGCAAGACGCCTGCAACTGCCGCGTCACGAAGCCCAGACACTCTATTATATGGGGCTACGTCAAGTCAGATTAGGGCAGCTCAATGAGGCTGAAGAGCTACTTAGCAATGCATTAGCCCTTGCCGGCAAGACAGGTGACAGCCGGCTGGTTTATCTTGCCCATCAGCAGCTTTCCATGTTGCTACAGCAACAAGAACGCTATCGCGAGGCGCTGCTGCACTATCAGGGCTTCCATGAAAAAAAGGAAGCCTTGCTGGGTGAGGCTGCTGAGCGCCGCCTGCAATATCTGGAAATCCGTCACCGCATCCATGCCGCCGAAGATGCCAAGCATGCGGCGCTCAAGCGCAATGAAACGCTGGAAGAAGAAGTCAGACAGCGTACTGCACTACAAAGAAAAGCCGAAAAGCTGGCACGTATTGATTCCTTGACCGGTTTGTACAATCGACGCCATTTTCGTCATTGTGCAGAACAGTTGCAGCAGGAAGCCTTGCAAAATGGCATGCCACTTAGTCTGATTCTGTTTGATGCCGACCATTTCAAGCAGATAAACGATACCTGGGGGCATGCCGTCGGAGATCAGGCCTTGCAGGCTATCAGCCTGAACCTGCTGGATAGCACGCGGCGCGAAGACCTTTTCGGGCGCTATGGCGGCGAAGAATTCATTATGTTGATGCCGAACACGACAACAGATCAGGCTCTGGAAGCCGCGCGCCGCATGCTGTTCAAGGTCGAGCGCCAAGGTTTGCCCCTGGGAGACGCCACCATCCCGCTCACATTGAGTGCAGGCATAGCCGGCAGCCGCCGTGGCCAGCACATTAGTTTGGACCAACTGATCAAGTCCGCGGATCAGGCGCTTTATCTGGCGAAAAACAAGGGCCGCAATCAGGCGGTGCTGGCCGAAGATTAAATCTTTGCCCACCGCCCAACGGCGAACAAGGCCGCCGCGACTCAGAGCTGATTCTTAAGCAGGCTGCCTGCCAGCTGGCTGAAGCCGTCCCACATAATCTGCACCCCCAGACACAGCAATATAAACGCCGTCAGGCGCATAAAGACCAGTTCGCCGGTTTCGCCCAGATAACGCAATAGCTTCTCGCCATGGCGGTAACACAAAAACACCATCAGGCTGACCAGCGCCACACCGACCAGACTGGCAGCCGGGGCCAGCGTATATTTGAGCAGGCCGTGCTCGGCCTGGGTCATGGAGGCGCCCAGCGTAATGGCCACCGAAACCGAGCCGGGACCTACGGTCAAGGGAAATGCCAGCGGATAAAAAGCATGCTGTTTAAGCTCTTCCTTACTAATATGCTCGCCACCTTGCATGCTAGTCGGACTGGCATCGGCCGGCGTATCGTTCAGCAAACGCCAGGCCGAGAAGGTAATCAGCAAGCCGCCGCTAAGCTGCACCACCGGCAGGGAAACACCAAAAAACTCCAGCACGAAGCTGCCGATATACATACTGCCCAATAACAGGACAAAGCTGCTGATCGCGATACGCCGTGCCAGATAATGGCGCTGCGCTTCGCTATTACGCGAAGTTTGGGCCAGGAAGATGGGCACCATACCCGGCGGGTTCATGATCGGCAGCAAGGCGGCCATGACAAAAAATACTTTGCTGGTAAAAAGCATCAAGGTGGCAAGCATCGCTTATTCTTTCACGAAATTTTACCGCCGATATTAGGCTTTATTGACGTTACACATCGGCAGCCATAAAAACGCACAGGCCATTGCGACCATGCTTTCGTAATTTCGCTTCCGCTTGCCATGGTGAAATGCCACTGCCCGGTACTGCTTCAGCCAGGCTCGGGCCCCTCGGGGCCCGATTTGCCTCCAAATGCGTTCGCTGTCGTAGCCCTTGACCGCCGGGAGCGTCCGCGCCGTGCAGGTAAGCTTGGGGCTAGCCCTGGCTTATCATCAATCACGAAACTCGGCCTGCTGCCTGGTCATGCTGGCCATCACCGCTTTCTGGATGTCTTCCGACATCAACATCCCCGCATTCCAGGTCGCAATATACTGCAAACCATCCGCCACACTATGGTCGCGACTGTAGTTGATAACATGCTTACTCCCGCGCACTGCGACCGGACTTTTGCCCGCGATAGCGCGAGCTACGCTCAATGCGCCATCGACAACGGAAGCTGCATCATCGAATAGCTGATTGACCAGTTGCCACGCCTGGGCCTGTTCCGCTTTGACATCGCAACCCGTTAGCGCCATTTCCCGGCATACCCCCTGACCAACCACATGGTGCAAACGCTGCAAAGTGCCCACATCGGCCACCATTCCCATGTCGACTTCACGTACGCTGAAAACCGCATCCCGGCTGGCGTAGCGGAAATCGGCGGCCAGCGCGATATCCAGCCCACCACCTACGCAAGCCCCATGAATGGCAGCAATGACCGGCTTGCTGCAGTTCTCCAGACTGGATACGCAAGCTTGCAGCTCTAGAATCAGTTTGCGCAGCTTTTCGCGCTTGCGCGTATCGCACTTGTCAGCAACGGCCGCCTGCACCCCCATGAGCATGCTCAGGTCGATACCGGAACAAAAATGTTTACCTTCCCCGGATAATACGGCAGCACGCACTTCGGTATTTTCATCACACCACTCGAAAGCCGCCTTCAGTTCACGCCACATCTCTTCATTCAGCGCATTAGCCTTGTCTGCACGATTGAATCTGACATGGGCAACGTGGTCGATGACGGTTAACGTAAGGGTATTGAAATTCATCTCTGACTCTCCTGATGTATTATTGCGACGGGGTTTACTGACGCTTTTGGGGCACCCAGGCCCAGATCATTTTACAACGAACGGGTTCTTCCCCTGATTCATCCGTCACGCGTACGCTAACCGTGACATCCCCCTTGTCCTGTTCGTGCATGCTCCTTATCTGTTCGGCAGATAGTGTTGCCTCGGCACACATTCCGCCTTGCGCACGCTTCAAATAATCGACATGCATGGACTTGAGCAGCATCAGCTTATTGTCCGGCATATTCATGCCGACAACAAAACCAGTCGCGGTTTCCGCCAGTAATGCCATCGCTGCTGCGTGCACACCCTTGATATGGTTTTGGATCTTGCGCTGATTGCGAAGGGAAACGACCATTTTCTGAGGTGAGACCTCGTCAAAACGCAGCCCGGATGTAGCCAGGAAAGGAACAACACGGCCAAAAATCCGGCTCAAAACCATACTACGCATGCCAGTGGGCAAGCATAAGGTCTTATCCGCAATACGGCTCATCCTGTTTTTTTTATACGTCATACTATTTATCCGCCTTCTCGTGTAAACCGGCCATGTTGATGCCCAGCATGGCTCTAATCTGGTTTTTGACAGTCACCAGTATGTTTTCATCTATGCGTGCCAGTTGCAGTGCACCTTGTAATGTCGAAAACAGGACGGCTCCGATAGCCTCAGCTTCGCCGGCATAAGTCATCGTGGCTTCTGCCCTCCCCTTCAAGGCGATGAGTACAGCCCAGCTTCGCATCTCGTCAATGAATGCCGATGCTTCTGCCTGCATGATTTCGGGCAGGCGCGGAAATTCGGTAGACAGGACGCCACTTGGACAAATCTGCCTGTCTTTGGCGAAATAGGTTTCACTGAGCTCAAAATAACGCTCCAGTTGCTCCCGTCCGCTCAATAGCTGCTGGGAATCGGTAAAGCGGGCAAAACGCCGGCGGTAACGCTGTATCAGCGCCACACCCAGATCGGTCTTATGCGGGAAATGGTAGTGGATGGCTGCATTGCGCACGCCCAATACCTTGCTGATTTGCTGATAACTGAAACCATGGTAGCCATGGCTTAGCAGCAAAGCCTCGGCTAAATCGAGGATTTTCTTGCGGGTTTCCCCTTTGACGGCAGATTCCATTTTCATGGATCTGACTCTACTTACCGGTTAGTAAGCTGTCAATGCCCATGTCTTACCCGGTATTAAGTAGCACGCATATCGTTTATGATATGCCTTACCCTTTTGCACACTCTGCGTTCACATGAAACTAAAATTCAGCAAGATGCACGGCCTTGGCAATGACTTCATGGTGATAGACGGTGTGCGCCAGACAGTCAGCCTCTCTCCGGAACATATACGCGAACTGGGAGACCGCCACTTCGGCATCGGCTTTGACCAGTTGCTATTGGTCGAGCCCGCCCATCAGCCGGAAAACGATTTTTGCTACCGCATTTACAACAATGATGGCAGCGAAGTCCAGCAGTGCGGCAATGGCGCACGCTGTTTCGTCAAGTTTGTCATTGAACAGCAGTTGACCGCGAAGCGGGCTATCCGCGTCGAAACCGCGCGCGGTGTCATCGTCCCGGAAATGGATCTGACAGGGCGCATCGTCGTCAATATGGGCATTCCCCGCTTCACCCCGCAAGAGATTCCTTTTCTTGCCGACACTGCCGCACTCGCCTACCCCATCATGCTCTCTGGCAAGCCGTACCAGATAGCTGCCCTATCCATGGGAAACCCGCACGCGGTGTTACGGGTTGAAGATCTGGCAACGGCAGAAGTTGCGACGCTGGGACCAGTACTTGAATCACATCCGAGCTTTCCCGAGCGGGTTAATGCCGGCTTTATGCAAGTCATCAAGCGCAATGAAATCGCCCTGCGTGTATACGAGCGCGGTGCCGGCGAAACGCTAGCCTGCGGCACGGGTGCCTGTGCAGCCGTAGTTGCCGGCATTCGTCAAGGCTGGCTGGACCATGAAGTCTTGGTACATGCACGCGGAGGGGATCTGACGATACGCTGGCAAGGGGAAGGTCATGCAGTCATGATGAGCGGGCCTGCCGTTACAGTCTTTACCGGTGAAATAGAAATCGGAAAGGCTAGCTGATGCAAAGCGAGGAGGTGCTGGATTTCCTGCTTAACAACCCGGAGTTTATCCGCCAGAAAACCGAAGAATTTGGCTGGCTGCATCCAAAAGATCAGGTCATCATTCCTTTTGCCGAGCAGAGAATCCGCCAGCTTCAGTCACAAAATACCGAAATTAAGCGCCAACTGGCGCAATTGCAGCAACAGGCGCAAGAAAATGAAGTATTGCTTGACCGCATGCATCAACTGACGCTGAGCCTGCTGCCAAGACATTCAACCAATGCCTGCGTTCAGGCTGCACTTGATTGTTTTGAACAGCAATTCGGCCTGAATCGGGTACTGATCCGATTATGGGGCAGCAGTCAATTAGCCCCAAACCTTCGCGCTTCGACAGTACTACAACAGCAGGCGCACAAACTGCATGCCCCTAGCTGTGGCCACTATGCAAGCGAAGAGCTTGTTGCATGCTTTTTGCCCGAGCCCGTACTGCAATCCTTTGCCAAGCTCTCCCTGCGTAGCCCCGACGGAGAAGCCTTCGGCCTATTAGTGATTGCAAGCGAGGATACAGACCGCTTCAGCCCTGAACTGGATACGCACTATCTGGCACAGATCGGGACAATCCTGTCGCATGCCTTATGGCACAGCATGAGCACATGCCAGTGACAGCGGCAAACATCGGCCTTGCGTTGATGCTACTGCTTTATCTGCTACATGGCCTTTGGCTGATTTGTCGTAGCCGCAGCGCCACCGGCATGGCGGCGCTCTTTGCCGCCTACTTTATTGCCGCCATTCTGACCAAACTGACGCTCCCCTCACTCAAGCTCTGGGCGCTTTACCTGCCGCTAGCGTATTTCTACGCAGTGACAGGCATTGCCTCTGCCTTATGGTCACTTAGCAGTGCACGCTGGACGAGCAAAGGTCTGTACTACCCGGAAAAAAGCCGCAAACTTGGTGCTTATTACAACGCCCACTTGGCCGTACATAGCGGCATACTTTTGGCATCATTAAAAGCACCAGAGATCCTGACCGCCTATTTATTGCTACCCAGCCTGATGGTGCTGCTGATCTATGCGGCTTACCGCGTACTTCTGGCAGAGGCCAAGCATAACGGACAGACCCATTGGTCTATTTTTGTGCTACTTGCCATCACCAGCCCTATCCTGCTCAATCTGGCGCGCCAACTGCTGGCACCACTTAGCTATATGCTTGGGCAACCTTAGTCCTCATCTTCGGTGCACCAGATCGGCTTGCGCTTTTCAATAAAAGCCTGCACGCCCTCCAATTGTTCCGCACTGCCGATCAGCTGAAGAAATGCCGATCGTTCCGCCTCCAGCTGGCTCGTCAGCGTCACGTCACTGGAGTTGTCAATCAGCTGTCGTGCCGCCGCCACGGCGGACGTACCTTGCCCTCCGACTTTTTCAGCCAGGCTAACCGCGACAATTTTTGCAAAACCGGGGTCAACAATCTCTTCCAGCAGGCCGATGTCAAAACCTTTGCGGGCATCCACGGTCTCGCCCCCCAAGACAATGCGCTTAGCCCAGGCTTTGCCGACTTTGTCCGCCAGCATTTTGGTGCCGCCGGCGCACGGAATCAGACCAACCCGCGCCTCGGGCAGCCCCATCAGCGCACCTTGCTCTGCAACCATATAATCACAGCACAATGCAAGCTCCAGCCCACCGCCCAGTGCATAGCCATTAATGGCCGCGACGGTCACCCCGTCAAAGTTGCGGATAGCTGCAAATGAGCGATCAAAGGCATCAATGACTTGCGCGGCCTTCTCTTTGTCACCCGAGGTAAACATATTGAGATCGGCTCCAGAGCAAAAAAACCGATCCCCCGCACCTGTTACCACTAATGCGCGGATGTTTTCATCATTCGACAAGCTTTTTACCGTAGACTCCAGCTCAGCGAGGACATCCAGCCCAAGTGTATTGGCAGGGGCATTGTCAATGGTGACAATGGCAGACTGCCCCAGTTTTTCTACTACGATGAATTTCATTTCCACTCCTTTAATCTTGTTCTGCATAAAATCTGCTATAGGCGCAAGGCCTGACTTTAGCTACTTAAAATACAATCCTTGAGTTCTTTAAAGCCAGATCGATAGCAACCTGGCGGCCTGTTCTCAGGCTTTCTCACCAGTGCGTACAATTCGACACTGGCATGACACAGATAGATAACTCATGCTTTATAGACAAGCATCAGCCGTATATCTAAGCAGAGCCTGTTAAAATCTGAATTTTTTACAGGCCACCATGCTGGAAACCAGTCTGTTTTCTCTTTTTGTTGCAGGTTTGCTCGGCGGGGGGCATTGCCTGGGCATGTGCGGCGGCATTGTGACTGCGCTGTCACCACAACACGCCAAGCATCAAGCCAACTGGCTGCTTCTCGCCGGCTACAACACCGGCCGCATCGCCAGCTATGTCCTGATCGGTACATTAGCCGGTGGCATCAGCGGTTTTGCCTTGTCCGGCGGACATCTGGCAAAGGTGCAACTGCTACTTTATATTGCGGCCAATCTGATCCTGATCCTGATGGGCTTATATCTGGCGGGCCTGTCCGGTTTATTGAGCCGCATAGAGGCGATTGGTCGCCCGCTATGGCGTCGCCTGCAACCGCTGTCACGGCGGCTGTTGCCGATCAGGACGCTGCCACAAGCACTGGCTATCGGCGCGCTCTGGGGCTGGCTACCTTGCGGCCTGGTGTATAGCGCCAGCCTGTCGGCACTGGCTAGCGCAAGCGCCAGCCATGGCGCCCTGCTGATGCTGGCCTTTGCACTGGGCACTTTGCCTAATTTGCTGCTGATGGGGGTGTTTGCCACGCGGCTTAAACAGCTACTGCAGCAACGCTATGTCCGGCGGGGAGCCGGTCTGCTGGTTACGCTGACCGGCATCATCCCCTTGTTACGCCTGGCGCTTATTTAAGCGCAGAAACAATAGCCGAAACATTATGGCGGAACAGCGCAAGATAGCTGTCCGCCGGGCCGCCCGAGGGAGACAAGGCATCCGAATACAGCTTGCCACCGACCTTGACGCCAGCTTCACGCGAGAGCTGATCCATCAGGCGCTGGCTGGCCATATTTTCGGCAAATACTGCACGTATCTTGTCCTGTCTCACCTGGCGCACCAACCGGGCCACCGATTTGGCCGAAGCCTCGGCATCGGTACTGACCCCTTGAGGTGCCAGAAAGCTGATCTGGTAACGCGCCCCCAGATAGGCAAAAGCATTGTGCGAACTCAATACCTTGCGCTGTGCTAGCGGTATGGTGGAAAACTGCTGAACAGCCCATGCATCCATCGCCTTGACCTTGGCCGAGTAAGCCGCCGCACGCTGGCGATAGATATCGCGACCTGCAGGATCGGCCTTCGTCAAACCCGCCTCGATATTATGGATGTAGTTTTGCACCCGTACCGGATCATGCCAGGCATGAGGATCAATAGCACCATGACCATGATCGTGATCATCACTCGCCACTTTAAGCGCTGAAACACCAGACGCCGCCGAAACGACGACCCCCTTAAAATTGGCAGCGCGTGTCAGGCGCCCCATCCAGCCTTCGTAACCCAAACCATTGACCACAAAAACCTTAGCCTCACCCACGCGCTTGACGTCGGCCGGCTTAGGTTGAAATACATGCGCATCCTGATCAGGTCCAACCAGCGACACGACCTCAATCCGGTCGCCACCGATTTCACGGGTCATGTCGGCAATAATGCTAAAACTGGTGACAACAGGCATTTTGGCCCAGGCAGAAAGCGGGAAAGCTGCCATCAGCAGCAACATGGCTACTTTTTTCATATTTTACTCTTCAAAATGCCGGGCACGGATGTAGCGCGGCAGCGCGCCGCCTTGTGACCCGAACAACAAGGAAACCAGATAAAACAAGCCGGCCAGCAGGATGATGGAAGGACCGGACGGCAGCTCCACATGATAAGACAGCAACAGCCCGCCAAAACCGGAAAGCATGGCCACGCTCACCGACCAGAGCAGCATGCCGCCAACACTTTGCGCCCACAAGCGCGCAGTAATCGCCGGCAGCATCATCAGCCCCACCGCCATCAAGGTTCCCAGCGCCTGAAAACCGGCAACCAGATTCAGTACGACCAGCAGCAAAAATAACTGGTGCCACCATTGCCCGCCACCTCGCACAGCCGACAAAAAAACCGGATCCAGACACTCCAGCAACAGCGGACGCCAGATAATCGCCAGCATGGTCAAGGTTACGGAGGCCACGCCAGCAACCAGCAGCAAGGCCATATCATCTACCGCAAGAACCGAGCCGAACAGGATATGCATCAGATCGACATTGCTGCCACTCACGGAAACCAGCAACACACCGGCAGCAAGTGACAAGAGGTAAAACGCGGCAAAGCTCGCGTCTTCCTTGACCGAGGTGTAGCGCGTCGCCAGCCCCGCCAATATGGCAACCAGCACACCCGCCACAAAGCCGCCCAGACTCATCGCCGGCAAGGACAGGCCAGCCAGCATAAAGCCGATGGCCGCCCCTGGCAGCACGGCATGACTCATGGCATCGCCCATCAGGCTCATGCGCCGCATGACCAGCAATAGTCCGATAGGCGCCGAGCCCAGCGCCAGCGCGATACAGGCCACCAGCGCGCGGCGCATAAAGCTGAACTCGATAAAGGGCGCAAAAGCAAAATCATAAATAGTCTGCCAGATCATGCGGCCTCCTCATCGGTGTGACACACCGGCGCCTTGTCGTGCCAGCTGGCGGTGCGGTCGACTGCACGGCGCAAATTGGCATCGGTCAACACCGTTTCGGTCGTACCCCAGGCGATGACTTCACGCCCCATCAGCAAGGTATACGGGAAATAGGCGCGCACCTGCTCATAGTCGTGCAGCACGGCAATCACCGTTCTGCCCTCCTCTTTCCATTGCCGCACCAGCTCCAGCAAATCAAAGGTCGTCTTGGCATCCACCGCGTTAAAAGGCTCGTCCAGCAGAATCAGGCGCGCGTCCTGCACCAGGATGCGCGCAAACAGGACGCGCTGGAATTGCCCGCTGGACAAGGCACTGATGGGGCGAGCGGCAAAACCGGTGAGTCCCACCTGCTCGAGCGCATGGGCCACACGCGCCAAACCAGTCCGCCCCATGCGGCCAAAAGCACCAGACTCGTGCCATAAACCAGTCGCGACCAGATCGGTCACAGACACCGGCAAGGAGCGGTCTATTTCCGACTGCTGTGGCAAATAGGCGATGTCCCGCACCGCCAGACCCGATAGCTCAACCGACCCCGCATCCGGCTTGAGCGCACCCATCATCGCCTTAAGCAGCGTGCTTTTACCCGCGCCATTCGGCCCAAAAATCGCCGTCGCGTCACCCAGGGCAAACTCGCCCGATGCGTGATGTACTGCAGGGTGGCGCTGATAGGAAACCGTCAGGTTTTTGAGGGCTATTTTCATGAATTCGTCCCCAGCGCCCAGGCCACCAAGCCCCACAGGATAATCAGCAAGACGGCCACACCCAGCAAACGGTCCAGTGCCGACATCGTGATCAGGCTAAGGCGCAGGCGGCGCGGTTTTTCGTGCGAATGCGCATGCATCAGACTGACTCCAGACAGGCATTGAGCGCCGACTCGAGTGCTGCTGCATCTATTCCAGGCGCGATCACTTCAAAGCGGCTGTCACGCCGCCAGGCAACCTGTGCCGCCCCCCACTGCCCTTCGCTCCAGTTCAGCCACACCCAGCTGCCCAGAACGCGAAATACCCCTTTGGCCCGCACAAGGCCGGGCACGAGGCGAGGCAGATCATCGAACAGGCGGGTCAGACGCTCGCCGTCAAAGTCTCGCTCAGGTGGGAAGGTCCAGCCCTGAGACTGCCAACCACCATCGGTCCCTTTGGCCAGCGCCGGGCGATAGCGCGGCTTGGCCGCGGGCATCAGGCTCAGCCAGGCCGGATCTGCCGCACCTTGTGCAACCTCAGCTACCAGCATTTTGGCCGGGAACAATGCCGCAGCCTTATCGCGGAATGTGCCCAGCGTCGCGCTGTCGCACAAATCCAGCTTGGTCGCCAGCAACACATCGGCAATGGCAACCTGATCGCGATAGAGCGGCTGCAAGGCGTAATCGGGGTTCACAAACTGGCGCGGATCCACCAGGGTCAGCACCGCGCCGATTTCCAGCGCATCGCCCAAGGGCTTGGCGCGCAATTCGTCGATCACGCTGGCGGCGTGGGCAAGGCCGCTGGCTTCGATAATCAGCCGGTCAGGGCGTTCGCGACGCAGCAAAGTGGCAACGGTCACGGTCATTTGCGGCCCCGCCACACAACACAGGCAACCGCCGGCAATTTCGGCCACCGGCACCTCGCCATCGGAGAGCACGGCGCCATCGATACCGATTTCGCCGAATTCGTTGACGATAATGGCCCAGCGCTCGTGTGCCGGCTTGTGTGCGATCAGGTGTCGCAATACGGTCGTCTTGCCGACGCCGAGAAAGCCGCTGAGCAGATTGACTATGGTTTTTTTCATGGCTGGCAATGTTTGCAACTGCCGGTCAGTACCAGACTTTGCGCACGCGGCACAAAACCGGCACGGGCCGTTGTTTGGGAAAGAGACTGAAAAGTCGCGTCGGCATCGAGTTCTTCGACCCCGCCACACTGTTCGCAGGCCAGAATCAGGGCTTGATGGCTGCACTCGAAATGGTGGCAGACAATATAACCGTTCAAGGCATCAACACGATGCAACATGCCGTACTGAGCCAGATAGTCCAGTGCGCGGTAGACGGTAGGGGGCGCAGCCGCGCCGCGGTCGCGCTGTAAATCGGCCAGCACCTGATACGCCTTGACCACGCCGGGGTAGCCCAGCACCAGCTCTAGCACCTGGCGCCTGAGTTCGGTCAGCTTGCCGCCATTGGCGGCACAAAGCCGCTCTGCCGCTTGCAGATAATGTTGCGTATCCATCGCACGCCATCCCCGGCCATTTTCAAGATCGCGGATGTTACTGTATAACATTACCTGATGGCAAGGCTAAGCAGGGCATGCTCCCGATCAATAATCCGCCCCCAGATAGAAATAGCCAATCAAGCGCCCGCCTTCACCATAACCGGCACCGACAAACAAAGGACCAATCAGGGAGTCGGCACCGATAAACACCGAGCCTGCAGGCAGCCAGCTACTGCGCTTCTCTTGCCACAGTCCGCCCCATACCCGCCCAGCCTCAAGCGAGCCGCCCAGATATACCCCGGTACCCAGCGCCGAGGGCAAGGAAGCCACACGCCAGTAGCCCATCACCCTAGCCAGGGCCGCGCGCTGGCCTAGCAACTCATCCTTCTGGTAGCCGGACAAATTAAGGAAACCGCCCAAGGGCGCAATATAGCGGCCCTCGTCAGTGCCTCCATTAAACTTGCCGGTCAGGCGCAAGGTCAGGTCCTGCGCGGTGGTGGTGACATAATCAAAACTGCCGTCGAAAGTGACGAGTTGGTCAAAGGCCGGGTCCGTCCAGGCCTCGATGGCTTTTTGCACCTTCAGCTGCATGGCGTAGCCCTTGCGCGGCCAGCGTGGATTATCGAACTGGTCAATGGTGAGCGAGGACTCGATGCCGCCGATATGGTAGCGGGTGTCGGACAACAAGGCTGGATCGCCAACCTTGACGGCTGAGTCGAGGTCGCCCCGAAACAGTCCCAGTCGCCACTCGCCATACTTGCCCAGCGCAAGCCCGCCTGCCAGGCCTATCTGGCGCTCGCGCAGATTAAAATCGGCCAGCCGTTTATGCGAGCCGTCATACAGCGAATATATATCGTCACGCACAAAAGCCCGCGCCGAAACAAAAAAGGGCGATGTAGCCGTCAGGGGCTGATAAAACTCGCTGCCCAAATACAGATTCTCGCCAACGCGCGCCTCGTTAAACCAGGTGCCGCCCGCCGTATTCATCCATACACGGCGCTGGCTGGCCAGCAAGGCAAACGTGGCATCCCCATCGCTCGCCCCCTCCAGGCTCAGGCCAAAACGTAGCGTATTGGGGCCACTATTGCGCTCGACCGGCATGACCGCAGCGACATTGCGCCCGTCGACATGCTGCAAGGTATAAGAGAGGCTGTCGTAATCCCCCTCGGCAAACACCGATTGCAACCGGTCGAGAAAATCTTTCTGTGGCACCTCGCCCGCTGGAATGGCCAGCTTTTCCTGCAAGGCCTGCCGGTTGACCGTACTGGTTTCCTTGAGCTGTACCTCGTTGATATGTGGTGCCGCCTTACGTTTTAAACTGGCACGCCAGGCCTGATAATCCTGATCCGAGCGAGAGAAACGGGACAATAATGCCGCATGCTCACGCACCGCCTGACGCCCGGTTTCCGCAATAGCCATGCTGTCGGAAAACGCGGTGGCAGAAGTGCTCCCCAGCTTGGGCTGCAACAACACATCATCCGGACCAAGCAAGGCCAATTGCTCGCGCACATTGCGATTGACACCCAAGTTGATACTTTGGCTCAAGACATCCAGCCAGCTCTCGATATCCTTGCTTTTCTTCAGGGGCTCTCCCACATCAATGGCAATCACCACATCGGCACAACGCCCCTTGATATCGGACACCGGCAGGTTGCGCGCCAGCATCCCATCGACCAGAACACGGCCATCGACATTAACTGCGTCAAACACACCGGGCACCGCCATACTGGCGCGTAGCGCCGTAGACAGATCGCCTTTGTCAAATACCACGGCGTCCCCGGTTTCCAGATCGGTGGCTAATGCCCGAAACGGGATGGGGAGCTCATCAAAGCTGCCAGCTGCCGCATCGCGGGTCAGGTAGCGTATATAAAGATCTATGGACTGAGAATTGATGGCGCCGCGCGGCAGGCGCAACTTGCCATCGGCTACGCCTAGCGTCAGATCAAGATAGTTGCGGGTGTCTTCACGCTTGCGGATATAAGGTACATCGGCGCGGGGCGGCTTGCCCGATGTCAATAGATCCCAGTCTGTTCTGGCAAAGGTCTCTGCAAGCTGCGACAATGGCACACCACTTGCATAGATACCGCCAATCAGCGAGCCCGCACTGGTGCCCGCGATGCAACTGATGGGGATTTTCAGTTTTTCCAGTTCCTGTAGCGCACCAAGGTGGGCAAAACCACGTGCTCCGCCGCCGCCCAGAACGACACCAATACGGGGTGGTGTCGACAAATTGGCCAGAGCAGGATGGGCGGTAATCACGAAGAAAATAGAAGTGAGTAATATCCGACACAGTTTCATTGGGCTTCTTGGTACTGGTTTTACATTTTCACTGGCATAGCTGAAAAATTAAAATTATGAAAATTAAACAATACAACGCAGCGGGTACAGCGCGACATGTTTGATCTTAAAGCTTTTATCGGCTCGGTGATGGGGCGTAACGGATCGCAGCATGCGAGCGCCGCAACGGTTACCCAACTGGCGCAGAACCTGCCCGAAGCCGAATTTCACAGTGCTTTCATTGATATCATCAAGGCGATCAGCCGCCTCAACAGCGATATGGATGTGCCGCTCAAAGAGCGCTTGCAGGCCTTGCTTTATGTCGACGAAGCATCCTACACATTCCATGAAAAAATATGCGCTGAATTGCTGGACAATAATGCCAGATCGCAATCCTACCTGCCCAGTATTCTGTCTTACTGGAGTGAGCTGTCCAACGGATACCAGCTATGTATCCGCCAGTTCCAGCGCAGCAAAAACACCCCGCTAGACGACATCAAACTGGCCACCTTGCGCGCCCTGCATCACCAACTGGGGCTGGTGAAATGGAGCGCCTTGCGCTACCTCACCGCCGATGCCTCGATCTGGCAACAGGCTTATCACATTTATGCGTTTACTGAAGCACAGCATTTTCAGCGTGAAATGCTGCGTATCTATCCTAAACACGAAGCATCCTCCGCCGAAGGCCTGCTGATTGCCGCTGCCATGCTGCATCTGGCCCAAACCGACAATCTGCTACCTCAGGAAATAGAAGGGGTCAGCCACCTGCTGATGGGCATGGTGCGTGATGTCAAGCTACAGGAGGAGCCTGCTGCGAGCGAGTTTCAATACGTATTGAACCTGAATCAAGCACAGGCCCCACAACTATTACGTCGCGGCACAATTGGCAAGGGTTGCCGCTATTGGTCCGGTGAGTCTGTCCTTAACCGTCTGGCCGACCTGATGCTGGCATTTGACCAGCAGACACCGGAAAACCTGACCCGTGCCCTGCCGGCACTGGACCGCCAGGCATGGCAGAACCTGCTGGACAAACTGGCCACCCGCTGGTCACAGGATGGCGGCAAATCCATGCGCCGCCACGAACGTACCATTACATTCGCCAACAGTCTAGTCGAAGTCGGGCTGGAACGTATTGCCTTGGCCATCAAGCTCAGCCGCAGCAGCGAAGAGCGGGGCGACAACTGGAAAGTGAACGACATCAGCGATACCGGCATGGGGCTGGTCTATCTGGGCCGTAATGTGGACGGCCTTAAGCTTGGACGCCTGATCTGGGTCTCGACGGAAAGCCAGAACAGCACATTGGGCGTTATCCGCCGCATCCAGCGCTTGTCCGAGGGCGGAACCAAAGTCGGCGTGGAAGTCATTGCCTACAGTCCGCTGGTGGTCGGCCTGTCGGAAACGCATACCGACACGACCAACCCGCTGGCTGCACTTTACGTGACTCAGGCCAATGCCAAGTGCGGGGAGCGCATGCTGCTGATACCACAACGGCTGGCCGAAGCCGGGCGCACACTGATCTTTTCCGCCAATGCCAAAGCCTATCAAATCCGTATCAAGGCATGCCTGGCAAAGCTGGAAGAAACCGCACAAGTCGATTTCGAAACACTGGAACGCGTCAATACCTGACAAAAGCGTTTGCCCACAAACAAAAACGCCAGTCTCAAAGACTGGCGTTTTCCATTTCCGGCCAGCATGCCACCTGGCCGGTTTACATAGGCATTACAGGATTTCCAGAATCCCTGCCGCACCCATGCCGGTACCGATACACATGGTCACCATGCCGTAACCTTTTTCGCCACGATTACGCATGCCATGCACCAGCGTAGCGGTACGGATCGCTCCGGTAGCGCCCAGCGGGTGACCCAAAGCAATGGCGCCACCATTCGGGTTGACCAGATTCAAATCCAGCTCCAGATCACGAGCCACCGCCAGCGCCTGGGCGGCAAAGGCTTCGTTCAGCTCCATCCACTTGATGTCGGACTGGCTGATGCCGGCCTGACGCAAGGCAAGCGGGATCGCTTCTTTCGGGCCAATCCCCATGATTTCCGGCGGCACGCCCTTGACTGCAAAAGTCACATAACGCGCCAGTGGTACCAGATTGAACATCTTGAGGATCTTTTCCGATACCAGAATCACGGCAGCGGCACCGTCCGACATCTGCGAACTATTGCCTGCCGTCACCGAACCCTTGGCGTCGAACACGGTGCGCAGCTTGGCCAGGCCTTCCATCGTGGTTTCGCGACGCGGGCCTTCGTCGTTTTCCAGCAGTTTCTTGCGGATCACGACTTCGCCGGTTTCCAGGTTCGGCGTGCGGTAGATGGCTTCCAGCGGGCTGATTTCCGCCTTGAACGCGCCCGAGTCGATCGCGGCAATGGCACGGCGGTTGGATTCGACCGCGAATGCATCCTGGTCTTCGCGCGAGATGCCCCACTGCTGGGCGACTTTCTCGGCAGTCAGGCCCATGCCGTAGGCAATGGCCAGGTTTTCATCCTTGGCGAAGATTTCAGGGTTAAGCGATACCTTGTTGCCCATCATAGGCACCATGGACATCGACTCCGAACCCGAAGCGATGCAGATATCGGCTTCGCCCAGACGGATGCGGTCAGCTGCCATCTGCACGGCGTTGATGCCGGACGAGCAGTAGCGGTTGATGGTGATGCCGCCAACCGTTTCCGGCAGGCCGGCAAGCAAGGCGCCGATACGCGCCATGTTCAGGCCCTGCTCGGCTTCCGGGAAGGCGCAGCCGGTCACCACATCCGAAATCAGAGATGGATCAAGGTTAGGCACTTGAGCCATCGCGCTACGGATCACATGCGCCAGCATGTCGTCCGGACGCACATTGCGCATCATGCCGCG
This sequence comes from Craterilacuibacter sinensis, assembly GCF_009831765.1. Classification (GTDB taxonomy): domain Bacteria; phylum Pseudomonadota; class Gammaproteobacteria; order Burkholderiales; family Chromobacteriaceae; genus Craterilacuibacter; species Craterilacuibacter sinensis. Next base: position 82,287 of record NZ_WSSB01000012.1, on the reverse strand, counting down.
CGGTGCCTTGCCTACCGGCGTACGGGTCGTCGCAACGATGTAAGCTTCTTGAACTTGTTTGGTCATCTTCTTTTACTCCACTTCGGGAATGGGGCGCCGGCAGCGGGTCGTGCTACACCCGGCTGGCAGGCCATCACCCACACCCGATTGACTCCATAGTCGTCTATTGAGGGAAAGCAACAGGGCGAAAGGCAAACGTGTGCCTCGCACCCCATGACACCCTGCCCTATCAGTTACGCAGCGGCTTGCCGGTGGTCAGCATATTGGCGATACGCGCCTGGCTCTTCGGGTTTTGCAGCAAGGTGATGAATGCCTTGCGCTCCAGCGTCAGGATCCATTGCTCGTCCACCAGCGTACCTTGCTCGACATCACCACCGCACATCACATCGGCAACCAGACCGGAGATATAGTAGTCATGCTCGGAGATAAAGCGGCCCGCCAGCATATTCACCAGCTGACCCTTGATCGAAGCGGCACCGGCGCGCCCCGCTACCGGGAAGCCCTTGACCTTGAGCGGCGGACGGTAGCCGGCATTAGCCATGGCCAGCGCTTCGCTCTTGGCGACGCACAACAGCTCATAAGCGTTGAACACCACCACATCGGACTTTTTCAGGAAGCCCATTTCCTGCGCTTCAACCGCGCTGGTGGCGACCTTGGCCATGGCCACCGTCATGAAGTAGTCTTTGAGTGCGGCCAGAATGTCGCCACGCGCTTCTTGCGATGCACGCAGGGCAAACTCCTTGCAACCACCACCGGCCGGCAGCAAGCCAACGCCCACCTCAACCAGACCGATATAGCTTTCCAGATGCGCAACGACGCGGTCGGCGTGCAGCACGAACTCACAGCCGCCACCAAAGGCGTAACCCTGCGTAGCTGCCACCACCGGAATCTGGCTGTACTTCAGACGCATCGACATGGCCTGGAAGCGGCAAACAGCCGTATCGATCGCTTCCCAGTCGCCAGTCATGAAGGCCGGCATCATTGATGCGAGGTCAGCCCCCACCGAGAACGGCTCTTCGGTCTGCCAGATCACCAGACCCTTGAAGCGGGACTCGGCGATATCAAGCGCGGTGTTCAGCCCTTCCAGCACGTCCGGACCAATGGCATGTGCCTTGGACTTGAACGACACCACCAGTACGTCATCACCGGTGGTGAAGGCACGCACGCCGGCGTTTTCAAATACGGTTTCACCCAGAGGGGCGCTGGTTTCGCCCAGCACTTTGGCCGGTGCCAGCTGACGCTGGTAAACGTCCAGCGTCGAGCGGCCAATCAGCTTGCCGCTGGCTGCATCGAACGAGCCGGCATCAAAATGTACGCCCGCACGATCTTCTTCCAGCACCCAGGCTGGCAGCGCGGCAGAAGACAAGCCCTTGCCGGCGGCGATGTCTTCGGCGATCCAGCCGGCCACTTGCTGCCAGCCGGCCGATTGCCAGGTCTCGAACGGGCCGGTAGACCAGCCAAAGCCCCAGCGGATGGCGAAATCGACGTCGCGCGCGCAGTTGGCGATACCGCCCAGATGGAAGCCGATATAGTGGAATACGTCGCGGAAGCATGCCCACAGGAACTGAGCCTGCGGATGGCTGCTCTCGCGCAGTTTCTTGAATTTTTCTGCCGGGTTGGCAATCTTGAGGATGTCCTTGACCGCATCGTCACCCTTCTGGCCGCCGGCCACATAGGCGCCGCTTGCCGGGTCGAACACGGTCATCATCTTGCCGTCTTTTTTGTAGATACCGGCACGGGTCTTGGCACCCAGCGCACCGGCAGCGATCAGCTTTTGCAGCCACTCAGGCGACTTGAAGTAAGCGTGCCACGGGTCTTCCGGCAACGTGTCGTCCATGGTCTTGACCACATGGGCGAAGGTGTCCAGACCCACTACATCGGCAGTACGGAAGGTCGCGGATTTCGGACGCCCCAGGCGCGGACCGGTCAGATCGTCGACCACATCAAAGCGGATGCCGAATTTTTCGGCGTTGGCGATGGTCGCCAGCATCGAGAACACGCCAATACGGTTAGCCACAAAGTTAGGTGTATCTTTGGCGCGAATCACGCCCTTGCCCAGGGTGGTGACCAGGAAGCGCTCAAGATTGTCGAGCATGGCGACGTCGCTGGTGACGCACGGGATGATTTCCACCAGATGCATATAGCGCGGTGGATTGAAGAAGTGCACGCCGCAGAAACGCGGGCGCACCGAATCAGGACAAGCTTCGGCCAGCTTGTTGATCGACAGGCCGGAAGTATTGGTGGCGAAAATGGTCTGCTCGCCAAGGAACGGTGCCACCTTGTGATACAGGTCGGCTTTCCAGTCAGCGCGCTCGGCGATCGCTTCGATCACCACATCGCAATCCTTCAACAGGTGCAGATGGTCTTCGTAATTGGCAGGGGTAATGTACTGAATGGCTTCCTTGCTGGAAACCGGCGACGGCTTGAGCTTTTTCAAGCCTTCGAGCGCCTTGAGTACGATACCGTTCTTATCGCCTTCTTTTGCCGGCAGATCGAACAATACCGTCGGGACCTTGGCATTCACAAGATGGGCGGCGATCTGCGCACCCATCACGCCTGCGCCGAGCACGGCGACCTTGCGTACGATGAATTTGGATTGAGACATGGTTTCCTCGTTGGTTGAAACACACAATCATCAGGTGCGCGCATCATGCGCCACCTTGTTTTCATAGGGGCAGGCACCGGCCAACCGGCCACCCGCCCCGAGAACTCACGCTCCCAAACCCATCAAAGGGCGATCAGAAGCGGTAGTTGTACTGCACGCCCAGCAAGTTGGCGTAGGCCTTGTAGTCGGCGGAGCCCTTGGTGTAGCTGGATACGCAATTCACCGTACCAGCCGTACCCGGAGCGGTACCACCGCAGTAGCCGTTGACCTTGGCCGAACCATCGCGAATCTTGATGAAGCTGTAAGCAGCATCAATCGAAGACTGCTTGTTCAGCTTGTAATTACCGCCGAACGAGAACCAGATACGGTCATTATCCGGCATGGTTGCCAGGCGCTTGTCTTCCGATGGGACCGGCGACTTATCGTATGCGATACCGCCACGCAGTTGCAGCGGCTCACTGTACTGGTAGGAAGCACCCAAGGCCAGCTTGTAGGTATTCTTCCACGACGGGCTCAGGATGGTCTTGTTTGTTGGGCCCAACGGACCCGGCTTGTTGTTGCCATAGACGACTTCAGCACGATCAAATTGCGAGTGACGCGTCCAGGTCAGGTCAGCAAAACCGGTCCACTGCGGATCGTACTTGTACAGCCCATGAAGGGAAAGCGACTCGGGGGTCTTGATGTCGACCTTAGCCGACTCATCAGCTGCATAACCAGCAGTTCGCAGGAATGCTGCCAAGGCGGCAGGAGTTGCAATCGTTGCTCCGTTCGCCAGCTTAATCTGACTCGGCAGAGTCCACTTTGCACTACCTTCCAGAGAGTGCTTGATTGATGAGCGATAGTTCAAGCCAACGGTTGCTTGATCATTGATATCCCACAACCATGCCAAATTAAAACCAAACCCCCAATCATCGCCTTCTACTTCGGAATAGCCATCAGCACCACCGTTGTTAGGCCCACCAAGGTTGGCTGGCAGTCGCGCACCAAAGTTTGCATATTGACGCAGTTTGGCCTCTGCATGCTGGGCAATCACGCCGACAGCGACCGAATGCTGCTCGTTGAGCTTGAACGCGATGGTCGGGTTGAAGTCGATGGTGGTCAGTTCGGTCGCATTCAGGTTGTAACGCAGAACAGAATCACGGTCATAAGATGTTTTGGAAGCAAATGGAACGTAAACACCGAGACCGGCGGTGATCTTGTCGTTAAGCTGGTGCGTCAGATAGAAGTGTGGAACAGCAATCACGTCGTCGGTAATTTTGCCACTGCTGCTACCAGCAATGGCTGCAGGCGAACCACTCGCATAGGAGCCCTTTGCATTTTCATACTTCACGCTCGGTGCCACCAGATTCAGTGCGCCGGAGAAATTGGTGCCTTGCAGCTTGGTCATGCCAGCAGCGTTATAGAAGATGGTCGATGCATCGGACGCTTCGGCAGCGCTGGCGTTGGCCGTCGACTGCGAGCTAACCGACTGGGTACCGAAGTGGTAGCCGGAAGCATGCACGGTGGAAACGGCGCCGATGAGCATCACGGACAGGCTGAGGTGTTTGAGCTTCATTATGTGTCCCTCTTATGCTTTGCAGCTTTAATGTTGTTTGCCTATTTGAACTGCAAATTGCAGTCATCCGAGATACTACCAGAGCCCTAGAGTATTTCCACCACTTTTTAGATTGATCGTTCTAAACGGTCGTTTGAATGACCGACACGCGAACTGTAGCGCATTTTATACAGTGTGAATACCCCCTGAACGCGGGTAAAACCAAGGTTTCAGCAGATTTTTTGCTGTGTAGCATTCCTGCTACGCAAGCCGCACCACACGCCGACCGTTCAGCCTGATTTTTCACAGCAAACGCCGGCCATCACGACCGGAACACCAGCTTATTTTCTATCTGCCCGCCCTTGTAACAAGAGGCTATGAATCCACCAGGCATGCTATATAAGCAAAACAAAACAAATCCGCTTTTACCATTAAACACAGGCAGCAAGGTCTCCGCTCAGCCCAAAGAAAATGCCCGCGCAAGCGCGGGCATCAATCAAAGCGAGAGCAGGCTAGATAATCAGAACACACCCAGACCGCTCAACATCACCAGCAGCACCAGCAAAGGTGTGACGTAGCGGATGACAAAGAACAGGGCACGCAGCAAGCCCTCGTTCTGCAATTGGCCATGGTTGCTCAGCGCATCGCGCATACGGTCAAAACCCCATACCCAGCCCACAAACAGGCACAAGGCAATACCGCCAGCCGGCATGATCAGTTTGGAGCTCACTTCGTCAAACAGATCAAACATATTCAGGCCAAACAGTTTGAAGTCTGCCAGCAGGCTGCCGGACAGTGCGCAGGTCGAACCGATTGCCGCCAGCAGCAACAGGGTAAACAGCACCGCACGCGGCCGGCTGACACCAAAGCGCCCAACCATGACCGATACCGGCACCTCCAGAATGGACAGCATGGCACCGGTCGCGGCGATAGCCGTCAAAACGAAAAACAGCACCATAAACACATGACCGAACGGCATGCTGGCAAACACGGCAGGGATGGTAATAAACACCAGCGAAGGACCGGCGGCAGGCTCGAAGCCGAACGAGAACACGGCAGGGAAAATGGCAATACCGGCCAGCATGGAGACAAACAGGTCAGCGCCCATCACGCGCAAGGTGGTCAGCGGGATATTCTGGTCATCCTTGAAGTAGCTGCCATAGGTAATCATGGTACCCATACCGATAGACAGCTTAAAGAAAGCCAGACCCATTGCCGTCAGCACCACACCAGCGGTGATTTTGGAGAAGTCCGGCGTAAACAGGAAACTCAAGCCTTGGGCGGCACCTGGCAACATCAGGCTGCGCACACCCAGCACAATCAGCAACAGGAACAAAACCGGCATCAGCTTTTTGGTGACGGCTTCAATCCCCTTGGACACCCCCAGCAGCAAAATACCGCCAATAAACAGCAATACCCCCCATTGCCATAACAGCGACTGGACCGGATCAGCCACCAAAGCAGCAAAAGCGGCCGATGTCACGGCGGGGTCACTGGACAGGATGCTGCCCCCCATGGCCTTAAATACATAGGCAAACACCCATGCTGCCACTTCCGAATAAAACGACATGATCAGAAAGGCGGCCAATACGCCGAATGCGCCGATCAGCCACCATGGCTGCCCGGCTGGCGCCAGTATTTTCAGGCTGGACACCGCATCACGCTTGGCCGCTCGCCCCAGCATGATTTCCGAGATCATAACCGGCAGGCCAACCAGCAAGGTCGCCAGCAAATAAACCAGCAGGAAGCTCGCACCACCGTTAGCACCGGTCAGATAAGGAAACTTCCAGATATTACCCAAACCCACCGCCGAGCCCAGCGTGGCAGCCAATACACCGAAGCTGGAGGTAAAACCGTCCCGGGCCAGCTTGGCACTACTCGTTGTTGTGTTCTGTTGCGTCATGATCGCTCTTGTCGTTGATCCAAATATAAACATGCCGACTTTTGCCCGGCACGCCGTCCCTTCTATTGTGCTTGAGCACGCAGATGGCGTAAACGCATGACACGTCATTGCGAGCACACCACCTCCCCTAACCAGCACAAGCTAGGATAAAAAGATAGCAACAAAGCGCAGGCTAGCATGAAGACATCGACGAGGCTTGCCTTGGCGGCGAATTACCGCTATAGTCCGCCCCGTAGTTTCTATGGCGGGCCTCCCCGCATTGCACGGTAGTGAACCTGGTCAGGTCCGGAAGGAAGCAGCCACAGCTATTTAGTGCAAGTGCCGGGGGTCGGGCTCGCCACCCCTCCTCTTGTTTTCCCCAGATACACCCCCAATTCTTTCGTCATGGCGACAGACGCATTTCCATTTGCGACACATTCAGCATATACCGCTGTACTTCTGTATTAGCTGGCGCTAAAATAAGACTTATACGATATAAAAACAAATCCACCTGCATTTGACTTGGTGGAATGTAGTTTTTTGCTATGGTACAGGGTGTGCAACGCCCATAACGATAATTACCTTTTCATAAGCTGAGGAAATCACCATGAAACTCTTCGAAAAAATCGCCAACCCACGCGAAATCCGCCGCAAGCTCGGCCTGAACCAGCAGGAATTCTGGAGCCGTATCGGCGTCACCCAGTCCGGCGGCTCCCGCTACGAAAGCGGCCGCAATATGCCTAAGCCTGTGCGCGAACTGCTGCGTCTGGTTCATATCGAACAGATTGATCTTGCCAAGGTCAAGCGCGAAGACTTCGAGATCGTCGAGTACTTGAAAGAGACCCATCCCGACCTGTACAAGAGCCTGCGCAAGGCTGTACGCGCTCGTATTGAAGCACTGGAAGGCGAAGGCGGCGATGCTGCAGCTGCCCATAGCTGATATTTAAAGCAAAGAAGCCGAACCAAGCGTGTTGTTTCATGGTGAAACAGGTTCGGCTTTTCCTGCGCTACCGTCATGACGGCTCTGCCGGCCATAGCGGTAGCACACAACATCAAGTCCTGTTATTCCTGCTCGCTGTTTCGCACCAAGAGTACCGGCACATCCGCCAGCTTAAGCAGGCCCTCGGCAACACTCCCCATCAGGATATGCATCAACCCGCTGTAACCGTGGGTACCCATCACAATCAAATCCGCCCCCCACTCGCCCGCATCATCCATCAGTACTGACGAAATCTTGTCGCCCCAGCTTTCCAGTATCTGCGTTTCGGCCACCACACCCAGCCCTGCGGCCAGGCTTTCCGACTGCGCCAACACCTGGGAACCAGCCTGCTTGATTGACTGCTGCAACTCGCTGGCATCCAGAAACTCGGTACCGCCCCAGCCAAACTGTGCCAGATCAACCACATGCACCAGTCTGACAGCTGCCGACATTTCCTTCGCCAAGCGGCAAGCCTCATTCAAGGCCAGGTTGGACGTCTGGCTATCATCAACCGGGACATAGATACGTTTGTACATGCTGTTCTCCGTACGGGGTTTGTCATGTTATGAGCCTAGTCTAACAAAGCGGCACGCCCGAGACTTGATTCAAATTAAATAGATCATTATTCTGCAGCCGATCAGCAAACGAAAGTTCGACATGGCCCGCCTGCAGTTACCCCTCCCCGACCCTATCCTGTTCAACACCCGGATCACGGTTCGTATCGGTGACATCAACTACGGCGCACATCTGGCCAACGACGCTGTTTTATCGCTGGCACATGAAGCAAGGCTGCAGTTCCTCAAATCGCTAGGCTATAGCGAAATGGATACGGAAGGACTGGGCATTATCATGACGGATGCGGCCATTTGCTACAAAAGCCAGGCCTTCCACGGCGACACGCTATCCTTTTCCATCGGGCTGACCGACTTCAATCGCTATGGCTGTGACATTCTTTACCAAGTAAACGATGACAATACTGGTAAGGAAGTGGCAAGATTGAAAACAGGTATTGTGTTTTTTGATTATCCGCAACAAAAAGTAGCCCGTATGCCTGAGGCTTTTTCCCGGCGATTCGGTATAGATACAGGAGACATGTCTTGAACGGTTACGCACCCAACAGTCCGGAATCCATGGCAAGACTGCTTGCCATGTTCATGATTACCGATGGCAATATGGATGAAAGAGAGCTCGACGCACTGGAAAACCTGCACGTTTACTCCTTGCTCGGGCTGTCACGCAAACGTTTTGTCGCCACCCTTACCCAACTCTGCGACGAAATTTCGGATGAAGCCCAGGATGACGGACTCATCAGCATGTTCGACAAAGACCGGATCGATGGCTACCTGGATGCCATTACCGACCGGCAAAAACGCCTGTTGACCGCAGCGCTGGCGATTGACGTCTGCAAATCGGACGGTGTGATCAGCGATGCCGAGATGGCCCTGCTGCGCTATATGCTTGGCGCCTGGCGCATTACGCTGGACGATGTAGAGGCCGAGCTGATTCGCCGCTAGCCCACTTCCGCGTCCAGCCAAGAGCCGCCAAAGAGCGGCTCTTTCCTTATCAAAAAACAACAGGAAACCACGAGATGAAACCACGCTTTGCCGGTACCCATGACTATGTTGCCACCGATGACCTGATGATGGCGGTCAACGCAGCCATCACACTGGAGCGCCCCTTGCTGATCAAGGGTGAGCCCGGTACCGGCAAAACCATGCTGGCAGAGCAGGTCGCCAAGAGTCTGGGGCGCGAGTTGATCGTTTGGCCCATTAAATCCACCACCAAGGCACAACACGGCCTGTATGAATACGATGCGGTTTCCCGCCTGCGCGACTCGCAACTGGGAGACGCCAAGGTCAGCGACATCCGCAACTACATCGTCAAAGGCAAGCTGTGGCAGGCTTTTGATGCGGAAGTCGCGCCGGTATTGCTGATTGATGAAATAGACAAGGCCGACATTGAGTTCCCGAACGATTTGCTGCGTGAACTGGACCAGATGGAGTTTTTTGTGCATGAGACGCAGGAATTCGTGCGGGCGCGTCACCGCCCCATCATTCTGATCACCTCCAATAATGAAAAGGAACTGCCGGACGCTTTCCTGCGTCGCTGCTTCTTCCATTACATCCGCTTTCCCGAACGGGACACCATGCAGGCCATTATTGATGTGCATTATCCGCAGTTGCAGCAGCAACTGGTGCAAGAAGCGATGAATGTATTTTTTTCGGTACGCGACTTGCCCGGCCTGAAAAAAAAGCCATCTACCTCAGAACTACTGGACTGGATACGCCTGTTGGCAGCCGAATCGGTCGCCCCCGCAACCTTGCGTGCCCAGCATGCCGCACAAACACTGCCACCCATGGCCGGTGCCTTGCTTAAAAGCGAGCAGGACATGCAGTTGTTCGAGCGCCTGATGCAGATGGCGCGCCTGCGCCGCGGTGCCTGACATGGACTGGCAAGTCGCGCGTGCCGCCTTTGTTTCGCACCTGCAACTGGAAGGACTCAGCAGCCACACTGTCGCGGCTTACGAGCGCGATCTTGCCATTTTGCAACAAAGCTATCCGGTGCAGCCGCCCGCCAGCCTGACGCGGGAGCAACTCGCCCGCGAACTGGCACGCCTGGCCGCACGAGGCTTAAATGGCAAGTCGCTATCACGTGCCCTGTCGGCATGGCGACGATTTTTCAGCTTCATCAGCCAGAAAGAGGCCATCAGCGACGCCCTCTTTCTAGGGCTGAAAGCGCCAAAGTCTGCCAAGCGCTTACCGAAAGCCTTGCCCGTCGATAAAGCCATGCACCTGCTGGACGAAAGCCCCGGACAAGGTGACGAACGCCTGATCATGCGTGACCAGGCCATGTTCGAGCTGATGTATTCGGGCGGATTGCGACTGGCCGAATTGTGCGCACTGGACCTTAGCGACCTCAGCCTGAATGAAGGGCTGGTTCGCGTCATGGGCAAGGGCAAGAAGGCACGTTTGTGTCAGGTCGGTAGCCAGGCTGCACAAGCCATCTGCGCCTGGCTTGAAGCACGCCAAAGCCTGAATGCAGGAGAAGCTTTGTTTGTCAGCCTGCGCGGCACCCGGCTTGGCGCGCGCCAAGTGCAAAACCGCCTCGCCAGCTGGGCCGCACAAGCCGGTATGGATCGGCGCGTCCACCCGCATATGCTGCGCCACTCGTTTGCCAGCCATATCCTGCAATCATCGGGCGACCTGCGCGCCGTACAAGAAATGCTCGGCCACGCCAACCTCAGCAGCACCCAGATTTATACTGCCGTGGACTTCCAGCATCTGGCACAGGTCTACGACAAGGCGCACCCCAGGGCGCATAAAAAAGACTAAACACCGTCAACCTTTTATACAGAGGACACGACCATGCTGCTTATGATAGATAACTACGACTCATTCACATACAACCTCGTCCAGTATTTTGGCGAGTTGGGGCAAGAGGTCAAAATTTTCCGCAACGACGAGATCACGCTGGAGCAAATAGAAGCTCTGGCGCCGCAGTTTCTGGTGATTTCTCCCGGCCCTTGCTCTCCCAACGAGGCCGGCATTTCGGTTGCCGCAATCCACCATTTTGCCGGCAAGCTGCCGATTATGGGGGTTTGCCTGGGCCACCAGAGCATAGGACAGGCGTTTGGCGGCAAAATCGTACACGCCAAACAACTGATGCACGGCAAAGTGTCCGACGTATTTCACAACAATACCGGCATGTTCCGCGAGCTGCCCGACCCGGTGGTCTGTACCCGCTATCACTCACTGGTGATCGAACGCGAAACGCTGCCCGACTGTCTGGAGATCACCGCCTGGACAGCCGATGGCGAGATCATGGGCGTGCGTCACAAAACGCTGCCTATCGAAGGCGTGCAATTCCACCCCGAAGCCATCTTGACGCAACATGGCCACCGCATGCTGGACAATTTCCTCAAGGAATTCGCCTGAGCCCCGGCATACACTGCGTGCAACACAACAATAACAAACCGGAGAAACCATCATGATTACCGCGCAAGCCGCCCTTAACCGCCTGATAGACCAGAACGAGCTGTTCTACGACGAGATGCTGGATCTGATGCGCCAGATCATGCGCGGCGAAATCTCGCCGGCGCTGACCGCCGCCATTCTGATCGGCCTTAGGGTCAAGGTGGAAAACGTATCGGAAATTGCAGCGGCCGCCACGGTAATGCGCGAGTTTGCCACGCCGGTTCCGGTCAAGGAGCGGCACTTTCTGGTCGACACCTGCGGCACCGGTGGCGACAAATCGCATACCTTCAATATCTCGACCACCTCCGCTTTTGTCGCGGCAGCGGCTGGTGCGCGCGTAGCCAAGCATGGCGGCCGCTCGGTCAGCTCAAGCTCGGGCAGTGCCGATGTGCTTGAAGCGCTGGGCGTCAGCCTGCAGCTGGATGCCGCCGCTGTGGCGCGCTGCATCGATGAAGTCGGCCTCGGCTTTATGTTTGCGCCCAACCATCACTCGGCCATGCGCCATGTCGCACCCATCCGCAAAGAGCTTGGCGTGCGCACCATTTTCAATATTCTGGGCCCGCTCACCAACCCCGCCGGCGCCGACAATCAGGTAATGGGGGTCTTCCACCCCGATCTGGTCGGCATTCAGGCGCGCGTACTGCAGCAGCTGGGCAGCCGCCATGTGATGGTGGTGCATGGCAGGGACGGGCTGGACGAGATCAGCCTGGCCGGTACGACGCTGGTCGCCGAACTGAAAGACGGCCACATCACCGAATACGAGCTAGACCCGCGCGACTACGGTCTTGATTACATCGATCCGGCGCAGATCCGTGCCGATAATGCCGCACAATCCAAAGCCTTGCTGCTATCGGTACTGGAAGGCAAAAGCGGCGCGGCGCGCGATATCGTTTTAATCAATGCCGGCGCCGCCATTTACTGCGCCGGCGTGTCTCCTACGCTGGCAGAAGGCATCGCTGCCGCACGCAGGGCAATAGACAGCGGCCGGGCACATGAAAAGCTGACCGAACTGGTACAATTGAGCACCCGATTAGCCAACTAACCCTTCAATTGCTGCCTGCGGGCGGCTTTATGTACCTGAAAGAGCCCGGAATGACCAAACTTTCCAAGGAAATTTTCAAGGCCTACGATATTCGCGGCGTAGTCGGCAAGACGCTGACCCAGGAGACCGCCCAGCTGATTGGCCAGGCACTGGGCTCGGAAGCCCGCGCCCGCCACGTCAAGGCTATGGTGGTCGGTCGTGATGGACGTCTGTCCGGCCCGGATCTGGCCGCAGCCATTGCCAAAGGGATACGCGCAGCCGGTATCGATGTTATCGATGTCGGCATGGTGGCCACGCCCATGCTGTATTTCGCCGCTTACGAACTGGGCACACTGTCGGGCGTGATGGTCACCGGCAGCCATAATCCGCCGGAATACAATGGTTTCAAAATGATGCTCGCCGGTGACACCCTGTCCGGCGAAGATATTCAGGCCCTTTACCAGCGCATTGTGGCCAAGGATCTCGCCAGCGGCGAAGGCAGCTATCGCGAACACGATATTGCCGATGCCTATCTCGAGCGCATCACCGGCGATATCAAGCTGTCGCGTCCGATGAATATCGTCATCGACTGCGGCAACGGTGTAGCCGGTGCCTTTGCACCAACCTTATATCGCCGTCTGGGCTGCAAGGTGCGCGAACTGTTTTGCGATGTGGATGGCACCTTCCCCAACCATCACCCCGACCCGGCCAAACCGGAAAACCTGGCCGATGTGGTCACGGCGCTGAACAAGACAGATGCAGAAATCGGTCTGGCCTTCGATGGCGATGGCGATCGCCTCGGCGTCGTCACCAAGGAAGGGAATATCATCTGGCCGGATCGCCAGCTGATGCTGTTTGCCGCCGACGTACTGGAGCGCAACCAGGGTGCCAAGGTCATTTACGATGTCAAGTCCACGCGCCTGCTTGCGCCGTGGATACGCGACAATGGCGGCATTCCGGTGATGGCGCGTACCGGCCACAGCTTTATCAAGGCCAAGATCAAGGAGACCGGCGCGCTGATGGCCGGCGAAATGAGCGGCCATGTGTTCTTCAAAGAGCGCTGGTACGGTTTTGACGATGGGCTCTACGCCGGCGCCCGCCTGCTGGAAATCCTGTCGCGCGTCGATGACCCTAGCGCGCTTTTGAATGCGCTGCCTAACGCCATCTCCACCCCCGAGCTGAATATCAAGCTCGCGGCCGAGGGCGAAAACCATGCGCTCATCGCCAAGCTGCAAGAAACGGCCGTCTTTGATGGCGCAGAAGAAATCATCACCATGGACGGCCTGCGCGTCGAATACCGCGATGGTTTCGGTCTGGCGCGCGCATCCAACACCACGCCGGTTATCGTGTTGCGCTTCGAAGCCGACAGCGAAGAAGCGCTGGAGCGCATCAAGGCAGATTTCCGCCGCACGCTTTGTGCCGTCACCGACGCTGCGCTTCCATTCTGATTTTTATCCGCTTGAATGACAGGGCGTGCGCGATGCACGCCCTTCCCTATTAAGCCCTAGCCGGAACACCATTATGTACACACAAGCCGCCAGCACCTTGCTGACCATCCGCGACCTGTTGCGCTTCGCCATCTCCCGCTTCAACGAAGCGGAGTTGTCCTATGGACACGGCAGCAGCAATGCCCATGACGAGGCCGCCTACCTGATTTTGTCCACACTAAAGTTGCCTATCGACACGCTGGATCCTTATCTGGACGCACGACTCTTGCCAGGCGAAGTCGAAGCCGTACTGGACATCATTGCGCGGCGTGCCGTCGAGCGCGTACCGGCGGCCTACCTGACCCACGAAGCCTGGCAGGGTGAGTTCAATTTCTATGTGGACGAGCGCGTACTGGTGCCGCGCTCCTTTATCTATGAGCTAATGGGCGAGCCGCTTGAGCCGTGGATCGAACACCCGGAACTGGTGCATCGCGCGCTGGATCTGTGCACCGGCTCGGGCTGCCTCGCTATCCAGCTGGCACACCATTATCCGGACGCACAAGTCGATGCCGTCGATATCTCGCTGGACGCGCTAGAAGTGGCATCCATCAATATCGAAAACTACGGCTTGCAGGAACGCATCCAGCTCATCCACTCCGACATGACCGAAGGACTGGAAGAGCCTTACGACCTGATCATCTCCAACCCGCCTTACGTCGATCAGGAGTCGGTAGACGAACTGCCGGAAGAGTATCTGCACGAACCGGAACTGGCACTGGGCTCCGGCCGTGACGGGCTGGATGCAACCCGCGTCATCCTGGCCGAAGCCAGCCGCCTGCTTAACCCCAAGGGGGTACTGCTGGTCGAAATCGGCCACAACCGCGACGTACTGGAAGCCGCCTACCCACAGCTGCCGTTTGTCTGGCTGGAAACCAGCGGCGGCGATGGCTTTGTCTTCCTGTTGACGCGCGAAGACCTGATCGAAGCCGGCCTGTAAAACAGCAGTATCCGCAAAAAAGCCCGGCCTGCCTTATCAGACAGCCGGGCTTTTTGATTGCGCGGGCAAGACCCGCGCTCAAGCAATACTCAGAAAATCACGCGCGACAACATTTGCTCGTCGTGGTGGGTCATGCTCTTGTCGAAATCATCGACCATGATCACTTCGCGCTTCAGGCGGCGGGCGCGGGTCACCGCAGCAAACTCCTCCTGCGACAACCAGCCCTTGGCCAAGGCCACGTCCAGGGATTCGCGCGCGGCAATGACCGGGAAATGATGCAGCGGAAAATAGAATATTAGAATAGCTCTTTTAAGTAATTATGTTAACATCAATATATTAATAGATACCAAACTAGCGATTTAAAATGTTTTTGCATACTGATAGCAAATGGAAGGCCGTCGCCATGTCAGTAACGACAGCCATATTTGTTCAAATAGTTGGAATCACGATCATTTGGTGTGTTTTTTTAGATATGTTGAACATTACATCCAAAGTGAACAGGATAATAATATTGAAAAATTTGAAGAATATATTGATGGGTTGCGACGTACCACAGAAAAAGCTCATTTAATTTCATTAGGCCTAAAAGAAAGAGAATGTGATCTGATCTTGGATGAATTAAGGTTAATGCTAGCATCCACGGTCAACGTAAATGCAATCGGGGTGTCAAACTTGGCTAGCGGCAGAATGTGCGGCACCACTGTTGGGGACTCTATTTTAACAAGTGAAGTTCGTAAGATGCAGGATAATATGTATGGAATTCTCCAGCTCAGCGACCATAAAAATGTAAAATCATCTTATATTTATTATAGGAAAATATTGGGTGACCACATGGGGTGGGCCCTACTTCCAGCAAGTAAATTTACAAGCAAAATTGGCAAAAATGGCAGTATAGAAGTGCTTTTAGGCTCGCAAAAAATTGACCATAAAAAGACAATAAAAGACACATCTAATTACAAATACTACAGCCATCAATATGATGTCTCATCAAAAAAATACCCTATAAAAATATCGTACAGATTCACAAAAATGCAAATGAAACATTGGTTTTTTGCTGAGTGCAAATGGTATATATTGTCTTTGCTTGTTTTATCAATTTTACTTAGCATAGCCGTGCTTTTATTTGCAACTAGATCTCTTCCAATAGCAAGCCAATTTGCCATTGGGCTAAAAAAAAATGAGTTTGAACCTTACTTGCAACCGATTGTGAATGCGATGACTGGGGAATGGGTTGGTGCAGAAGTATTGATTAACTGGCCAAATGCACCCGATGCTGCAAGAACACCAGAGATGTTCATGCCCATGGCGGAAAATTTTGGACATATGGAAGATATTACATGGCAAGTAATGAGAAAGACGGCACAGTCATTAAAAGACATGAACTATCCCGATGGTTTTTTTGTATCATTCAACGCCAGCAGAAATATAATTTCCAACCCGTTATTTGCCAGAGAGTGCCGTTATTTTCTTAATTATTTCAAAGAAAATAAAGAAAAAATTACATTATGCATTGAAACAACAGGCCAGCACAACGACAACAATGAAATACCGCACCCTGCGCTAATGGACTTTTCTCGAATGGGGGTAAAACTTACCATAGATAACTTTGGAGCTGGGTATAACAATATTGAATCACTTCAAATGACAAACCTGATAGACAAAATTAAAATAGACAAAATATTCATCGACCAAATCGATCCTTTTAAAAAAACATCCTTCTAAACGCAATAGTTTGCCTAGCCGACTCTATGAAATTGAACATCATCGCTGATGGTGTAAAAAAAGAATATCAACGAAAAAAATTAATAAACAAAAAAATATTATTGCATCAAGGATCATTATACTCACCTCCGATCCATGCTTCGGAGTTTCCTATAAAACTACAGGCCAATAACCATAAAAATCTATCCAACGATTCGGTGCCATCTACAATATCGCATAGTTGATCTAGAACTATTCAAACCGGCCAATGACGTCTACGGCCATCCCTTTGGAGATCGTGTGCTGCGTCAGCTTGCCGCACTCCTGCAGAGCAGGGTGCGCCAATAAAATAGCCTCGGACGTCTGAGCGGGGAGAAATTCATGCGAATACTCAGGGATAGCTGATCAAAGGCCGCAAGCGAGTTGCTAGAACATGTGCTTGGACAGTTACGTTCACAGCATTGCTTTCCGGCATATCCTGACTGGTTTTACACCTGCTCTGTCGGTGCATGACGATACGACTGAGGCGGCTTACAAACGGGCTGACGATGCCCTTTATCGAGCCAAACATGCGGGGCGCGACTGTCTGCACTGGAGCTGAACGCAGTGAATACGAAAACAGGCATAGCACCACCATATTGGCCCGCTGGCATGTATGTATCTGGACATTGCAGGTACTTAAAGAGCGGTTCACCCGCTACCAAGGCATGCAGCAAGCAGACCGACAAGCCACCCTCAGTGACGTCTAATGATAAATAAAAACTTGTTGTGCGAATTCGTACAAGCAGCCCACATTCCCCCAATACTGGCTACGCTGAATACCCAGCGTAGCCATATCCCATATGGTGTTCTTAAAGCAAGACCCCACCCCGCTAATCGACGGCATGCGGCATTTGCCCTACACTCAGTGTCATCCGTTCGGCGCGGCCTACTCCAGCCCTGCCGTAGTTAGCGACATCAGAACAGGACCTTGCGCGTGAGCACTGACATCAAGCCGGAAGCAAACGGCAACACCGAATACAAAACGCCCGTCTCCAGCCGCATCCGCGAACGCATCCGCCGTAGCGGCCAGCGTTTTCACGCCAACGACAATATTTCTGCCTTTATCGAGCAGGGCGAAATGGCAGAACTGCTGGATGAAGTTCAGCTCAAGATGAAGGGCGTGCTGGAAAGCCTGGTAATCGATACCGAGAGCGACCACAACACACAGGACACAGCACGGCGCGTGGCCAAGATGTACCTGAACGAGGTATTCAAAGGCCGCTATGTCGAGCAGCCGCCAGTGACCGAGTTCCCCAATGCCGAGCACCTGAACGAGCTGATGATAGTCGGCCCGATCACCGTGCGTAGCGCCTGCTCGCACCACTTCTGTCCGATTATCGGCCGTCTGTGGATAGGCATTATGCCCAACGAGCACTCCAACCTGATCGGCCTGTCCAAGTATGCGCGCCTGGCCGAATGGACGATGAGCCGTCCGCAGATACAGGAAGAAGCCGTTATCCAACTGGCCAATTTACTGCAAGACAAGATGAGCCCGGACGGGCTGGCTATCGTGATGGAGGCGGACCATTTCTGCATGCACTGGCGCGGCGTAAAGGATATGGATTCCAAGATGATCAATAGCGTGATGCGTGGCTCTTTCCTGAAGAATCCAGACCTGCGTCGTGAATTCCTTGCCCTGCTTCCCAATAAAAACTGAGGACCCACTCCATGCTCGTTCGCCTGCTTTACGCTAGTCGTGCCGTTCAGCCCCATACTCAGGATCTGCTGGACTCCATTCTGGCCCAGTCTCATGCACACAACCCGGCCAATGGCCTGACCGGCATTCTGTGTTTTAGCGGGGATATTTTCATGCAGGTACTGGAGGGCGGCCGTGCCGAGGTTTCAGCACTTTACAGCCGGATTTCCGCCGACACGCGCCATCATGGCGTCGAGTTGCTGCATTTCGAGGAAATCAGCGAGCGGCGCTTTGCCAACTGGACCATGGGTCAGGTCAACCTGGCCAAGGTCAATCCGGGCACTTTGCTTAAGTACTCGGAAAAGCCCGAACTGAACCCCTTTGTGGTCAGCGGCAAGGCCTCGATGGCTCTGCTTGAAGAGCTGATTGCCACCGCAGCCATTGTTGGCCGCGTAGGTTGATACCGGCCGGCGGCGTCCTGCCGCCGGTTTTCAACTTAACGCGACATCGGCAATATATCGCCGCGCACCAGTTCGCGCAGCCAGCGCGGCAAACTGGGCTTAACACCCGCCGACAAGACGATGCCGCCCATAATTCCAGCAAAGCCCAGCAGGTGAAAACCTTGCAGCATCTCGCCCAAAAAAACAAACGACAGCAAGCTTGAGGCCGCCGGCAACAGGTTCATAAAGTTGCCGGTACGCTCGCCGCCCAGCACCTTAACCGCACGGTTGTAGAACACATAAGCCAGCACTGAGGGGAAGACGCCCAGATACAGTACGGCCACCATGGTTTCGCTACTCCACAAGGCCGGTGCCAGCGTCGCTGGCTCGAACACGAGCGCCAAGGGCAGCAAAAGCAAAGATCCCAGCGCCATCTGGATAGCCAGCAAGGCACCGGCATTCAGTTCGCGTGGCAGGGTCATCACAATCAGTGTGTAAATCGCCCAGCACAGGCTAGCAGCAATCAGCCAGGCCTCTCCTGCACCCATCTGCAGCGCCACAATAGCGGCCAGATTTCCTTCGGAGGCAATGGTCAACGCTCCCGCTACCGCACACACCACCCCGGCCCATGCCAGTAAAGGCAGACGTCGCCCCAGTACCAGTGCGCCGAGCAGCATAATCCACACCGGAGTAAAGGTCTGCAAGGCGGCCGCGCTAGTGGCACTGGCACTGGCGACCCCAAGATAGATAAAGGCGTTGTTACCCATAATGCCGAACAGTGCCAGCCAGAACAGCCGCCCGCGCACCGCCCACAGCAGCGCACGCTCCCGCCACAAGGGCTTGAGCACAAAGGGAAACAATACCAGTGTCGCGCAGGACCAGCGCCAGAACGCCAGCCAGAAAGGGGTTAATTCGGCGCGAAAGGCGCGCGCAATCACCACATTACTGGCCCAGAACACAATGGCACAAATGACAAGCAGCACCGCATGCGCGGTGCTGCTGGAAGAACGGGAATCCATGGTTTAAACCAAACAAACAAAAGGCGATAGCGGATAGTAGAATCCGCTATCGCAAACGACCTTGATCTCGCGCAATATTGTATACAATCTACAATAAAATCTGACAGGTCAGTCTGACTTAGTCACGGAAATTATTGAACTGCAAGGGAAAGTCAGTCACTTCCTTTTTCATCATGGCAATAACCTCTTGCAGAACATCGCGCTTGGCACC
Source organism: Craterilacuibacter sinensis (assembly GCF_009831765.1). Taxonomy (GTDB): domain Bacteria; phylum Pseudomonadota; class Gammaproteobacteria; order Burkholderiales; family Chromobacteriaceae; genus Craterilacuibacter; species Craterilacuibacter sinensis. Next base: position 62,819 of record NZ_WSSB01000012.1, on the reverse strand, counting down.
GCTGACGCGTACGGACTCGCCCTGAATACTGGCCTGCACTTTGACCTTGGAGTCCTTGATCATGCGGGTGATTTTCTTGGCCAGTTCGGTTTCTATGCCTTCCTTGACCGTGATGACCTGCTTGGCCTTGTTGCCGCCCACGCTTTCCAGCTTGCCGTAATCGAGGCAGCGTACATCCAGGCCGCGTTTGGCCAGTTTATTAACCAGAATATCCTTGACCTGCTCGATCTGGAACTCGGAGTCGCCATACAAGGTTACGACCTTCTCCGTCAGTTCAAGACGCGCACTGGAGCCCTTGAAGTCATAACGGGTGGCTACTTCCTTGCTGGCCTGATCAACCGCATTGCGCACTTCAACCAGATTCACTTCCGAGACAATATCAAACGATGGCATGATGGCTTCCTTCTTAATGAGGCTGCACATTCTAGCGCCCGCCCCTGTACTTGTCAGCGCCACGCATACACCGTGGCCGAGTAAAAACAGTTAACTCTCTTTTTGCAAAATCCGCTGCAGCAAAGGATGCTGCACCTTTTTTTCATTGCCGATGGCAAAAAAACACTCCTCCACCCCGTGGCAGGTCGCGATACGTTCAACACCGACACTGCGCGTCAACTCCTCATGCACCCGCTCCGGCGCAGGAAACACCCCCATTCCGCCGGCGGCAAAGGTATTGAGCAAGGCACTATCCTCAAACTCGCCCACCACGCAAGGCTTGACACCCTCACGCTCGAACCATAGCTCTAGCCTGGCACGCACGGCGCTGTGGGCACTGGGCAGCAGCACCGGCACCCGCGCCAGTGAGTGCGGAAAATCCACACTGGCCTCGGCGATCAAGGCAGGCGTGCCATACCAGGCCAGCGCAGACACCGCCAAAGCATGGCTATACACCTTGATATTGGGGTTGGCAGGAGCAGGCCTGTCCGCCAGCACCAAATCCAGCCGATGCAAAGCCAGATCAGCCAATAAGTCGTCAAACTCGCCTTCGTGACAATGCAGACGCATCCCCGGCACGCCCATCACCGGCTGCAGTAGCCGATGTACCATCAGCTTGGACAAGCCATCCGATGTGCCGATGGATAAGCGCAACACAGGCACACTCACCGCATCACGAACAAGCGCCGGCAATTGTTCTCCCAACTGGAAAATCAGATCCGCCTGCTGCAATGCGGCAACCCCAGCCTCGGTCAATACCAGTTTGCGTCCGGCAGGCTTCAGCAACTCAACACCCAGACTGCGCTCCAGCTCGCGCACCTGCGTACTCACGGTCTGCACCGCCATCCCCAGGCGCTCTGCCGCACGGGACATCCCGCCTTCCTTGCCTACTACCCAGAAGTAATACAGATGACGATAGCTGAAACTCAGGCTCATATTCAGTTTTCCAGAACAATATGTTCGTTATTGTCTGCTTTTTCATGAGACAGCAACACCCTATATTGTGCCGGTCTGCACATCGTGTGCAAACAATACCGCCTTGGAGAAAGACCGCATATGCGCAGCTATCCGAACAACAGCCCGCAATCTGCCGCACGCATCATCATCCTGGCCATGCTGGCCGATGGCCACCTGTCCCAGGCCGAACTGGATGTACTGGAAAAGATGGATGCCTATCCGCGTCTGGGCCTGAGTCGCACTGAACTGCATACGCTGCTGCACACCTTCTGCGAGGATATGCTGCCATCCCTTAGCTGGGCGGATGCCCGTTCATTCAGCCCGCAGGCACTTAACTGCTATCTGGCTGAGGTTGACGACGCAAACTTGCGCCTGACCGTGCTGCAGCTATGCGCCCAAGTCATCGAAGCGGACCGACACATTGCCGATGCGGAGTGCGAACTACTGGCTTCCGTGCTCGAACGCTGGGGAGTGCCTTGCAGATCTGGCTACACGGGCAGGCAACAGGGGGGCTGGCTGCATGACTGAATTCGCGATCATGGCCGCGCTACTGTCACCCCCGCTGCTGATTGCAGCATGGCGTGAATTCCGAGATGACAACCGGCGCGATGCAGCGCTACTGGGCAGCTTGGGCACCATCAGCAGTGCAAGCACCCTGCTGGCGTCACTCGGCTGAACATTGAAACCGGAAGTAAAAAAATGAAGATACTGACTGCCGCCAGCTTTTTACTGCGCTATGCGCCCTACCTGGCTAAAGTACTGCCACGCGTGACCGCGATACAGCGCGGTACATGGATCAAGCTGGGGCTGACCTTGCTGGCCACCCTGTTCGTCACCGGGTTGGGGCTAGCCCTGCTGCTGGCCTGGCTGGTGCAACTGGTTTTCGATCTGATCGGGGACAGCGGTCTGCTGCAGACACTGTCGCAACTGCTGTCAACGCTGGCCGGCTAACCCCTCCAGGCCAGCACCTATTTGAGCAGGATGAATTCAACCAGCGCATTCTTGAATACAAAGCCGGCCACGCCGGTACCCAGAGCCAGAAACAGGACAAAGGTGCCGAACTTGCCGGCCTTGGATTTCTTGCCCAGATCCCAGATGATAAACCCCATGAACAGGATCAGGCCGCCCAGAAAGACGATCATGGAAAGATTGGTAAACTGCTCTTCGCTCAAATGTGACAGATCCATGGCATGCACTATTCCGACAAAACTTGATCAGGATCATAACCGATTTCCGCCGGTCACGATTAGGAAAAACCACTTACTCCTGCAACAGACCGGCCCGGTCCAGCGCTGAACGCAGCGCATCCATACGTGAGCGATTGACACCCAGATCGCTATAACCCAGGCGTGACGCCGATCTCAGCTCCAGACGGCTCGCGCCGGGCGCCCGGTACAACTCCACATCATCGACAAAACCCAGCAACGCACTACGGCTCTCGGCATGCAGATAGCCTTCCTGCTGCCGGATCACCCGGGTACGCGGCAAGGCCGCTGCGACCGCCACCACCTCCTGCCAACGCACATCGGCTGCACGTAAATCCAGCGCCGTAATATGGTGCTGGCCGTCACTTTGCGGCGCCTGACTCGACACGCAGTTGGGCGAAGCCGGACAAGCAGCCAGTTTGCCGTCCTTTACGCCCAGATGGCTGGGCATCGTACCGGCACAGCCAGCAAGACCCAGCGCCAGATACACAACAGTCAATTTGCCAAACATAGGATTCCCCAGTAAAAAACGGCCCCTCACAAGGGGCCGTTTCGCTTAGACCATCACAAGATCAGGCAGACACGCCATCGGCGACATCCTGATAGTCCTTGATCTGGTTGAAGTTCAGGTACTTGTACACCTCTGCGCTGCTGGCGTTCAGGATACCGACATTGGACAGATATTCTTCCACCGTCGGGATCTTGCCAAGTTTGGAGCATACCGCAGCCAGTTCGGCCGAGCCCAGGAACACATTGGTATTTTTACCCAGACGGTTCGGGAAGTTACGGGTCGAAGTCGACATCACGGTTGCGCCCTCGCGCACCTGTGCCTGGTTACCCATGCACAAGGAGCAGCCTGGCATTTCCATACGTGCGCCGGCACGACCCAGCACGCCGTAGTGACCTTCTTCGGTCAACTGCTTGGCGTCCATCTTGGTCGGCGGAGCCACCCACAGTTTCACCGGAATGTCCTGCTTGCCTTCCAGCAGCTTGGAAGCAGCACGGAAGTGACCGATATTGGTCATGCACGAACCGATGAACACTTCATCGATTTGGGTGCCAGCCACTTCGGACATGAATTTCACATCATCCGGGTCGTTCGGGCAGGCCACGATAGGCTCTTTGATGTCGGCCAGATCGATCTCGATCACGGCGGCGTACTCGGCATCTTCGTCGCGCTTCAAGAGTTCGCCATTGGCAATCCACTCTTCCATCGCCTGGATGCGGCGCTCCAGCGTGCGCGCATCCTGATAGCCTTCGGCGATCATCCACTTCATCAGTGTGATATTCGACTGCATGTACTCGGCGATAGGTGCCTTGTCCAGTGCAATGGCACAAGCAGCAGCCGAACGCTCGGCCGCGGCGTCGGACAATTCGAACGCCTGCTCGACCTTCAGATTCGGCAAGCCTTCAATCTCCAGGATACGGCCGGAGAACACGTTTTTCTTGCCTGCCTTGGCCACGGTCAACAAGCCGGCCTTGATCGCATACAGCGGAATCGCACCCACGAGGTCACGCAGAGTGACGCCAGGCTGCAATTCGCCCTTGAAGCGTACCAGTACCGATTCCGGCATATCCAGCGGCATCACGCCGGTAGCGGCGGCAAATGCTACCAGACCGGAGCCGGCCGGGAAGGAAATACCGATAGGGAAGCGGGTGTGGCTGTCGCCACCGGTGCCGACGGTGTCCGGCAGCAGCAGGCGGTTAAGCCAGGAGTGGATCACGCCATCGCCCGGACGCAGGGATACACCGCCACGGGTACTGATAAAGGCCGGCAGTTCCTTGTGCATGCGCACATCCACAGGCTTTGGATAAGCGGCGGTATGGCAGAACGACTGCATCACCAGATCGGCGGAGAAGCCCAGGCAAGCCAGGTCTTTCAGCTCATCACGGGTCATCGGGCCGGTGGTGTCCTGCGAACCGACGGTGGTCATTTTAGGTTCGCAGTAGGTGCCCGGACGCACGCCCTGCCCTTCGGCCAGACCGCAGGCGCGGCCAACCATCTTCTGCGCCAGGCTAAAGCCCTTGCTCGAGCCGGCCGGATCTTTTGGCAGGCGGAATTCGGTCGACACCGGCAGACCCAGCGCCTCGCGCGCCTTGGCAGTCAGACCACGGCCGATAATCAGGTTGATACGACCACCGGCGCGCACTTCGTCCAGCAGCACCTGGCTCTTGAGCGCGAATTCGGCGAGTACGACGCCGTCTTTCTCGATCTTGCCGTCGTACGGGTAGATATCGATCACGTCGCCCATTTCCAGCTTGGAAACGTCGACTTCAATCGGCAACGAGCCGGAGTCTTCCTGGGTATTAAAGAAGATAGGCGCAATTTTCCCGCCTAGGGTCACACCGCCGAAACGCTTGTTCGGTACAAACGGGATGTCCTGACCGGTCGCCCACACCACCGAGTTGGTGGCGGATTTGCGCGAAGAACCGGTACCGACCACGTCGCCGACATAAGCGACCAGATGGCCTTTCTTCTTCAGGTCTTCGATAAACTGCATCGGGCCGCGCTTGCCGTCTTCTTCCGGCTTGAACGCCGCATCCGGACGGGTGTTCTTCAGCATCGCCAGATAGTGCATCGGGATGTCGGGACGGGTGGTGGCATCCGGTGCCGGCGACAGATCGTCGGTGTTGGTCTCACCCGGTACCTTGAATACAGACACGGTGATTTTTTGTGCTACTTCAGGGCGCGAAGTGAACCACTCGGCGTCGGCCCAGCTTTGCAGCACGGCCTTGGCGTAGGCATTGCCGGCGTCGGCCTTGACCTTGACGTCGTGGAAGTAATCGAACACCAGCAGGGTTTTCTTCAGGCCGGCCGCTGCTACTTCGGCCACGGCCTCATCGTCCAGAAGATCAATCAAAGGCTTGACGTTGTAGCCGCCGAGCATGGTGCCCAGCAGTTCGGTTGCCATCGCGCGCGACAGCAAAGGCGACACGACCGACCCTTCGGCTACGGCCGCGAGGAAGGAGGCCTTGACCTTGGCCGCATCATCCACACCGGGCGGCACACGATGGGTAATCAGTTCAACCAGAAAATCTTCTTCGCCTGCAGGCGGGGCTTTCAGCAGCTCGACCAGTTCTTCAACCTGGGAGGCGGAAAGTGCGAGGGGCGGAATACCCAGCGCGGCGCGCTCGGCAACGTGCTGACGGTAGGCTACGAGCATGGCTTCTGACCTTTTTGCTTGATTGTATTTGCAGATAATGCTGGCACACGGGGCGTCCAGCCTCCGGCGCACGGGGAAAACCCATTACACCGAGATGGCGTTAGCGTACGCGCTATGCCTCACAGATACAAAGGATTATTCGCCACAGTGTTTGTGAGATAAAATCACAGCATGAACACCTACCCACCCCTGAATGCACTGCGTATTTTCGAGGCGGCAGCAAGGCTGGAGAGCTTTTCTGCCGCCGCCGAAGAGCTGTTTGTCACGCACGGCGCTGTGAGCAAGCAGATCAAGCAACTGGAAGCCTGGCTGGGCGTCACGCTGTTTGCGCGCAGCGGCGGTCGTGTGCGCTTAAGCGATGCCGGCTGGCGCTACCTAATTCAGGTGCAAGATGGCCTGGATCTGATTGCCAACGCCACCAGCCAGCTGATGCAGGCCGACCGCTTGCGCCGCCTGACCATCAACGCGACGCCGACTTTCGCCATGTACTGGCTACTGCCCAGGCTCAAGCGCTTTCGTGCTGCCTGCCCAGATATCGAGTTGCATCTGGTCAACTCGGACCGCGACATCAGCCGGCTGGATACCCCATTCGATATCGCCATCCGGCGCGGGCCCGGCGACTGGCCCGGCCATATTGCCAAGCCTTTTCTGGACGAATGGGAGTTGCCCTTGTGCCATCCCGACCTGTTAGGCAGCCATGCTATCCACAGCCCGGCCGATCTGGCCCGCCACACCCTGCTTTATGCCGACACCCGTCCGACCGCCTGGCAGCGCTGGCTGACCCTTGCCGGCGTACCCGAGCTTAAAGCGGCCCATACCTTGCACTTCGACCGCTTTTCTTTTGCCCTGCAAGCGGCCGCAGAGGGCCTGGGCATTGTGCTTGGGCCACGCCCGATGGCCGAGCGGCTGATCGCGCAAGGCACGCTGATCGCCCCGCTTAATGGCCCCGCCGTACCTGTACGTGGTTACTGCTGGGTCGCTCCGCGCGCCGCCATCAGCGACATGGCCATCAACGCCTTCTGCCAGTGGCTGGAACAGGAAGCGCAAACACCAAGCCCCTGATCTTTGACGCAGCAGGCATTCTGGCGCTCTAGACTATGAGTCATAGCGTCCAGATCGACCGACCCCAGGAGCCTGCCATGCGCCACCCCTACGCTGCGACCCGCCAAACCCTGCCTCTGAGTGACGGGCGGGCTCTCGACTATTTCAGCCTGCTCTCACTGGAAGCTGCCGGCATCGGGCCGGTGTCCACCCTGCCAATTTCCATCCGCATCGTGTTGGAATCGGTACTGCGCCACTGCGACGGTCTGAAAGTCACGCCTGAACACGTCAGGGCGCTGGCCAACTGGCAGCCAGCGGCCGAGCGTCACGGCGAGATTCCGTTTACCGTGGCGCGCGTTATTTTGCAGGATTTTACCGGCGTGCCGCTTCTGGCAGATCTGGCCGCCATGCGTAGCGTCGCCACCGAAATGAGGCTAGACCCCAGGCGCATCGAGCCTTTGGTGCCGGTCGACCTGGTGGTGGATCATTCGGTGATGGTTGACGAGTTCGCCAGCCCCCAGGCGCTCAGACACAATATGGAACACGAGTTTGCCCGCAACCGCGAGCGCTACCAGTTTATGAAGTGGGGCATGCAGGCCTTCAATACCTTTAAGGTTGTGCCGCCGGGCATAGGCATCGTGCACCAGGTCAATCTGGAGTATCTGTTTCACGGTTTGCGCGAGCACGACGGCGTGGTCTTTCCCGACACGCTGGTCGGTACCGACAGCCATACCACCATGATCAATGGCGCGGGCGTAGTCGGCTGGGGCGTAGGCGGGATAGAGGCCGAAGCGGCCATGCTGGGACAACCGGTCTATTTATTGACACCCGACGTGGTCGGCGTCGAGCTTGATGGCCAGTTAGCCGAAGGCATCACTGCCACCGACCTGGTGCTCACACTGACCCAGATGCTGCGCCACGAAAAAGTCGTCGGCTGCTTTGTCGAGTTTTTTGGCGCGGGTAGCGCCAGCCTGTCGGTCACCGACCGTGCCACCATCGCCAATATGGCGCCGGAGTACGGCGCCACCATGGGCTTCTTTCCGGTAGACGACAATACGCTGACCTATATGCGCGGCACCGGTCGCCGCGAGGCCGACATTCTGGCTTTCGAAAGCTACTTCAAGGCACAAGGGCTATTCGGCATGCCAAAATCCGGGGATATCGCTTACAGCCGCACCCTGCAGCTGGATCTGGCAAGCGTCACACCCAGCCTTGCCGGCCCCAAGCGCCCGCAAGACCGTATCGGCCTTGCCGCGATGAGGGACAATTTCACCCACTTGTTTTCTACACCAACAGCGGAAAACGGCTTTAACAAAGCACCAGCCGATCTCGCCAGACGCTACCCGCTGTCACTACACGGAAATGGACAAAGCGCAGACAGTAGCCAGCGCCTGCAAGGCAAAAGCCTGGCGCGCGATGTTGTGGAAATGGTCGACAACCGCCCGACCCCGGACCATACCCCCTACACAAACGGACAAGACGATCTGGGGCACGGCGACATTCTGATTGCCGCCATCACCAGCTGCACCAACACCTCCAACCCCGGCGTAATGCTGGCCGCCGGCTTGTTGGCGCAAAAAGCGGTGACCAAGGGCCTGCAGGTCAATCCGCGCATCAAGACCAGTCTGGCACCGGGCTCGCGCGTCGTCACCGCCTATCTGGAAGCTGCCGGCCTGCTTGCACCCTTGGCCAAGCTGGGCTTTGCGCTGGCGGCCTATGGCTGCACTACCTGCATAGGCAACGCCGGGGACCTTTCCCCCGAACTCAACAACACCATCAGCCGGTATGATCTGGTATGCGCGGCGGTATTGTCCGGCAACCGCAATTTTGAAGCGCGCATCCACCCCAATTTGCGTGCCAACTATCTGGCCTCGCCGCCCCTGGTGGTCGCTTTCGCCATCGCCGGGCGCGTCAATATCGACCTCACACGCGAACCCTTGGGCACAGGCAAGGACAGCCAGCCGGTTTACCTCAGGGACATCTGGCCGGAATCTGGCGAAATTGCGGCATTGATGGCTACCGCCTTCGACCCGGACACCTTCCGCCGGCTTTACGCCGATTTCACCCGCGACCACGACCTATGGAATGAAATCAGCGCGCCGCAAGGCGAAACCTATCCCTGGCCTGCCAGCAGCTATATCGCCCGCCCGCCTTTTTTCGACGGCTTTTCCATGCAGGAAAAACCCGTCACCGACATCCGCAACGCCCGCGCCCTGCTGCTGCTGGGCGACTCGGTCACCACCGACCATATCTCGCCGGCCGGTTCATTCGGCGAAACCACACCCGCCGGGCAATACCTATTGTCTCTGGGTCTTAAGCGTGCCGACTTCAATAGCTACGGCAGCCGGCGCGGCAACCATGAAGTGATGCTGCGCGGCACCTTTGCCAATGTACGCATCAAAAACATGATGCTGCCGGCCAAAGACGACGGCAGCCGGACCGAGGGCGGCTACACCTTGCTGGATGGCATGCAAACCAGCGTCTACGAGGCAGCCATGGCCTGGCAGCAACGCGGCATCGCAACCCTGGTTTTTGCCGGCGAAGAATACGGCACCGGTTCCAGCCGCGACTGGGCGGCCAAGGGCAGCCAGCTTCTGGGCATACGCGCCGTCATTGCCCGCAGTTTCGAGCGCATACACCGCAGCAATCTGGTCGGCATGGGAGTACTGCCCTTGCAGTTTACCGGTGACGACAGCTGGCAAAGCCTGGGGATACAGGGCGATGAAAGCTTTACCATTGAGGGCATTGCCCAAGGCCTCGCGCCGCAACAGATGCTCAGCCTGATCATGACCCGGCCAGACGGCAGCAGCGCCCATATTCCGCTACGCTGCCGCATCGACACGCCTATCGAAGTGGATTACTACCGCGCAGGCGGCATTCTGCCCTTTGTGCTCAGGGGCTTGCTGAGCAACTGATGCACGCGCCGCGCCCGGACATCCGGCGCGGCTTCACTGCAAGACAGCCATCATCCCGCACGGGTATAATCTCACGCAAAGCTAACCTGTCATCGTTAAAACACCCGAGGTTTTCATGAGCCGCACCTCCCTTTCCCGCTTCCTGATCGAACAACAACGCAAGGCCGGCACGCTGCCGCCGGATCTCAGGCACCTGATAGAAACCGTCGCCCGCGCCTGCAAGGCGATCTCGCATTCGGTCAACAAGGGTGCACTGGCCGGCATCCTGGGCGAAGCCGGCACCGGCAATGTGCAGGGCGAGGCGCAGAAAAAGCTGGATGTGATCGCAAATGATGTCTTGCTCGAAGCCAATGAATGGGGCGGCAATCTGGCAGCGATGGCCTCCGAAGAGATGGAGTTGCCGTATTCGATTCCGGACGGTCTGCCGCGCGGACGCTATCTGATGCTGTTTGACCCGCTGGATGGCTCATCCAATATCGACGTCAATATCTCGGTCGGCACCATCTTCTCGGTACTGGAATGCGACGAATCGGTCACCGGCCACCCGACCGAAGCCGACTTCCTGCAACCGGGCACGCGTCAGGTTGCGGCCGGCTACACCGTCTACGGCCCGCAGACCATGCTGGTGCTGACCTTCGGTAACGGCGTATACGGCTTTACCCTGGACAGGGAAAACGGCAGCTTCGTATTGACCCATCCCGAGATGAAAATCCCGGAGAGCACAGGCGAGTTCGCCATCAATATGTCGAACATGCGCCACTGGGAAGCGCCGGTGCAACGCTATGTGGGCGAACTCTTGGCCGGCAAGACCGGGCCTTTGGCCAAGGATTACAATATGCGCTGGGTTGCGTCCATGGTGGCTGAAGTTCACCGCATTCTGGTTCGCGGCGGCGTGTTTATGTATCCGAAAGATGCGCGCAACCCAGCCAAGCCGGGCAAGCTGCGCCTGATGTATGAAGGCAACCCGATGGCCTTTATCGTCGAGCAAGCCGGCGGCATGGCAACCAATGGCCACCAGCGTATTCTGGACATTCAGCCGGCCGCCCTGCATGAACGCGTCGCAGTATTCTTAGGCTCGAAAGAAGAAGTCGCACGCGTTACCGCTTATCACAACTAAGCCCGCCCATACAAAGCCCCGTACGCCTTGCAGCGTACGGGGCTTTGTTGTTTCTGCGCTTAAGTCTTAGCCGCGCTTGAGTTTGGCGTTGGCCGCGATACGCATCCGCAGTGCATTCAGACGAATGAAACCGGCTGCATCGGCGTGATTGTAAGCACCGCCGTCTTCATCGAAAGTCGCGATATTCGGGTCGAATAAGGAGTCGGTCTTGGACTCGCGCCCGACCACCATCACATTGCCCTTGTACAGTTTCAGGCGTACCCAGCCGTTTACCGTCGCCTGCGACGCATCGATCATGGTTTGCATCATCGCGCGCTCAGGACTCCACCAGTAGCCGGTGTAAATCAGCTTGGCGTACTTGGGCATCAGCTCGTCCTTCAGATGCGCCACTTCACGATCCAGCGTGATCGACTCGATGGCGCGGTGCGCCTTGAGCATGATGGTGCCGCCCGGGGTTTCATAGCAGCCACGCGACTTCATGCCGACATAGCGGTTTTCGACAATGTCCAGACGGCCGATGCCGTGCTTGCCACCGATCTGGTTCAGCATAGTCAGCACCTGAGCCGGGCTCATGGCGACGCCGTTAATCGCGACGATATCGCCGTGCTGGTATTCAAGCTCCAGATATTCTGCCTGATCCGGTGCGCTCTCCGGCGAGTTGGACCACAGCCACATATCTTCTTCCGGCTCGGCAGCCGGATTTTCCAGCGCCAGGCCCTCATAGGAGATGTGCAGCAAGTTGGCATCCATCGAGTAGGGGCTGGCACCGCTCTTGCGCTTGCTGATATCGATACCGTGGGTTTCGGCATAGGCCAGCAGCTTTTCACGCGAGAGCAGATCCCATTCGCGCCATGGGGCGATCACATGGATATTGGGCTGCAACGCGTAGTAGCCCAGTTCGAAACGCACCTGATCATTACCCTTGCCGGTGGCGCCATGGCTGACCGAATCGGCCCCCACCGCACGCGCAATTTCGATCTGGCGTTTGGCGATCAGCGGGCGGGCTATAGACGTGCCCAGCAGATACTCGCCTTCATAGACGGTATTGGCACGGAACATCGGGAACACGAAATCGCGTACGAATTCTTCGCGCAGATCATCGATATAGATGTTTTCCGGCTTGATCCCCAGCGCAATGGCTTTCTGGCGCGCCGGTTCAACTTCCTCGCCCTGGCCGATATCGGCGGTAAAGGTCACGACTTCACACTGGTAAGTGTCCTGCAGCCATTTCAGGATAACGGACGTATCCAGGCCGCCGGAGTAAGCGAGTACCACTTTTTTGATGCTGTTCATTGTCTTGTCTTTCAGAAGTCTTGGCTGTTTGCGCCTTGTGCGGCAGGCAAACAAAACCCGGTTGGATGAAGCTATTCCCTGTGTCCCGGCAGGCGCATAGGCGACTTACCGGTCACGCAAGGTGTCAGGCCGAATTTTTGCCGAATACCATGGGCGCACCCTGACCCGGCAGCGGACGATAGAGTTCGCCCGCGATGCTTCGTCGTCGCAGTAGCCCGACCCGTTCGCAAGCACCAAGGCCTGCGGCAGATAAAGGGGTACTGGATTTCAGGTACTGCCATGGTTCTTTCATCAGATCTTCCAAAAAACGGCAGTCGTGCCAGCACGCGGCAGGTCACGACGGCACTTTGCGATACGCAAGATTCAAGTTGTTCACGTCCAAATGCCGACAACCCCAAACAATGCATTGGCATGTTTTATAGAATTGCGACAGTTATATATGTATCCCAATTCATAAGGCGTGGCAAGCACTCATGACATATTTATATTGCAGTGCACCCTGGAAAGATCTTCCTCACCGAGCACCCGGATGGCCATTTCCCCTTGCAAATCAGCGAGTCCATGCATCTCTATCCCTTTTTGCGCCTTCATCAGGCGCGCAAGGTAGGTCAGCACGCTTTCATCTATCAGCTGGCCGGGCACCAGCACCGGTATACCCGGCGGATAAGGCACGATCTGATCGCAGGCAACACGACCGATCAAGGCACTATTCGGACGCCCCTCGTCGTCAAACAGCGCCAGACGCTCTCCGGCTTCGTAATAGGCATCGCGCGGCAAGCAGGCCAGACGGGTAAAGCGCGGTATCTCGGGCAGACGCACCAGCGGGCGCGGCGGTTTTTGAGCACGCGCCAGACGCAGCATGGCATCCATCAGGCGCGACACCTTGCTCTTGGTCGTCCCTATGGTCAGCAAGAGCGTCAGGGTGTTGAACGTCGACTTTTCAACCTGAATATTGAAACGCTCGAATAATTCGCGCTGCAATTCCCCGGCACCATAACCCGAGCGCGAGATATCGATGGTCAGCTTGGTCGGATCCAGCCGGACACCATCACCCTTCACCTCCTCCGGCAGCAACTCGTCCAGCCCCAGCACCCGGAACACACCCGTGGCATCAATTTTAAGGCGCAGCTCCTCCGCCAGCTTCAGCGTACGCGCCAGCAGGCGGTAACCCTCCATCTGTGCCTGCTTACGCGCCACATCCAGACTGGCAATCAGGTTGTACTGCGGGCTGGTCGAGGCGTGCATATTGAAGTTTTCGCGAAACAGATGCGCATCAAAGTCCGGGTCGTTGACATGGATCATGCTGGCCTGCGAAAACGCCGACAGGACCTTGTGCGTACTTTGCGTCGCGTAATCGGCACCCGCCTCCATCGCGGTCGGACGCAAAGCGGGGTGAAAACGCGCATGTCCGTACCAGGCTTCATCGATAATCACCTTGATACCGGCCGCGTGTGCGGCCTCGATGATGGGTGCCAGGTCATAACGCAGACCGTCGTAGGTACATGAAGTCAGGATCAGTACCCGCGCATCCGGATTGTCAGCCAACGCCTGAAAAATGGTGGCCTTGGGCACGGGCCCGAAGATGCCGTACTGGCGATTGACTGAAGAATCGAGATAAACCGGTCGTGCGCCGGACAGGATGACGCCGTGGTGTACCGATTTGTGGCAGTTACGGTCCAGCAGCAGTTTGTCACCCGGTGCCAGCAACGTCTGGAAGATGACCTTATTCGAAGTCGACGTGCCGTTGGTGGCAAAATAGGTTTCGCGCGCACCAAACGCCTTGGCCGCCAGCGCTTGCGCTTCGGCAATCACCCCGGTCGGGTGCATCAGCGAGTCCAGCATGGGCACCGACACCGACAAATCGGCACGCAGCATGTTTTCGCCGACAAACTCGTGAAAATCTCCGACCCACGGACTGCCGCGCAAGGATTCACCGCCACAGTGGCCCGGCGTATGCCAGGAGTCCTTGGCCATGGAAACATAGCGCCGTAAAGCGTCGTAAAAAGGCGTAGCCGATTTTTCGGCAAGCTCGGCACTCAGGATGCGAAACCACCCCGGATAATCTGCCTCGTCCCGATAGAAATAGCCGCTCAGCGCATGACTGGCCAGCTCGTCTATCTGCAGCTTTTCGTCCTCGTCCCCCAGCAAGACATAACACGACAACTCCGGGCGGTACTCGCCGATCGCATTAAGCAGCGCCACCACATCACCATAGGAGCCGCCGCTCTGCAGATAACGGTCAACCAAAACCATCTGCAGCTCGCCATCCGCAGCAATATCCGCCAGCGCATTTTGTGGCGACGCCGCCGTGGAAAAACACAGGCCAAAAGGGTTGGAAAGCGTCTGTGCGGCCAGTTGCAGCCCCTTGCTCATGGCGCGGGCCAGCACCGCATCGTGACTGACGATCAACACGCGACTTACGGGATTCATTCCGCTTCTCCTGCGAACGTAGGCGGCAGCAGCCGCACCATCTCGTCCGGCTTCATTATTGTGACAATCAATGCCGTTTGGCTATCGTATCCAGTTGTGGGCGCGCCGTCATTTTGCGACCGCACATAGCCCCCATACGTTACAATCGCGCCATGCTTACCGATGCCGAAAAAGACGCGATCCGCGACCACTACAAAACCCTGTCCGACAACCTGCCCGGATTCCGTCCACGCGCTGCCCAGCGCCGCATGCTGGCTGAAATTGCCAACGCTTTCTCGCGTAGCAAAAGCATAGAAGACGGGGAGTTGCCGGAGCGCAAAGGGGAAAGCATCGTCGTGGTCGAGGGGCCGACCGGTGTCGGCAAGAGTCTGGCCTATTTGCTGGCCGGCGGCGTCATGGCGAAGATGCGCGGCAAAAAACTGGTGGTCACCAGTGCCACCATTACCCTGCAGGAGCAACTAGTTAACCGCGACCTGCCTTTTGTCATCGAGAACAGCGGGCTGCCGCTCACTTTTGCGCTGGCCAAGGGGCGTGGCCGCTACCTGTGCCCGTACCGGCTATATGGTCTGACGGCCGAACACGCACAGGATGCGCTGTTTGCGCCCGACCCTGCGTTGGCGCTATGGGACAAAAAACCGGAACAGGCGGAACTGGACACGCTCAACATCCTGTCTTCGGCCTTTCATCAGCGCCAGTGGAATGGCGACCGTGACAGCTGGCCGACCATCATCGACGACAACCTGTGGTTTCGCGTCACCAACGACAGGCATGGCTGCCTCAAAACCAGTTGCCCCAACCGTGCCGAATGCCCGTTCTACCTGGCCCGCGACACACTGGAAAACGTCGATGTAGTGGTGGCCAACCACGACCTGATGCTGGCCGACATCGCCATGGGCGGCGGCGTGATTTTGCCGGCACCGGACGACAGTTTTTACTGCATAGACGAAGCGCACCATCTGGCCAAAAAAGCGGTCAATCAATTCGCAGCCGAACACAGCCTGGCGCAAGCCATGGGCTGGCTGGAAAAAGTCGCTGCACTATCGGCGCGTATCGAGACCCATATTGCCAAGCCCGAGCTATGCAATGACGCGATCGAAGCAGCGGCGGCCTGCATGGAGACACTGACCGAATGGCTGTGGCTCTTGGGCGGCGAGCCTGCTCTGTCGGCCTCGGACGGCAACCCCGAGCCGACCTGGCTATTGGAAGACGGCTGCCTGCCCGAGCACCTGAAGCAGCCGGCCGGCAATATGGCACTGGCAGCACGCATGCTGTACAAGCACATTTCCGGCATGAGCGACGCATTGGCCGAAGTGCGGCGCGACAAACCGCAAGAAGCGCCCGCACTGGACAAGGCTTCAACCGATCTGGGCTTTATCGTTGCGCGTAGCGAGCAGCTCAACGCGGTATGGGATTTGTTCGAAAAGGAAAGCGACGAAAATGCGCCACCGATTGCCAAGTGGGTGTCGCGCAAGCTCGACGGCAAGGGCGACTACCAGTTCTGCGCCTCGCCAGTCAGCGCTGCCGCCAGTCTGGCCGCCACCTTGTGGCGCCGCGCCGCCGCCGCGCTATTGACCTCGGCGACCTTGCGCTCCCTGGGCGAGTTTGAGCTATTGCTGTCGCAAACCGGCCTGAAGTGGCTGCCTGAAGTAAGCTGCATTGCACTGGATTCGCCATTCAATTTCAACGAACAAGGCGAACTCTATCTGCCACCGCTGTCGGCCAGCCCCAAAGACCCGGCGGCACATACGCGCGAAATCGCCGACTGGCTACCCAAGCTGATAGATGAAACCCAGGCAGTCGGCACGCTGGTGCTGTTTTCTTCGCGCCGCCAGATGCAGGAAGTCGCCAGCGCCCTGCCCGACACCTTGCGCGCCACGGTACAGGTACAGGGCGAGCTACCCAAAAGCAGGTTGCTGGAAAACCATTACCAGCGCATCAAGGATGGCAAGGCCAGCGTGATTTTCGGGCTGGACTCATTCTCGGAAGGACTGGATCTGCCGGGCGAAGCCTGCGTACACGTCATCATCGCCAAACTGCCGTTTGCCATGCCGGATGATCCGGTAGGCAAAACACTGGCGCGCTGGATAGAAAAGCGTGGAGGCAACCCGTTTATCGAAGTCACGGTCCCCGAAGCATCAATCAAGCTGATTCAGGCAGTAGGACGCCTGATCCGCACCGAGCAGGACTGGGGGCGGGTCACCATACTCGACAACCGCATCACCCGTCAGCGCTATGGAAAAAAGCTGCTGTCTTCACTCCCCCCATTCAAGCGCATCTGAAACTAGGATAGAATGGCGGAATAACTCTCCGGCATGCTGCGACCACCCGCGCAGCATGCCGGATATAAGAGACAACCACCCTGCAAGGCAAGCGCCGCCATCATGATCTGCAATCCCTACGAAATCGTTATCCAAGGCATTACCGAGGAAGGCCGCACCTTCCGCCCCAGCGACTGGGCCGAACGACTGTCCGGCATCATGTCCTCCTTCGGCGAGGACCAGAAACTGGCTTACCACCAGTTTGTCCGTCCCATGCTGCTCGATGGCGTACGCTGCGTCGCCATCGACAAGAAGCTGGAAAAAATCCATCCGTCCATCTTCACCTTCCTGATGGACTTCGCCCGCGACAACCAGTTGCGCATTGTCGACTGCCGAACCCTGATCGACGAGATCTATCCCAACAAATTTTTGGCGTAAAAACAACACCTAGGGTTAACCCTAGGTGGTTTTTTACCCATTTTGCAACATAAGCGCAACGTTTCGTTGCTAAATTAGCACACGCAACGCGCCGCCACAGAAGCGGCCGGTATGCCTAAATAATTTAGCCCTCTCGAAACGGAGCACTGCAAGCATGCAAAAGAAAACCCTCGCCATCGCCCTGGCCACCCTGTTCGCCCTGCCGGTTGTCGCCCACGCCGACGTCGTAATCTATGGTTTCATGGCTGGCAGCGTTGAATCGGCCAAGGCCAGCGGCGGTGACAAACCAGTTGCCAGCACCACCCGTGTCAATTCCGACAATGCGCGCATCGGCTTCAAGGGTAACGAAGATCTGGGTAACGGCCTGAAGGCCGTTTGGCAGGTTGAAAACTCGCTGGACCGCTATGACGTTGGCGGCACCGACGGCACCCGCACCAATACCTGGGCACAGCGCAACAGCTTCGTTGGTCTGTCCGACGCGACCCTCGGCACCATACTACTGGGTCAATACGACTCCGCCTACAAGCGCCTGACCGATACCGGCCAGGACCTGATGGTCAACACCACCGCCGGCAACCAAGGTGCCAGCCAGATCTTCAGCCGTGGTGAAGCCCGTTACAAGAACAGCATCAGCTATACCACCAGCAATCTGAGCGGCCTGGTTCTGGGCGCATCCTTTGCAGCAGATGAAGCCAGCACCAGCAACAACCGCTGGTCGGTCGCAGCCCAGTACACGCTGGACGGCCTGAAAATCGGTGCCGGTTACGACCAGCAAAAAAACCCGGAAGCAGGCACCGACAAAAAAGAATTCTACAAGCTGAGCGCCTCCTACAAGATCGCCGATACCCTGCTGATCGGCGGCTACGAATGGGCACGCGCAGACCAGGCAGTCGGCAACGACCTGAAGCAGAACGACTGGACTCTGGGCGTACAGCAGAACATCGGCGCAGGCTCGGTTCGTCTGTCCTACGGCGCGCTGGGCAAGGCGGATGGCAAGTCCAACGCTGACGACTACAAGGCTTCGCAGTGGATTCTGGGCGGCACTTACAACCTGTCCAAACTGACTCAGGCTTACGCTTACGCCACCAAGATCAACAACAATGCCAAACAAAAAGCCAGCTTCGCGATCAACCCGCTGACCGGCCTGGAAGCTGGCAGCGATCCGCAAGCTATCGGTGCAGGCATTCGCGTCAACTTCTGATCGGCTTTAACACTTTGAAACGCAACGGGTACCTTAGGGTGCCCGTTTTTGTTACCATGGCGTGTTATCACACTCTTTGCGACACCGCCATGAGCATCGTCATCAAGACTCCGCAGGACATCGAAAAAATGCGTATCGCTGGACGCCTGGCGTCCGAGGTGCTGGATTACATCACGCCCTTTGTTAAACCCGGCGTCACCACCGAAGAACTGGACCGCCTGTGCCACGACTACATGGTCAACGTACAGGGCACCATTCCGGCACCGCTCAACTACGCGCCTGATGGCGGCACGCCCTACCCCAAATCCATCTGCAGTTCGGTTGGCCCGGTCATCTGCCACGGCATTCCCAACGACAAGCCGCTCAAAAACGGCGAGATCGTCAACCTCGACATTACAGTCATCAAGGACGGTTACCACGGCGACAGCAGCCGCATGTATTACGTCGGCGAAGTCGGCGAGCACGCCCGCCGCCTGTGCCGCGTGACTTACGAGTGCATGTGGAAAGGGATAGAAAAGGTCAAGCCGGGCGCGCGCCTGGGTGATATCGGTTACGCCATCCAGCAGCATGCGGAAAAAGCGGGTTATAGCGTGGTGCAGGAATTCTGCGGCCACGGCATCGGCACCAAATTCCACGAAGAGCCACAGGTGTTGCACTACGGCCGCCCGGGTACCGGCGTCGAAATTCAGGCCGGCATGATTTTCACCATCGAACCCATGATCAACCAGGGCAAACGCCACCTGCGCATGCTGGCTGACAACTGGACCGTAGTCACCAAGGACCGAAGCCTGTCGGCACAATGGGAGCATACCCTGCTCGTCACCGACACCGGCTACGAGATCCTGACCGTATCCGAAGGCACCCCACCCAAGCCGGTGTGGAAATAAACCCGGCCATCGTTTTAGCGAATGCCGGTTTGCCAGTGCAACGCCGGCGTTACTACCACACAAGATGATGACGCGCCACCCTGCCGGCATGGCAAGGTGGCAATATTGCAGCCGCTTTGGCTGTCGCAAGCGATACCCGCCTTTTAACGCATACAACACCCGCCGGTCGGCACTCTCCATGATTATTTTGAAAAACGTGGCCTTGCGTCGCGGCACCAAAGTCCTGCTGGACAACACCTCGGTCACACTCACCCCCGGCGAAAAAGTCGGCCTGGTCGGGCGCAATGGCGCGGGCAAATCCTCCCTGTTTGCCATGCTCAACGGCACGCTGCACGAAGACAGCGGCGAATTTTCCATTCCCAACCAGTGGCGGATGGCACAGGTAGCACAGGACATGCCGGAAACCGCGCAAAGCGCGACCGAATTCGTGATCGAGGGCGATACCGTCCTGCTGGCGGCACGCGCCGAGGTCATGGAAGCCGAAGCCGGCGATGACGGCATGGCCATGGCTCATGCCTATATGGCGCTGAACGACGCCGGCGAGCACGATGCTGCCGCGCGCGCGCAATCGCTGATTCTGGGGCTGGGCTTCAAGGTGGCCGAACTGGAGTTGCCGGTCAACAGTTTCTCCGGCGGTTGGCGCATGCGCCTGCAACTGGCGCGCGCGCTGATGTGCCCGTCCGACCTGCTGCTACTGGACGAGCCGACCAACCACCTTGACCTTGATGCGCTGGTCTGGCTGGAAGCCTGGCTGAAGAACTATGGCGGCACCATGGTGGTGATCAGCCATGACCGTGAATTTCTCGATGCCGTTACCAATGTGACGCTGCATATCGACCATGGCCAGCTGGTGCGCTACGGCGGCAACTACAGCAAGTTTGAAGACATGCGGGCCGAGCAGATGCTGTTGCAACAGGCGGCACAGGCCAAGCAGCAGGAAAAGATGGCCCACCTGCAAAAGTTCATCGACCGCTTCAAGGCCAAAGCCAGCAAGGCCAAGCAGGCACAAAGCCGCGTCAAGGCACTGGAGCGCATGGAAAAGATCGCTCCGGTACTGGCCGATGCCGACTTCCAGTTCGAGTTCAAGGAGCCGATGAGCCTGCCCAACCCGATGCTGACCATCGCCGAAGCCGCCTTCGGTTATCCGCCGGCGGAAGGCAGCGCCGAGGGCACGCCACCGACCACCATCGTCCAGCAGGTCAGCCGCTCGGTACTGGCAGGCCAGCGCATCGGTATTCTGGGCGCCAACGGCCAGGGCAAGTCGACGCTGGTCAAAACCGTTGCCGGCGCGCTCAACCCGATTTCCGGCGAAATCATCCGCGGCAAGGGACTGAATATCGGTTACTTTTCGCAGCAGGAACTGGATGTGCTACGCCCCGAAGACAACCCGCTGGAACATATGTTCCGCCTGGCGCGCGACATTCCGGCCGCCATCCGCCCCAATGCGGCCGATTGCCGCGAGCAGGGTCTGCGCAACTTCCTCGGCACCTTCAATTTCAGTGGCGACATGGTCAAGCAGGCGGTGGGCAGCATGAGCGGCGGCGAAAAAGCGCGGCTGGTACTGTGCATGCTGGTCTGGCAGCGCCCCAACCTCTTGCTGCTGGATGAACCGACCAACCATCTGGATCTGGCCACCCGCGAGGCGCTCAGCGTCGCGCTCAACGAGTTTGAAGGTTCGGTGATGCTGGTCAGCCACGACCGCGCCTTGCTGCGCGCGGTATGCGACGAGTTCTGGCTGGTTTCGCGTGGTGGGGTACAGGACTTCGATGGTGATCTGGACGACTATCAGGTCTATCTGCTGGAAGAAGCACGCCGCCGGCGCTCGGAGTAAACACCAGCGCCTGCGCATGCTTAGGCAAACGCAGGCGTCAGTCTTCGCGCGACACCGCGCTACGCTTGAGCAAAACCAGAAGCGCACCATCACCGCCATCGCGGGCGTTGGAGGTGCAAAAAGCGAGGACTTGCGGGTGGTGCATCAGCCAGTGGCGCACCATGCGCGGCAGCACCGGCGTGCCGCGCGAGCCATAGCCCATGCCGTGGATCACGCGTACACAGTTGCCCTGTGCGCGGGCGCGATGCAGAAATAGCGCCAGCAGGCTATGTGCCTCATAGCGGTTGGTGCCATGCAGATCCAGCGTGGCCACCACCGGCCAGTGCCCGCCGCGCAGTTTTTTCAGCGTACCCGATGGCAGCCCGTTCCCCAAAAAACTCCCCGCCTGCTCGTCGCGTTCGAACCAGCCGCTCATCTCATGCAGCAGATGTTCGTCCAGCGCGTCGCTGCTGCCATGATTGTCCTTGCCATGGCGGGGCCAGTGCGGTGGTTTGGGGCGAGTATCGGGTGCGCGAGCTGCATGCTTAAGCGGTTTGACATCGGCAAACAGCCGGGCAAAGTCGGGGTCTTCGTTTTCTTCAGGCACTGGCGCTGAACGCACAACAGGCAAGGCCTTGGGCCTTACCTGTTGTTTGAGCTTTTTGAGCTCGGCCTTGTAAGCCTTCAAGATTTACTTCAGCTGATCAAGGTAGCGCTCGGCATCCAGCGCGGCCTGACAGCCCGAGGCAGCACTGGTCACCGCCTGACGGTAGATATGATCCTGCACGTCGCCGGCCGCGAATACACCCGCTACGCTGGTGGCGGTCGCGTTACCGTCGCGGCCACCCTGCGTGACTAGGTAGCCGGTGGCATCCATCTCGAGTTGACCCTTGAAAATATCGGTGTTCGGCTTGTGGCCGATCGCGATAAACACGCCCATCAGCTTGATGTCTTCCAGCGAACCGTCGTTGCCACGCAGACGGGCACCGGTTACGCCGCTGGCGTCGCCCAGCACTTCGTCCAGATTGGCATTGAGCTTGAGCGTGATCTTGCCTTCGGCGACGCGCGCCATCAGCTTGTCGACCAGAATCTTCTCTGCACGGAAGGTGTCGCGACGATGAACCAGCGTCACATGGCGTGCGATATTGGCCAGATACAGCGCTTCTTCCACTGCAGTATTGCCGCCACCAATTACCGCAACATCCTGGTTGCGATAGAAGAAACCGTCGCAAGTGGCGCAGGCGGATACCCCCTTGCCGGAAAAGGCTTCTTCCGAAGGCAGGCCCAGATACTGGGCCGACGCGCCAGTGGCAATAATCAGGGCGTCGCAGGTGTACTCACCGGCATCGCCTACCAGACGGATAGGCTTTTCCTGCACATAGGTGGTGTGGATCTGGTCGAAAATCATTTCGGTGCCGAAGCGTTCGGCGTGCTGCTGGAAACGCTGCATCAGATCCGGCCCCATCACGCCTTCGGCATCGGCCGGCCAGTTGTCCACATCGGTGGTCGTCATCAGCTGGCCGCCTTGCGCCATGCCGGTAATCAGCACCGGCTTCAGGTTGGCACGCGCCGCGTAAACGGCAGCAGTGTAGCCGGCAGGGCCGGAACCCAGAATCAGCAGCGGACTGTGGCGAGTTGCACTCATGATGGTTATTCCTGTGGGCGATTGATGGCGGGCATTTTATCAGCTTGCCGCACGGGATGTGATTAAACCGGTGTATTCTGCCATAGTTCATCACTATCGGGAGAGGGTCATGGAAGCCATCAGCCAAATGCAACAGGCGCAGGTACAGCAAAGCGTGCAGATCACCATGCTGAAAAAAGCCACACAGATAGAGGCTCAAGGGGCGTTGGCCCTGCTGCAAAGCGTGCCGGTGCCGGCCCAGCTTAATAACCCTGCCCATCTGGGCCAAAGCGTTGACACCAAGGCTTGAGAGCCAAGAGCCCAAGGCCAATTAGCAGCATCCCCATCGCAAACAACAAGAGGATATTTTATGGACGGCCAAACCTGCCCCGACTTCACCCTGCCCGCCACCTCCGGCCTGAGCTTTACCCTGTCCTCGGCTCAAAAGCCGCTGGTGCTGTATTTCTACCCAAAGGACAACACCCCGGGCTGCAGCAATGAGGCAGCCGCCTTCCGTGACCTGTATAGTGAATTTCAGGCCGCAGGCGCCGACATTGCCGGCATTTCGCGCGACAGCCTCAAGTCGCACGAGAACTTCAAGACCAAGTTCAGTCTGCCTTTTGCCTTGCTGTCGGACAGCGAAGAAGTGGCCTGCGGCTTGTTTGACGTGATCAAGCAAAAGAAAATGTACGGTAAAGAAGTGCGCGGCATCGAGCGCAGTACTTTCGTGATTGGTGCCGACAACCAGGTTCTCAAAAGCTGGCGCGGCGTCAAGGTGGCCGAACACGCCACCGAGGTTCTCGCCTATATCAAGGGGCTGTAAACCGGGCCGGGCAAGCCGGTCGATCCTGTTAAGGAGCACCATCATGACGACACGCAAGAAAGTGCCAGCACGTAAGCTCTTCGTGCTTGACACCAATGTGCTGCTGCATGACCCGACCAGCTTGTTCCGTTTTCAGGAACACGACGTTTTCATTCCCATCATTACGCTGGAAGAGCTGGACATGCACAAAAGCGGCATGTCCGAAGTGGCGCGCAATGCGCGCCAGACCAGCCGTTTTCTCGATGAAATCCTGCGCAGCAGCGATAGCCCGATCGAACTGGGCATTCCGCTACAGAGTTCCAGCAAGGGCGCAGCCAGCGGCCATTTACTACTGCAAACGCAGATCATCCATAGTGTTTTGCCGGCGTCCATGCCGACAGGAAAAGCCGACAACCAGATCCTCGGCATTGTTCGCGCACTCAAGGAGCTGCACCCCGAACGGCCGGTGGTTCTGGTATCCAAAGACATCAATATGCGCATCAAGGCACGCGCACTGTCGCTGGATGCCGAAGACTACTTTAACGACAAGGTGCTGGAAGACAGCGACCTGCTCTACACCGGCAGCCGTGAGATCGATACCGGTTTCTGGGAGCGCAACGGCAATGATGTCCAGTCATGGACCGAGCACGGCCGCAGCTACTACAAGATCAACGGGCCGGACGTGGCCGCGCTTTACCGCAACCAGCTCTTGTTCCAACAAGGCGAACAGCCCTTGCTGCTGCGGGTGATCCGGCTTGAAGGACTGGAAGCCACGCTGGAAACACTGAAGGACTACAGCCACAACAAGAACAATATCTGGGGCATTACTGCACGCAACCGCGAACAAAGCTTCGCGCTCAATCTGCTGATGGACCCCGAGATCGACTTTGTCAGCCTGCTGGGGCAGGCCGGCACCGGCAAGACCCTGCTGACGCTGGCCGCCGGTCTTGCCCAGACGCTGGAAGACAAACGCTATAGCGAAATCATCATGACCCGCGTCACCATCCCAGTCGGAGAAGATATCGGCTTTTTGCCCGGCACCGAAGAGGAAAAAATGGCTCCCTGGATGGGTGCGCTGGAAGACAACCTCGATGTACTGGGCCATAGCGAAGACGATGGCGGCGACTGGGGGCGCGCCGCAACCCGCGATCTGATCCGCTCGCGCATCAAGGTCAAGAGTCTGAACTTCATGCGCGGTCGCACCTTCCTCAACAAATACCTGATCATAGACGAGGCACAAAACCTCACCCCCAAGCAGATGAAGACACTGATTACCCGCGCCGGCCCCGGCACCAAGGTGGTATGCTTAGGAAATATTTCGCAGATAGACACGCCTTATCTGACCGAAGGCAGTTCCGGACTGACTTACGTCGTCGACCGTTTCAAGGGCTGGGCTTATGCCGGTCATATCACCTTGCAGCGCGGCGAACGCTCGCGCCTGGCCGATTATGCAACCGAAATCCTGTAAATGCCCGCAAAACTAGAACTGCTCCATAGCCCTGCCAGCGGCGCGCCCAAAGGGCCGCCGCTTTTATTTGTCCATGGTGCTTTCAGTGGTGCCTGGTGCTGGCAACGCCATTTTATGCCGTGGTTCAACGCCCAAGGCTACGACTGTCTGGCGCTGAGTCTGGAAGGTCATGCATCAAGCGAAGGCAAATTCTATCTGGCCGCCATCAGCATTCAGGACTATGTCGACAATCTGACCCGCACGATTGCCGCTCTAGAGTGCGCCCCCATCGTCATCGCCCACTCCATGGGCGGCTTTGTGCTGCAGCAATACCTGACCCGCCATACCCTGCCTGGTGCCGCATTCTTAGCCTCGGTCTCCCCGCTGGGGCTGACGGCCTCCGCCCTGAATATGCTGACTTATACCCCAGAGTTGCTGCTGGCGTTAAACCGCTATCAGGCAAGCCCGGGACCGATGGCAAGCCGTTATCTGGCAGAAATACGCGCGCTGCTGTTTTCGGATACGGCACAAGAGGAGGATGTCGCACTGCTGGCACAGCGCTCGCAACAGGAAAGCCAGCGCGCGATTATGGACATGACCTTGGTCAACCCGCTGTGGCAGCGCCGTTTGCATGGCACGCCGGCGCTGGTGCTGGGCGCAGGTCAAGACAAAATCATCACGCTCTCAGATGTTGCCAGTTGTGCCACACGACTGGGGGTAGATGCAGAAATATTGCCGGAACTCGCCCATATGATGATGCTGGACGCAGGCTGGGAAAGTGTAGCCCAGCGCATTGCCCGCTGGCTCGCGACACTCGCGCCCTAGCTGTCTGCTAGATGGATGTGAGGCAGACATCGGTCATGCAGACAGCCCCCTAGCCATAAGGGCATACACCGGCAAGCCGGCTACAGGATTTCAGCGACGCTTTTTGCCGCGCGGCGGGCATCAAGGAAGATCAGGCCAAGCTTGGCTTCCTTGCGGGCAATCACCGTCAACACGGCGTCGCGCCCGGCATAGCTCATCAAGATATAACCCTCCTCCCCCTTGATCATCACCTGCTCCAGCGTGCCGCGTGCCAGCTCGCGTGCGGTACGCTCGCCCAGCGACAGCATCGCGGCGGCCATCGCACCGACACGGTCCTCATCCACGCTCTGTGGCAGCAAAGCTGCCATGGTCAGCCCGTCGGCCGAAATAATCGCAGAAGCCTCGATATCGGCGCTGGCGCCGTTCAGGTCGCTGAGTATCGATTTGAGCATTTGTTCACGCATGGGTTTTTCTCCGGGAATTCCTTGGGTCAGGTATAACGGCGGCAAAGCGCCTCGATCAGGTCGACCAGTGCCGACGAATTCAATCTGGGGGCGCCCCCGATCACCAGCATAAACGGCTGCTCACCAATCAAAATGGGGTGAAAGCTAAGTTCAGCCTGACCATCTGGTGCCGTCAGTGCCCACGCCTGACTCGCCAGCTGTAAATTATTGTGCAGCAGCCGATGGTGACGATGGGTCAGCTGAATCAGATCGCCACCCAATGCCGACAATTCTTCGGCCGTTTCGTGGGCAAACCCTGAATTGGCGTAACACAAGCCATTATCATCAGCCAGCAAGGCGCGGCCACTTTCCGACAACAGGCTTAGCCATGGCGGCAGCAGCACTTCCAGACGGGTATCTTGCGGCGGCTGCGGTGTCAGCTGCGCCTCAACGAACTCCAGTTTTTGCAGGCGGTACAGGCGTTCGGCCAACACCTCGGGCGCATCATCCGGGAACCAGCGACTCAAGGTGGCACCATCCAGCGGCACCCGTGCGCCATCGCGCAGGATATGCAGCATCATATTGCGCCCCGGATCTTGACGCGTCGTTGTCGCGGCATAGTAGGCCCCACCCGGCGTTGCTCTGGCATAGTAGGGACCGCATAACTGGTAGCTCCCTTGCATCTCAGCCCTCCAGCCCTGGATCAATGGTAAAAAGCAAGGCCATCAGCAACTGGCGAACCTCGTCGCCATTGCGCGGATCAACCTCAAGAATCGGCGGATGCAGACCAAATTTTTCCAGCAAGGTCGCGTAGACCTCAACGGAAGGTTGTGGCGCCTGATCCGTCTTGGTCACGCCGATCACCAGCGGCGCATGCGTACGCAGCGTCTTGAATGCGTTCAGAAAGAACTGCAGATCGCCACTGGGATTGGGCCGACTGTTATCGATCAGGACAATCAGACCAATCGCCCCCTTGCTGATGATCTCCCACATAAAGTCAAAGCGTTCCTGCCCCGGCGTGCCGTACAGGTGAACGCGCACGCCATCGCCCAGTTGCATCAGTCCATAGTCGAGCGCGATGGTGGTCTCGCCTTTGCGATTAAGCGTCATGTCACTGGCCTGCACATCCGTACTGACCGGGCTAATCTCGCTGATACTGCCAATGGCCGTTGTCTTGCCGGCACCGACAGGGCCGGTAAAGATGATCTTGTTATCCTGTTGACGCATATCGATTCCTGGTCTTAAGCCCCGCGCAAACGCACGAGCAAGCGGGAAAGCAGGCCACGACGCGCGACGTCGGGCAAAGGTTGCACCATGGGCGGCGGGCTACATGCGGCCGCAGACAAGCGGGCATCGAGCAAGTCAATAGCCAGACATGCCGCAATGAAATTGCACAGATCGGACGCTTGCAGCCCCAACATGCGCTGCGCCATACATGCGCTAGCCGGCGTGCGCGTCCAGAATGCAGCCATGCGCATCGCATCGGGAATGGCGGCCAGCCGGGTCAGGTTGGGCCAGTGCCGTAAACGCAGCTGGCTATTACCGTCAAGCCCGCGGGGCATGCGCCCGCGGGCGGTCCATAACGCAACTTGCCATAGCACCGCATGTGCGCTTGGGGCATCGGGTCGCGCACTCTCCTGCCCGTCCGGCAACACGGCCAGACGTAACTCACTCTTGGGCGCTGCGCACAGCTGAACCAATAGCGCCAGATCGGCAAGCAGCTCACACTTTTCCTGAGCCGGATAAAAGTGCAGCACAACCTTGCCATGAGCCAGCACCGCAGCACTGCGCCGTTTGCGGTACAAGGTGCGCAGCACACCATACAAGCCGGCATTCGGGTCAAAACTGCCCATGGCCTGCGGCCATACCGCAACCGCCCTGGGCAATACCTGAGGTACCGCATCCGCCTTCTGCGCCACCGGAATAACAGGATCATCCTGCTGGCCATCGCAGTCTGACGCAGGCATGGCTGCCGTCATCTCGAGCGCTGGCACGGCAGTACCGGAAGAAACCGGCTCGGCTATTGCATGGGAAATAACGGCAACACGCGGTGCTTCAGCCAGCGCAACCTCCGCCTGCGCAGCGACAAGCGGGCTGCGCTCTGCCACGACCGGCTTATCCACCAGCAACTGTTGCAAGGCGGGGAACAGGGTCTCGACGCGGATAGGCTTAGGCAACACCGGCGCGGGCGCATCCGTGATCGCAAAAGAGGAAACAATCAATGCAGGCAAGGCGGGATGCGCAGCCCGAAAGCCATCCCAGACTGCCCAGCCTTGCGGACTGTCAACATCGACAATGGCCAGTACCGGCACATCATGAGCGGATTCGGACAGTTGGTACCGTATCGCCTTGTGCATGCGAAAAGCCATGCGCAAAATGGCCAGCTTGCGTACATCCATCCCTAGCGCCAGCACCATCAGGGTGTGGGCATCGACCGTGGTCATCATCTATCAGGCCACCTCGGCAGGCCTTTGCAGGCGCCGGATAAGAGTGTTGATCATCACTGCGCCTTCATCCGGCAGCGCCTGTGTGCCATGCAGCAAGGTGTGTTGCAGCGCGAGCAATCCGGGCAAGTCTTCCATTTTTTCATACAAGGCCAGTAAGGGCGGATAGAGCTCAAGCTGCGCCGGCGTGCTGGCAATACTGCGCTCAAGCAGCTCCAACGCTGCCTCCAGCTGGCCGAAAGTCAGGTAGGCATCCGCTTCTTCCAGCACACTCGCCGCCATCGGTCTGCCAGCGTCTGCCACCTTCTCGACCAGCCACAGCTTCGCTTTAGCAAGCGGACGGCTACGGACAAAACCGTAGCGCTGCCCTATTGCTTCGAGCACCATGCGGCTGTCAGCCTGTGCCAGCTCGGCGAACGCGGGGTGGTAACCCAAGGCCAGCCCGTGATGCAGCAGTTTTTCACGCAAGCTTGCCCCCGCTTCCCCCATTGCGACAAACAGCTGCCACAAGGCCAATGCATAAGCATCGATATTGCGGTGCTGGTAATGCACTTGCAGCAGGTCGATCAACAGGGAAGGTTTGCCGGGTGTTTCGCGTAATGCTTCGCGTAGCGCCGGCAAAGCATGGTCACTATCATTAGCCGCCAGCAACAGGCGCACACGACGCTGCGCCGGCACAAACAAGCAAATGACCCGCGTCTCATCTGGCTCCAGTGAACGCAGCACCGCCCCCGCCCCGTCAATCAGGCATACACCTGCGGGTACGGCATCAGCCTGCACTGCCGTGGTCGCGACTGCGGCGGCAGGCATGGGGGACGACATCCGACCTGTCTTGTCGTCAGCGGGTATATCGACAGGCGTAAATGCCTCCGGCCCCATCTGCAGCGCCTCATCGGCCAGCACTCTCAGCCCCAAATGATTGCGGTCAAGCGCCAATCCGGCACGCACTGCCATTTCCAGTGCTGCAGGCGTTAACTGGCGCAGCGGCAGGATGTCGCAATAGCCGTCCAGCTCACCTAATTCCAGATAAAGCCGGCACAGTATTTCCAGTACTTCCTGGTTAACGGCCCCATCCCTCTCGACGCAGGCACGCAGGGTATCGGCGGCGCGCTGGGTGTAGCCGAAGGAAAGATAGACCTGTGCTTCGGTCAATGGCTCAACGGTATGGACATCGATCTGATCGCTAGGCTGCTCGCCATCGCCCTGTACCGGTGGCACGCCCGGCTCGACAGCTGCGCACACTGGCGGCGGCACCATCACATCGGATGCCAAGCGGCGCTGCCATAGCCGGACAAACCACAACAGCAGCACCAGGCCCAGCGCCGACAACAACAAAGCCAGGTCCGACATATCAGCACACCGTCACAGGTGGGGGCGGGAAATCGGATGGCGTCAGCAAATCGGTACCGCACTCCAAAGTCTCGAACCAGTCAAGGAAGCGGCCGACCATTTCCTTGCCGCGAAACGAGCTGCCATGCTGGGGAACAATCCACTCGACGTCCATCTGGCGCACCATTTGCACCCACAGCCGGCAGGCCTTGTTATTGCTCATATAGCGGCGGTGAAAAGCCTGCATATGCGCGTCCTGCAAGTGGCGCTCGAAGTCTTCGACCGGGCTTGCCGCATCAGCACCACTGACCAGCGACGCACCAATGTCACCGGAAAACAGGATCTTGCTGATCGGGTCATACACCTGAAAAAAGCCGACTGTATGTAAATAGTGGGCGGGAATGATATCGAGGCTGGCACCGCCCAGACTGACCCGCATGCCACGCGGCGGGATGGCAATGAGACGGCCTTCTGTCACGCCCTTGACACAGAAGTGCGGCAGAAAACGGGTCCACTCTTCGGCAATCAGGATCTGGGCATCGGTAATCAGCAACCAGCCGTTAGCCGATGCGATAATGTCAGGATCCTGATGCGATGCGAAAATATAACGGGTATGCGAAGGTAGGAAGAAACTCGCCATCTCGGCGATCAGGTGCTTATAGGTCAGGTTGCCACCCGGGTCGAGCAACATCCCCTCGCCGTTATTGACGATTGCAAACTGGTTAGCCTGAATGCCTTCACCCTGAACAAGCTCGGTAAAACCGATGCATTTATGGATGCCATCATCGTATAGGGTGACTGCCATACTAAGCCTGTGCGGACGTTGAAGACATCCAATCATGACCCACATGGGATATAAACGACTTGATACGCGTCAATATTCAGTCTATTTGACTATTTCAACTTATTTTATTAACCCAAAAGCATTAATCGAGGCCTGGCCGCCTGTCTGATTAGCCCCTCTCTGGCGGGCGCGCCAGCGCCATGGCGGCTCGGCCTGATGCCGCCACAAACCGATATGCGCTTGTCGCGCCTGCATCTCCGCCATCTGGTAGCGCGTGTAGTCGCTGGCGGCTTGCCTGCCCTTGGCGTATTGCAGGTAATGCCAGGCCTGGCCACTATCGACCAGCGCCAGATTGATATCGCGCCCGTCCAGCCAGACTTGGCCTACGCTGCGCCCATACTGATCCTGCTCCAGCACAAGCACCCGGACTTCGCGCCCGCTCACCCAGGATTTCAAGACATCCCGTGCCGCATTGCCCCCCGCTTGGGCACGCTCCGGCGCATCAATAAAAGCCAGACGTATCTTGTGCGTCTGGCCGGCACCATCCAGCACCGTCAGCGTGTCGCCATCGGCCACCTGGGTCACCCTGCCATGCACTTCACCTGTCGGTGCCGGCCCCTGCCATAAAACAAAAACCGCCACCAGGATAAACAAGGCAGCGGCAATTTTGCGGTGCAAGGGCGCGGCAGAAAACAAGGTCGCCAGCGCATTGAGCAACTGGCGGGGCTGGCGGCGCGCGCGCATTCCCCTAGCCTCGCTCAGGCATCGCCATAACGGTGCGGCTGCCACAAAACATCGGTTACACCCGCATCGCGGTTCAAGACCCGTGCCAGCACGAACATCAGATCGGACAGCCGGTTCAGATACTGGCATGCAGCTTGGGATACATCTTCTTCACGGGCCAGCAAGACCAGCGCGCGCTCGGCGCGCCGGCAAACGGATCGCACCTGATGTGCCAGCGCAGCCTGACGCGAACCACCGGGCAAGATGAACTCCTTAAGCATGGGCAGCGCCGCATTACATTCAGTCAAAAACTGCTCAAGCCTGGCTACATGCCCCTCTTTTAGCGCGCTATAGCCTGGCACGGCCAGCTCTGAACCCAGATCAAACAAATCATGCTGCACTGCGCCTAAAAAAACGGCCACATGCTCGGGCAAGGGTTCCGCCAGCAACAAACCCATGCAGCAGTTAAGTTCATCCACATCACCCAATGCGGCAATGCGCGGCGACTCCTTACCCAGACGGCTGCCGTCGCCCAAGCCGGTAGTGCCATCGTCACCGGTACGGGTCATGATCTTGGACAGGCGGTTACCCATGGTTGTCATCCTTGCATTGTTCATTCTGGCCAATATCGGCAATGGCCTGGCGCACGCTTTCCCGCAGCGTCTCACCAAACAGCATGTCGTAATCTTCCTTCATCTGCTGCATCACGCCGGCGAGCATATGCTTGCTCTGCACCTCGATTGCGTCCTGCAGCCACAAGGTCAGCTCGACTTTCATGCGCGGCACAATGCGCTGGTAAACCGCATCCAGCAACGCCGCCTCATCCACTACGGCAATGTTTTGCTTTCTTGCCGGAGGCTCGATCGAACTGGCGACAGCCTGTGTCTGATCAAGTAATGGCATCACCGCGCACGCAGCCCCTACCGCCAGTGCCGGCATTACGACAGGCTCGGGCACTTCCATCAGCGCTGGCATCACGACAGGCTCGGGCTCTTCCATCAGCGCTGGCATCACGACAGGCTCGGGCTCTTCCATCAGCGCTGGCATCACGACAGGCTCGGGCTCTTCCATCAGCGCTGGCATCACGACAGGCTCGGGCTCTTCCATCAGCGCTGGCATCACGACAGGCTCGGGTTCTTCCATCAGCGCTGGCATCACGACAGGCTCAGGCTCTTCCATCAGAGCTGGCATCACCACAGGCTCGGGCACCTCCTCAAACACAGGTACACCGGCCACTTCAATCTCTGGCTGAAGCGGCAATCCATGCCCGGTTTCCGCCTCAAAAGCAGGCGGCTGCGATGCAGGACTAAAATCGAAACGTGCATCGACGGCCGGCAAACCGGTGGCGTCTGGCAAAGGCTGCATGTCCTCAAGGGGGGTATCTGGCACCAGACTCGCCAGATCCAGATCAGGCACATCAGACTGCCAAGAGGAGGATGGCGCTGTTGCGGACAGCGCCAATGCCGGATCTGGGGCATCGAAGGCAAAGTCGAAGTCTTCCAGCAGACTATCGACCGAGGCCGGTGGCGTAGTGTGATCAAGCCAGATATCGGCAGGCGCCAGTTCGGAAAAAAGCGCCTCGTCTTTTGCTGTTTGATGCGCTGACCCTGCACCCAGCTCAAGATCGATGGCAGGCAGCGACTCGAACAAGGCATCGCCCGGCGTAACATCCAGCACAGGGGGCAGCGCCTGCGTTAACGCCGGCGGCAAATCCAGCGGCGCACCGAAGTGCTGGCTGGCGAAAGGCTCCGCCTCAGAAAAAGAGCCGGAAACCGGCAACTCGGTTTCGACCACCTCGGTCAGGACGGGCAGGTTGTCGGGCAAAGCTTGTCCATGCGGTGCAATAACGGTCATGTTTGGCGATGGCGCATATCATGGTGCTCAATGGCAAGCCCCAGAGAACGATAAAAGCGAAAACGGGTCCGCGCCATGGCTAGCGCGTCCTCATCAACACCGATAATTTCCAGAATACGGGAAAAGGCCGCGGGATCGGCCGGCGGCTCCCCGCCCAGATTCAACAACACCCTATCCTCGCTACAGGCAGCCAGCGACAACCCCAGCCAGACCGGCGTCTGACTGGCGATGGCATCATCGGCCTTGCAATGCGGAATAAACGCCGTTTCGGACAAGCTCCACAAGCGCGCACTAAAGCGCTCAAGCGCAGCCGCATCCGGCAACAGCACAAACAGCTTGGCCCCCTTGCGGTAGGCAGTTGCCGCCAATTTGCAGGCAAAGGCCGGTGCATCGGCCACACCGGTATAAAAATCAATCTGCGTCATGCTGATCCGGCGCTTCCGTCACCTCGCGTCGCGGACGGCCACGACGCACGACATTGCCCAGTGCGATATCGGCACGGTCTTGCAGGTATTGCACCAGCAGCGGCACGGGTCGACCGGTCGAGCCCTTGTCTTTGCCGCTCTTCCAGGCGGTACCGGCAATATCCAGATGTGCCCAGTCATAGGCCTTGGCAAAGCGCGACAGGAAACAGGCGGCGCTGATGCTGCCACCGGCACGGCCACCGATATTGGCCATATCGGCAAACGGGCTCTTCAGCAACTCCTGATACTCCTCCCATAGAGGCATATGCCAGGCACGATCACCGACCTCTTCGCCAGCCGCGACCAGATCACGTGCCAACGAGTCTTGCGAGCTGTAAAGCCCGGTCGCCACATGACCCAGCGCAATGATGCACGCACCGGTCAGGGTCGCCACATCGATAACGGCAGCCGGCTCGAAACGCTCGGCATAAGTCAGTGCATCACACAGAATCAGGCGGCCTTCGGCATCGGTATTCAACACTTCAATAGTCTGGCCCGACATGGAGGTGACAATATCACCCGGCTTGAGCGCCCGTCCGGACGGCATGTTTTCGCAGGTCGGAATCAGCACCACGATATTCAGGGGCAGCTTCATCTCGACTGCCGCGCGGAAGGTACCCAATACGGCAGCGGCACCGCCCATATCGTACTTCATCTCGTCCATGGCTTCGCCCGGCTTGAGCGAGATACCGCCGGAATCAAAAGTGATGCCTTTACCGACCAGTACAAACGGCTTGTCGGCCTTGTCCTTGGCACCGAAGTAGCGCAGCACGATAAAGCGCGGCTCCAGCTCACTGCCCTTGGCCACCGCCAGAAAAGACCCCATGCCTGCCTCTTCTATCGCCGCCTTGTCCAGAATCTCGGCTTCGGCACCAAAGGACTCGGCAATCGCGCGCGCCTGATGCGCCAGATAGTCCGGTGTGCAGACATTGCCCGGCGCATTGCCCAGATCCTTGGTCAGCTTCATGCCGGCTGCGATTGCCTGACCGCGCGCCAGACCTCGCTCGCCATCGGCCAGATCACTGCGCCGTGGCACCGCCAGGGTAAATTTACGCGGCTCGCGCACGCTCTCGTCCTGACGCGACTTGTATGTATCGCAGCGGTACAAGGTATCCAGCGTCACCACACAGGCTTGCTCGACCATCCATTCTACGTCATGTTTTTTCACACTTAGCTCGGACAGATAGCTGACCACTTCGCTGGACGACGTTTGCGTCAGCGCACGGGCAGAAGTGCGTATCGCTTCACGGTATTCCTTGGCGCGGAACTCGCGCTCCTTGCCCAGTCCCACCAAAAGAACACGGTCGCACAAGGTATGCGGCACCGAATGCAGCAGCAAGGTGCTGCCCAGCTTGCCTTCCATATCGCCACGGCGCAACACATCGCCGATAAAGCCGTTGGAGATGCGATCCAGCAAATCAGCCGCCAGCGTCAGCTTGCGCGACTCGTAAACACCGACGACTACGCAGGCTACGCGCTGCTTCTCCGGACTTCCACTTTTAATGTTAAACTCCATGAGCCTGCTCCCGATGCATTACGTATCATTAAGAGAGCCGCCAGAAACCGACAGGCTCCGGCGGGCGACGCCCCGGCGCGGGGCGAAAAATCCATAAGACTGGCCCTTGACGGGCTTTTTCTCATTATCTATACGCTTTTGACAAATTGTCAAAAACAGGCGCATCTTCCCATGGTTTTTCGAAAAAGTCTGACACGTGAACTGACAGTCACCAGTATCGGCGTGTTTCTTGTACTGTTCGCCATCTTGCTGACCACCCAGACCATCAATATGCTGGGCCGGGCGGCGCAAGGCCGTGTTGCCAACGAAGCGGTCGCGGCCCTGATCGGCTTCTGGGCACTGGGCTTTTTCCCGGTTTTGCTGATCCTCACCATTTTCATCACCGTCATGGTGGTACTGGGCCGTGCCTGGCGCGATCATGAAATGGCGGTATGGTTTTCTTCCGGCATGTCGCTGACCCGCTGGATTGCACCGGTGCTGCGTTTCACCCTGCCCTTTACCCTGCTGATCATTATCGGCACTTCGTTTATCGGACCGTGGGCGCAATACCGCAGCAAGGAATACGCGCAAAACC
The DNA here is from genome assembly GCF_009831765.1 of Craterilacuibacter sinensis. GTDB lineage: Bacteria > Pseudomonadota > Gammaproteobacteria > Burkholderiales > Chromobacteriaceae > Craterilacuibacter > Craterilacuibacter sinensis. Next base: position 26,863 of record NZ_WSSB01000012.1, on the reverse strand, counting down.
TCAAGCAGCGCGAAGAAATATCGGCACTGGCCCCCGGTGTATTCAAGGAAGCCCAAGGCGGCAAGCGCATCTACTTTATCGAAAGTTACAGCCCCGAAGACGGGGCCTCGCGCAATCTGTTTGTGCAGTCCATCGAAAAAGACGAGGTTTCGACCATTTTCGCCGAGCAAGGCAAGCTAAGCGTCAATAACAAGGGCGTGCGCGAACTGGTATTGGATAACGGTCACCGTTATATAGGCGAAGCAGGGTCGGGCGAGTTCGAGATCGGCCAGTTCAAACGCTATAGCGTCAGGATGGGGGAAAGCCCGCGCCTGATAGAGCCTGCCAGCGACTCGGAAACACGCTCCACGCTAGAATTATTCGCCGGCCACACCGCATCGGATCGCGCCGAACTGGCCTGGCGCCTGTCCATGCCGTTAAGTTCGCTCATTCTCGCGCTGCTCGCCATTCCCTTGGCCTATTACAATCCGCGTAGCGGCCATGCTTATAACCTGGTGATGGCGCTGGGTGCTTACCTGCTGTACCAGAATGGCTTGTGGCTGCTGCGCGACTGGATTGCCCATGACAAAATTTCTTCGGCATTGGGCATTCTCCCCATCCATCTTTTGATGCTGGGTATCGCGCTGGGCCTGATCTGGTACCGCAACCGGCCAACCGGCTTTGTTGCGGCGGCATGGAATGCACGTAGACAACAAAATCGCACAAAGACCCGCGCATGAAACAGATTCGCAACTATCTGCTGGCCAGCTTTCTCTCGGCCAGCCTGTTTACCCTGATAGCCCTGATCGGCTTGTATGCATTTTTTGACGTCATCAAGGAGTTACCGCGCATAGGCCGGGGCAGCTACGACATTGTCGCCATGCTGGGCTATGTCGCACTGCTGATGCCGGGCCACGCCTACGAACTGATGCCGCTGGCGGTATTGATCGGTTGCATGGTGGCCATGACCCAGCTCTCGGCCAGCTCCGAGTACACCGCCATCCGCACCTCGGGGGTTTCGCTGGGGCAAATCGCCCGGACCATGCTGCTTTTCGGCAGCGGCTGCGCGCTGATGGCGCTGTTGCTGGGCGAGTTTATTTCGCCCTGGTCGGAGCAGACCGCCGAGAAATTCAAGCTGGACAACACCCGCTCGGTTGTTGCCCAGGAATTCCGCTCGGGACTGTGGGCCAAGGATGACAATAACTTCATCAATATCGGTGAAATGCTGCCGGACACGACCTTGCTGAATATCCGCGTCTACACCTACGACAAAGAATTCAAGCTGACGCGCTCGCGTTTCGCCCAGCGCGGCAGCTACGAGGGCAACGGCTACTGGAAACTGGAAGGTGTACGCGACTCAAACATCGAGCCGGACCGTATCCGCGTGGAAACCTTCTCCTCCTTGCAATGGAAATCGGTACTGCAGCCAGACATTCTATCGGTACTGCTGGTGGTACCGGAGCAGATGTCGGCTTACAACCTCAAGGCCTATATCGATCATCTGAGAGCCAACCACCAGAAAACCCAGCGCTATGAGATCGCCTTGTGGAGCAAGCTGTTCTATCCGCTGGCCTGCATCTCGATGGCGCTGGTGGCACTGGCCTTTACCCCGGTTTCTCGCCGCCAGGGTGAAATGGGCGTCAAGCTGTTTACCGGAATTTGTCTCGGCATCGCCTTTCACTTTACCAACCGCCTGTTCGGCCATCTGGGACTGCTTTACGAGTGGAATCCGGTCTTTTCGGCAACCGCCCCTACCTTGCTGTTTTTACTGGCCGGCCTCTGGGCCATAGCCCATCAGGAAAGGCGTTAAATCATGCAGCCTTGCGACGACTTTTTAGCGTGTCAAACATGGCGTCGCGAGCTGCAGACCGAACGCCAGTCATTAGCACAGCGCTACCGCCACGATGGCCGGGCGCGCGACTATCTGAACCGCCACAGCCTGCTGATAGACGGCTACATCCGCACCATTTGGGATGCACTGGCGCTTGAGCAGCAAGCCAGCTTGCTGGCCGTCGGTGGCTATGGCCGCGGCCAGCTCTTCCCCTGCTCCGATATCGACCTGCTGATTCTATTGCCAGCGGCGCCGGATGCTTTACTCACCGACACACTCACCCGCTTTGTCGGCCTGCTATGGGATATCGGGCTGGAAGTCGGCCACAGCGTACGCACGGTGGCCGAATGTCTGAGCGAGAGCCAGGCCGACCTGACCGTAGAAACCACGCTACTGGAAAACCGGCTGCTATGCGGCAACCCGGTGCTGTTTACCGAACTGAATCAGGCCACCGCCCGGGTGCGCGACCCGCTGCGTTTTCTCGAAGGCAAGCTGATCGAGCAAACGCAACGCCATAACCGGCTGTTTTCCGGCACCAGCAATCTGGAGCCCAATCTCAAAGACAGCCCGGGCGGTCTGCGCGACCTGCACACGATTATCTGGCTGGCACGCGCCATCGGTCTTGGCAGCAGCTGGGATATGCTGGTGCAAAAAGATATTCTGACGCCGACCGAAGCGCGCATGTTGCGCATCAGCGAGCGCCAGCTGGAGAAACTGCGCATTGAGCTGCACCTGCAGGCCAAACGGCGTGAAGACCGGCTGATCTTCGATCTGCAACAGCAAACCGCGCTGGCCATGGGGTATGCCGATGCACCACAGCGCCGCGCCAGCGAAGAGATGATGCAGGCCTACTACAAGGCCTCGCGCATGGTCAGCCAGCTCTCCGGCATCCTGCTGCCCAATATCCGCGCCCTGCTGTTTTGCCCCCTGCCCCGCGTCACCATTGATATCGATAGCCGTTTTTACCGCGTCAACGATATGCTGGGCATACACGGCAATGATGTCTTCGAGGACGACCCTGGCGCGATACTGGAAGCCTTCTTGCACATGCAGCGCCATCCGGAGCTGACCGGCATGGCACCGCGCACCTTGCGCGCCCTGTGGCGCGCGCGCCGCCATATCAACGAGCGCTTTCGCCGCAACCGGCACAACCGTGCCCTGTTTTTGCAGATGTTCCGTGAAAACGGGCTGACCCACACCCTGCGCCGGATGAATCTGTATGGCGTACTGGGCAAGTATCTGCCGGCATTCGGCCGTATTATCGGGCGCATGCAGCACGACCTGTTCCATGTATATACCGTGGAAGAACACATCCTGATGGTGGTGCGCAATCTGCGCCGCTTTGCCGTACCCGCCTTCAATCACGAATACCCCTTGCTCAGCCGCCTGATTACCAGTTTCGAGCGACCGGAAGTACTGTATATCGCCGGCCTGTTCCACGATATCGCCAAGGGGCGCGGCGGCGATCATTCCCAGCTGGGCACGGTGGATGCGGCCGAATTCTGCCAGACCCACGGCTTGTCGTTTGAAGATAGGGAGCTGATCGTCTGGCTGGTACGCGAACACCTGAGCATGTCGACCGTGGCGCAAAAGCAAGATATTTACGACCCGGAAACCGTACTGCATTTTGCTGAGACCGTCGGCAACCCGCGCAGGCTGGCGGCGCTTTATCTGCTGACTGTTGCCGACATTCGCGGCACCAGCCCCAAGATCTGGAACGGCTGGAAAGCCAAGCTGCTGGAAGACCTGTATCACGCGACCTTGCGGGTACTGGAAAGCGGGGGGGAGGTTGACTGCCAGTCGGTGATCAGCGAACGTCAGGCGCAGGCACGCGCCGAATTGCGCCTGAATGCCCTGCCCGAAGGTGTGGAAATGCGCTTATGGCAGCAACTGGATACGGTTTATTTCCTGCGCCACGACGTGCGCACCATTGCCTGGCATGCCCGCGTACTTAACCGTCTGGTCGATAGCCCCACGCCCATTGTCAAGGCACGCATGAGCGAGTCGCGCGAAGGCATCGAAGTCCTGGTCTACACCCCCGACCAGAGCACGCTGTTTTCGCGCATCTGCGCATTTTTCGGACGTACCCACTACAGCATCGCCGATGCCCGCGTGCACACCACCCGCCATGGCTACGCACTCGACACTTTCCATGTGTTCATTCCCGAGCATCATGCCGACGACTACCGCGCCATGATCAACTTTATCGAGTTTGAACTGGCCCAGCGCCTGCTGTCGGGCGAGACAGCCGCCGTCACGAAATCCGGGCGCATAGACCGCCATCTCAAGCACTTCCCCATCCAGCCGCAAGTATCGCTGCATCCGGACGACAAGGCGCTTTACTATGTACTGTCCATCGTGGCCGGCGACCGCCCCGGCCTGCTGGCACGCATCAGCCAGGTTCTGGCCGAGCACCGCTTCGGTGTGCACTCAGCCAAGATCATGACGCTAGGCAGCCGGGTAGAAGACTCCTTCTTGCTGTCGGCCGATGGTGGCAGTGACGACAAGTCCCTGCTGGCGCTGGAGTCGGCGCTCACTCAGGCACTGCAGCTCTAAGCTGCCGTGCCTATTGCCTCAGCGCGGTACGCGTATCATCTCGACGTCGCGCAGGGCAGCCAGATCGCGGCCACCGGCATAGCTGACCGAGGACTGCAGGTCTTCCTGCAATTCAAGCAGCAGCTTGTCGATGCGACCCTTGTACTCGACCAGAATCTTCTTGCCCTCGACGTTGACGTAAGCACCTTTGTTGAACTGCGAGGCGCTGCCGAAATATTCCTTGTACAGCTTGCCGCTGATCTCGACGATCTCGCCAGCCGACTCGTCAAAACCGGCAAACAGCGAACCCGCCATCACCATGGTCGCGCCACACACCAGCGCCTTGGCAATATCGCCATGCTCGACGATGCCGCCATCGGCAATCACCGGTACGCTTACCGCCGCAGCGCAATCCTGCACCGTCGAAATCATCGGACGATGAAAACCGGTTTTGTTCTTGGTAATGCAGACGCGGCCACCGGCAATGCCGGCCTTGATTGCATCACAGCCCCAGGCTTCCAGTTCGCGCGCGGCCTCGGCCGTGGCAATATTGCCGCCGATGATAAAGCTGCCCGGAAAGCTGGCCTTCAGATGCTTGATCATGCGCTCGGCCTTGACGCACCAGGCGTTGGCCACATCCAGCGTGATGTACTCGGGGGTCAGGCCGGCGGCCTGAAGATCGCTCACCTGCTGGTAGGAGTCCTCGTTCACGCCCATGCTGATGGAGGCAAACAGACCTTTTTGCTGCATGTCGGCAACAAATTCAACCACACTCACATTGAAGCGGTGCATGGTGTAAAACCAGCCCAGGCGCGCGAAGTACTCGCAGGATGCGGCATTGACCACGCTTTTCATGTTCGAAGGGTAAACCGGCATGGTAAAACGGCGCGGACCGAAGGCGACCGAGGTATCGCATTCCTTGCGGCTGTCGACCACGGTTTTCTTGGGAACGAGATAAACATCGCCATAGTTGATTTCGGTGCTGATCATGCTGTGCCTCACGGGAATTTACGGGATTAAAAACAGGGGGCCCCATAAAAAAAGGGAACCGTCGCCGGCTCCCGTTTGCACTTTCCCCGCAGCGGCGTTTGGCGCGCTGCACGTCAGTTCGGCTACACATTAGCGTGTGACACTTGCTGGCGTCAACCCTTTTATCTCGACATAAAACTACTTACGCAGGCAGCATGACTAGCCGCCAAAGGAATCGCCATCGTGCATATCGACGACCCCGCCCAGACTATCAAGCAAGTGCCGGCGCAGCGTATCGGCCTGCGCCAGCGGCAGGCTGACCCTCAGGCGCACCTGCTCAGCGTAACAGGCTTGCACGATGGCAAGATCGTGCTGCACACACCAGTGGCGCAGGCTGTTTTCGTGGGCAAAACCGCACACCAGCCACCAGGAAGCCAGCGCGACAACTGGCGTTTTTTCTGCGGCATCCAGCGCCGCCACCGCCGCCTGGCTATAGGCACGCATCAGGCCGCCTGCACCCAGCTTGATCCCGCCAAAATAACGCACCACCACCAGCAAGACATTCTGCAACTGCCGGTGCACCAGCACATTGTAAATCGGCCGTGCCGCCGTACCGGAAGGCTCGCCATCGTCGTCCATACCCGAATCGCCGGCGCACAGTAAAACCCAGCACACATGGCGTGCAGACGGGTGCTCGCTACGGATGCGAGCCAGTTCGCGCTGCGCCTGTGCCCGCTCGCTGACCGGCAGCGCCATGGCGATAAAACGGCTCTTGCGGATGTCTGTTTCGGCTTGTGCCGCTTGCTTGATCTGATACATGGGCGCGAGTCTAGCGCCGGACGCGGCCAAAGGTAAGGGCAAATACCGCATTGCCCTTACCTGCCTAAACACCGACAATGCAATATCGCCATAAATATCTGGAGCTTGCCATGACAGCCGGCATCTGGCTCAGCCTGGCACTGGCTGCGCTGATAGGTGAATTTTTAAGCGGCACGTTTTATCTGCTGGTTTTCAGCGCGTCCTTTGCCATCGCATCGCTCGCCAGCTTCTTTGGCGCCGCACCCGCCGTGCAACTGATACTGGCCAGTATCAGCGCCCTTGTTGGTGTTGCCTTTTTGCGCCGCCACCGCAAACGCCTCAACACACAAACACGCGCCCGCGTGGATGACCCGGATCTGGGGCAGCGCGTCGAAATATTGCATATAGACGAAGCACGCCAGGCCCGGGTGCAATACCGTGGCACCTGTTGGGATGCCGAAGTCAGGTCACCCAGGCTCACCGAAGGGCAGCACGCCTATATTGTCGGTCGTGACGGCAACCGCCTGATCGTCGACACCACCCCACCGGAGGAAAACGCATGATTTCCACACTCGTTTTATTCGCCGCCGCACTGGTATTCGTACTGCAGGCTGTCCGCGTCGTGCCGCAGCAAAGCGCGCTGGTGGTCGAGCGCCTTGGCCGCTTCCATGCCGTACTCAAGCCCGGCCTCAATATCATCATTCCCTTTGTCGACCGAGTCGCCTACCGCCACAGCCTGAAAGAGATTCCGCTGGATGTACCCAGCCAGATCTGCATCACGCGCGACAACACCCAGCTCAAGGTCGACGGCATCCTGTACTTTCAGGTGACCGACCCGCAGCGCGCAAGCTACGGCTCCAGCGACTACATCATGGCGATTACCCAGCTGGCGCAAACCACCTTGCGTTCGGTTATCGGCAAGATGGAACTGGACAAGACTTTCGAAGAGCGCGACGAAATCAACACCTCGGTCGTCGCCGCACTGGACGAAGCCGCCTCCAGCTGGGGGGTAAAGGTTTTACGCTACGAAATCAAGGACTTGGTACCACCACAGGAAATCCTGCATGCCATGCAGTCGCAGATTACCGCCGAGCGCGAGAAGCGCGCGCTGATTGCAGCATCCGAGGGGCGCAAGCAGGAACAGATCAATATCGCCGCCGGCCAGCGTGAAGCCTCCATCCAGAAGTCCGAAGGTGAAATGCAGGCGGCCATCAATACCGCGCAAGGCGAAGCCGAAGCCCTGCGTCTGGTCGCCGACGCCAATGCCCACGCGCTGCGTGCCGTAGCGCAAGCCATTGCCGAACCTTCCGGCATCGAGGCAGTCAACCTCAAAGTGGCCGAGCAATATGTCGAAGCCTTCGCCAAACTGGCCAAGACCGGCAATACCCTGATTCTGCCGGCCAATGCAGGCGATGTAGCCGGACTGGTCGCCACCGCCTTATCCGTAGTCAAACAGGCACCGAAAAGCTAAACTGCATGGCCGCGCTTGTCTTGGCGCGGCCAAGCCCACATAATTCCCCGCATGAAAATACTGACCGACCTCCTCCCCGTCCTGCTGTTTTTTGCCACTTACTGGTTTACCCGCGATATTTTCTCGGCCACCGCTGTTGCCATCGTCGCCACCGCCGCCATGGTTGCCTTTGCCTGGGTACGCCACCGCAAGGTCGACACCATGCAATGGGTCAGCCTGGCGCTGATCGTGGTACTGGGCGGCGCCACCCTGCTGTTTCACGACAAGCAGTTCATTATGTGGAAACCCACCTTGCTGTACTGGGCCATGGGCGCCGGTCTGCTGATCGGCGAGATGGCCGGCAAGAACGGCATCAAGGCCATGATGAAAGAGCAGGTTGCCCTGCCCGACCCCGTCTGGCGCAAGCTTAATTTTGCCTGGGTCGCTTTCTTTGCCTTTATGGGTGCGCTCAATCTGTATGTGGCCATGAGCTTCAGCGAAGAAATCTGGGTCAACTTCAAGCTGTTCGGCGGCATGGGGTTGATGCTGGCCTTCGTGGTTGCGCAAAGCCTGTATCTGTCACGCTTTATCGAGGAAAAACCGTAATGCTGTACGTTATTCAGGGTGAAGACGTGGCAGGCTCGCTGCCGCAACGTCTGGCCGCCCGCCCCGCCCATCTTGCGCGCCTGCAAGCCTTGCAGGACGCAGGCCGCCTGCTGCTGGCCGGTCCTTTTCCAGCCATTGATGCCATAGATCCGGGCCCGGCCGGCTTTTCCGGCAGCCTGATCGTGGCCGAGTTCGCCTCGCTCGCCGACGCGCAGGCATGGGCCGCAGCCGACCCTTATGTCGATGCCGGCGTTTATGCCCAGGTAACGGTCAAACCCTTTCGCAAGGTGCTGCCGGCATGAGCGATACCATCCGCCTGATGCAGGACAAGCTGGCTACCCTGGCGCCGCAACATATCGATATCCGTGACGACAGTGCCAAGCATGCGGGTCATGCCGGTGCACGCGCAGGTGGCGGCCATTACCAGCTCTACATCGTCAGCGACGCCTTTGCCGGCCTGACAACGCTGGCGCGCCACCGTCTGGTCTACGACACACTGGGTGAGATGATGCAGGTGCGCATACACGCACTGAGCATCAGCGCCAAGACTGCACAAGAATCCTGAACCCGAACTTGCCCGAGCAAGCACGCCATTTCGACCAAGAAAGCAGAAAACCAGATGAAGAAACTGACCCTAGTGACCGCCGCAGTGCTGTCGGCCTTTTCCTTTGCCGCCCAGGCCGCCTCGGTCAACGGCCAGGCCATTTCCCAGCAGCGCATCGACGCTGTCGTCAAAATGATGCAGGCACAAGGCCAGCAGCAGGTATCGCCGGCCATGGCGAGCGAGCAGATCATTACCGCCGAAATCCTGCGTCAGGAGGCGGTTAAGCGCGGCCTGGACAAGTCGCCAGCCGTACGCGCCCAGTTGCAGAACCTGGAAGCCATGACCCTGGCCGACGAGTTGCTGCGCGACCATGTACGCCGCAACCCGATAACCGATGCCAAACTGCTGGCTGAATACAATGCGCTGAAAGCGCAAATGCCCGCCAAGAAGAGCTACCGCGCGCGCCACATCCTGGTGAAAACCGAAGCCGAAGCCCAGGCCATTATTGCCGCGCTGAAAAAAGGCAAGCCGTTTGCCCAGCTGGCCAAGGAAAAATCGCAAGATCCGGGTAGTGCAGTACAAGGCGGGGATCTGGGCTGGAGCGAACCGGGTGCGTATGTGCCACCATTTGCCGAAGCACTGGGTAAACTGTCCAAGGGTCAGGTGACCGCCGTTCCGGTGAAAACCGATTTCGGCTGGCACATTATCCAGCTGGAAGACAGCAAGAGCGAAAGCCTGCCGCCACTGGACAGCATCCGTCCACAACTGACCCAGCGCGTACAGGGCATGATGGTCGAGGACTATATCAAGTCGCTCAAGAGCAAGGCACAGATCCAGCCTTAAGCCCTGATGGACACGGATTCAGCGAGCCCCGCCAATGTGCGGGGCTTTTTTCTGGCCGCAACATTTATGCCGAACACCCAAGCCCGGCAAATTGACAAAGCATAGTGCGTAAACCATACCTCCAGAGCAACGCTTTCAAGGAGAAACCTATGCGCCGCTTTGCTCCCGCCCTCCTCTTTGCCCTTGCCAGCCCGGTGTTTGCCGCCTCCCCCATGCAGCCCGGGTTATGGGAAATCACCACCACCATCCAGATTCCCGGCGTCAAGACAGACACCCCCCCCGTGACAGCCCGCCAGTGCTTTAGCCCAGCCCAGCTCAAAGAAACCGGACACCCGCTTCCGGCCAGTCCAGGCTGCACCATCACGGACAGCAAACACAGCGGCGAGATCACCCGCTGGCAGATGCAGTGCAAGATGGAAAACAGCGTCATGAATGCCACAGGCGAGATCCATTACAGCGCCCAGTCCTATCAGGGCAGTGCCCGCTTTAGTGACAGCAGCGGCAAGAAAACCGAAACGGTCGTGCACCGCTATAGCGGCAAACGCTTGGGTGCATGCCCCTGAGTCTGCGCAATTTCGCGCCACAAACCGGTATCCCAATTCAAATGTTTCAGGCAAATACGGAATACATGCGCCATAACAAGACGGTGCAAGCTGCCTTTGCCGGCAGCTTGTTTTTCACAAGCACGCAGCTCGCCATGCCGTAACGCGCCAATCCTGACATTGCGGCATGCTGCGGGCGGATAGCAAAACAGGAGATGTGCATGTACCTCATCAACACCGGCGACACCGCCTTTATCATTTTATGTACGGCGCTGGTCTGCCTGATGACCCCGGGGCTCGCATTGTTTTACGGCGGTCTGGTTCGCAGCCGCAGCATGCTGTCCATCATGATGCAAAACTTCATTTCCATGGGCGTGATTACCGTGGTGTGGATTTTTGGCGGCTTCAGTCTGGCTTTTGGCCCTGATGTCGGCGGCGTGATCGGCGATTTAAGCTACTTCGGCTTCAGTGGTGTCGGCGCCATGCCGCATCCGCACTATGCGCCCTCCATCCCCTTTATCATGTTCTTTGCCTACCAGATGATGTTTGCCATCATCACGCCGGCACTGATCACTGGTGCTTTTGCCGAGCGCTTTGATTTCAAGGCATACCTGAAATTCATCGTACTGTGGATGCTGCTGATCTATGTACCGGTCGCCCACTGGATCTGGGGGGGCGGCTTTCTGGCCAGACTGGGTGCGATCGACTTCGCTGGCGGCATCGTGGTGCATACCACCGCAGGCTTTGCCGCGCTGGCAACCGTAATGTTCCTGGGCAAGCGCGACATTGAGCCCGGCGACAAGCCCGAGCCTAGCAATCTGCCACTGGTGGCCATCGGTGCCGGCCTGTTGTGGTTCGGCTGGTTCGGCTTTAATGCCGGTGGCGCTTATGCAGCCAACGCACTGGCCGCCTACGCCTTTGTCAACACGGCGGTAGCGGGTGCCGTCGCCATGGTGGTGTGGCTGCTGCTGGCCTGGCGCTTTGAAGCCAAACCCAGCTTCTCCGGCGTACTGGTTGGCGGCGTAGCGGGTCTGGCCACCATTACCCCGACCGCCGGCTATGTCGAGCCCTGGGCGGCGGTATTGATCGGAGCTATCGGTGCGACCGTGTGCTACTTCGCCAAGGTGCTGCAGGCACGCTTCAAATACGATGACGCGCTGGAAGTATTCCGTGCCCACGGTGTGGGTGGCGTCACCGGCTCCTTGCTGGTCGGCCTGCTGGCCAACCGTGCCATCGACGACGTCAGCGGCGGCCTGCACCAGTTCGCCATCCAGCTTCTGGCCGTGGTGATTGTTGCCGTGTACTCCTTTGGTGTGACCTGGATGATCATGAAGCTGATCCACAAACCGCGCGTCAGCCGCGCCGAAGAGGAAGAAGGGCTGGACGAAGCCCTGCACGGCGAACACGCCTACCATTTCGACAAGAACAACTAAACCGCAGCGATGTCAAAGACGGCACAAACCGGCAGAAATAGCCGGTTTGTGCCGTCTTTGTGCAGCTGAACACCCGCACAGGGCTTATATGAAAACGCCGATTGCCCTATTATCGCAGCCCCGATGCCTGAAAGCCCCGACTTGCACCCTATGACTGCCACCACCTCCGACCCGTTTGAAACCTCGGCCCTGACCGATTACCTGCAGGTGCACAAAGCCAGCCTGATTACTTCGGACGGCAGCTATGCCGTATCGGTGCAAGGCGAAATCTGTCTGGGCAAGCGCGTCATTTCCTACCATCTGGTGCCGGACGAAGGCTTTCTGGGCAAGAGTGCCAAGTGGCGGCGCATGGACAACACCGCCAAGCTCGCCCTGCTGCGCGAGCGCTGGAACGAAAACACCCGCGCCCAACTGGAAACCAAGCTGAGCGCCTGCGCGCAGCAAGTCATCGCGCTGGCGGCCGAGTTCGAGCTGGACCCGACCCGCGCGCTGGGCGCCTTCAAGGCCAAGTACGAGCGTGCCAGCACCCGCGTCACACTGGCACTGGACCGCATCAAGGAGTTGGCCAGCACGCTGGACGCCGAGCGTCAGGCCAAAAAGACCCGCGATGCCGTCAACCTGTCGCTCTACCCCGAGTCCTTTACCATGGCGCAAGGCATGGCGCGCCATTTCATCGCAGTACTTGGGCCGACCAACTCGGGCAAGACCCACGGCGCGATGGAGCATCTGGCCAGCGCGAAAAGCGGTGCCTATCTGGCGCCCTTGCGCTTGCTGGCCATCGAAAACTACCAGCGCCTTCTGGATGCCGGCGTTGCGGTCAGCCTGATTACCGGCGAGCAGCGCAAGCTGCACCCAGGCGCGACCCACGTCGCCAGCACCGTGGAGATGCTCAACCCGAACAAGATGATCGAGGTCGCGGTCATTGACGAAATCCAGCTGCTGGATGACCCGGACCGTGGCGCGGCCTGGACCGCTGCCGTGTGCGGCGTACCGGCCAAAACGGTGTATCTGTTGGGCGCGCTGGAAGCGCGTGGCGCAATCGAGTCGCTGGTCAAACGCGTAGGCGGCACGCTGGAAGTGCGCGAACTGCAACGCATGTCGCCACTGGAAATGGAAAAAGCGCCCCTGGGCTCGCTGAAAAACCTCAAGCCGGGCGATGTACTGATCGCATTTTCGCGCCGCGAAGTGCTCAACTGGCGCGACCAGGCCATCGAGCAGGGTTTTGCCGTGTCGGCCATTTATGGCAATCTGTCGCCCGAAGTGCGTCAGGCGCAGGCCGAACGCTTTATCAGCGGTGAAACCAGCATCGTGGTCGGCACCGACGCCATCGGTATGGGCTTGAATACGCCGGCGCGGCGCGTCATTTTCACCACGGCCAACAAATGGGACGGCTACGCCGAAGGGATGATCAGCGCGTCGCTGGCCAAACAGATTGCCGGTCGCGCCGGGCGCTTTGGCCAGCACGAGGCCGGCTTTGTCGCGGGCCTGGATGGGCGCACGCACAAGGCGATTGCCGCCTTGCTGCTGGAAAAATCCGACCCGTTGCCCACCAGCGGCTTTTACGTCGCACCCAACCTCGACTATCTGGAGCAGATCGCCGCCGCCACCGGGCAGGACAAGCTGGAGCCGCTGCTGGAATTGTTTACCAAGCACATCAATGTGCATGACGAATTTTTTCTGCCGGCCAACTTGTCCGAACAAATGGCCAAGGCGCGCTGGCTGGATGCGCTGCCGCTAAGCCTGCCCGATCGCGTCACCTTCAGCCTTTGCCCAGTCTCGACCAAGATTCCCATGCTGGAAAACGCCTTGCATGACTGGGCCGAATGCCGCGCCAAAAAGCGCAGCGCCTCGCTGTTGCGCATGGAAGGCACAGGAGGACGCCAGCGTCTGCAATATCTGGAAGACACCTGCAAGCTGTATGCCGCCTATGCCTGGCTGGGCTATCGCATGCCGGACACCTTCCCGCACGGCGAGATGGCACAAAGCCTGATGCAATCGACCTCGGAAGAAATCGATACCTTGCTGCAGCGCCAGAACAGCCAGTTGCGCCACCCGAAAAAGCCGCAAAACAGCCGCCGAGGGCCGCCTTCAGGCAATCGCTCGCGTCGCGGCTGATTCAGGACGGCTATGCTGTCCTTGTCAAACGACAGGGGCAGCACATGAAAAGCCAGCGTACCGAATACGATTCCATGGGGCCGGTCGAAATCGCAGACGGCCGGCTATGGGGGGCGCAGACCCAGCGCGCCCTCGCCCACTTTGCCATTGGCGAAACGCCGATGCCGCATGCGCTGTTAAGCGCTTATGCGCGCCTGAAAAAAGCCTGTGCGCTGGCCAATAGCGAGCTTGGGCAATTGACAGCGGCGCAAAGCGCACTGATCTGTCAGGTGTGCGACGAAATACTGGCAGGCCGGCACGACGCGCAATTTCCACTGCCGCCATGGACAAGCGGCAGCGGCACCCAGTTCAACATGAACGTCAATGAAGTCATCGCCAATCGCGCAAGCGAGCTTGCCGGCGAAGCGCCAGGCAGCCACCAGCCGCTACACCCCAACGACCACGTCAACCGCTCCACCTCCAGCAACGACACCTTCCCCACGGCCATGCATATCGCGGCAGCGCTGGCCACCCATCAGCACGTGTTGCCGGCTCTTGCCCGCCTGCAACACGGCTGCGCCGACAAAGGCCGCGAGTGGAATGGGCTGCTCAAGGTCGGGCGCACCCATCTGATGGACGCGGTGCCGATGCGCATGGGGCAGGAATGGCAAGCCTTTGCCAGCCAGCTGCTGGCCGCGCATGCCGACATCAGCCATGCACTGGCCGGTGTGATGCAGCTGGCGCTAGGCGGCACGGCAGTGGGCAGCGGCCTTGGCGCGCCACCGGGCTTTGCCCGCGCCGCCATCCTGCATCTGGCCAACTTCACCGGCCTGCCCTTTCGCGAGGCGGATGATCATTTTTCCGCCCAGGGCGCGCACGACGCCCTCGCCCGCCTGTCCGCCTCACTCAAGACGCTCGCCGGCATCCTGTTCAAGATCGCCAACGATGTGCGCCTGCTGGCCAGTGGCCCGCGCTGCGGCCTGGCCGAGCTGAAACTGCCGGACAACGAACCGGGCTCGTCCATCATGCCGGGCAAGGTCAACCCCACTCAGTGCGAGATGCTGGCCATGGTGGCATTGCAGATCATGGCCAACGATCAGGCGGTGACGCTTGGCAACGCTGGCGGCATGCTGCAGATGAATGTGTACAAGCCGCTGATCATACGCAACCTGCTGGAGTCCTTGCGCCTGGCTGGCGATGCAATGGACAGCTTTAACCGGCATCTTGTCGCAAACTGCCAGCCAGACAGCGCCCGCCTTGCGCGCGATGTCGAGAATACGCTGATGCGCGTGACCGCACTGGCGCCGGTCATAGGCTATGAACAGGCGGCCAGAATCGCACAACGGGCGCTGGCACAAGATGTGCCGCTACGGGTAGCGGCCTTGCAAATGGGGGTGGAAGCGGCGCTATTCGATAAGCTATGCGATGCCGGAGAAATGGCCGGCCCTGCCAGGCAGACAGGCCGGGACTAAGCAGCGCAGCGCGTAAGTCCGCTTGTCGCCAAAAGCTGCAAGGCCGCCCCCAGCATCACCGTCTGGGCAGCCAAGGCGCCTGCGGTAGCCTCGACATTGATATACGGGATCGCGTGAGCTGCAGCATAAACAGACAAGGAGCCATCGTCCGGCGCGTCCTTGTCTTGCAGCACCACATTGAAACCCTGCGCGGCCAGCGGCAAGAACAGCCGCTTTTCGCTCACCAGTAAAAACTGGTCGGGCGAAACACCCGGCACCAATGACACTTCAGCGGCGCTACTGGCTAGCGCGCCGCCGGGCAGATAGCTGGCGGCCGAATAGCCGCCGGGATGGTTATTGTGCAGGCTGATGATGGCACTGGCGCTATCTAGCGCCAGTTGCGCAAGCAAAGCCTCGGTAAAACCGGCCAGCGCGAGGCGCGCGGCCGCGCTGTTCGAACCGTAGTGCTCCAGTGTTGCCGCAAGCCCTGCCCGGCTGAAGATACGGTTGGGATCGGCGCGTGCATCATCGCCATTCACCCCAAAGCGCAACAGGCGCCCGCCGCCATGGTGCAAACTCAGCAAACGTCCGCCATAGCGCGGCAGCAAGGCGCCACCGGCAGCCAAGGCCG
Organism: Craterilacuibacter sinensis; assembly: GCF_009831765.1. Classification (GTDB taxonomy): domain Bacteria; phylum Pseudomonadota; class Gammaproteobacteria; order Burkholderiales; family Chromobacteriaceae; genus Craterilacuibacter; species Craterilacuibacter sinensis. The sequence continues at coordinate 11,157 of NZ_WSSB01000012.1, read as the reverse complement.
TGCGTTCATTCTCGTGCACATTCAGCAGCAGTACGCAGGACGTGCCACTGCGACGCTCGGCCAACAGCACGGCACCGTCTCCCAGCGCCAGACGGGTGAGCTTGCTGCCCGGCTCGATAGCGGTGGTGGCTGGCGGTATAAAAAGTGGCTGCGGCCGGCCGGCACAGCCACTCAACAGGACAAGCAGCAGAGCCGACAGCAGGCGCAGGGCAAGATCAGGCCGTCGTCCGTGCCGCGACATATTGCTGGTACTCTTCTTCGCTGAAGACATCATCCTGGTGCTCGACCCGGTCAAGAAACACCAGCCCGTCCAGATGATCCAGTTCATGCTGGAAAATGCGCGCAACAAAACCGTCCAGCACCTGCCGGCAACACTGGCCGTGGCGGTCGGTATATTCAACCTCGATGCTCTGGTGGCGCGGCACCAGAGCACGCAAGCCGCCAACGCTCAGGCAGCCTTCCCAGTCCTTGACCTTTTCGCTGCCATAGCACAGCACGCGCGGGTTGATCATGGCGGTCGGCGCCATATCGGGCGCATACGGGTAGCGCACGCTGGGACGGGAAGCCACGACAAACAGGCGTAGCGAAGAAGCAATCTGCGGGGCGGCAATGCCGACCCCGTTTGCCTCCTTGACGCTGGCAATCAGTGTATCAATCAGCGATTGAACGGCTGGCGCATGAATATCGGCCACAGGCTGCGCCACCTGGCGCAGTACAGGGTGGCCTAGCTGGATAATGGGGGTGTCGGCAGGCACGGCAGAACTCCGGAAACGGATGGCAGTTCCAGATCATAGCAGAGCACGGTGTCGCCCTTTAGAAGGGAGATGAATCAAGGACGCTTGGCGCCGACGGGCTTTGTAGTTTGTGTCCGCTGCGCGGACACACCCCAAACCAGACTTTTCCGGCATCGCCTTTAGAAACGGCAGAGAAAAGTCACCAGAAACGGCACCGACAGATCCACGGCAAAGCCGTGCAGCATGGCGACAAAAATCCAGTCACGCCCGCACACGCGGCTGATCACCGGCAAGGTCGTGTCCATAGTGGTGGCGCCACCGGCGGCAATCGGCGCCAGCTTGCCGAAAGCCTTGAATAGCAGCGGCGCCATCAATAGCGCGAAAATTTCACGGAATACATTGGACACCAGCGCGATGGTGCCAAGCTCGGCGCCCTTGTACTGGGTGATAAAGATGGAAGACAGCGAGTAGTAGCCGAAGCCCGAACCGATCGCCATCGACTCGGTGGCCGACACATTATCCAGCGCAAAACTGATGGCAAAGCTGCCCAGCAAGGTGCCGACTATGGTGGCCAGCGGAATCAGCAGGATCTTGGGCTGCATGCGCGCGATGGTGCGGCGCAGGGTGTCGTCGGCCCCGACCGATACGCCAACGCAAAACAGCAAGAAAAACAGCGCATACAGGGTAAAGTCGCTCTCGCTCAGCCACAGCGGCAAAGCGCCCGACCAGCCCAGCATCACCCCGAGCACGAAAAAAGCAATAATCGTCAGCGCGCCCTTCATGCTTCATCCTTGCGGAAAAAGCGCACATAGACCCACCACGACGCCAGTACGCTGCCCATGGTCGACGCCAGCGAAATCACCACACCGGTCACGCCTATGGTCGACAGATTGGACAGGATCGCCTCATTGCCGCCCACCGACAGGCCAAGCAGAAACAGCAGCAGGAAAATGGCCAGCGAAATCAGCCGGCCGATATGGCGCACATGACGCCAGTCGCGCAGCAAATGGCCGGCGACAATACCTGCCAGCAGACAGGCAATCACACTGAACATGGGAACTCCGCAAACAGGATGCGCGCCGGCGCAAAGCCGGACACAGCTAAACAGGACCCATCATGTTTACCATGCGCCGCAACATTGCTCAACCCGTTCCGGATACTGTATTTGATTTTTAAATGACAAAGCCGGCATTCACCGGCCCCGCACGCTATGCCTCGGCCACTTCCCCCTGCTGCTGCAAGGCCCACATCTCGGCATAGCGCCCGCCTTTTTCCACCAGCGCACGGTGCGTGCCCTGCTCCAGTACGCGCCCGTGCTCCAGCACCACAATCTCGTCGGCGTCGACCACGGTAGACAGGCGATGCGCAATCACCAGCGTGGTGCGGTTGGCCGAGATGGCCGCCAACTCCTGCTGGATGGATTTTTCGGTGCGCGAATCCAGCGCACTGGTGGCCTCATCGAAAATCAGGATGGGCGGATTCTTGAGAATGGTGCGGGCAATGGCTACGCGCTGTTTTTCGCCGCCGGAAAGCTTGAGGCCGCGCTCGCCGACCATGGTGTCGTAGCCATCGGGCAGGCTGACGACAAAATCGTGGATATGCGCGCTTTTGGCGGCCTCCACCACCTCGGCCTGGCTGGCACCGGGGCGGCCATAGGCGATGTTGTAGCCGATGGTGTCGTTGAACAGCACCGTATCCTGCGGCACGATGCCGATATGGGCGCGCAGGCTGTCTTGCGTCAGTGCGCGGATATCACGGCCATTGATGCTGATGCGGCCATGGCTGACATCGTAAAAGCGGAACAGCAGGCGCGACAGCGTCGATTTGCCGGCACCGGACGAGCCGACCACCGCCAGTGTCTTGCCCTCGGGAATAGTCAGGCTGACGCCATGCAGAATCTGGCGTTTGCTGTCGTAGCCGAAATCGACGCTATCAAAGCGCACGCTGGCGCTACGCGTATCCAGCACCTCTGCATTGGCCGCATCATCCACCTCGGCGCCTTCATCCAGCAGGGAAAACATGCGCTCCATATCGGCCAGCGAGTGGCGGATTTCGCGATAGACAAAACCGAGAAAATGCAGCGGCGACCATAACTGGGTCAGGAAGGCCGACACCAGCACCACATCGCCCACGCTCATGGTGCCGCCCACCACGCCTTGCGCCGCCATCACCATCACCGCCGTCACGCCAAAGGCGATAATCACGCCTTGACCGGCATTCAGCATGGACAGCGATACCTGGTTTTTCACCGCCGATTTTTCCCATGCCGCCAGACCCGCATCGTAGCGCGCGGCTTCTACGCCTTCGTTGCCGAAATACTTCACCGTCTCGTAATTGATCAGCGCATCGATTGCCTTGCTATTGGCCTTGGAGTCCAGTTCGTTCATCGAGCGGCGAAACACCGTGCGCCACTCGGTCACCAGCAAGGTGAAGGTGATATAGACGGCGATGGTGGCAAAGCTGACGATGGCAAACCACACATCGTAGCGCGCCAGCAAAATGCCGATCACCAGTGCAATCTCGATCAGCGTCGGCAGGATATTGAACACGGTGAAGTTGAGCAAAAAGCCGATGCCCTTGGTGCCACGCTCGATATCACGGCTCATGCCGCCTGTCTGGCGGTTAAGGTGAAAGCGCAAGGACAGGCGGAACAGATGGTTGAATATCTGCCGCGCCACCTGACGGATCGCACCCTGAATCACCCGCGCAAACACCGCGTCGCGCATTTCGCCCAGCACGCTGGACAGCAAGCGGGCAATACCGAAGCCGGCCAGTGCCATCACCGGCACCGCCAGCGCACTTGCCGGCACCGACAAAGCGTCAACAATATCCTTGAGGTAAAGCGGCACGGTCACGGTCGCGACCTTGGCCAGAATCAGGCAGGACAGCGCCAGCACCAGACGGAATTTGAACTGCATCAGATAAGGCAGCAGCGTTTTTAAGGTCTTGACGTCGTTGCGGTTGCTTGGCGCCGGGCCGGTATGGGTAAATCTCATGACAAAAACTTGCCTATTGGTGACAGTTTGACCAAGAGTGAATAAAACACCCAAGGCCAAACTTATGTGGATTTTATTGCTGGAAGCGCTGTTCGCCCTGTTGCTGGGCGGCTTTATCGTCTGGTGGACCTGGCCACGGGGTTAGGAAAATACCCGACACCCCACGTCACATCCTCAATGCAGCATCCGCGGCAGGACCAGATGGAACTCGGGAATGTCGGCATCAAAACGCTGGCCATCGTCCGCCTGCATCTGGTAGCTGCCGCGCATCTGGCCCCACGGCGTCGTCAGCTGAGCCCAGCTGCTGTACTCGAACACCTGGCCGGGCGCCAGATGAGGCTGCTCGCCGATCACGCCCTGGCCCCGCACCTCCTGCAGCGCGCCATGTGCATCGCTGATCAGCCAGTGGCGACTGATCAGCGTCGCGCCGATATTACCCAGATTGCGGATACGCACCTGATAGCCAAAAGCGTACTGGTCATGGGCAATATCCGATTGCTCCTCGATAAAAAAAGCACTGACCTCAACCTCAATTCGATACTGCTCGCTCATATCCCGTCCCTGTGTCTGTCCCGACAATGGTTGCATCATAACCTGTCCCGGCTAGCTTGCCTGCAACAAGGATCATCCCGCCCTGACACCCCACCTTAGGCAATTGACATTGCGATGGCGAATGGCGAGAATCAGCCGCCGCCCTGTAGCGGTTTTCCTTGCCTTTGCCCATGTCCGAGCACACCTCCCGCCTGAAACTGCCTTCACGCAAACATGCCGCCATTGGCGCCGGCTTAGTGCTACTGGCCATTATCGTTGCCACCTTGCTGTCGTCAGGCGGGCAGACCCTGCCCGGCGCGCAAAACGGGCCGGAACTGCTCGCGCCGTATACGCCTTCATCCAATGAAGACAGCGTCAGCGCCTATACGCCCAAACCCCACTCCAATACCGTGACCATCCTGCCACGGGCCACGAGTGTGCGTACCACCCAGCCCGATCAGGCCGCCAGCGATGCGCTCGCCACCTTGGCAGAAGAAGTCACCATCGTGGAGGAGGCGGCCCCGCCAAGCGCGGAGCCCGCTGACACCCCCGCCGCCGAGCTCACGCACTGATACGGCAATCCGCCATGGCAGCTCAGGAACAGGGGCGTTACAATAACGGCCCCATCCTACCCTGCCGACATCATGAATTTCCGTATCGCACCCAGCCTGCTTTCCGCCGACTTTGCCCGTCTGGGCGATGAAGTCAAAGATGTCATCGCCGCTGGCGCCGACATCATCCACTTCGACGTGATGGACAACCACTACGTCCCCAACCTGACCATAGGCCCGCTGGTCTGCGAAGCCATCCGCCCGCACACCACCGCACCCATCGACGTGCACCTGATGGTCAAACCGGTCGACGCGCTGGCGGCGATGTTTGCCAAGGCCGGTGCCGATATCATCACCTTCCATCCGGAAGGCTCCGAACACATCGACCGCACGCTGGGCCTGATCCGCGATGCCGGCTGCAAGGCCGGCCTGGTGTTCAACCCGGCAACCAGCCTGTCCTACCTTGACCATGTAATGGACAAGGTAGACATGATCCTGATCATGTCGGTCAACCCCGGCTTCGGCGGTCAGAGCTTTATTCCCGAGGCGCTGAACAAAATCCGCGCCGCACGCACGCGCATCGACGAATACACGGCAAAAACCGGGCGCGAAATCTGGCTGGAAGTTGACGGCGGGGTCAAGGTCGACAATATCCGCGCCATCGCAGAGGCCGGTGCCGACACCTTTGTCGCCGGCTCCGCCATCTATGGCCAGCCCGACTACAAAGCCGTCATCGACGCCATGCGCGCCGAGCTTTCCCAGGCAGGTCGCTAATGCGTCACGGCATCCTGCTCACCGGCGCCTCGCGCGGTCTGGGCGCTGCCCTTGCGCGCACGCTCGCGACAAAAGACAGCGATCTTGTCTGTATCGCGCGCCAAAGCGATGAGACCCTCACGCTGCCCGAGGGCGCGCGCCTGGCCTGGGTGCAGGCGGATCTGGCCGACAGTGCCCTGCTGGAACTGGTGGCAGAGCGCGCGCTGGCGGCACTGGGGACAGGCCCGTTTGCCACGCTGACGCTGATCAATAACGCCGGCACCGTTGCGCCCATCGCCCCGTGCGGCCACTACCCGCAAAGCGGCGTCGAGCACGCACTGGCGCTTAACACGCTCGCCCCCATGCTGTTATGCAATGCGTTTCTGGCCTGGGCGGCAGGGCGCGGCGCGCAGGTGCGCATACTCAATATCTCGTCCGGCGCGGCCGCTTCGGCCATCGCCGGCTGGAGCGTGTATGGCGCGAGCAAGGCAGCGCTGGACCATTTCAGCCGCTGCGTGGCGGCCGAGCAGGCAAGCTTGCAAGATGGCGCACGCGTGGTTTCGCTCTACCCCGGCGTGATCGATACCGCCATGCAGGGCGAAATCCGCGCTGCCGACATCGGCCACTTCCCGTCGCGTGCCCGCTTTGATGCGCTCAAGGCCGATGGCGCGCTCAGCACGCCCGAGGCGGTCGCACAGCGCATCGCGGATTTTCTGGACAGCCCGGCCTTCGGCAGCGAGCCGGTGGCTGACATCCGTAAACTTTAAACTGGCTGGAACACACCATGGATTTAAAACACATCAAGGCCGTTGCCTTTGATCTGGACGGCACGCTGTGCGACTCCATCCCCGATCTGGCGATCGCCGCCAACAAGATGCGCGAGCATCTGGGACTGGCACCGCTGGCCGAAATGCGCATTCAGGAACATGTCGGTGACGGCATCGCCAGCCTGGTACACCGCGCGCTGACCGATGAGCGCGACGCGCAGGCAGAGCCTGCACTGTGGGAGGCGGGCTATAGCTATTTCATCCGCTATTACCGCGACCATCTGGCCGACCACACCTTGCTCTACCCCGGCGTAAAAGACGGCCTGGCCCTGCTGAAGGTGCTGCGCCTGCCGCTGGTGGTGATCACCAACAAATCCGAACGCCTCGCCGTACCGCTGCTGGAACAGCTGGAGCTGGGCGACTTGTTCTCGCTGGTCATCGGGGGCGACACCCTGAGCGAGAAAAAGCCGTCGGCCATGCCGCTGCAACACACCGCCATGGTGCTGAACCTCAAGACCGAAGAAATCGCCATGGTCGGCGACTCGATCAACGACATCCTGTCGGCCCGCGCCGCCGGCAGCCCGGCCATCGCGGTGAGCTACGGTTATGCCGATGCCGCCAATCTGGGCGCAGATATCGTGCTCGACAGCCTTGCCGAACTATACGATTTAATGAAAAATGGGTGACAATGGAAACTATTTAATGAAAAGAAGTTAAATCATGCATTCACTCCCGGTTTTCCGGCGCGGCCGATGGCGTAGCTCACAGCCCTGACCCACGCCTTATTCCACCGCCGTTTTCCAACCGGGAGCTTGACATGCAACACGAAGAATTCAGCCGCCTCGCGGCCCAAGGCTATAACCGCATCCCCGTCACCCTCGAGCTGTTCGCCGACCTCGACACCCCCTTGTCGGTCTACCTGAAGCTCGCCAACGCACCCTATTCCTATCTGCTCGAATCGGTAGTCGGCGGCGAGCGCTTCGGCCGCTACTCGTTTATCGGCCTGCCCGCCACCACGCGCTTGCGCGTCAACGGCCAGCGCGTGCAGGTCGAGTACGGCGACAAGGTGATTGAACACCACGATGGCGACCCGCTGGCCTTTATCGAGGCGTTCCAGACGCGCTTTCGCACCCCGCCGCTGGACGCGCTGCCGCGCTTTACCGGCGGCCTGGTCGGCTACTTCGGCTACGACACCATACGCTACGTCGAAAAACGGCTGGCGGCGGCGAAAAAGCCCGACCCGGCCGGCACACCCGACATCCTGCTGATGCTGTCCGAAGAGCTGGCCGTGGTCGACAACCTGTCGGGCAAGCTCTATCTGGTGGTGTACGCCGACCCGGCCATGCCCAATGCGCTGGCCAAGGCCCAGGCGCGCCTGGCCCAGCTGCGCGCCAAACTGCGCGAGCCGGCACCGATGCCGCTGTCGCTGCCGTCCGCCCCCACCAGCGCCCGCTCCGAATTCGGCCAGGCCGCGTTCAAGGACGCGGTCGAGTCGGCCAAACGCTATATCGTCGACGGCGACATCATGCAGGTGGTGCTGTCGCAGCGCATGGCGATGCCGTTCAGCGACTCGCCCTTGTCGCTGTACCGCGCGCTCAGAAGCCTCAACCCGTCGCCGTATATGTTCTTCTACCATTTCGACGACTTCCACGTGGTCGGCGCCTCGCCCGAAATCCTGGTGCGGCGCGAACACGACAGCGTCACCGTGCGCCCGATCGCCGGCACCCGCGTGCGCGGCAAGACCCGCGACGAGGACGAGGCACTGGCCGCTGACCTGCTGGCCGACCCCAAGGAAATCGCCGAGCACGTGATGCTGATGGATCTGGGCCGCAACGACATCGGCCGCGTCGCAGAAACCGGCAGCGTGCGCGTCACCGACAATATGGTGATCGAGCGCTACTCGCACGTGATGCACATCGTCTCCAGCGTCGAAGGCACGGTCGGGCCCGAAGTCTCCAATATCGCCATCCTGAAAGCCACCTTCCCCGCCGGCACCCTGTCCGGCGCGCCCAAGGTGCGGGCGATGGAAATCATCGACGAGTACGAGCCGACCGGGCGCGGCGTCTACGGCGGCGCCGTCGGCTACCTCGGCTTCTCCGGCGACATGGACCTGGCCATCGCCATCCGCACCGCAGTGATCAAGAACGACACCCTGTACGTACAGTCCGGCGCCGGCATCGTCGCCGACTCGGTGCCCGAATCGGAATGGCAGGAAACGCAAAACAAGGCGCGCGCGGTGATCCGCGCGGCGGAGTTGGTTCAGGCGGGGTTGGATGGGTGAGGGTAATAGCGATGCGCCAAAATACTAGAAGATAACGTCTAAAGTTTCCGTCAATAATTATATTTATTGTTTTATATATGAATAGGCAATTTTTGCCGCCGCACTGGGCGAATGGCCAAAATAGTTTTTAAACTCGCGACTGAATTGCGATGTACTCTTGTACCCAACTTTTTTTAATACGGTGCTTATTGGTAAACGCTCATGAACCAGAAGGCTTTTGGCTTTATTTAGTCTGATCTCTTTTAGGTAGCGCAAAGGGGAAGAGCCAGTTACTGCTTTAAACGTACGATGAAATACGGAAGGGCTCATATTGGCAATACAAGCCAACTTCTCGACTGAAAGGTTTTTTTCATAGTGGTGATGTATGAAAGAAATAGCTTTGCCGGTGCCATTGTGTCGTGATTGCACGGCAAGCTTCGCAAGCATGGCCCCGTGCGGCCCCTTTAAAACATGATAAATCAACTCCCTCACTAATTCTCTTCCAATTACGCGGCAGTCTTCAGCGTTTTGCAGGCACGCTATTAATCGATCAACGCATGCCTGCATTGATCCACTTACTACAGCTGGAGCCACTCCACACAAACTCTCGGACAATGGTGGCGTAGGGGTGTAAACCTCTAGTAAATTACCCAAAACTACCGGTTCGATATCGACAATAATTCCGAGCAGGGGATTTTCAGGTGTCGCGAAGGTTTCGCACTCGAAAGGTGTAGGCAAGGCAACCACGAGATAATTGTTTTCGTTATAATTAAATATCGATTCACCCAAATAACCCGTTTTACTACCTTGCCCGACAAGCACGATACTGGCTGGGTAAACCAGAGGCGTACGTGCCACATGCTGCTCCCCCCAAAAAAATCGAACGGATGGAATAAGTGTTTGTTCGACCCCTTGAGACCGACCTCCAGCTAAACTCGCCCTAATTTCATGCAATGGTTGAATATACATATGAGCCTCAAATAGATTTCAAGATTGCGGTCGTTTGCCTTTCTATTGTAGATAACAGATATCACATAATAAATAGTTGACAATTTTTATAGATGCATTGTATTTGCTGCAAATATAAAAGGTCAGGCAGGATCGGGCAACAAATGAATAGGATTTGGCATATCACCATTTTTTTATACATCCTACTCTGAGCTTGAGGTAACTGGCCTCGTACAGATGATCAGGAGCTAACATGGCGCAGAGTAGTGAAATTTTCGTGACGGCGCAGTTTCGAGTCCAACCAGGGCAGGAGGAGGCAATGCGCAGCTTGTTGAGCAAGCTGGCAGAAGCTACGCGTACGGAGGCTGGTTGTCTTTCATATCGATATTGCCAATCAACCAGCGAACCGCTTTGCCTGACATCAATCGAGCACTGGCAAGATGGTGCTGCGGAGGCTGCACACTGGAAAACACCGCATCTGCAGGAAGCACTGGCCGCGCTGGGTAGTCTAATGGATGGCGAGGCAGAGGTGCATCGCTATCGGCCGTTTGAATAAGTATGCATGGAGCACAAGGAGACAAGAAATGGCGAAAAAAATTCTGATCACAGGCGCTGGCTCTGGGCTTGGCAAGGGTTGCGCTCTGGGCTTGGCTACAGAGGGGCATCAGGTGATTGCTGCTGTCGAGTTGTGGAGTCAAGTAACTTTGCTAAGAGCCGAGGCTCAGGCTGCAGGTCTGAATACCATGAATGTAATTAAACTAGATGTATGTGACGAAAGTGACCGCACTTATGTGGAACGCTTTGATATAGACATTCTAGTAAACAATGCAGGAATTGGAGAGACGGGACCAATTGCAGAAATACCTCATGAGAGGATACGAAAGGTGTTCGAGGTGAATGTGTTTGGGTCACTAGCTCTGGCTCAACTGTTTGCCAAGAAATTTGTAAAGCGAGGATCAGGAAAAATCGTATTTGTTTCGTCGATGGCAGGGGTTTCAACTTATCCATACCTTGGCCCTTATAATGCATCCAAGCATGCCCTTGAAGCCATAGCACAGTGCATGGCAAGCGAACTGAAAGAGTTTGGAGTACAAGTTTGCACAATCAATCCAGGAGCATATCGGACAGGATTCAATGATCGAATGTATGAGACATTTGAGCATTGGTATGATCCGGCGAGAAATTTTACGCCTGAAAAACCATTACGTGAAATTCAGGCTGCCATCGCGGCTCCAGTCGGACAGGAAGACCCTCAGACAATGATCGATCTGATGGTGAAGACAATCCCGGCTGAGCACCATAAATTTCGCACTATGATTCCGGCTTCGGTGGAGCAGTGGTGTAAAGACTATCAGGCCCGCATCTGGGATGACGAAATTTGAGGGCAGCCATGGCTATTGAAGAAATTCTGGAGCTAGTTGCCAAAACTGAAACTCCGCAAACTCACGCGGGGGATCACCAGCACTTCAACGACATATGGATCGTTGAAACCGAAGCGCGTAGGGTGGATTAGGCCGCAGGTCGTAACCCACCAACTGTTTGCACGGCGTAATACCTCTGTGGGTTACGCCGCCGCTGGCGGCTAACCCACCCTTGTATCTGTTGTCTCGTGGTGAT
>NZ_WSSB01000011.1 GCF_009831765.1 Craterilacuibacter sinensis | reverse complement strand
CGTTTGCGTCGTCAGCTGAGGAGGCGAAATATACGGAATTCGGGAGCATGCGTCAACCCTATGCCCGCAATAAAATCCACAAAAACGCAGGTCAAAAAGCACAAAACCTACACAAGTAATTGATACAAAAAGATAAACACCAAATAAAACAGACAGAGAAACTTTCACCACACCCACAAATAGCCGAGTTATGAGCTGGCTTGACCGTTTTATCCGTGATCCAGCATGGACACCGGCAACATCGTTTTCAGCCTCACTTGCTCGATCTCGCCATGCTTTTTATGGCTAAGCCACCAGATGCTGCCCTTTTTCACGCTCCAGAACAGCGGCTGTTCGCTCAACAGCATGGCGGCGATACACCCCAGATAAGGCTGATGCCCGACCAGCACGACGGTGCGCGCCCCTTGCGGCCATTTAACGGCGCGCAGCACCTGATCCCACGATGCATCCGGATTGAGCGCAGGCAAAACCTCAAACTGCTTACCCAGATAAGCGGCAGTCTGCTGGGTACGCCGCGCCTCGGAAGCAAGCAGTACATAATCTTTAGGCAAATGCTGACGCAACCAGTACGCCATCTGGCTGGCCTGCTTATGCCCCCGCCGCGTCAGGACACGCGCCAAGTCGTCACTCCCCTCCTCCGCCTCGGCATGGCGCCATAACACCAGATCCATCGCCCTCTCCTTTATTCAAATCTAAACGCTAGTGCATCACATCAGCCAGCTGACCACCAGCGGCACCAATACGGCCGTCAACAAACCGTTCAAGCCCATGGCCAGCCCGGCAAAGGCGCCGGCCGTTTCCGACAGCTGAAACACACGTGCCGTGCCGATACCGTGTGCGGCAAGCCCGGTAGCAAACCCCAACACCATATCATCGCGCCAGCCCAGCCATGTAAAAAGCGGCTTGACCAGCACAGCGCCCAAAATACCGGACACGATAACAAATGTGGCACTGAGCGCCGGTATCCCGCCTATCGCCTCGGACACTCCCATGGCAATCGGGGTCGTAACCGAGCGCGGCAACAAAGATAACACCACATTGTGCGGCAAATCCAAGCCCTGCCCGAGATACAAGGCAGTGAGAATACCCGCCAGCGCCCCCAGGCATAGCGCAATCGCCAAGGGGCCGGCTGCACGCCTGAGTTTGGGTAGATTATGGTATAGCGGCACCGCCAGTGCGACCGTAGCAGGCCCCAGCAACAAGAGGATAAAACGCCCGCCCTCCATATAGCGTTCGTAACTGATACCGGACAACAGCAACAGGGTGATCACGATCAGCGAGCCGACCAGTACCGTATTGGTCAAAGGATGACCATGGCAGCGCTTGTTCAACAAGATGGCCAGCTTGTAAGCCAGCAGGGTGATAAAAATACCGGCCATGGGCGAGGAAGCGATCTTGGCAAGCGTAGTGGCGGCCATCATCATTCGCGCGCCCTTAGCCTGCCCAGCAGGGTTTTCAATACCAGAGCCGACAATAGCAAAGGCACGAGTGTTGACAGCACTAACGCCAGCAGCAAGCGCCAGCCCGACTCCTGCAACAAGGGCCACCATGCCAGCAAGCCCACGCCAGCCGGAATAAACAGCAAAGACATATTGGATAACAAGACCGGCACATGCTGCTGCAGGCCTCGCGGCACCGAGCGGCGCAGCAACAAGGTGATAAACAGCAGCAACATGCCGATAACGGCACCCGGCACCGGCAAACCTAAAGTGTGCGCGATAAACTCACCCAATAGCTGGTAGCCAATCAGCCACAACACCATTTCCAGCATTTTTCCTCCCTCTTGCTTGTACTGGCGCACGACAAGGCTGCGCCACGTTTGGCATAATGCGCACCATGCTTACCGACTTTATGTGGCAGGAACATCCGCCTGCCACCACCCCAGCCATCGCAGCCTGCCTGAGCGAACCCGGTTCGCTGACCGAGCGCCTGCTCGCCAGCGGCCGACGCTTTGATGTTCAAGTATTATTCCAATCAGATAATACTGCACTTGATCAGGAAGCGGTGCTACTAGGAATAGCCCCACACGCTGTGCTCCATGCTCGCCATGTGCTGTTGCTACTGGATGGAATACCGGTCGTGATGGCACGCAGCGTATGCCGCAGCGCCTGCCCGCAGTGGTCTGCACTGCTGGACAGGGGATCCCGCTCTCTGGGGCTCACCCTGTTTGGCGGCTTGCCGCAACTGGTGCGCGGTCCCTTGCGCTTCAATACGCTGCAGCAACCGGATGCATTGCACGCACTGGTACAAGCGCATAGCCAGGCAGAGCAACTGCCGGCACGGCGCTGTCTGTTTACCCTGCATGACGCGCCCTTGCTGGTCAGCGAAATTTTCCTACCCGAACTCGAAAGTCTGGCCTGATGCAAAGCACGCGACTGAGCGAGCGCGCCACCGTTTATCTGCAACTGATGCGTGCCGACAAGCCCATCGGTACCCTGCTCTTGCTCTGGCCTACCTTATGGGGTTTGTGGATAGCCGGCGACGGTCGCCCCGACTGGATGATTGTGGCAATTTTTATCGCCGGCACCTTCCTGATGCGTTCGGCCGGCTGCGTCATCAATGATTACGCCGACCGCCATATAGACGCCCATGTCGAACGCACCCGCCACCGCCCCTTTGCCCGCGGCGCAGTCAGTGAAAAAGAAGCGCTGCTGCTGGCAGGCGCGCTGGCTTTCGCCGCATTTTTGCTGATTCTGCCGCTTAATCTGCTGACGTGGGCGATGAGCCTGCCGGCGCTGTTTCTGGCCGCGACTTATCCGTTTACCAAGCGCTTCTTCCCACTGCCACAAGCCTATCTGGGGCTGGCGTTCTCTTTCGGCATTCCGATGGCTTTTGCCGCGCAAAGCGGCACCGTCCCGCCGGTGGCCTGGCTGATACTGGCTGCCAATATGGCCTGGACCATAGCCTATGACACGGAATATGCGATCGTCGACAAGCCGGATGATCTGAAAATCGGCATCAAGACTTCGGCTATCACCTTTGGCCGCCATGATGTCGCGGCGGTGATGGTATGCCACGCCCTCTTCATACTCTTGCTGCTCCAGCTAGGCCGCATGCTGGACATGGGCCTGCCCTACTTCGCCGCGACCACCCTTGCTGCGCTGCTGGTAAGCCGTCAGTATTTCGCCATCCGCGACCGTGACCGCCAGCGCTGTTTTCAGGCATTTCTGGGCAATAACCGCGTGGGGCTGCTGATCTTTCTCGGCATCGCTGCCGACTATCTGCTGCGCTAAAGCGAAGCAGAAAAAACGCCACCCATCCTTGGGTGGCGTTGAACACATTAACGTACGGCAAACGGCAAGGTGTAACGCCGCCCGTCCAGCAGCAGGGTCATTTGCCAATCCTTGCTGCCGCTGACGCAAACCGGCAGGTGCACATTGGCGCTCCAGTTCTGCCCTTCAGACACAAAGCTGTAACGGTTAAACCCCATATCCATGCTGACCATGCTGAACTCGGCCTTGGGTTCTGCCTTGCCCACACCGCTGATATCGATCACAAAGGGCTGGCCAGCCAAGGGCGGCTGCCGGAACTTCACCATCCCGCCGGAAGGCAAGGCACAACCGGCCAGCACATCACACTGCAAGACCTCAGCCTGCGCCGTCTTCTCCTGCTGCAGATAATGGCGGATCAGGGCAAACTTGATCGCACCCAGGGCAAGTAAAGCCAGCGCCAGTAATAAGAGCTTTTTACGCTTGGCCGTCATCGCATCCCTCCTTGCGTCAACACCACGCCATGCGCGCCATATGTACGCGCCGCATCCAGGTCAAGCACGGCACCGCCCGCATCGGCAAATACCGGCAAAGGAATCGATCCGGCCAGATAAGTGCCCAGCTCGCGCCCGGCTGGCTCCGTATCCGTAGCGGTAAGCGCCACACACACATAATCGAGCGCCAAGGCCCCCGCACGCGCAAGACCCGCCAGCGACGCCACCTCCGCCCCGACCCAAGGAAAATCCGGACGATCAGTCAATGTATCCAGGGCTTGCTGCGACAAATGCACGCCATCGACCGGCAGCCCGGTAAGCCAGGCCGGATCGGCCTTGGCCAGCAGCAAGCCACCGGAGGCATGCACGTCAGGCGCGAGCGCCTGCAGCAAGGCGGCCAACTCGTGCCGCTCAAGTGCCGGCTCATCCACCAGCAGCAAGGCCCGCCCCGGCAAGGCGGCCAGCGTCGCAGCCGTGTCAGTGGGGTTAGAACACGTGCGCACGCAGTAATCCGGCAAGGAGAGGGATTTAAGGATGGGGCCGTTGGCCGGCAGCATGGGGCTCACGGTTTCTTGCCCCGGCATTTGCCAGGCGAAGGCCTGCCCTTCACAGGACTGCGGCTCGCCGTCCCATGCCCAGATACGGAAAAAAGTCAGCTCGACCGAAGCATGTTCGTAATGATGCACCCGGGTCAGCCACGGCGTGGCTTGGGTGACGGTAATGCCCATCTCTTCGCTAAACTCGCGCACCAGCGCATCGAACAGGCTCTCGCCGGGTTCGACCTTGCCACCGGGAAACTCCCAGTAGCCGGCATAAGGTTTGCCGGCCGGGCGCGAGCCCAGCATAAAAGCGCCATCGGCGCGCATCAGCGCACCGGCGACGACGGGAATAATTTTTTTGTTGGAGGAATGCATACGGCTTCTATGGGTGAAAGCCCGCCCAAGGGCGGGCAAGAGACTTACAGCTTGCGTTCCTTGACCGTGCGCCCGGCCCAGTCGCAGGCAAATTGCCAGGCGACGCGTCCCGAGCGGCTGCCGCGCATGCGTGCCCATTGCAGCGCAGCGCGCTCGGCCGGGCCGTCAAACGGCAGACCGAAACTGCCCAGCCACGAGGCGGCGGCGGCCAGATAGGCATCCTGATCAAAAGGATAAAACGACAGCCACAAGCCGAAACGGTCAGACAGCGATACCTTCTCTTCGATCGCCTCGCCCGGGTGAATCTCCCCGTCCGGCGAGCGGCCGTCGCGGTTTTCGCTCATGCGCTCGGGCAAAAGATGGCGGCGGTTGGAGGTGGCATAGATCAGCAAGTTGCTGGCGCGCGGCGCGATGCCGCCATCCAGCGCCGACTTAAGCGCCTTATAGCCATCCTCGCCCTCTTCAAACGACAGATCATCGCAAAACAGGATAAAGCGCTCGGGACGACCGGCCAGACAATCGACAATTTGCGGCAGATCGGCCAGATGGGTTTTCTCGACTTCGATCAGGCGCAAGCCCTTGTCGGCAAACTCGGACAGCAAAGCCTTGACCAGGGACGACTTGCCGGTGCCGCGCGCACCGGTCAACAGCACATTATTAGCCGGTCGCCCCTTGAGAAAATGGCGGGTATTGCGTACCAGCGACTCTTTTTGCGTATCTACGTGCAGCAAGTCGCCCAGACGCATGCCGTGCGGCGTATAAACCGGCTCCAGCCAGGTGGCCAGCCCCTGGCGGCGCCAGCGAAATGCAGGGGCCGTCCAGTCCGGTGAAGGCAGCGCAGGAGGCAGCAAAGGCTCCAGCCGCGCCAGCAAAGACTCGGCACGCTCGAGAAAGGCATTGAGCTTATCCATGTTTCTCCTTTGGTCAGTGACCTTATTGTTAGTTGCCATAAAAAAGGCCGGCGCAAGGGCCGGCCTGATTAACTCAAGAACGCAGACTGATCACCGGCCAGCCATGCGTCTGGGCATGCGCTCGCAGCACATCATCGGGATCGACTGCAACCGGGTGACTGACGATGGACAATAGCGGCAAATCATTGCGCGAATCGCTGTAGAAAAAGCTCTGTTCATAGCTTGCCAGCGTCTGGCCACGCGCCGCCAGCCATTCATTCAAGCGGGTAATCTTGCCCTCTTTAAAGCTGGGCGTGCCCGACGGTTTGCCGCTGTAGCGTCCGTCGGCCTGTTCTTCCAGCTCGACCGCAATCAGCTCCGTGACCCCGAGTTCACGCGCAATCGGCCCGGTAATAAAGCGGTTGGTGGCGGTGACGATCACGATCTGATCGCCATTGGCCTGATGCGCAGCCAACAGTTCGCGCGCCTTGCGCGGAATAATCGGCAGGATATGCCCGTCCATATAGTCGGCGTGCAGTGCATCGAGTTCGGCACGGGAAAAACGGCTCAAGGGTTCCAGCTGGAAATCGAGGAATTCGTAGATATCCAGCGTGCCGGCCTGATACTGCGCATAAAAATAGTCGTTATGGCGCGCATGATGCGTCGCGTCCAGAATGCCGCGCTTGATCAGAAATTTGGGCCACTCGACATCGGAGTCGCCGGCAATCAGGGTGTTGTCCAGATCGAAAAGGGCAAGGTTCATGGTTCTGACCGGGTAGTTTGCAACAGGGTTTTCACCAGCGGCACGGTAATCGGGCGCTGCAGCGCCAGCGAATAACGGTCCAGCGTATCCAGCACCCCCAAAAGGCTGCCCAGATCGCGGCGCCAGTGGGTCAGCAAATAACGGAACACATCATCGGGAATGGACAACTGGCGCTCGGCGGCATGCTGTTTAAGCGCGGCGAGCTTGTCCTGATCGGACAGGGCCTTGACCTGGAACACCAGCCCCCAGCCCAGACGGGTACGCAGATCGTCGCGCACCGGCAAACGCATGGGCGGCAGGCGCCCCGCCATCAATAAACGCCCTTCGCCCGACTCTTTTAAGGAGTTGTAAATGGAAAACAGCGTGATCTGGTCGTCCGGCGCCAGATCATCGACATGATCGACGGCGATAAAGCTCGCCTCTCGGGCAAAATCGGGCAGATGTTCGGCCTTGCCATCCAGATAGATGGATGCGCGGCCGGTACGCTCGGCATGAGCGATCCAGGCTTGCAGCAGATGCGTCTTGCCACAGCCGGGCTCGCCCCACAGGTAAATAAAGCGTTCACCGGCCGTGTCGGTCAGTGCCGAAATGATCTCGCGGTTGCGCTTGGCAAGGAAATTGTCAAAGCCGGGCAAGGGCGTCGGCGTAAGGTCGAGTACGAGTTGGTCCAAAATTGCAATCTGGGCTAAGGCGTTAAGGGCGTTGACGGGGGATTTTACGCTGATAGAAGCGTGTCGTGAAATAGCGCCGTATCAGGGTTCGTCCCAAAACCAACACAATCGCCGCCAAAGGCAGGGCCAGCAGTACCCCGGTAAAGCCCATCAGCTGGCCAAAAGCCATCAAGGCAAAGATCACGGCCATAGGCGACAGACCGATACGCTCCCCCACCAGATAAGGCGTCACCACAAAGCTCTCCAGTGTCTGGCCGGCGGCAAATACGCCCCACACCATCAGCAGGCCGCTCAGGGTATCGTATTGCAACAGCGCCGCCAGCGTGGCCAGCAACAGGCCGACAAAAGCGCCCAGATAGGGAATAAACACCAGCAAACCGGCCACCATGCCGATGGCCAGCCCCGAATCCAGCCCGACCAGCAGCAAGCCGCCGCCATAAAAGCTGGCCATGATCAGCATCACCGACAGCTGGCCGCGCAAAAATTCGCCCAGCACCGTATCCAGCTCTCCCGACACCGAAGCCACATCCGCCGCCCAGCGCCGTGGCACCAGCTCGGCCACCCAGCGGCACATGCGCGGCCAGTCGAGTAAAAAGTAATACAGCAGCAAGGGCAGCAGCACCATATTGGAGACAAAATTAAACAGCACGGCACCGCCATGCGTCAGCTGCGGCAGCAATTGTTCCAGTGCCTTGCGGAAAAATCCCCCCTGGGTTGACAGGGTGTTGCGCCAGCTCTCGGCATTCAGCACGATCTTGATGCCGAAGCGCATATCCAGCCACGGCAGAAAACGGTTCTGGATAAAATCGATAAAGGCCGGCAGCCGGCTCATCAGCGCCTGTCCCTGCTCGATCAGCATCGGCACCACCACCAGCAGTAGCGTCACCAGCACCAGCATGCCACCCAACATCACCAAAGACGAGGCCAGCGCACGCGAGAAACGGTGCCGCACCAGCCAGCCGACCATGGGATCAAGAATGTAGGCGAGAATGGCGGCGACGATAAACGGCGTCAGTACACCGGACAGGCTGGAGACCAGCCAGAACAGCGCCAGCAGCACGGCCAGTGCCGATAACCAGGGGATGAAGGAGTAATGAGAGCGCGTCATCGTCTATTCGGTTAAAATACCCGCGCTTTCGTTCAGCCGAAAGTTCGAAGTAAAACAAACACGTTAGCAGAAAGCGAGTCGATCTTGAATACCACGTCCCTCAGTTACCGCGATGCCGGCGTAGATATTGACGCAGGCGACGCGCTCGTCGAGAACATCAAGCCGTTTGCCAAGCGCACCATGCGCCCCGAAGTATTGGGTGGACTCGGCGGTTTTGGCGCACTGGTGGAAATCTCCAAAAAGTTCAGTGAACCTGTTCTGGTTTCCGGCACCGATGGCGTCGGCACCAAGCTCAAGCTCGCTTTCGACTGGAACCGCCACGACACCGTCGGTATCGACCTGGTCGCCATGAGTGTCAACGACATTCTGGTGCAAGGTGCCGAACCGCTATTCTTCCTCGACTACTTTGCCTGCGGCAAACTGGATGTTGCACAAGCAACCGATGTCATCAAAGGCATTGCCCAGGGCTGCGAACAGGCTGGCTGTGCCTTGATCGGTGGCGAAACCGCCGAGATGCCCGGCATGTACCCGGTCGGCGAATACGATCTGGCCGGCTTTGCCGTCGGCGTGGTAGAAAAGAGCAAAGTCATCACCGGACGCGAGATTGCACCGGGCGATATCGTGCTGGGTCTGGCCTCCAACGGCGTACACTCAAACGGTTACAGCCTGGTACGCAAGATCATCGAACGCGCGGCCCCTGATCTGGATGCCGAATTCGAACACGGCAAGACCCTGCGCGAAGCAGTAATTGCGCCGACCCGCATCTACGTCAAGCCTTTGCTCAAGTTGATGGCCGAATTGCCGGTCAAGGGCATGGCGCACATCACCGGCGGCGGCATTACCGAAAACACGCCGCGCGTGCTGCCGGAAAACTGTGTCGCCAAGATAGATGCCAAGAGCTGGGAGTTGCCCAAACTGTTCCAGTGGCTGCAAGACAAAGGTCAGGTCGATGCGCAGGAAATGTACCGCACCTTCAACTGCGGCATCGGCATGGTAGTTATCGTGGCAGCCGAACATGCAGACGCGGCCTGCGCCTTGCTCGCTGCAGAAGGCGAAACCGTCTACCGCATCGGCAATATTGCCGCGCGTAACGGCGACGAACACCAGACCCAGGTCGGCTAAGCTCTTGACGGCGGGGGCAGTACGCTGCTCCCGCCAGGCATACCATGAAAAATATCGTTATCCTGATTTCCGGCCGCGGCTCCAATATGCAGGCCATTGTCGAGGCCGGCATTCCCGGCGCACACATCGCAGCGGTGATCTCCAACCGCCCCGATGCGGCGGGTCTGGCGTGGGCCGCCACACGCGGCATCCATACCGAAGTGCTGGACCACAAGGCTTTTGCCAGCCGTGAAGCCTTCGATACGGCACTGGCCGAAAGAATCGACAGCTTCGCGCCCGACCTGGTGGTGCTGGCCGGCTTTATGCGCATACTCAGCGCCGGATTTACCCGCCATTACCAGGGGCGGATGCTGAATGTCCACCCTTCGCTACTGCCGGCTTTTACCGGCCTGAATACCCATCAGCGCGCGCTGGACGCCGGCTGCATGCTTGCCGGTTGCACCGTGCACTTTGTCACAGCCGAACTGGATCACGGCCCCATCGTGGCACAAGGCGCCGTCGCCATCTTGCCGGGCGACACGGCACAGACACTGGCACAGCGTACGCTGGCCGTTGAACACCAGCTCTACCCTGCCGCCGTGCACGACTTTGTCAGCGGTCAATTCACGCTATGCGATGAGCGTGTAATCAGGCCGGTAACGGCTCAGCAGCAGGCGGGTAGCCTGCTCTCACCGCAGCCCTAAATCACGATGCGCGCCTTGCGCCCCTTGCTGCTAGCGCTCGCACTGTCGCTGTTTGTCCATTTGCTGCTGCTAGGCCACGAAGCCTGGCAGTTGCCCTTGGCCGTGCCGCAAGAACAGGCTTTGCGCCCGCTCACGGCGACGCTGAAAAAAATGCAGCTCGCTGATAGCGATGCACAGCAGGCACAGGCAAGCGCAGCTAAAACGACGGCGGCACTCGCACCGCGAAAGTCCGCGCCCAAGCCGGCCCACAGCACCACACAGGATGCCAAGCCCGACAATAAAAAGGCAGCGTCCGCACCTGCAGCCCAGCAACTGCAAGCCCTGGTACCGGATGAACCCAGCGCGCCAAAGAAACCGGCAAAACCGGCAAGCCCGGCACAGCCCCGTCTGGCAGAAACGCTGGCGGCGCTGGACAAGCTGAACGCCAGCGCACCCGAGGCCAGCGCACCACAAGCAGCAAAGCAGGAGGCACCCGCCGGCTATATGCAGCCGCAGAACGCCATCACGCGCTTCCCGGATCAGGCGACCCTGTACTATCACGCCTATTACGGTGCAGCCATGGTCGGCGGCGGACAGATTGTCTGGCAACGCACCGGCGCGAACTACCGGATAGAAGCCCGCATCAAGGGGCTGTTTGGCCCGGCACTGCGTTATCTGTCGGAAGGGCGGGTCAGCAAGAAAGGCCTGCGCCCCGACAGCTACCAGGCATTTCGCAACGATACCCTGCGCGAACATGCCCGCTTCGACTACGACGCGCAGCGTCTAGACTATGGCGATAAGGAAGCCAAGAGCACACAGCTGGAAAAAGGCGCACAAGATGTCTTGAGCCTCGCTTTCCAGCTGGCACTGAACGGGGCCGATCTGGGCGATATGCCAACCCAGATCACCACCGGCAAAAAGGTTTACAGCTACCCGCTCAAGGCGGCTGGCGAGACCGACTACGATACCGATGAAGGCAGGATGCGCGTGGCTCTGGTGCGCGCCAGCAAAGACGGCGACGTCAACGAATACTGGCTGGCACCGGATTTTGCCAACCTGCCGGTACGTATCTTGCGTGCAGACCGCGATAAATCGCTGGAACTGCGCGCCTACCAAATCGACATTGATGGCAGCGCCATCTGGAAGCTGCCGCCCAGAAAGATGAGAAAAAATGAAAATTAGCCCGTTGCAGTTCAACCATATCGTTAAAGTGCTGGACCAGATGCTGCGCTTTGAAAGCCCGTCCGACGTGATCCTGTCCAACTGGTTCCGCGAACACCGCCAACTGGGATCGACCGACCGTCACGCCATTGCCGAAGCCTGCTTTACCTGCCTGCGCCGTCTGGAAACCCTGCGCGCCCTGTGTGCGCCGAAAAAGCCCAATTCGCGCAATGTGCTGCTGGCAGCCATGGCCAAACTGTGGGGCACCAACCTGAAAGAATGCGGCGACGGCCTGAAAGAAGACGAAAAAATCTGGCTGGCCGACGTCAAGGGTCGCGCCATGCCTGATGGTCTGGCACAGCGCGCCGAGCTGCCGCAGTGGGTGATAGACCGCATGAGCGATCAGGACGAAGACAGCATCCTTGAACTGGGACGTGGCCTGATGCAAAGCGCACCGCTGGATCTGCGCGTCAACACGCTGAAAGGCCGCCGCGACGAGGTGCTGTCGCGCCTGATCGCCGACGGCTTCGATGCGACGGTGACCCCCTACTCGCCGCTGGGCATCCGCCTCAAGGGCAAGCCGGCCATCAACAAGCACATCCTGTTTATGCAGGGCGTGATCGAAGTACAGGACGAAGGCAGCCAGCTGCTGGGGCTGATTACCGGTGCCCGCCGCAGCGAAATGGTGGTGGATTTCTGCGCCGGCGCCGGCGGCAAGACCATGCTGCTGGGTGCGCAGATGCACAATAGTGGCCGCCTCTATGCTTTTGATGTGTCGGAAAAGCGTTTGTCCAACCTCAAGCCGCGTCTGGCACGCTCCGGTCTGTCCAATGTCCACCCGACCCTGATCGCCCACGAAAACGATACCCGGGTCAAGCGTCTGGCTGGCAAGGCACAGCGCGTACTGGTCGATGCCCCCTGCTCCGGCATGGGCACTTTGCGCCGCAATCCCGACCTCAAGTACCGCCAGAGCCCGGACAGCGTGGCCGAACTCAACGTCAAGCAGGCTTCCATTCTGGCTTCGGCCTCGCGCATGGTGGCCGTGGGCGGGCGTCTGGTCTATGCCACCTGCAGCCTGCTGCCGCAGGAAAACATGGAGATCGTCAATGCCTTCCTCGCCGCGCATCCTGATTTCAGCCTGGTACCGGCCTCTGCCGTGCTGGCTGAAATGAAGATCCCGCTGGACACCGGCGATGTGCTGCAACTGAACCCGGCCATCCACCAGACCGACGGCTTCTTTGCCGCCGTAATGACCCGCAACGCAGCCACAGCTGCCGAGTAAACCCTTAAACGAAGGCCTGTCATGGCGCACTCCTCCACGCCCAGCTTTGCCGTACGCAGCCAGCGCATGTCGCGGCGCATGCGTTTTTTGTTCCTGACCATACGGCTATGGCAAAGGCGCGTGGAGTTGTGGGTTTCCGCCATCCTGATCGGCCTGGTGGCGGTGGTGTTCGGCCAGGGCAGCCATCTGCTGCATGAACTGTTTTTCACCATCTACGACAACTCGCCATGGTGGGCCTTGCTGATCACCCCGCTGGGCTTGGGGCTGTCGGTATATCTGTCGCGCTATGTGCTGATCGGCACCGCCGGTGGCGGCATTCCGCAATGCATCGCGGCACTGGAGCCGGATGCTGGTTTGCTGCGCGAGCGCTTTCTCACCCTCAAGGTGGCGGTGTCCAAGATCTTCCTGACTTTGCTGGGCATCGGTTCGGGCGCGACCTTCGGCTATGAAGGTCCTATCGTGCAGATCGGTGCCGCCATCAAATACCGGCTGGGCAAATCCGGCATCGGTCACTTCGGCTACGGGCGCGGACTGATTCTGGCCGGCAGCGCAGCCAGCGTGGCGGCCGCCTTTAATGCGCCGCTGGCCGGCATCGTATTTGCCATCGAGGAAATGGGCCGCACCTTCGACCAGAAGGCCAGCTCGACCATCTTGCTGTCGGTCATTCTGTCCGGCCTGACGGCCTATGCCTTCCTCGGCAATTACAGCTACTTCGGCACCGCCTCGGCCTCGATGCACTTTCTCAGCGGCTGGATTCCGATTATTGCCACCGGCGTGGTGGGCGGCCTGCTAGGCGGCATCACCGCCAAACTGATTCTGGGTATTTCCTTCTTTCTACCCAACTCCATCGCCAAGGCCAGAGCCTTTTCGCCGGTCCTGTTTGCCATCCTGTGCGGCCTGATCATCGCCGGCATCGGCATCGCCAGCGACGGCATGACCTTCGGTACCGGCTATTTCCGGGCGCGCGATATTATCGAAGGCCATACCGAAGGGCTGGAAGGCTATGGCATCCTCAAGCTGATCACCATGTTGCTCAGCTATCTATCCGGCGCCACCGGCGGCATCTTTGCGCCGGCGCTGGCGGTCGGTGCAGGCTTCGGCCTGAATGTGGCGCAGCTGATGCCGGCCCAGCCGGAGACGGCAGTGGTTTTGCTGGGCATGGTGGCCTACTTTGCCGGCATGACGCGCGCGCCGGTCACCGGCTTTGTGATTGTGATGGAAATGACCGACTCGTCGACCATGCTGATTCCGCTGATGGCCAGCGCCCTGATTGCCGCGGGCATCTCGCGGCTGATCAACCGCCATTCGCTGTATGATGCTCAAGCCAGAATGCTGCTGAAAACAATACGCGCGGCACCGGCCACCAGCCGGAATTGACCAAAGCGGCGTGGATTCATTAAAATAACCCATCAATTCGCTCGGGTATTGAGCAAACAACACCATAAAAAGGACTAGCACCATGTCGATTCAGGACACCATCCGCGAAACAGTTACCAGCAACCCTGTCGTACTGTTCATGAAAGGTTCGCCGACCTTCCCGCAGTGTGGTTTCTCCGCCCGTGCCGTGCAGATCATCAAGGCCTGCGGCATCGCCAAGTTTGCTGCTATCGACGTATTGCAGGATCCTGAAATCCGTCAGGGCATCAAGGAATTCTCCAGCTGGCCGACCATTCCCCAGCTCTATATCAAGGGCGAATTTATTGGCGGTTCCGACATCATGACCGAGCTGTACCAAAACGGTGAGCTGCAAAAAATGCTGGAAGGCGTGGCTGCAGAATAAATCTCTCGCAGTTCATGCCATAGAAACGTAGATTTTCAGGTGTAAATTGCGTTAGAATCGCTCCATTCGACCGGCTGCCCTTGTGCAGCCGGTTTTGCACATCGAAAGCTGTCTTTCTATCCGCCCAAGCGGAGCAGAACGACAGCTTTTTCTCAGGGGCCGATCATGAATATCACCGTCGTCCAGCATCCGCTGGTACAGCACAAGCTGGGTCTATTGCGCGAAGGCGACATCAGCACCATGAAGTTTCGCCAGCTGACCCAGGAACTGGCCCGTCTGCTGGCCTACGAAGCCACCCGCGACTTCGAACTGGAAACCATCCAGATTGACGGCTGGTGCGGCAAGATAGACATCGAACAGATCAAGGGCAAGAAAGTCACCGTCGTTCCCATCCTGCGCGCCGGCATCGGCATGCTGGACGGCGTGCTCGATCTGGTGCCATCGGCCAAGATCAGTGTGGTCGGCCTCGCCCGCAATGAAGAAACGCTGGAGCCGGTGTCCTACTTCGACAAATTCGTCGATAGTCTGGACGAACGCATCGCCATCATCATCGATCCGATGCTGGCTACCGGCGGTTCGATGAATGCCACCATTGAGCTGCTCAAGCGCAAGGGCTGCAAACAGATCAAGGCGGTCGTCATGGTTGCCGCGCCCGAAGGCGTCAAGGCGGTGAACGATGCCCACCCCGATGTGCAGATCTATTCCGCATCGCTGGACAGCCACCTGAACGAGCACGGCTATATCATTCCGGGCCTGGGCGATGCCGGCGACAAAATCTTCGGCACCAAGCACGCATAAACGACAAAAAATCCATCAAACGCCGCCCCGCTGAACCGGGCGGCGTTTTTTTGAAAGCACACACACAAGAAAAGGGGAAAACACGATGTTCCAACATCTCAAACAGGCGGTATCGGGGGCGCAGATTCTGTTCGTCGCCTTCGGTGCGCTGGTACTGGTACCGCTGCTGACCGGACTGAATCCGGCCATGGCCTTGCTCGGCGCCGGCGTCGGCACCTTGATGTTCCAGGTCGTCACCGGCTTCTCGGTGCCCATCTTTCTGGGCTCCAGCTTTGCCTTTATCGGCCCCATCATCTACTCGATGCAGACCTGGGGCATGGGCGCCACCATGTTTGGCCTGTTTTGCGCCGGCTTTATGTACTTCGTCGTCGCTGCCATCGTGCGCTGGCGCGGTATGGAAATGGTCAACCGCCTGCTGCCACCGGTGGTGATTGGTCCGGTCATCATGATCATCGGTCTGTCGGTCGCCGGTGCCGCCTCGAATATGGCCATGGGTCGTGCCGGCGGGCAACAGATCATGCCCTACGACAGCTCGCTGATTCTGGCAGCCATTTCGCTGACCACGACCATCATCGTTTCCATCTTCGCACGCGGCATGTTCCGTCTGGTACCGATTCTGGCCGGTGTCACCGTGGGCTATATCGTCGCCGCCTTTATGGGCATGGTCGACTTCGCCAAGATCGCCAATGCACCATGGTTTGCCATCCCGGAGTTTCATTCGCCTGAAGTGAACTGGGCTGCTGCACTCTTTATGCTGCCGGTAGCCATTGCGCCGGCCATCGAACACATCGGCGGCGTCATGGCCATTGGTGGCGTCACCGGCAAGGACTACACCAAGACACCGGGTCTGCACCGCACGCTGGCCGGCGACGGCCTAGGTGTATGCTTTGCCGGTATGGTCGGCGGCCCGCCGGTCACCACCTATGCCGAAGTGACCGGCGCGGTGATGATCACCCGCAACTTCAACCCGCGCGTAATGACCTGGGCGGCGATCTTCGCCATCTGCATGGCCTTCTTCGGCAAGTTCAATGCCCTGCTGCAATCCATTCCTATGCCGGTAATGGGTGGCATTATGGTGCTGCTGTTCGGTACCATCGCCTCGCTGGGCCTGAAGACCCTGATTGAAGCCAAGGTCGACCTGATGCAGCCGCGCAATCTGGTGATTATCTCGGTGGTGCTGACCGCCGGCATCGGCGCGCTGGAACTGAAAATAGGTTCGTTCAGCCTGGTTGGCGTCGGCCTGTGCTCGGTACTGGCCATCCTGCTCAATCTGGTGCTGCCGGTGCAATCCCCCAGCCATCAAGGCATAGAAGAAGGGCGCGATATCTAAAGCGCGCAGCAAGCCGGGCGTGGCATAGCACATGCGTCACGCCCGGGATTTGCATCTTGTACTCCATCCCTTGCAATCCCCATGCCCTGCCCCGACAATACCCGAGTAAATTAATCGGATATTGATCATGAACGCTGCGCCTGACGAAAATTTCACGCTTGAAACCCTGCTCGCTGTCCGCCACTGGAGCGACAAACTCGTCAGCTTCCGCCTGTCGCGTCCCGCCGGCTTCCGTTTTATTCCCGGCCAGTTTGCCCGGCTGGGTTTGCCGCAAGGCACGGGCAAGCTATGGCGCGCCTACTCCATGGTGTCGGCACCGTGGGATGACTATCTGGAATTTTTTTCCATTCTGGTGCCGGATGGCCAGTTCACTTCGCGCCTGAAAGCAATGCAGGCGGGAGACACTCTGCTCTTGGACAACAAGGCCAATGGTTTTTTTACCGCCGACCGCCTGCCAAATGCTCAACAGTTATGGTTGCTGGCCACCGGTACCGGGCTTGCGCCTTATCTGTCCATTTTGCAGCAGCCTGAGCTATGGCAGCGCTTCGAACATATCGTGCTGGTTCATGGGGTACGCGAAGCCGGCGATCTGGCCTATCAGGCTGAAATTGCCGCCCTGCGCAGCCACCCGCTATGGGCCGGGCACGGCCATAAACTGATCTATCTGCCGGTCGTCACCCGTCATGCGCCGGCGGGCATGCTGGACGCCCGCATCCCCGCCTTGATCGATGATGGCCGTCTGGCCGCTGCCGCCGGGCTCAGGCCAAGCCCGGAACATAGCCGCTTTATGGTGTGCGGCAACCCGCAGATGGTAGCCAGTACCTTCGCAGCCCTGGTCAAGCAAGGCTATAGCCTGTCACGCCTGAAATCCCCGGGGCAGATCGTGCTGGAAAATGGCTGGTAAAGCCGAAAGAGGCCATGAAATGTTAGAATCGGCTGATGCGCCTTTCATTCCCGTGGCTAAAACTGGCATTGTGCACCATTGCATTCAGCCTTTGCGCCTGCAGCAGCACCCCCGCCTACCCTCCCATTCCGGCCGGGCACTACCGTGTGCAGGCGGGCGACACGCTATACCGCATTGCGCGCAATAGCGGGCGCAGCGTCAGCGAACTGCGCAGCTGGAACCGGCTGCCCGGCAATGCCATTGATGCAGGCCAAGTACTGCGCATCATTCCGCCGCCACGCTATGCAGCCAGCAGCCCGAATGTCAGCCCACGCCCAGGCAAACCTGCGGCAACACCCGTGCGTCCGGCGGCCAAGCCTAAGCCGGCCCCCGCCAGCGCCAGCATCGCGCTGAGCTGGCCGGCCAAGGGCAAGCTGATTCAGGGTTACAGCAGCCGCAACAAGGGCATCGATATCGCCGGCAAGGCCGGAGATGACATTCTTGCTGCCGGCGCAGGCAAGGTGGTCTATGCCGGGCAAGGCATACGCGCTTACGGCAACTTGCTCATCATCAAGCACAACGAAGCCTTTCTCAGCGCCTATGCCCATAACCAGTCACTCAAGGTCAAAGAAGGCGATACCGTCAGCCGTGGCCAGCCCATCGCCAGCATGGGCAGCAGCGGCACAGACCGCACCAAGCTGCACTTCGAGTTGCGCTACCGCGGCCAGGCGGTCGATCCCATGCCTTATCTGAAATAAGCCGCTACTTGCTGCCAAATAGCCAGTTGACGACACCGGAACCCGCCGCACGGCCGGTCGCCAAGCAAGCGGTCAACAAATAGCCGCCGGTCGGCGCCTCCCAGTCCAGCATCTCGCCGGCACAAAATACGCCCGGCAAGCGCTGCAGCATCAAGCCGCTATCCAGGCCCGCAAAACACACGCCACCGGCACTGCTGATCGCCTCGTCCAGCGGACGTGGCGCACTGACCGTCAGCGGCAAGGCCTTGATGGCCGCAGAAAGCCTGGCCACATCGTTAAAGCTGTCCTTGTCCAGGCATTCGCGCAGCAAACCCATGCGCGCACCCTTGAGATTCAGCCGGCTTTGCAGATGGCTGGACAGCGAGCGCGAGCCGCGCGGATGGCCGACCTCCTGCAAGACCTTGTCGGCACTACGATCCGGTGCCAGATCCAGATAAAAAGTTGCTTTGCCATCGCGCTTGATCAGCTCGCGCAAGCGCGCGGACAAGGCATAGATCAGATTGCCTTCGACACCATAACGCGACAGCACCAGACCACCGCGCCGGGTCTCGCTGACGCCATTCACATCGCTTAAGGTGACGGTGATGGATTTAAGCGCCTCACCGGCAAACTTATCGGCAAAAAATGGCGACCAGCCCGCCTCGAAGCCACAGTTGGAAGGCTCAAGCTCGGCCACCGCCACACCTTTTTCCTGCAGTAGCGGTAGCCAGGCACCATCCGAGCCCAGTTTGCGCCAGCTCCCGCCCCCTAGTGCCAGCACCACGGCGTCCGCCCTCACCATCATCTCGCCTTGCGTCGTGCCAAAGCGTAAAGCGCCCTCATCGCTCCAGCCCTGCCAGCGGTGGCGCGGGTGAAAATTCACTCCCATGGCGCGCAAGCGGCTAAGCCAGGCGCGCAGCAGCGGCGCGGCCTTCATTTCACGCGGGAAGACCTTGCCCGAACTGCCGACAAAAGTCTCCACACCCAAGCCGTGTACCCAGGCACGCAAGGCCTCGGCATTGAAAGCATCCAAATAAGGGCGCAGCAGATCGACCCGTTGGCCGTAGCGTGCAACAAAGTCCGACCACGGCTCGGCATGGGTAATATTCATCCCGCCCACGCCGGCCAGCAAAAACTTGCGCCCGACCGAGGGCATGGCATCGTAGACATCGACTGTAATGCCGGCCCTAGCAATCTGCTCTGCCGCCATCAGGCCGGCCGGCCCCCCGCCGACAATGGCAACTCGTAGATCGGACGCTAAGCGGGGCATGGCAAGACTCTCCAATAAAGCACGGCCTGAAATTCAGGCCGTGGAGGGTAAAGCAGGGATTTTAAACCAGTTCAGCGTTCAAACAGCGTGCCCAGGACGGAAAACATTCTGACAAAGCCATCTTCCGGCTCGGGCAGTTCGCCATTGGGCGTCAGCCGGTCAAACAGTTCGGGCAAGGCTTCGGCCATGACTTTGGCCGCATTGAGCGAGGTCGTTTCCATCATATCGGCAAACTGCCCGACCGCTTTCTCGCCCAGCGCCATATACACATCGGCCGGGGTCAGCGCCATATTTTCGCCGCTGCCAAGCCAGGACTCCAGCACGGCATCCAGGCCGATGTCGCGAAAACGCTGCCCCAGGCCGGCCAGGCCGCCATGCTCGTCCACCAGAGCGGCCAGCGCCCGCATTACGGCATCGTGCCGCCCCTCGCCCGACATCAATTCGCCCAAACGGTCAAAGCATTTCATATGGCCTCCGGTGCTATGACTGCCCGAACAAACCCTTGAGCAAGGATGAGCCTTGGGACAACAAATCGGTATTCCCTGCCGGCACTTCGCCATCAGGCGTCAGCTTGTCGACCAGTTGCGGCAGGGCGGTAGCCAGCGATTGTGCCACTTGCGACGTATCCAGCCCCATCTTGCCGGCCAGCGCCGCGATTTGCTCATGGCCCAGTACCTGTTCGATCTGGGACGCGGCAATAGCCTGATTGTCGCCGGTCGAGATCCAGGATGAAACGATCTCGCCTACCCCCCCTTGCTGGAATTTTTCCACCAGACCACCCAGCCCCCCGTTTTGCTCTAGCAGCGAGCCCATCGCCCCCATCAGGCCGCCCTGCCCCTCTGCCCCCTCCGCACCGCTACCCAGCGCGCCGGTTAATTGATCTAGCAGTCCCATGATGATCTTTCGCGAGTGAAGGAACTACCAGTCTAGTTTTTTGCTCGCAAAAAACCAAAAAGCCCGCCTAAACAGGC
The DNA here is from genome assembly GCF_009831765.1 of Craterilacuibacter sinensis. Taxonomy (GTDB): domain Bacteria; phylum Pseudomonadota; class Gammaproteobacteria; order Burkholderiales; family Chromobacteriaceae; genus Craterilacuibacter; species Craterilacuibacter sinensis. Next base: position 87,512 of record NZ_WSSB01000011.1, on the reverse strand, counting down.
GGGCTTACCTTAGGCGGCAAGGGATTTCAGCAGCCCTTGTCGCACTTGGCATCAGGATTCTGAATCAGCAGGCGTACCAGCGTACCACGTGGTTCGCGTACAGCGTCAGTACCAGTGGACAGCACCTTGCCGTCAGCCGGCGACTTGTATTCCTTGACGGTGTCGCCGAACACGTTGAGCTGGCGGGCCACCACCTGGTCCTTTTTCACCATATCGCCCAGCTTGACCAGGATCTCGGCGTAGCCACCCTGCTCGGCACGGATGGTGGTCATGTCGTTGCCGACGAAGGTCTTGGCGGTCTTGGCGGTGCGGCCGATCTTGCCGTCGATCATCTTCAGGTCGACCATCACGTTGCGGGTACCTTCCACGCCACGGCTGATCATGTCCGCGTCGTACTTGCGCGGCGAACCCAGTTCCAGCGTTACCGCCGGGATCTTGGCGCTGACGAATTCGGTCTCGGTCGAGCCCTTCTCGCCCGGATCCTTCTTGATCTGGTCGGCCGGGAACAGTTCTGCGATGCGCTCGATGCGCGGGTCGCGGTAGTCGGCGTAGATGAAGAACGGGAAGTCGGTGCCGGTCGACTGGGTGTGGAAGTCGAGCACGTAGTCGACGTTACCCTGCCACAGCTTGTTCCACATCAGCCACGCATGCTGCTCGGGCGCGGTGCCCTTTTCCTTGCCCGGGAAGACGCGGTTGAAGTTGGTCGACGCGCCGCCGTCGTTGTAGGTTGCCCACTCGCGGGTCACGCGATTGATTGCATTCGGGTTGGAACCGGTCACCGCAACGACAGTGCCGGAGAGCTTGGCGGCGTCGAGGCCGGCCATCACCTTCTGCACGGCGCGGATGCCGTTCACTTCGTCACCGTGGTTCCCGCTGTTGAGCACCAGCTTCGGGCCGGCCTTGACGCCCTTGGCGACGACCACCGGCACGTAGAAGTGCTGGCCGATGCCGTCGGTGGAGCCCTGGAACATGAAGCGGTGCGTCTTGCCCGGCGCAAGGTCGGCCACATCAAGTTGCGAAATAACAGGAACACCCTGCACTTTGTCACCGGTGTAGACGGTGGCGGCCTGGGCAGCCATCGCGGTCAGTGCCAGACTTACGGCAAGAGTCAGTTTACGCATGCTTGATCTCCAATGATGTAAAACCAGATAAGGGAAATATTGCGCTCAGTACCAATGCCCTGCCCGATGACGGGCAATAAGCAGTACTCAATCTGGCTTTCACTATACTCAAATCATATTTAAATAATTTGCTTATTGTCAAACAAACAACTATCAATGCGAAGTTTTTATCTCAATAAATATTTAAAATTCGCGATTCCCTTGCCCTGAATGCCGCGTCGCCAACTAAAAGCCAAGGCGGCAATAAGGCTCGGTGTGCGCCACATGCCGGCTTGCCATGATGCCCTGCCCTGTTTCTAAAGATACAAACAGTCAGCCCGAAACAGCCGGGATATCAGCGCCGGTATGAAGCCTCCAGCCTTGCCTCCACCCGCTTTTGCACCCGCTCGAAACTGGCGCTCAAGATCCAGTAAATGCCTGCCGCCGCCAGATACAAAGGCAGGGGCTGGAAGGTTTGTGCGATGACTTCCTTGGTCGCCAGCATCAGCTCGGTCACCGTAATCACCGAAACCAGCGAGGTATCCTTGATCAGCGAAATCAGGCTGTTGGACAGGCTGGGGACGGCCAGACGCAAAGCTTGCGGCGCGATGATGTAACGCATGCTCTGCCACCAGCCAAAGCCCAGCGACTGTGCCGCCTGCCACTGGCCCTGGCTCACGCCGACAATGGCGCCACGCATGCTCTCGGACAGATAAGCAGACACATTCAGCGTCAACGCCAATATGCCGGCACTCACCGGATCAAACTCGATGCCGATACCGGGCAGGCCGTAATAGATAACGAAAATCTGCACCAGCAAAGGGGTGCCACGCATGGCGCTGACGTATACCGCGGCAATCTGGCTAAGCACCGGCAAGCGCGCCACGCGCACCAAGGCAACGCTAAAACCCAGCATCAAGCCCAGCACCATGCTGACCAGGGCAAACATCAGCGTATACAGCGCACCCTTGAGCATGACCGGCAAAGCCAGCTCGAACAGTTCCAACCACTCCATTGCACATCCTCCCGCATCACGCGGCACGCATAAAACAGCACGCCCCGCGTGGGCGGGGCGTGCACTACACCAATAAATAAATCAAATCATAGCGCCAGATCAGCGCGCTTGTGGCGCTTTGGATACGTCGGTACCAAACCACTTGGTCGAGATCTTGCGCAGTGTGCCGTCAGCCTGCATCCCAGACAGGGTCTTGTCCAGCGCGGCCTTGAACTGCGGATTATTACGCGCAAACGGAATACCCATCTGCGTCAGCCCGCCAACCGGCGCACCGGCCTTAACCGGCAAACGCGACTCCTTGATGGCAAACGGAATCAGCAGGCTGTCGTTCAGCGCAGCATCCACACGACCGCTGACCAGATCCTGCAGGTATTCCGGCGCACCGGGGTAGGTCTTGACCTCGACCCCGGCCATGCCCTTGGCCAGATCGGCGTAATTGCTGCCCTGGCCTACGCCGATTTTCTTGCCCTTTAGATCATCTACCGTGGCCAGCTTGCGGGTTTCGTTCTTGCGCACGATCAACTGGGCACTGGAAACGGTATACGGCTGGCTGAAATCGAAGACCTTCTTGCGCGCATCGGTAATCGATACCTGGTTCATCACCACATCGAACTTGCCCGAAGACAGGCCGGCCAATAGCCCGCTCCACTCGCCGGTAACAAACTGCGGCTTCACCTTCAGGCGCTTGGCAATTTCATTGCCCAACTCGACCTCGTAACCGGTCAGTTGCTGCTGCTTGTCTTTGAAGTTGAACGGCGGATAAGTGCCTTCCAGCGCAATAATCAGCGTACCGCGCTGCTTGACGGTATCCAGCAGGTCGGCAGCAAAGGCATGGGAACCCAGCAGCAGCATGGCAATAAGGGGCAGGCTTTTCTTCATATCGTAATAACCTTGAGTTATATATATTGAATGCAATATTCAATTGCAGACTATAGCAAGACTCGCTCCTTTACTCCAGCCCCAAACGACAAATAAGTAAACACCACTTAGCCAGCGAAACTACGCAGCAAGAGCCAGATCAGGAAAGCAAATACTACGGCAGCGCCCCACAGCACCCGGCGACGCAGAATGCTCACGCGCGTAATCAGCTGCGCATTCTGTTCCGCCAGTTGTTTGACCAGCTCGCTTGAGGCCTGCAACTGCTGCTGCACCTCGGCCAGCCCCTGCTCCAGCGCCACCATGCGTGCGTCCATCCGAGCCAATAGCGGGTCATCGGCGGCGGCCGCATCGCTTTGCGACACGATAACCTCGACCGGCTCTGGCGCCCTGGCCCGGGTTTTTTTCCACAACTTGCGCGCGCCTTCGGCAATCACCGGCGCATTGCTGACGACCTCCGACCACGGCACGCTTTTCAACACTGCCAACCAACTGATGGCCATGAACCTCTCCCTGAAATGACAACAGCCCGGCAAGGATAAGCTGCCGGGCTGTTGATCGTGCGGATAAGACTTAGACGTTGAACAGGAAGTTCAGCACATCACCATCCTGCACCACATAGTCCTTGCCTTCGGCGCGCATCTTGCCCGCTTCCTTGGCCTTGGCTTCGCCGCCGTAGGCGATAAAGTCGTCGTAGGAAATGGTCTGCGCACGGATAAAGCCGCGCTCGAAATCGGTGTGGATCACACCGGCCGCCTGTGGCGCAGTGTCGCCTACATGGATAGTCCAGGCACGCACTTCCTTCACCCCGGCGGTGAAGTAGGTCTGCAGGCCCAGGAGCTTGTAAGCACCGCGGATCAGGCGATCCAGACCCGGCTCTTCCAGACCCATATCGGCGAGGAACTCGGCCTTGTCCGCGTCATCCAGATCGGCGATTTCGGACTCGATGGCCGCACATACCGCAACCACCGGCGCGCCCTCGGCCTCGGCCAGCGCCTTGAGCTTGTCCAGGTGCGGATTGTTCTCGAAGCCGTCTTCGGCCACGTTGGCCACATACATCGCAGGCTTGATGGTCAGCAGGCACAGCGGCTTGAGCATGGCACGCTCTTCGTCGTCCAGCTTGAAGCCGCGTACCGGCTTGCCTTCGTTCAGGTGTGGCAGCAATTTTTCCAGCAGCGCCACCAGCTTTTGTGCGTCTTTGTCGCCGGAGCGGCCCTTCTTGCTTTCGCGTACGATGGCTTTTTCCACCGCAGTCATATCAGCCAGTGCCAGCTCGATACCGATGGTTTCCAGGTCGGCAATCGGGTCGACCTTGCCGGCGACGTGGATCACATTGTCGTCGTCAAAGCAGCGCACCACATTCACGATGGCATCGGTTTCACGGATATTGGCCAGGAACTGGTTGCCCAGACCTTCACCTTTGGATGCGCCCGCCACCAGGCCGGCGATATCGACGAACTCGACAATGGCAGGCTGGATTTTTTGCGGGTTGATGATCTTGGATAGCGCAGCCAGACGCGGGTCCGGTACTTCCACGATACCGACGTTAGGCTCGATGGTGCAGAACGGATAGTTAGCCGCTTCGATACCGGCCTTGGTCAGGGCGTTAAACAGGGTGGACTTGCCGACGTTGGGCAGGCCGACGATGCCGCATTGCAGACTCATGGGGATTTCCTCGTATAGGATGGCGCCCAGCCCAGTCGGCTGGCGTCGAATGTTTAGGATTGTATCACCGCAATAGCGGTGCTTTGTCTTGGCGCGCACAGGGCGACTGCCACACCATGTGGGCATTGGCAAACTGCTCGCCCCGCTTTAGCACCAGACGTCGCTGCATCACGACAAAACCTTGGTGGGCAAATAAAGCCTCGGCACGCAGGCTGACGTCGGCGTACACACGCGCTAAACCACGCCTCTGCGCCTCCTCCAGCAAGAAGGCCAGCAAGCGGCGCCCGACTCCGCATCCTGCAGCGGATGCAGCCACGAAAAAATGGTCAATCAGACCGTCGTTCTGCAAGTCGGCATAAGCCACAATGCGGCCATCCCGCCTGACGACATATGGCGACAGATGCGCCATGCTGTCGCACCAGTGCAAGCATTGCTGCGGATCCAGCGCCGGTGCCCATGCCATGCACTGGGCCAGCGTGTAATCGCGGCAGGCCAGACCATGCACCGATGACTCGAATACCGCACGCAGCTTTGCTGCGTCCCCCGGAGCAAAAGGACGGATAGAAAGCCCGCTCACTTGGCTACGGTATGCAGCAACTTCATCGCGCCGGGCATGTCGCCGGCAATGACCTGCGGCAGAACTGCCAGCGCACGGCCAATCGCATCATCAATCTCTTGCTGCTCTTCGGCGCGCGGTTTTTTCAGCACAAAATTGACCACCTCGGCGCGATCGCCCGGGTGGCCAATGCCGATGCGCAAGCGCCAAAAGTTAGGCGTGCCCAGCTTGGCGATAATATCCTTCAGACCGTTATGACCGCCATGACCACCGCCTTGCTTGAGTTTGGCGACGCCAGGCTCAAGATCAAGCTCGTCATGGACAACCAAAACCTCTTCCGGCGCAATCTTGTAAAAACGCGCCAAAGCGCCGACCGACTGGCCGGACAGATTCATAAAGGTCATGGGCTTGAGCAGCCACAGATCTTCGCCGTCCAGCTTGACCCGGCTGGCCTCGCCAAAGAACTTGCCCTCGGGGCCAAGCTGCGGTGCCTTGAGCTTCCACGCCAGTTCATCCACCAGCCAGAAGCCGGCATTATGGCGGGTTTTTTCATATTCGGCCCCGGGGTTGCCCAGGCCGACAATCAGGCGAATTGTGGACATCGCACATTCCAATCAGACAGGGCCAAACTCGCTGCCCAATAAAAAAGCCCGCTGTACCCGTAAGGGACACAGCGAGCCTGATGCTTTTGCGCCGAATTACTCGACGATCACACCGGAAGCCGAAGCAACGGTAGCGTTATCGCCACGTGCCAGAGCAACGATTTCAACGCCTTCTGGCAGTTTCAGATCGGACAGGTGAACGATCTGGCCGGCAACCATAGCCGACAGGTCAACCGAGATCGACGAAGGCAGGTTAGCTGGCAGGGTGCGCACGTCTACTTCGGTGGTCACGTGGGAGATACGGCCGCTATGCAGCTTAACAGCTGGGCATACATCGGCGCCAACGAAGTGCAGTGGCACTTTAACGTGTACTTTTTCGTTCGGGTTCACGCGCTGGAAGTCAGCGTGCATCACCATTGGCTTAACTGGGTGCATCACGAAGTCGCGCAGCAGAACCTGTTCTTTGGCGCCATCGATCACCAGATCGATTACGCTGGCGTGGAAAGCTTCTTCTTTCAACGCGTAGAACATTGGGTTGTGATCCATGGTGATGGATACGGCATCCTTGTTGTCGCCGTAAACAATCGCAGGCAATTTGCTAGCGTGACGCAGGCGGCGGCTCGCACCCGTACCCAGCTCTTCGCGCTTAGCAGCAATCAGTTCGTAAGACATGGTATTTCCTTATATTTCACGTTAAAAGCAGCATGCCACCGCGACCAGTGGCCATGCCGTTACGGCAGGCAAGCGCCTGTCGAAACCAGATCCTCATTGAAGAGGTAGGACACCGACTCTTCGTTGTTGATGCGACGCAGCGTTTCCGCAATCAGGCCGGCGATGGATACCACGCGAATGCGCGGGCTCTGTCTCGCGGCAGCCGACAACGGGATGGTGTCTGTCACCACAACCTGGTCGATGTCCGAATTGGTAATGCGTTCTACGGCCTGGCCGGAGAAAATGGCATGAGTCGCATACGCCAGCACGCGCTCGGCACCACGCTCTTTCAGCGCGGATGCTGCTTTGCACAGCGTATTGGCGGTATCGATCATATCGTCGACGATCAGGCAGGTACGGCCCGATACATCACCGATGATATTCATCACCTCGGCCACATTGGCCTTGGGACGGCGCTTGTCGATAATGGCAAGGTCGGTATTCAATGCTTTGGCAACGGCACGCGCACGCACCACGCCGCCGACATCAGGGCTGACCACGATCAGGTCTTCGATGCGCTGGGCACGAATGTCTTTCAGCAACACAGGCGTCGCGTAGACATTGTCCACCGGCATATCGAAGAAGCCCTGGATCTGGTCGGCGTGCAGATCAACGGTCAGCACGCGGTCGATGCCGGAACTGGTCAGCATATTGGCGACCAGTTTGGCGGTAATCGGCACCCGGGCGGAACGCGGACGGCGGTCCTGACGGGCATAGCCGAAGTAAGGGATGGCTGCAGTAATACGACCGGCCGAAGCGCGTTTGAGCGCGTCGGCCATGGTGAGGATTTCCATCAGATTGTCGTTGGTCGGCGCACAGGTCGACTGCAGAATAAAAACGTCGCGACCGCGTACGTTCTCCAGTAGCTCCACCGCTACCTCACCATCGCTGAACTTGCCGACATCGGCACGTCCCATCGAGATATCAAGGTGTTTAACCACGTTTTGCGCGAGGTCCGGATTTGCTGTTCCGGTAAAAACCATCAAACTATCGTAAGCCGCCATCACCAATCGCCTGTCACTGAGCTGAATAAAGAAAAAGCGAGTAAGAATGACTTACTCGCTTTTTTGCTTTTGATTTCTGGCTGGGGAGGTAGGGATCGAACCTACGAATGCCGGAATCAAAATCCGGTGCCTTACCACTTGGCGACTCCCCAGTAAAACTGATATCAGACCTTGTCGTACAACGGATGCTGACTCAAACCCCTAGTCACAAAACCGTTGAATCTAGCCGACACTGCCGTATAAATTCTGTTTGCCTGGCTTTCTGACTGACACTCCAGAAACACACAGCTTCCGGACCCAGTCATCAGCGGTGAACCGTATTTGCTTAGCTCGCTCACAGCCTCGCTCACCGCCGGGTACATCTCACAAACAACCTGCTGCAGCGCGTTTCGTTGTTGCTGCGTTGTTTTGAGGATTCGCATTATGCCCACCTCGTCTTGCCCTGTCAACACCTTTTGTGAAAAAGTTTTAAAAACTTCGGCTGTAGGCACATTAACCCCAGGGTGAAGCACCACATACCAGGCCGGCAAAGCCTTGATTTCACTGAGTTCTTCGCCTATTCCGGTCGCCCGCGCATTACGCCCAAAAATAAAAACAGGCACATCGGCCCCTAGCTGCAAACCCAACACCATCAATTGTGCGCGCGTCAGCACTGTCTGCCATAAACGGTTTAATGCGAGCAAAACCGTGGCGGCATCCGAGCTGCCGCCGCCCAAGCCACCGCCCATGGGAATGCGTTTGCTGACGCGGATATTCACCCCCAGCGTCGAGCCGCTATATTGCTGCAGCAAGCGTGCAGCGCGTACTGTCAGGTCCGATTCGGCCGGCACACCCGGCAAAGGGTTAACCAGCACGATCTCGCCATCGTCACGCACGGCCAGCTCTATGGTGTCGGCCAGATCAATAAAGCGGAATACAGTGTCCAGCAAATGGTAGCCATCGGCGCGTTTGCCCACGATATGCAAGGATAGGTTGAGTTTGGCTGGCGCGGCAAAGGCGAGGTAATTCTCGTTCATGGCAGGATGGCAGGTAAATGGATTGAGGGCGTACGCCATTCGCTGGCAACAACACGCAGCGAGATATCGTCACGCACCAGGTCGATGCGCTGCGGATAGGCGGCACCCGGTTCATCGGAAACAAAACGTATGGTCCAGCCTTGCTGCACAAGTGCACCATCGGCCAAGAATTCATGCGGCACGCCGGGCGCGGCGCGGCCGCGCACCCACCACGCCAGATTAGCCAACGGCAAGGGCCAGCCCAGCACTTGTTCGGTCAGCGTCTCGACATCGGCCGCATGCCAGCTTTTGCCGTCAGCCAGCAGCAACACACCCGCTGCGTCGCGCGTCACCCGTGCAACCGTGGTACCCAGCGGCGTATTGACCGACAACTCGTCACGCGCCGGCGCATGCGTCCAGTCAAAGCGTGCCAACTGCCCCTTGCCGCCGGCTTGGACCGACAAACGACCGGACAGATTAAACGGCGCATCAACCGGTACGGCTTCCTGCGGTGCATGAAACGGCAATTCGCGGCTGGCACAGCCCGCCAGCAGCAAGGCCAGCATCAGGCAGAGCGCACGGGGCAAACTCATGGCGCCAGTCTCTTGATGGTTTCCTGCAACACTTCGTGCTGCGGAAAGGCAGCCTGCGCCTTGCGCCATATGGCAAGCGCCTCATCCTTGCGCCCGGCCTGCCATAAAGCCTCGCCTAAGTGGGCGGCAACTTCCGGGTCAGGCAAGCCCTGATAGGCTTTTTGCAGATAGCGCACTGCGTCAGCATAGCGGCCCAGCTTGAAATTCACCCAGCCCAGGCTGTCCAGAATCATCGCACTGTCCGGGTCTGCCTTATGGGCACGGCTAATCAATACCAGCGCCTCGCGATAGCGCGTGGTGCGGTTGGCCAGCAAATAGCCCAGCGCGTTCAAGCCTTGTGCATCATCCGGCTTTTCCTGCAAATAGGCCTTGAGATCACGCTCGGCAGCGGCAAACTTGCCCTGCATCTCCAGCACCAGCGCCCGCTCGTATAAAAGCTCGGGCGCCCGAGGCTCGCTGGCCAGTGCCCGGTCCAGATTCAGCTCGGCCAGATCCAGCCGCTGTTGCTGGCGGGCAATCTGCGACTGGAACAGGGCGACCTGGATTTTTTCCTGCTCGCTTGTACCCATGCTGTCCATACGCGCCAGCACCTGTGCGATATTGTCGCCCTTGGCGTCCAGCACAGCCATGCGCACCTGGGCTGGCAAATAATGTTCGCCCTGCCCGACCGCCGTATACCAGCGCCGCGCCTCGTCCTCACGACCCAGTTCCTGATTGACCTGCCCCAGCGTCAGGCGCAGATAATCCGTCTCCGGATGGCCCGCCTTGAGCGCCTGCTCCAGATAAGGCACCGCCGCTTCCAGCTCGCGCAACTGGAATGACAGCAAACCCAGCGAATACAAGACATCGGGCTGGTTCGGATAGCGTTTCAGCAATTCGGCAAAACTGTCGCGCGCCTCGGCAAAGCGCTTGGCGCTGACCAAGAGCCGCGGATAAGCCAGGCGGATTTCCAGCGCGGCCTCCGGCCGGCGCGCAAGCTCGTTTTTGAGCAAGGCCAGCGCAGCTTCAGGCTGGTCGCGACGCAAACGGTCAACCAGCCAGGCGACCGGCAAGTCCCATTTCGGTGCCAGACGCGCCAGCGCATTCATTTCCTGCGCCATCGCCGCCCGGTCACCCGCCTCGGCGGCCACCGCCAGCAAGGCAAAACGCGCCTCGGGTAATTCGGGATAGCCCGCAGCCAGATCACGGGTTAACTGGTAGGCCGCGGCCTTGTCCGGCTGGCGAGCCGTCAGTCTGGCCAACTGGACAAATACGGCAGGTGCCCGCTCGGGACGGGTGGCCAGCAGGCCTTCGATCAGCGGGCGACTTTGTGCCAGCTTGCCGCTACGCAGCAATGCGATAAACAACTGCTCGCGCGCATTCTCCGAGGCCGGGTCAAGCTCCACCCAGAGCGTCAAAGCCTGCGAAGCCGTCTCCAGCTGGCCGGACAACATGGCAAACTCGGCCGCGCGCTGCGCCAGACGCGGATCGCGTGCCTCGCGCGCCAGCTCGAGATAGGTCTGGGCCGACGCGCCGGCCCCCCCACGCTGGGCGGCAATCTCGCTGATAATCACGCCGTAGAAAAGCTGCGGCGACAAAGGCAGATGCGGCAAGGCCGCCTCTGCGCGCGCACTCTCGCTGGACGCCACTGCAACAGGGGCAGGCTCAATGCGGGCCAGACGCGAAGACGCGCAGCCGGACAGAGCCAGCAAGGTAAACAAAGGCAGCAATGCAGAATGAGGTTTCATGCTCGATCAATTTCCCGGGTGAGCGCGTAGAATAGCATGGCCTTATCCGGATATTCACCATGCCTGAACTACCTGAAGTCGAAACCACGCGCCGCGGCATCCAGAACCAGCTGACGGGCGAGCGCATCAGCGCCCTTGTGGTGCGCAATCCATCCTTGCGCTGGCCTATCGATCCCGGCCTTGGCGCCATCCTCTGCGGCCAGCGCATTCTGGAAGTGGGTCGACGCGCCAAGTATCTATTGATCGAATGCGAACAAGGCACGCTCATCATCCATTTGGGCATGTCGGGCAGTCTGCGCTTTGTTACGCCGGCGACAGCGGTCGAAAAGCACGACCACGTCGACCTGATACTGGGTAGCGGCCAGATTTTACGCTACCGCGATCCGCGCCGCTTCGGTGCCGTGCTGTGGCAATACGGCCCCGCCACGCTGCACACGCTGCTGGCCAAGCTAGGGCCGGAGCCGCTTGCGGATGATTTTGACGGCGCCACGCTGTTTCGGGCGACACGCAAGCGCAGCAGCGCCATCAAGCTGGTCATCATGGATAATCACGTCGTGGTGGGCGTGGGCAATATCTACGCCAACGAGGCTCTGTTTCATGCCGGCATTGCCCCGACCCGGCCCGCCGCCAGCCTGACAGAGACCGAATGCGCGACACTGGCCGCTGAAATCAAGGCGGTGCTCACCCGAGCCATCGCCGCCGGCGGCAGCACCTTGCGCGATTTTGTCGACGCCATAGGCAAACCCGGCTACTTCCAGCAGAGCTATTTTGTCTATGGCCGCAGCGAACAGCCCTGCCTGCGCTGCGGCAGTCCGATACGGCAGATTCGCCAGGGCCAGCGCAGCAGCTTCTTTTGCCCGCATTGCCAGCCGTGCTAGAGTGCTGGCCTGTCATTGTTCCAGAAAGCCCGCGTATTTTGACCCCGACACACCCCAAAGCCTCTCTTCTGACCCGGCTTGCGCGCCTTGTGCGCATGGGCAGCCATATCGCCCACGGCTTTTTTATTCTGGCCGTACGCTACCCGCATCTGGCCAATGCCGAACGCGCGGTGATTACCCGCGCCTGGGCGCGCAAGATGCTGTCCATCTTCGGCGTGGAAGTACGCATTAGCGGCGACAACCCGGGCTTTTACCCGCCCAATACGCTCCTGGTGGCCAACCATGTTTCATGGCTGGACATTATTGCGCTCAGTAGCGGCACGGTGTCGCGCTTTGTGGCAAAAAAGGAAATCAGCGACTGGCCCATCGTCGGCACCATGGCCAAGAATGGCGGCACACTGTTTATCGACCGCAGCAACCGGCGCGACGCCAGCCGCATCAATGGCCAGCTGGCCGATGCGCTAAGCCAGGGCGGCTGCATGTCGGTGTTTCCCGAAGGAACCACCAGCGACGGTTTCGGCCTGCTGCCGTTCAAGGCGTCCTTGTTCGAGTCCGCGCTACTGGCCAAGAGCCGGGTACAGCCGGTGGCGATCCGCTATCTGGATGCCCACGGCCAGCAAACCGGCACACTGTCCTATGTCGGCGACCATAGCTTCGGCCTGATCCTGAAGCGCCTGCTGAGCATGAAAAAACTGGTGGTCGAGCTGCATTACGGCCAATCGCTACAGGCAGGAGAAGGCGAGCTGGCCAGCCGCTTTGCCATTTCCAATGCCGCACGGCGCGAAATTCTGGCCGGGCTTAATCTATCTGACGATACACCGGACACGGCTCGGCAAACACTTGCCTGTCCTCAAGCCGTAACGCAGTAAGGCTGCCGCCCCACAGGCAGCCGCTATCCAGCCCCAGAATATCTTCGGTCAGGTGCAGGCCCAGCGCCGACCAGTGGCCGAAGATCAGCGGCGTGCCGGCACTTTGCCGCGCCTTGGCCGCAAACCAGGGCTGCAAACCGGCCGGCGCATCCGGCAACTCACCCTTATAGGCAAAATCGATCTCGCCATCGCGGTTGAGAAAGCGCATGCGCGTCATCGCATTGACGATCATGCGCAAGCGATCCATGCCCTTGAGTTCATCACGCCAGCGCACCGGCTTGTTGCCGTACATCTTGCCCAGAAAAGCGTGAAAATCCTTGCCGGTGAGCGCGCTCTCCACCTCGGCGGCCAGACCCAGCGCCCGCGCAATCGTCCACTCGGGCATCAGTCCGGCGTGCACCATGGCATAGCCCTGCCCCTCTACCATCAGGGGCTGGCAACGCAACCAGTCCAGCAGCAGCTTGCCGTCGCCGGCCTTGAGAATTTCGAGCAAGGTATCGCCCCGCCCCGGCTTGCCGAAGCCTTCGGACAGCGCCAGCAGATGCAGGTCATGATTGCCCAGCACGATCTGTACACAGTCGCGGTGCTGGAACACCCAGCGCAGTACCGCCAGCGAATCGGGGCCACGGTTGACCAGATCACCGGTCAGCCACAGCGTATCGCGTCCGGGATTAAACTCGATACGCTGCAGCAACTGCATGAAAGGGGCGAAACAGCCCTGGATATCGCCGATAGCGTAGGTAGACATGCCCATCCTTATGGTTGATTGCGCGCCGCCATGATAGCGCAAGGCATCGTGCTAAAATGCAGCGCTTGCGTGCACAGCGCCCCGCCCGCCCCTCTTGCCGAATAGCCGAATCACCATGTCCGCACAACTGAACACCCCGCAACGCGAAGCAATCCACTATCTTGACGGCCCCTTGCTGGTACTGGCCGGTGCAGGCTCGGGCAAGACGCGCGTGATTACCTTCAAGATCGCCCACCTGATCCGCCACGGCGGCATGAACGCACGCAATATCGCCGCCATCACCTTTACCAACAAGGCGGCGCGCGAAATGATGGAGCGGGTCAGCAAGCTGATGACGGCCGACGAAGTACGCGGCCTGACGGTTTCGACCTTCCACTCGCTGGGGATGCAGATCCTGCGCCAGGAAGCACCACATCTGGGTTACAAGCCGCAGTTCTCCATTCTCGACTCGTACGATGCCGGCAAGATCATCTCCGACGTCCTGAAAAGCACGGCCAAGGATGAAGTGCGCAAGGTACAAAGCCAGATCTCGTTGTGGAAAAACAACTTTATCACCCCGGACGAGATGATCACCGAGGCAGCCAACGACTGGGAAATGGTGTGCGCGCGTGTTTATCTGAGCTATCAGGCCACGCTCACCGCCTATCAGGCGATGGATTTCGATGATCTGATCCGCCTGCCGGTCGAACTGTTCCGCAACCATCCCGAGGTGCTGGCCAAATGGCAGGCCAAGCTGCGCTATCTGCTGCTGGACGAATATCAGGACACCAATACCTGCCAGTACCAGATGGTGAAACTCTTAACCGGCGCGCGCGGCATGTTTACCGCGGTGGGCGACGACGACCAGAGCATCTATGCCTGGCGCGGCGCCAATATGGAAAACCTGCGCCTGCTGCAAACCGACTTTCCCAAGCTCAAGATCATCAAGCTGGAGCAGAACTACCGCTCCAGCGTGCGCATCCTGCGCGCCGCCAACTCGGTCATCGCCAACAACCCCAAGCTGTTCGAGAAACAGTTGTGGAGCGAACTGGGTCTGGGCGAGCCCATCCATGTGGTGCAATGCAAGGATGAGGAAAGCGAGGCCGAAATCGTGGTGCAGCGCCTGTTGGCGCACAAGTTCGAACACCGTACCGAATTCAAGGACTACGCCATCCTCTATCGCGGCAACTATCAGGCCCGCATCTTCGAACAGGCGCTGCGCAACCAGAAAGTGCCCTACCAGATGTCGGGCGGGCAAAGCTTCTTTGACAAGCCCGAGATCAAGGACGTGCTGTCCTATATGCGCCTGATCACCAACCCGAATGACGACCCGGCCTTTATCCGCGCGCTGACCACACCCAAACGCGGCGTCGGCGCCGCCACGCTGGAAAAGCTGGGTGCCTGGGCCGGGCAGCGCCATAACAGCCTGTTTGCCGCCGCACAGGAAACCGGCTTCCAGCAACAGGTGCAAGACGCGCAGCTGGCACCGCTGGAGCAGTTCTGCAACTTCATCAACACCCTGCAATACCGCGCCACACGTGAAGATGCCGGCCCCCTGGTCATGGAGATGCTGGGCGCCATCGGCTACGAAGTGTGGCTGTTCGACAGCGAAGACAGCCCGCGCATCGCCGAAACCAAGTGGAAAAACGTGCTGGAGCTGGTGGCATGGCTGGCCAAGAAAGGCGAGGCTGACGGCAAGAACCTGATCGAACTGAGCCAGACCATTGCGCTGATCACCATGCTGGAAGGACGCGATGAAGGCGATGTGGACGCGGTCAAGATGTCGACCCTGCATGCATCCAAAGGGCTAGAGTATCCGCATGTGTTTCTGGTCGGCTGCGAGGAAGGCATCCTGCCGCATAGCGAGTCGGTGGATAACGGCATGGTCGAGGAAGAACGGCGGCTAATGTATGTCGGCATCACCCGCGCCCAGCGCAGCCTCACCCTGAGCTACTGCGTCAAACGCAAGCGTGCCGGTGACTGGCAGTTTGTCGACCCGTCGCGCTTTATCGATGAAATCAGCGGTGACGACATCCGCCACTTCGGCCGCCCCGGTGCCGAACCCATTGTCAGCAAGAACGAAGGCAAGTCGCGGCTGGCCGGTCTCTCCGCCATGCTGGATGCCAAGAAAAAATAACCGTGTTGAGCGCTTAAAACCGCCGCGGTGCGGCAGGCCGATTTCCCGCCAAGCGCCAGACACAAAAAAACGCCGCGAAAAGCGGCGTTTTTGCATATCAGCCAAACTTACTTGGCGGCGTTAACCATATATTCCACGGCAGCCTTGAACTCGTCGTCCGGGCCGGTAAAGCCACCTTTAGGCGGCATCGCGTTCAGACCCTTGGTTGCGATCGCCAGCACCTCGTTCAGGCCCGGCTTCAGACGTGGAGCCCAGGCAGCCTTGTCGCCAAACTTGGGGGCACCGGCTACACCTGTTGCATGGCAAGCCACACAAACCGCGTCATAGACTTTCTTGCCGGCAACGGCCGGATCCAGACCCGCTACCGCACCGGCCGGCGCAGAAGCGTCCGCACCCGCAGCGGGCTCGGCAAACTTGCCACCGCTCTTGTTCACCATATAAACCACGGCGCGCTTGACTTCGTCGTCGGTCAGGTCGGCACCGCCACCACGCGCCGGCATGGCATTGAAACCACTAATCGCATGGGTAAACAGCATGGCCTCGCCCTTGCCGATACGTGGCGCCCAGGCCGCGTTATCGCCAAACTTGGGCGAACCGGCCAGACCTGCACCGTGGCAGGAAACACACAGCGCGGTGTAGACACCCTCGCCGGTACGCGAGCCCGGCGGATCACCGGCTACCGATTCACCCACCGGCTTCAGGCGAGCGGCAACGGCCTCTTTGGTCATCACCTCGGCGTTGACGTCAAAACCACTGGTTGCCAGTTTGGCCAGCAGATAGATCACAACCACCACGAAGGCGATAATGCCCACGAGCACTTTGATAAGCTGTGCTGGAGCCATCTTGTTTTCGTTACTCATACGGTCCCGCCTGATGAAGATAAATGACAATTACAATCGACCGCGATTATACGCAATGTGCATCGACATGGGAAGAAACCCATGCTGGACTGTAGGCCTTTGATCAGCTATTATCGCGCCCTAATGCATCCGTAGCTCAGTTGGATAGAGTGTCAGTTTCCGAAGCTGAAGGTCACAGGTTCGATCCCTGTCGGGTGCACCAGAATAATCAAGGGCTTGCCGTCTCTAATGACAGCAAGCCCTTGGCACATCTAACCTCCAGATTTCCGCCTTACACCCCGCCCAGCCAGACAACACGCACTTTTCGCTTATTTCCCTACTATTAGTCGTGGTACACACCGCTTTATCCTGCTTCGAATAGCTATCTCAACCTGCTTTGCAGAAAAGCATTTGCCATGCTTGACGAATAGCAACACAAAAAGTACCTTGGTACATAAATACCCTAGTAACAAAGGATAAAGCATGACCGATATGGCAACGATTAAAGTCGAGCGCATCCAGACCGGCGTCAGACTGGAAAAAAGACTGGTCAAAGTACTGAAGGCACTGGCTGAACAAAAAGACATGACGCTGGGCGACCTGCTCGAAGGCATCATCCTGCATGCCTTTGACGGACAGGCGCCCTTTTCGCCAGAAACTCTGGCGACCATTACCCAGCTCAAACAAATCTACGGTCTGGAACTGGATGCCTCGGCCAGCCACCGCATGCGTGATACTGGCGGCGAATAAGCTAAACAAGCCGGTTTATTACCGGTCTCGCCCGGCATCAGCCCTTGGCGGCCAACTCGACAATACGCCGCGTCAGCACATACGATTTTTCGAACGACTGCATGGGCAGGAATTCGTAGATTGAGTGGAAGTTGTGCGCGCCGGTGAAGTAGTTGGGCGTGCATACGCCACGCGGAGACAGGGCCGAGCCATCGGTGCCGCCGCGCATGGCGATCACCTTGGGCGCGATGCCCAGTTCGGCCATGCCGGCAAAGATCAGGTCGATGGCGCGGCGGTCGTCGCCCAGCGACTGGACGATATTGGCGTACACGTCATCCACCCGGTATTCGAGCCTTGCTTTCGGATGGCGGGCCCCCACCAGTGCCACCACTTCACCGATATAGCGTTTGCGCGCCTCGAACGATGCCAGATCGAAGTCGCGGATCGCCATTTTCAGCGTCGCCTTGTTCGGGTTGGCCTGCATGTCGGTCACCCAGAAGTAGCCGTCGCGGCCATCGGTATGTTCTGGGGTATCGGTGCGGTCGAAATGCGCGATCAGGTCGTGTGCGACGCGGATCGGGTTGACCAGCACACCCTTGGCCGACATCGGGTGCGCGGTGATGCCGTGGATGCCGATCTCGACCGACGCGGCGTTGAAGGTTTCGTACACCACCTCGCCCTGCTCGCAACAATCGATGGTGTAGGCAAAATCGACCGGGAAGCGCGAGAGGTCGAGCAGTTTGGAGCCCTTGAGACCGATCTCCTCGTCCGGCACAAAAGCCACCACGATATCGCCATGCGCCTCAGGCAGATTGGCCAATAGCGTCATCACCACACTAATGGCTGCCTTGTCGTCGGCGCCCAGCACGCTGGTGCCGTCGCTGACCAGAATCTCGTCGCCGGCGTAAGGGGTGATTTCGGGATGCTCGGCCACACGCAGCCAAATATCCTTATCGGCATTCAGGCAGATATCGCTGCCGTCAAACGCCACCAACTGCGGATGAATGTCGGGCGAGATGCCGACATCCACCGTGTCCAGGTGCGCGACAAAACCGATGCGCGGGGCGCCCGGCTGATTGCCCGGCTTGCGCGCGGTCAGAATGCCGTGAGCGTCGATATAAACGTCCTCGAGGCCCAGTGCCTCAAGTTCGCACGCCAGCAGGCGTGCCAGTTCCAGTTGGCCCGGGGTGCTGGGAACGGTGGTCGCGGAGGCATCGCTCTGGCTTGAGATGGCGACATAGCGCAAAAAGCGCTCGCGTAGTGCTTGTTTCATCGGGAATCCTTGCAAGACAAAAGTTGTGTGATGGGCCAGATTGCAGCACGTTGCCCATCACACACAGCCAGCAGCGCCTTAGCGCAGCGGCGGGTAGACATAGCCGCTATTGAAGCCCAGCGGAATGTCCAGCCCCCAGAACAGATACAGCGTAGCGGTCAGCACGACCAGCAGGCCGACGGTGTAAGGCAGCATCATCGAGCACAAGGTGCCGACACCCGCATCCTTGCAGTACTGGCGGCAGTACATGATGATCAGCGGGTAGAAGGCGAACATCGGCGTCGACACGTTAACGGCCGAATCCGAGATGCGGAACGCCGCCTGCGTCAGCTCGGGCGAAATCCCCACCGCCATCAGCATCGGCACGAACACCGGCGCCAGAATCGCCCACTTGGACGAAGCCGAAGTGATGATCAGGTTGAGGCAGGCGGTCAGCAGGATGATGCCGAACACGGTAAAGCCGGCCGGCATTGCCAGCCCCTTCAGGAAGTCGGCACCGGAAATGGCGATCAGCGTGCCGATGTTGGACTGGGCGAACGAGTACAGGAACTGGGCGCAGAAGAAGGCAAACACCATAAACGAGATCAGCGAGCGGGTAATATTTTCCATCGCTGCGGTCACATCTTTCGAGCTCTTGAATTTCTTCACCGCAAAGCCGTACACCAGGCCGGGAATGGCGAACATCAGGAACAACAGCGGCACAATGGCCTGCATCACCGGCGCCTTGGGGCTGGTCAGGCTGCCGTCCGGCGCGCGCCACAGTGAATCTTGCGGCCACAACAGCAGGGCCAGTGCGCCGATCAGCGCGAGCATGGTCAGGCCGGCAATCCGGAAAGCCTTGCTCTCTTGTGGCGAGACATGGCGCAAATCCTGATCCTTGCCGGTATCCAGCTCCTTATTCAGCGGCAGCGAGGCTTTCAGGCGCGGCTCGACGATGCGGTCGGTGATGAACCAGCACACGGCGATCACGCCGAAAGTGCCGCCCAGACTGACAAAGTAGTTGCACAGCACATTGACGTCATAGGCCGGGTCCATGATGCGCGCGGCACCCTGGGTAAAGCCCTGCATGATGGGATCGATGGTCGACGGGGTGTAGCTGGCGGTAAAGCCGCCGGCCAGACCGGCAAACGACGCGGCAATACCGGCTAGCGGATGACGGCCGCAGGCGTAGAACATCATGGCAGAAACCGGCATCAGCACCACATAAGCCGAATCGGACGCCATATGGCTGAGTACGCCGATAAATACCACGGCCGGGGTGAGGATTTTTTGCGGCGTGATATTCAGCAGTTTCTTCAACAGCACCTGAATAAAGCCGCTACCCTCGGCAATACCGATGCCCAGTGTGGCAACAATCGTGATGCCCAAAGGCGGGAAGCTGATGAAGTTCTTCACCATGACGGTGACGAAGGTGGTCAGCTGCTCCGGCGCGAGCATATTGACCACCTGGATGGCGTCGCCGGTCAGCGGATGGCGGTAGTCGAAGCTGACAAAAGACAAGGCCCACGACAATCCCCAGCACACAAACAAGGCGTACAGGAACAGCATGGTGATGTCGGGCAGCTTGTTGCCGACCCGTTCTATGGTATTGAGAAAACCGGTGCTTGGCGCGTGTGGCGGAGCGCTCTCGGTGATGGCAGCCATTTCTTCCCCTATATTGTTCAAACTTCGCTTGCTCCCTTGCCATCAGCCGGATGGGCCTGCATGGCAAGGGACACGGACGGATCAATATAAAAGAAGCATGTAGTTGCTAATTTTGATGCATATCAAGTCGTGACCGAATGACAGCCACAAAGTGCACTATGTGCGGGGAAGAAACGGCGCGACTACACTGCCTGGTTTACGGAGAAACGCCGACAGCGGGTACACGCCCCCTGACTGCATGGGCCCGGGCGCTGCAAAGGATACGGCCGGCAGCATCGGCCGGCAGACGCGCGCGCATGCGTGCCTGCAGCAAAGCCACCTCCTCCGCCGCCATCGCGGACAATAAGGGCGCAACACTTGGCCCTAACTGTACGGTGGCCCAGTAGTCGTCAAAACTGGCAAAGCTACGCTCTACGGTGATCGCGCACGTTTCGACCGCCTCCAGGGCCGCCGCCGTCCACAGCGCGTGCAGTACCTCTATCCGCGAGGCGTCAGGGCTGGGCGGTTTTGCCAACGAACTTCCCATGGCGCGCATCTCGGACTGCAAGGCGTGATAAGGAAAGCCGCCGCCCGGCATATCCCACGCATAGGCGCTGACCATTCCGCCCGGGCGAACCACGCGCGCCATTTCGGCCACACCCCGCGCAGGCTCCGGCACGAAAAAAATCACCAACGGCATGACTGCGGCGTCGAATGCCGCAGCAGGAAAAGGCAAGGCCATGGCATCGCCCTGGCAAAACCGTGCGCCGGACAAGCCTGCGCGCGTGCCTGCAAAAGCAAGCTGCTCGGCGGATGGGTCTATGCCCTGTAGCGCGGCAGGCGCCGTACGCTCGGCGAGCATGCTGGTAAATGCGCCGTTGCCACAACCGATGTCCAGCCAGCGCAAGCCGGATGGCGGTGCCAGCCAGTCAAGAAAAACCTCGCCGGCCAACTGGCTCCACTGTCCCATATAGCGTTCGTAGCCCGCACCATCGTCAAAGCGGATTGGCGTGTCTGCCATGGCTATTATCCTGTGTTGAACTGCCAGCAAAGGCTGGCAAACTTCAGATGGGCATGCCGGCGGGCAAGGGCGGTGTCGCCGTGGCCGGCCACTGGCGCAAACTATCAAATACGGCGGCGATGCCCGCCTCCTGCTCGCCCCAGTAGCCCAGACGCAGCAGACAATCGATAGCCACCAGCGCCGCATCGGCCATAAAACGCTCCTGCAACAGCAAGGCTTCGACTTCGGTCAAGGGCAGCAGGCTGTATTCGGCCACTTCGCCATCCTGATTGGCGGGCTTGACCCCCTCGGGCAGCCACAGATCGAAGGCATGCAGCCACTCGCGGTGCAGGCCGCGCGCCACCGGCCGTTCGGCCAGAATACGGCTGGCAACCGTCAGTGGCGCCAGACGCTCGGCGCTAATACCGGCCTCTTCCCAGCCTTCGCGCAAGCAGGCGTCGTGCACCGTCTCGCCGGCAGCCACGCCGCCGCCGACCAGATTGTCCATGCGGTTGGGTTCAAATGATTTGTCCGGGCTGCGCCGCCCGACCCACATCCGTACTTCGCCTGAGCTAAGACGGGTCAGGCCGTTAATATGCGCCGCGTGGCTGGTCAGCCCCAAGGGGCGGAAGGCTGCACGATCCAGTTGAAACAAGGGCAGGCCGTTGGCCTGATAGCTGGCGAATTTCTCGTCGCGCCAGCCGCTAAGCCAGCCCGCCTCGCACCAGCCGCGTGCCGCCGCATCCAGCAGGCGGCTGTTTTCATGGCTGTTACCAGTCAGGCGGCAGGCCAGAGCCTCACCTTCAGCCATAAACAGGCCGGACGGGCAGGACAGCAGACGCGCATGCCAGACCGGGTTGACCGCCCCCATCACCTCACCCGCAATCCGCAACGGCACAAAGTCGGACAGATCATGCAGGGCAATACGCTCAAGATATTCGGCAACGGCAGACATGGCTCAACCCCAAAATGTCAAAACGCCGCCATTCTAAATCATTTAAATGTCATGTGTACGTTTGCATTGATAACCTAATACGAATTAGCCTCCCCACAAACGAGCCCCCAACCCCGACTCGCGCTCGGCCAGTTGCCCGGTGGCGGCCAGCAGCACCGCCTGCGGCCCGATCAGCCTGCACTGGCACCGCGCGCGGGTGATGCCGGTATACAACAACGCACGCGAAAACAGCGCCGAAGCCTGGGCTGGCAGCACCAGCCACACCCGGTCAAATTCCGAGCCCTGGCTCTTGTGCACCGTCATCGCAAACGCGGTTTCATGACCGGGCAGGCGCGCCGGAGCCACCGCACGAAAGCTGCCGTCGGCGCGCGGAAAATACACGCGCAGGCTGCCGCCATCCTGTAATGCAATGCCGATATCGCCGTTGAACAAGCCCACGCTGTAATCGTTTTCCCGCACCATCACCGCCCGCCCGGCATACCACTCCGACTCGGCCTCGCGCAGCCCGTCGCGC
Source organism: Craterilacuibacter sinensis (assembly GCF_009831765.1). Classification (GTDB taxonomy): domain Bacteria; phylum Pseudomonadota; class Gammaproteobacteria; order Burkholderiales; family Chromobacteriaceae; genus Craterilacuibacter; species Craterilacuibacter sinensis. Next base: position 65,124 of record NZ_WSSB01000011.1, on the reverse strand, counting down.
AGCAAACGCGCTTCGATGGCCTGATTGAGGCGCGCCACTTCGCGCTTCTCTCCGGTCAGCAGCATGAAACGCAGGAACTCGGCAAATACCGCATCCGCCCCGGCACCGGCGTGCACCAGCGCAAAATAGGCAGCCCGCTCGCGATAATGTTCATCGTCGTCCGGCGCAAACGCCGGGCGCCATTCGATATCGGGATAGCTTTCATCGGCCAACAGCCCCGATACGCCCTGCGCGTCGCCGCCATTCACCGCCCGCGCCAGACGACCGATGCCGCTATCTGCGCCAAAGCGATGGCTGCGGGTGAGGAAGACCACCGTGTCAGATAGGGCCTGTGCCGGGCCGGCGGCCCCCGGTGCCGCGAGGCCGGCTGCCGCCAGCCATGCCAGCGTGTCGCTGCTCCATGCCTCGCGTTCGGCCACATCACCCAGCACTGCACCGGCATCGACCGAAGCCAGCTGGTCACGGTCACCCAGCAGGATCAGGCGCGCATGTGCAGGCAAGGCGGCAACGGTGTCGTGCATCAGGGTCAGATCCACCATCGAGGCTTCGTCTATCACCAGCACATCCAGCGGCAGCGGGTTGCCGGCGTGATAACGCGGCGCATCGCGCCCGGGCACCAGACCGATCAGCCGGTGCAGCGTTTGCGCATCCCCGGGCAATTGCGCCTTGACCTGCGCATCGACCTCCAGCGCCGCACGCGCGCCGCGCATCGATTCGGACAAACGCGCGGCCGCCTTGCCGGTGGGCGCCGCCATGCCCATCACCAGCGGGCGTGGCGACAGGGCGGCCAGCATCGCCAACAGGCGCACCACGGTGGTGGTCTTGCCGGTGCCGGGGCCGCCGGAAATCACCAGCAGATGCTGGCGCACCGCCAGCGCCGCCGCCAGACGCTGGCGATCGGCCGCCCCTTCGGAGGTCGAGGCGAACAAGGCATCCAGCAAGGCGGCGACCCGCGCAGGATCGACGGCGTCCTTATGGGCGGCCAAGGCAGCCAGACGCCCGGCCAATTCCTTTTCAAACCACCAGTGACGGGCAAAATACAGGCGACCGGCCTCGTCCAGCACCAAAGGCGCATAGCCGCCGGGACGGGCAAGCAAAGGGCTGGCGGCAAGCTCGCGCCGGCTCTGTGAGTCAGCGATGCGCCGGCACACATGGCCGGCGCGGTTGGCACGGATCAGCGCGATGATCGCCGCCTCGGCCGCCTCGCCCAGCGCCGGGTCCAGCCGCCGCATCAGGCCGGACAGCACGCCGGGCAAGACTTCGCTGACGTTCTCTTCAGTTGGCGTCTGCATCCAGCCTCGCCTCCAGCGCATCGCACACGGTCTTGAGCACCTTGATGCGCGCATAGTGCTTGTTGTTGGCCTCGACCAGCGTCCACGGCACCCGCGTCGTGCTGGTGCGGTCTATCATGTCGCACACCGCCAGCTTGTAGTCGTCCCAGCGCTCGCGGTTGCGCCAGTCTTCGTCGGTGATCTTGAAACGCTTGAAGCCGGTCTCTTCGCGTGCCTGAAAACGCGCCAACTGTTCCTCGGCACTGGTCGCCAGCCAGAACTTGAGCACGATGGCGCCATCGGCCACCAACTGGTGCTCGAAATCGTTGATCTCGTAGTAGGCGCGCATCCAGTGTTCCGACCCGCAAAAACCTTCCACCCTTTCCACCAGCACGCGGCCATACCAGGAACGGTCGAAAATCGCGGTATGTCCCTTGCCCGGCACATGGCGCCAGAAACGCCAGAGCCACGGCTGGGCCCGCTCTTCGTCGCTGGGCGCTGCCACCGGCATCACGCGGTAACGGCGGGCATCCAGCGCCTGGGTAATGCGGCGTATGCAGCCGCCCTTGCCGGCTGCGTCATTGCCTTCGAACACCAGCACCAGCGAATGGCCGGCGAAGCGCGCATCGCGCGTCAGGCGGTTGAGCCGCCCCTGCAGCGCATCCAGTGCATTCTTGTAGGCAGCCTTGTCCAGCTCCTGATCCAGTACCAGCGTATCGAGCAACAGCTTGTGGTCTATCGGCTGCGGCAAGGATGGACTATCGCTGCGCGGCAAGAACGGATGCGGCAAATCCAGCCGCGCGCGCATCGCCGCCAGTATCGCCTCGCCCACGGCCAGGCTGCGGTAGTTGTGATCGGTGCCATCGATCACCGCCCACGGTGCGAAAGCGGTATTGGTCAAGCGCAGCATATGGGCGGCATGCTTGCGCAGCTTGTCGTACAGCGCGTAGTGCTTCCAGTCTTTCTCGGTCACCCGCCACGCGGTCTTGGGATCTTTTTCCAGCGCCTTGAGCCGCGACTTTTGCGCGTCTTTAGACAGGTGGAACCAGAACTTCAGGATCAGCGCACCATCATTGGACAGCATGCGCTCGAAGCGCAGGATGTCGGCAATCTGCTTGTCCAGCTCGGCACTGTCGATCTCGTCTTCGCTGCGGTTGAACAGGGTGTCCGAGTAATAGGAGCCGAAATAGATACCCAGCCGTCCCTTGGGCGGCAGCTCGCGCCAGTAACGCCACATCCAGGGCCGCGCACGCGCCTCGTCATTGGGTGCATCGAAAGCCACGGTATGGATCAGGCGCGGATCCAGCCATTCATTGACCAGATTCAGCGTCTCGCCGCGTCCGGCGGCATCGAAGCCGTGGATCAGGATCAGTACCGGAAAATCCGGCTTCTGCTTCAGGTCATACTGCGCGTCGAGCAAGGCCTCGCGTAGCGCCGGTACCCGCGCCTTCCAGTCGGCCTTGCTGATGCTGTGGCCGATTTCTGCCGATTCGAACATGTTTTCTCCTTATGTTATGGAACCCGGACAGCTTGCGGTGGGTTACGCCGCCATTCGGCGGCTATCCCACCCTACCGCCTCTAATCCCCATCAAAACAGCCATCCAGCGCCGCGATCAGCACCTCGCTTGGGCTGTCGCGCCAGACGCCGTTGCCTGCCTCGTCCAGTCCGCGCAAGAACAGGTAGCGCACGCCGCCAAACTTGCCATCCAGCGCGATGCCGCGACTGGCAAGGTAGCGCTTAAGCGCGGCGCAATAGATCAGGTATTGCAGGTAGTAGTGCGCATGCGCGATCTCGTACGCCAGGCGCCCGGGCGCGTAATCGGCGGCGTGTTCGCCCAGATGGTTGGATTTGTAGTCGATAAGAAACCAGCGTCCGTCTATCACGCACGCCAAGTCGATGGCGCCGGTGAGAAATCCTTCCACCGTATGAAAGTCCAGCGTCGCCGCCGCCGTGCGTAGCGGCGCAGCCAGACCCATGGCCGGGTCGGTCAGCACGCGGCGCAGGCGCGACACCGATAGCCGCGCCAGTGGCCGGGTGAAATTCAGCTCGACCAGACGCTGCCTGGCCGGCACCTGGCGCAGGCACACGCCGTCATCCAGCGGCGCATCCAGCGTGCGCGCCACCATATCGCACACCGCGTCCAGCCAGTGCTCGGCAAAGCCGAAGCGCGCCAGCGTACTGGCGGCGACTTCGCGTATGCGCGCCTCGCTCCACTGAAAGTCGATGGCCTCGAACACCGCATGCAAACAGGTGCCGGGACGCGCGCCGCGCGGAAAACTGAAGCGGTTGAACGGCATGCTGTCGTTAGCCTCGGCCAGTTGCAGCTCGCCCTGATCGTGATCGGGCTTTTCCGCCAGACGCGCCGGGGTTTTCGAGGTCAGCGCGGTAAAGCTGCTCACCCGCCACGGCGTATACAGGGTGCGCGCCAGCACCGACAGCGACAGCGTCTCGCCCTCGGGCGCAGCCGCCAGACAATCGGTGCGCAAACGCGGTGCCGGCAACAGGGAAAATGCGCCGCCGCCACGCCGGCACAGATCGGCCAGATCATCTTTGAGCGTCATCTCGTCCAGCTTGAGGCGCGACAGACCGGCCAGCGAGTCGATATCGCCCGCATGCAAAAGCCAGGACAGCGCCGCGCTTTCCATGCCCGACACATGGCGCCAGCAGATCACCTGACGGTACTGGGCGCGGGTCAGCGCGACATAGAGCAGGCGCAGCTTCTCGCCCAGCGTTTCCTGGCGCGAGGCAGCGCGCGCCGCCTCATCGGCCAGACCATCCGGCACCAGCAGCGTCTGCCCGTCATGGTGATAGTGCCAGAACGGCGTATCGGCCGCGTCCAGCTTGCCGTCCCACAGGAAGGGGCAGAACACCAGCGGGTATTGCAGGCCCTTGGAAGTATGAATGGTGACGATCTTGACCAGCTGGGCATCGCTTTCCAGCCGCAATACCGCCTCCTCGCCACCGGGCGGATTGGCCACCCGCCCTTCAAACCAGGCCAGAAGCGGCGACAAGGCGCTTTTTTCCTCGCTTTGCTGCTGGATCAGTTCGGCCAGATGGGCAAGATTGGTCAGCCGGCGCTCGCCGCCTTCCTGCGGCAATAGCCGTAACGCCAGCGAACTGCGGGCAAAAAAGCCGCGCCAGGCCGCCATAAAGCCCTGCTCTTGCCAGCGCTCGAAGTCTTCGCGGTTGAGGCGCAAACAGGCTTCCCATGCTTCCTCATTTTCCGCCAGCGCAAACAGCGCCTGCGCATCCAGTCCGTAGAGCGAAGTGGCCAGCGCCGCGCGCAAACGGCCCTCACTGGCAGGCTCGGCCCAGGCGCGCAAGAGCGCCAGCATTTCACGCGCCTCCAGGCTGGCAAATACGCTCTCCTGCGTTAACGCCACGCTGGCGATGCCGCGCAGGCGCAGCGCCTGACGCATGCTCTCGCCCTGACGATGGGTGGCAACCAGCACCGCCATATCGCCCCCGGACAGCGCGCGGCCGTTTTCGCCCTTGAAAATCCGCGCCTGCCCCTTTGCCGCCAGATTCAGCAAGCGGGCAATTTCGTCGGCACACACCGCTGCTGCCCACTCGCCGGCGCCCTCCTTGCCCAGCGCCTTGGGCGCGTCATTGTCCTGCCACAACACGGTAAACGGTGCCTGATCGTCATCCACCTCCAGACGCCCGCGCTGCTGGCTGTCGGCATTGACCGGGTAGTAGCGGATGTCCTCCAGTACAAAAGGGTTGGGGCGGGCAAACAGGGTGTTGACCGCCTCGACCAGCGCCTCGCATGAGCGGCGGTTGGTGTCCAGCGTGTAGTGGTGGCTGGCATCGCTGCGCGCAGCAAGATAGGCAAAAATATCGGCGCCGCGAAAACTGTAGATGGCCTGCTTGGGGTCGCCGACCAGAAACACCGGCGACTGTGGCCGCGCCTCGACAAAACAGCGACGGAAAATATCGTACTGGATGGGATCGGTGTCCTGGAACTCGTCAATCAACGCCACCTGAAAGCTGCGCGCCACATGGCTGGCCAGCAAGGGGCCGCTGGACTTCTCGTTCAGTGCGCCATACAGATCGGTCAGCAAATCATCGAAGCTGCGCTTGCGCTTATTGGCGCGCACGCGCTCGTGTTCGGCATTGATCCAGTCGATCAGCTCCAGCTTGAGGCGTATCACCGCATGCTCCACCCCCTGGCGCAGGGCGCTGGCACACAAGAGCCACGCTTCCACCAGGGCAAACAGCGGATGATCGGGTGGCACAAAGCCCTTTTTCATCGCGCCGCTTAAGCTGTCCGGCGTCAGCTTGAGCAGGTTTTTCAGGTCTGCCTCGGACAAAAGGGACGGCGCGCTGTCGGCAGAGAGCATGCGTTTTAGCAGGCGAGCAATGTGCGCAACAATGGCCGGCTTGTAGCTGGTGGCCTTATAGCCCTGGGTCGCGGTAAAGACCGCAAGACCCTCGTCGATATCGGCCGCTTTGAGCGCCTGCCACGCCACATCCTGCGCGCCCAGCACCGCTTCCAGATCCACCGCCGGCGGGCGCACTGCCGTCAGATAGGGGCGCGACAGATGCGGGCGCACCGCAGAGAGCCAGCCATCCGGCGTCTCGCCGCTTTCGGCCAGCACCCGCGACAGCGTGACATCCTTGACCACGCGCCGGCGCCAGAAGTCGTCGGCCAGCTCCATCAGTGCATCCAGATCATCCACCACCAGTTCGGCTTCGAAAGTCTGCGCGCTTTCAAAAGCGGCATCGGTCAGCACGCGCTGGCAGAAGCCGTGAATGGTATAGATGGCTGCCGCATCAAAGCCGCTGATGGCGGCTGACAGACGGGCGATGGCGCGGCTGCGCGCCTCGGGCGCGGCATAACGCGCACACATGGCCGCCAGAAAAGGCTCGCTGACGGCGGCGCTGGATTCCAGCGCCAGCCGCGTCTCGACCAGGCGCGCGCGCAGACGCTCGCGCAATTCGGCCGTGGCGGCCTTGGTGTAGGTCACCACCAGAATGCGGTCTATGGTCGGTGCGGGCACATCGCCGTCTTCCAGCAGCAAGCGGGTAAACAGCGCGGCAATAGTCCAGGTCTTGCCGGTACCGGCCGAAGCCTCGATCAGATTGACGCCCGACAAGGGGCAGTGCACGACGTCCAGCGGCTTCATGCTGCATCCTCCGTTTCGTCCTTGCCATCGAAGGCGGCCAGCATGGGCAGCAGCAACACCTCGGCCAGTTGCAAAAATTGTGCGTCCTGCAAGGGATCGCCGCCGCGAAACACCAGCTCGACTGCCGCCTCGCTTTTTTGCGGAAACTTGCCGCGCCCGGTAAAGCTCGGGTCCCATTCGGCGTAGGCTTTGGCGAGCGCCGCATCGCGCGCCGTCACGTCGTCGGCCAATACCCTGGCCGCCGCCAGGCTGGTACGCGGGAAAAACACCAGCGGCGCACGCTGCCCCAGCGCGTAAAACGACAGCCAGGCTTCCAGTTGCGCGGCCGCGTCATCCACCGGCAACAAGGCCAGCGCGTCCTCGTCATCCACCAGCAAGGATGCCGGCATCACCCCCGCCGGGCGCAAGACGCACAGCACCAGATGGCGCAGCCAGAAGGCGATGCGCTCGCCTGCGTTGGCGCGCCGCGGTACGGTCGTAATCAGCCCGCAAGGGCGCAGGCCGGACAACTCGCCAGACAGGGTAAACCCGCCTATCACCAGCCCCAAGGGCTCGGGCGGCAAGGGCGCATCGGCCAGTTCATCCGGCAGGCGTGCGGCAAAGCGCGCGCTTTGCCCCAGCTCGTCGGCAAGCCAGGCCTGGCCCAGCGCAGCCGGTGGCAGCAGGCCCATGCCGGACAGGCGCGCCTTGACCGGTGCCAGAGGTTTGCCTTCATAGAGCGCCGCGACCAGGGGGGTGCGTACCGCCACGCGGCTATTGCGGTCCAGCGCAAACGGCTCGCGCGTTTCCATGTCTTCCAGGCTCGCGGCCAGCCTGACCCCGAGCTGGTCGCCCAGATAACTGCGCACCGGGTTTTGCCAGAAACGGATCAGCGCCGACAAGGCCACCACGCGCGGCGCTTCCAGCGGCAAGGGCGTGGCAAAGGGCAAAGGGGTATGGCGCGGTGCGGACAGGGCGGCGTAATAGGCCGGCTCGAAACTGGCCTGCGCCGTGGCGGCATAATTGCTGCGGGCAAAAGGCTGCAAGCTATGCTGTTGCAGCAAGCTTTTACCCGCGTCAGCGCCGGTCATGGCGCTTAAGCAATCCAGCAGCTCGGACACCAGCGCCGATGGCGGCAAGGGCTCGTCGCTACGCGCCGAACGCCCGACCCAGGACAAATACAGCGCCTCGCGCGCAGACAGAATGGCTTCCAGAAAAAGATAGCGGTCATCAAAGCGGCGCGAACGGTCGCCCTTTTGCGGGTGGCGTGCAATCAGATCGAAGCTGACCGGGCGCTCGTCACGCGGATACGCACCATCGTTCATGCCGATCAGGCACAGCACGCGAAACGGGATCGAGCGCATCGGCACCATGGCGCAAAACGTCACCCTGCCGGCCAGAAAACCCGAACCCGACGCCTGCTTCAGGCGTCGCTGCAAATAGTCGCGCACCACCGATAGCCCCACCTCCTGGCTATAGGCGGCGAGTGTCGCGTCCTCGGCCAGCTCGGCGGCGGCATCGAACAAGACCGCCAGCGCATCCTCCTCTTCGGCATTCACGCTGAACAAGGCATTGGCCGCCTCGCCCACCCGTGTCGCCCACACCTGTGGCGTCGCCGCTTGCTGCCACAGGCAAGCCAGATCAAACAGGGTATCGATCAAGGAGGCAAAGCGCGCCAGTGTCTCGGCCAGCGAGCCGCCGGCACCGCCGGCCGGCAGCAGTTCGCCAAACAAGGGCGAGCGCGTGTCGCCGGCCATGGCGTCAGGCAGGATGCCACCCAGAAGCAGGCGATCCAGCCCCCAGCGCCAGGTGTGCTGCGCATCATCCGGCAAGCCCAGCGCCTGCTTGTGCGCGGCATCACGCCCCCAGCGTATGCCGCTCTTGCGCACCCAGTCGTGGATAAAAGGCACATCCGCCGCCAGCAGACCGAAGCGCGCCAACAAGGCATCGCAATCCAAAAGCGACAGCACATCATCGGCGGCAAAGCGCGAATCGAGCAGATCCAGCAGCGCGGCAAAGCTGGCAAGCAAAGGCTGCTCGCGCGCGACGGTACGGTCGGCGATGGTATAGGGGATATTGGCGGCACCGGCATCGCTGCGCTTGCCGAATACGCTGTCGATAAACGGCGCGTAGGCATTGATGTCGGGGGAGAGCACCACGATATCGGCCGGTGTCAGGCTGCTGTCGGCAGCAAAGCGCGCCAGCAGCCGGTCTTTGAGGACCTCCAGCTCGCGCATCGCGCCATGGGTGGCATGCAGCTCGATGGAACAGTCATCGCTCGCATGCGGCTGCGGCACATAGCTGGCGACCCCGGGATTGGCCAGCGTCAGCATATCGCGCTGCAAGCGCGCAAGCAGGGTGTCCTCTTCTCCCGCGTCGTACAGCGGGTGCGAGTCCAGTTCGGCATCGCCGGCAATCAGGTCAAAAAAATCGCGCCCCTGCTTGCCAAGCGAAGCCAGCAAGGGGTGGCCCTGTGCCGCGGCCACGGCATCCGTGTCGAACAGGTCGCGCTGGTGGCGCGCGTCCACCAGATCGCCCCAGTAGGCTTCACACGGGTTCAGGGTAAACAGGAACACCTCGGTCAGCGCGGAGAGACGCTTGACCAGCGCCAGATACATGGGCGCCAGATTGGAGATGCCGAACAGGATCACCCGCTCGGGCAGATGCTCGCGCGTCAGCGACGACAAAAAATCATCCAAGAGGCGCACGCGGTGGCGTGTGGCATCTTCGGCGGCCAGCACCCGCCACAAGGCAGCCTGCCACGCCTCGTCTTCACCCAGCCCCAAGAGTTCGCCCTTCTCCCATGCGCGTATCCACTGCGGGCGGAACACCAGATACTGGTCGAAAATGTCGGCCACTTTGCCGGAGAGCTCGAATGCCGCCGTCTCGCCGCCTTCCAGATAACGCGCCAGCGCCTGACACGGCTCGCCGCTCAGGGTCGGCAACAAGGCCATCAGCCGCCAGCTCAATACCTCGGGGGCAAAAGTCGATTTTCTGGGCAGGCCCGGCAACACTTTTTGCATCAGTTGCCAGGCAAACGCCGCCGGCAGCACAAAATCGAGATGAGCGGCGATGCCGGCTTTCTGCGCCAGGTCCAGCGTAATCCAGCGCCCCATGCCGCGGCTTTGCACCAGCACGGTTTCGGCGGCAAACGGGTCGGACAAGGGTGCGGCCTGCTGTACCGTGGCCAGCAAAGTCCCCAGCGTTTCCAGACGGTTGGATTGATACAGATGCAACATGACAAACACTCTCATCAGACCCGGTCCGACAGTGTAACATCCCCCCCTCCATCTTATGCCCGAGGCCTAACAGGAACCCGATATGTACTCGTACCTGATGCTCAAACATGCCCATGCCGGCTTTGCCTACCTGACCCTGCTGTCGTTCGCCATCCGCGCCGGGCTGATGCTGGCAGGCTCTCCCCTCCTGCAAAGCAAGCTCGCCCGCATCCTGCCGCACATTATCGACACCCTGCTATTGGCCTGTGCCGTGGCGCTGGTGATTCTGGGCGGCTGGCCGCTGTCCTCGCCGTGGATAGTTGCCAAAATCGTGGCCTTGCTCGGCTATATCGCGCTGGGCACCATCGCCCTCAAGCGCGGCCGCACGCTGCAGATCCGCCAGGCGGCGCTGATCGCCTCCTTTGCCCTGCTGGCCTATATCTTTGCCGTGGCCAAAACCAAGATGATCGCGCCCTTCCTGTTCTGATCCCGCCCGCCAAGCCAGCCGGCCCGCTACGCAAGCATGCGTAGCGGGCCGTATTTTTGTACAGAACCCGGCACTGACCGCAACACCAGCAGCAAGCCATGCAAATGGCGGCTAAAACCAGAGGATGTTAAGCACAAGAAATAAGCCGATAGCGCCAGCTACCCTCACGCCATGCGGCGCCTCGCGGATAATATCGCCATGGTTTACAAACAACATTCCGGCTTTACCCTGATCGAGCTGATTATCACCATGGCCATCGTCGGCATTCTCGCCGCCATCGCCCTGCCCGCTTATCAAGGCTATATGCAAAAGGCGCGGCGTACCGATGCACAAGCCGCCATCATGCGCATTCAGCAAGCGCAAATCCGCCATCGCGGCTTTGACATCAACTACGCGCCCTCCCTCAATGCACTGACACCGGCCCAGTCCGCCAACAGCGAACAGGGCGATTACATCCTGTCCACCGGCATTCCGGCGGGCGAGGCAGCCAGTGGGGCTTTTTATGTAGAAGCCCGGGTACGCGCCGGCTCGCCACAGCAAGCCGATAGCACCTGCCAGACACTGCGTCTGGAGCAAGTCGGCACGCAAACCCGCCGCACGCCGGCGGCCTGCTGGGCTTGACTATGCACGCGCGCCGAGGTTTTACCCTGATCGAAATGCTGGTCACGCTGTCGGTACTGGCCATTTTGCTGACGCTCGCCACGCCCAGCCTGTCCGCCTGGTTTGCCCGCGCACGTCTGGCCGGAGCAACCGGGTCGGTCACCGATACGCTGCGCTTTGCGCGCAAGCAGGCAATCACTCGGCAACAGCCTGTCTGGCTGCAAACCCGTAGCGGCGACGACTGGTCGCTTATTGTCAGCCAGAACCGGGGGGAAAGCTGCGAGCAGGCGCTGGCCTGCATCCGTGCGGCAGACTACCGTGGCGTGTCGCTGGAAACACAGGACTTGCCGGCACAGATCCGTTTTTCCCCGCTCAAGGGCCTGCCGCAAAACGCGGCCGGCGTCGCCTTAGGCGAAGCCAGTTGGGTGCTGACGCAGCAAAATTGCAGAGACAGCACCATCAAGCTGCTGCCAACCGGCTTTATCCATGCCAGCAAGGGCAACTGCCCATGAAAAAACACCTTGGCTTTACCCTGACGGAAATGATGATCGCTCTTGCCATCGGCCTGATCGTGCTACTGGCGGTATCGACCCTGTTCGTCAACTTCACCACCAGCGCCAGCCATGAGCGCCAGCAAGCCGCGCTGCGCGCCATGATGGACAGCGCCATGAGCAGCATGGCCATGTCCCTGCGTCGTGCAGGCTACGCCGGCCAAGCAGACCCGGCACCTTACGCCCGTATTTTTATCGGACAAAACGGCCATTGCCTGCGCTTTGCCCATGCCAGCCCGCCCGGGGAGAGCGCGCAGGCCCCGCATTTTTACGCCCTGCGCCTGAAACAGCAGGACGGCAAGGGCCGCATCCAGCAACTGGCTACCCGTCAGGACAATTGGCATTGCGATGCCCCCGATGCCGACTGGCAGGACCTGACCTTGCCGGCGGCAGGCTCGGTGACCGGGCTGAGCTTTAGCCAGACAGGTCGCGATGGCATTCATATTGCACTGAGCGCACAGCAAGGCGGACTTGCTGCACTAGCGCTGGCTGCGACCGTCACCCCGCGCAACCACCCGATCATTACTCAGGAGGCGATCCGATGAAAACGCAACGCGGCGCAGCCACCTTGCTGCTTGTCATGTCGCTGCTGGCGCTGATCTCGCTGGTCTTGCTCTATACCTCGCGTCATGTCCTGATCGAACACTTCAATGCCCAGGCCCAGCATAAATACCATCAGGCGCTGGGCTATGCCGAGGAAGGGATGCGTATCGCGGGCAAGGCTCTTGAAACTGATGGCAGCCGACCGGCCAGCACCACGCCGCAGCATTACACCCTCAGCTACCAGGAGGAAGGAGAGCAGTTGCGCGTCACCAGCCACGGTCACTTCGATGGCTACAGCGTAGCGGTGCAGCAACGCTTTGCCTTGGTAGGCGACCCCACACCGCCGCCGCCATCCGAGAGCGTGCTGCAAATTCACAATGACCTGAACCTGAGTGGCGCCATCAATATCATTGGCGGCAAGGATGCCAAGCTGAAAGTGGACGGCGATGTCACGCTCAATGGCTCAGTCAAGGGCATCGACACCTTGCTTGCTACCGGCAACATCACCATAGGCGGCAACCAGACCGTGAATGTGCTGGGCGCCAACGGCAATATCACCCTGAGAAATGGCCACTACCAGCGTGTCAGCGCCATGGGCAATCTGCAAACCCGCGACAGCGCCACCATCGTCAGGGCGCAGACCAACGGGACGGCCAATATAGGCAGCACGCGTGTCGATACGCTGATCGCCATCGGCAATGTGGCCGTGACCAATGGCGGCAGTTCGCTAGGAGAGGTTGAAACGCAGGGCTCGTTCAGCAGCAGAACCAGCAGACCGATCAGCTCGCTCAAGGCAGAGCACAACCTCGAGATAGAAGGCTGGGGCGGACAACTCAATGCCACCATCGGCGGAGAGGCCAGTTACAACCGGAACAATAAAGACATCAAGGTCAGGATAGAGCCTGGCCTGCAAGTGCCGATCACGCCATTGACACCGATCACGCTGCAAAAGCATAAGGTCGATGCCAACGACTACCAGCAGCAGGCCCATTATCTGTTCCGCCGTCTTAGCGACGGGAAAATACAGGTACAGGTGCGCGCGATCCACGGTATTGATGACGGCCTTTATCTACTGGGAAGAAACCAGAACAATCACGAAAACTACCTGTGCCAGAAAACCGACAGCAATGGACGCTGCACGACCCCGAGCGTCGGGCGCTTGTGCCGCGGCTATTCCGACTACAACACCTGCCTCACGGTTTCCCAAACAGGCGTATGGACACTGGCAGGCAATAGTCTGGCCCCCGGTCTTGTCTGGTTTGATGGCGACTTGCAGGCGGGAAACGGCCGCTATTACAACAGCTTTATCGCCAGCGGCAATATCAAGACCATGGATAACCATCAGGTCTATGCCGTCAACTATATCGCTTACCCGGGTGTGTGCAGCAACAACGACTACCCCGGCCAATATCCGACCGACTACTGCAATACACAAAGCCAGCAGTTCAATAGCCACGCCAGCGGCAATATCGCCTATCTCGCCGGCAGCTACCAGGACAGCCAGTACAAGGGGGGCGACATTATGCTGGGCAGCAGTAGTACCGTGCACGGCAACGTGATCGCCGGCAACACCCTGAATAGCGGCGGAAGAACCGTGATCAAAGGCTATGTCACGGTCGCCAATCAGGGTGCCAGCGGCGACAACAACTGGGGTGCCAGCACGACCATAGACCTGACCAATCTGCCCGACTCGTTCAAGCCAGGAGATAGCGGCAGCGGCCAGCCCCCCCTCACGCCGCCTGTCGCCGGTGAAAAAGTTTACCGGGTCGTCCAGGGCAGCTGGATAGATCACGCGGAATAATCATGACCCGACAAGCCGGATTTACCCTGATGGGTGTACTTGTCAGCCTGCTGGTGCTGAGTCTGGGCATTCTGGGGCTGATACGTTTTCAAGGCGCGTTGCTGCAAAGCGAAATTCACAGCAGCGACTACGCCAATGCCACCAATCTGGCGCAAAGCGCACTGGAAGAGCGCAAAAGCTGTGAACCCAAGCAGTGTGCCAGCGACACCTTCGCCTTGCCCGTGCCCGATGCGCCACCTCCGCTTAACCGGTTTTTATGCAAATACAGCATCAAGAACCAGATGACGACAGTCAGCGTGCGCTGGAGCGATGCAGACGGCAAAGCCAATGAACTGGCCGTCTCCTCGCCGCAGGCCGATTGCAGTACAGCGCCGGAAATCCCGCCGCCACCTGCCCAGTGCGCTACCCCCACCACCATCATGGTCCATGATGTGCACCAAAACGCCCGCGTGACCATCAATCAGGGGACTTGCTCAGACTTGGGCGGCCACCCCTGGCATACATGGCGCTGCACCAGCGAAGCCCCTCAAGGCAGCAGCCTGATTATCGCAATAGACGGCACGGGGCAAGGCCATGATGAAACCTTCAATATCACGGCCAACTGCAAGGAAAATAGCGTACAGGGTAAATAGAAGCCGACCGACCCCGGCTCATACAGTTGGCACGCCCTCGCGCTGACTGGACGCACACTGGAAGTCAGCTCTGCGCGCACCACCTGTGCCACACCGCCGCCTTAGCCATCGCAACCGGCAGGCTAAATACCCCACCCCTACTGGCGGCCAGTCGTGTTTCACCAACAACAACTGTGCACAGACAACAGCCGAGCAGTTCCCATTGCTGCTCAAACGCCATCACAGCACGGCATGAAGCAGATCTCTATGCCCGGGCTTGCCAACATTTGACCCTCGTCATATCTAGATAGCAATTAAACTCATATACTAAATGCTATTTAATTTCCGGCAAAAGATGCGCGGTATCTACTGACTCCGCTCCTGGAAATAGGCTGAGCCACCGCTCTACCCCCATCCCGATCTAATGAATCCATTGCACTCATCCGGCAAGCACAGACCGGCAAGCGTGCGCCTGGGCATATGCCATAACCGCGGCGTAACCCTGATCGAACTGATCGTCACGCTGTCCATTCTCGCCATCGTACTTGCCATGGCACTGCCCTCTTTCGGGCAACTGGTGGCCGAGCACAAGATCAAGACAGTCAGCCAGACGCTGGTCAGTGCACTCTATCTGGCCCGTAGCGAGGCCATCAAGCGCGGGCATGAAGTCAGCGTCTGTCCCTTGGCCGCAGGCAATGGCACACGCGCTTGCCTGAATAATGGCTGGCAGGCCGCCATGGGTAACGAGGCCGGCCTCTGGGTCTTCGACGATCTGAGCCGCCCGCTATTGCAACTGGAAGACCCCGATCAACTGATCCGCCAACTGGCGCCGGGCAGAGCAGGCGTAAGCATCACCGCATCAGCCGGCCTGCAGACCGGCATCAGCTATCTGGCCGACGGCAGTGCCAAACAGGCAGGCACGCTAAAAATCGCCCTCCCCGGTGCCGTGCGCTGCCTCAAGCTCGCAGCCAATGGCCGGCTCACCCTACAAACGGGAAAAGACGATGCCCCCTGCTAAATTTCGCCGCCACCGCAGCGCAGGCTTTTCGCTGATTGAAGTTTTGATTTCCATGCTGGTGCTGGCGCTGGGTATGCTGGCGCTGGCCGCACTCTTTATTTCTTCACTGTCCACCGGCCACGGCGCCAGCCAGCGCAGCCAGGCCACTTTTCTGGCCTACGACATCATCGAAAGCATGCGCGCCAACCGCCAGGCGGCACTGGACGGCGCTTACAGCACCCAAGGCAACTGTAGCGGCGGCCTTCCTGTCGCCAGCTGCGACTTGCAAGACTGGCAGGCGCAGATCCGCCGCACCCTGCCCGACGGCACAGGACAGATACGGATACAAGGTACACGCGCCAGCATCACACTGAGCTGGGATGAAGGAAAAACCAACGCTGACGGCACGCCCCTACGCACCCAATTCATCACAGAGACAGGAGTCTGAGCATGCATCAAGCGCAGCGCGGCATATCCTTGATCGAACTGATGGTCTCGCTCGCCCTGGGTCTGGGTATCGTGGCCAGCACAGGCTACGTCTATCTGGGCAGCAAGCAGACCCACAGCCTGCAGGAAGCCGAGTCGGCACTGCAGCAAAATGCACGTTTTGCCTTTGAAAAGCTGTCGCGCGATGTGCGCCAAAGCGGCGACCTCGGCAGCACGCTTGCCGGCTGCAATATCCGGAGCTTTACCAATGTGCTCAACGATGGCAGTGCACGCGCCGCCATCGGCAGCGACCTGTACGACATTCCGCTTGAGGGTTTCGACGATCCGGCCAGCGCCCCGGACGGTATCGACGCAGCGGCCTATCTCAAGGGCGATGTGCTCAAGATCGCCCATCTGGAACACGAAAACCGGGCGCCTGAAACCCTGCTGGACATCACCGGCCACAATGCCAATTCGGCCACCATGGAACTGAAAAAAACCAGTGCTCACGGCCTCGCCGATGGCGATATCGTGGTGGCGATCCAGAACGATTGCAGCCACGCCGCCATGTTCCAGATCACCCAGCTCAGCGACAACGGCGCCAAACTCAAGCTGGTGCACAACACCGGCAACAGCACTCAACCTGGCAACTGCAGCAAGACACTGGGACCGGTCACCCCGCCCACTTCACGCTGCAATGCCCCCGCCTACACCTTCGAGCCCGGCTCAAAACTGGTCAAACTGGATCAGCAACAAGCGGCCACCACCCTGCGCTACTTTATCGGCAAAGGCGATGGCGGCCAGCCGGCTCTGCTGCGCCAGAGTGGCAGCGATGCGCCCGAGATTCTGGTGGATGGCGCTCAAGACCTGCAGCTGCGCTACGGCATCGATCTCGATGGCGACAACAATGTCGATCGCTACGTAGCGGCCAGCGAAGTCGAAACCCTGGCCCCGGGCGATAGCAGCAAGTCCAAATGGCGGCGGGTGCTGGCGGTGCGTGCCTCGCTGCTACTGGCTTCCGAGCGTGAAGTCGGCAGCTCGCCACAACACATTATTTTTAATGGCGAAGAAATCCGGCCTACCGACCGGCGCCTGCGCCAGGTACTCACCGCCACCATCGCCATCAGGAACCGCCTGTGAATACACTCAATCCCCAGCGCGGCATGGCATTACTGGTGGTACTGGTCTTTCTGCTGCTCTTGGCCATGCTCGGCCTGTATGCGGTGCAAGACAGCGTGCTGCAGGAAAAAATGGCCGGCAACAGCCGCAACCGCAGCCTCGCCTTTGAAGCGGCCGAAACGGCACTGCACCATGGCGAGCGCGACTACCTGCAATGGAAAGACCAAACTTTTGCCGCTGAGCGCAACACCTGTAGCGGTGGCCTGTGCGACGCGGCCACCACCGCGCCCAATGATGCCGCCTACTGGCAGGATGATGCCCGCTGGCAGGCTAGCAACAGCCTGAGCCTGCCCGAAGACGCGCCGCTTCCCCACCTCGCAGCCCAGCCGCGCTACCGCATCGAACGCCTGCTGGCCAGCAACGGCCAGCCTGACGGGCGCTACCGCATCACCGCCAGCGCCACCGGCGGCGAAGGCAAGGCGCGCGTGGTGCTGCAAGCCCTGTTCGAACCCTGCGTCGAAGGAAGCTCATGCTGAAACGCCCATACCTGCCCTGCGCCATCGCGCTGGCCTTCTCCCCGCAGCTGCCCGCCGTCGAGCTGGCCGATGTGCCGCTATATCTGGCCGTCGACATGGCACCCAATGTGCTGCTGACGCTGGACGACTCGGGCAGCATGGCCTATGCCTACGCCCCGGACTCGGTAGGTGAAACCGCCAGCAGCAAGCGTTTCAAGGCAGCATCCTTCAACGGCATCGCCTACAACCCCAAATTCAGCTATCCGGCTCCGCAAGTGCGTGGCCGCAATTACAGCACCCGCTTCAACCAGGCCTATATCAACGGGTTCAATTCCGGCCAGGGCAGTGTCAACCTCGACACCCAATATCTGACCTACGCCAATTGCAATTTTTCCCTCAGCAAAAACTATTGTCAGGATCAGGACAAGCAGGGCCAGAAATCAGCGTTCTACACCCTGTGGTATGCCGATGCAGGCATGAGCAAACCCCGCGCGTGCGATGCCTCCGACCCGAAAGATGAAGACTGCTATCTGGAAATCGTCGTCGGCAGCGGAGACGACATCGCCGCGGGCAGCAGTGCCGAGCGCAAGCAGAATTTCGCCAACTGGTACTCGTTCTACCGTACCCGCGCGCAAACCATGACCTCGGGTGCGCTGCAAGCCATCGACGGCATCGATGATGGCCGTATCCGTCTGGGCTGGCAGGCGCTCACCGCCTGCAACCGCTTTGACGGCAACTGCCAAGGCTACGATGGCAGGACGCGCGACAACCGGCTACGTGTACTGGACAGCACACAGCGCGAGCGCTTCTACCAGAGCCTGGAACGCTTTAAGGTCTATGGCTGGACGCCGCTGCGCAGTGCACTAGAACGTACCGGTTCTTACCTGCAGCAAACCGGCCGGGACAGCCCCTGGGCAGAACAGCCCTATGTCGACAAAGGCACCGAATACAGCTGCCGCAAAAACTTCAGCGTGGTTTTCACCGACGGGCTGTGGAATCAGGACGGCGGCTTCAATATTGGCGGCAACGTAGATGGCAGCAACCACACCCTGCCCGCCGACGCGCAGGGCAAGCGCCAGAGCTATAGTCCGCGCCCCCCTTTCCGGGACAGCAACAACAACAGCCTGGCGGATACGGCTTTTGCCTACTGGGCAAGCGACCTGCGCCCGGACCTGGCCAACAATGTACCGGCCAGCTTTAGCGATCGCTCGGGCAATGCCGACACGCAGTACTGGAATCCGAAAAACAATCCGGCCACATGGCAGCACATGGTGACTTTCGGCATCGGGCTGGGGCTGGGTGAAACACTGACCAGCCACCCCCAATGGGCCGGCAGTACCTGGGCTGGCGAGGGTTACAAAGCGCTGATGAATGGCACGACCAACTGGCCGGCAGTCGACAGCTCGGGCAAAAATGCCCTGACCGGTCACGTCTACGACCTGTGGCACGCCGCCATCAATAGCCGCGGCCAGTTCTTCAGCGCCGATGACCCCAAGGCGCTGAGCGAGGCCTTCCGCCAGACTTTCGCCTCCATCATTGATGCCAGCCCTACCGCCGCGCCGCTAAGCGCCAACTCGGGAGCCATCCAGCAGAGTTCTCTGCTGTATCAGGCCGGCTTTGACAGCAAGGACTGGCATGGCCAGCTGCAAGCCTGGCAGCTCAAGGCCGACAGCACGCTGGGGCAGGTCAAATGGGATGCCGCCCGCCAGCTGCCCGCACCTGCCGCACGCCGCCTGTTTACTCTCAACGGCAGCAGCCCGCGCCTACTCGACAGCTGCAACAGCCTGTCCGATGCACAGTTACAGGCGCTGGGGCCGGATCTGGCCAGCTGCAACTTGCGCCTGCAATGGCTGCGCGGCGATGCTAGCCAAGAGGTGCGCAACGGCGGCAGTTTGCGCAACCGCCCTGTTTCGGTACTGGGCGACATCATCAACTCGGCTCCGGCCTATGCCGGCAGCCAGGATTTCGGCTGGAGCAAGGCCGAAGGCCTGGCAAGCAGCGAGCGCAACAGCTACGCCGGCTATCTTGCAGCCAAACGGGTGCGTACCCCGCTGCTGCTGGCCGGTGCCAACGACGGCATCCTGCACGGCTTTGATGCCGACAACGGGCGCGAACTGTTCGGTTTTGTGCCACCTGCTGTATTCGACAATCTCAAGGCACTGAGCGAGCCGGCCTATAGCCACCGCTATACGGTGGACGGCAGCCCGACACTGGGCGATGCCTACTACGGCGGCAGCTGGAAAACGGTACTGGTGGGCGGGCTGAACAAGGGCGGACGGGCGGTCTATGCGCTGAATGTCAGCGACCCGGACAATTTTTCCAGCCAGCATGTGCTGTGGCAGTTCACCGACCCTGACCTCGGCTACAGCTATGGCCAGCCACAAATCACACGCCTGAATAATGGCGACTGGGCGGCAGTGTTCGGCAGCGGCTACGACAGCGCCAGGTCGGCACTGTTTGTCGTGCGCCTGAGCGACGGCAAACTGCTGCAAAAGATCCTGCTGGGCCAGGATCAGGGGCTAGCCGGCATCACCCTCTACGATCAGGACAAAGACGGCGTGAGCGATGCCGCTTACGCCGGCGATCTGGCAGGGCAACTGTGGAAATTCGACCTGTCGGCCAGCACACCGGTGGCCTGGAAAACAGCCAATCAGGGCAAGCCGCTATTTATCACCCCGCCAGGGCAAGCCATCACCACCGCGCCGCTGATAGGCCCGCATCCGCAAGGCAATGGCAATATGGTCTACTTCGGAAGCGGCCGTTATCTGGGGCCATCCGACATCAACAATCAGGAGGTTCAGGCCTTCTACGCGGTGCAAGACAAGGGCAGCGACAATGGCATCATCCTGGGCGCGGCCCAGTTGCAGACGCAAACGCTGGAAGAAGAAATCACCCAGGGCGGTGCCGTGCTGCGCAAGACCAGCAGTCATAACGTCGACTGGAGCCGCCAATACGGCTGGCTACTGAGCCTGAGCCGCAACAGCGGCGAGCGGGTGATCACCACCCCGCTACTCAATCATGGCCGCATCCTGTTCACCACCATGCTGCCCTCCACCGACCCCTGTGTACCCGGCGGTGACGGCTGGCTGATGGCGCTGCGCGCCGACAGCGGCGGACGCACGCTGGATTCCACCTTCGATCTCAACGGCGATGGCGTGATCAACAGCAAGGACAAGATAGGCGGCAATAGCGCCAGCGGCGTCCGGCTTGCCGTCGGCATCCCCACCGCCCCGACCTTTGTCGAGAATCCGGCCACCCCGGGCCTGGCGCCTGTCTATGTGAGCGGCACCGCCGGCAAGATCGAGCTGATCAATATCGGTGTGCCGCTACCGCCGCCGACCGGCCAACTGAAGCTCAAACGCATCTACTGGAAGCAGATACTGTGAAACCACGCACACCGCAACAGACCGGCTTTACCCTGATCGAACTGATGATCACCGTCGCCATCATCGGCATCATCGCGGCAGTCGCCCTGCCCTCCTACCAGCGCTATGTCGCACGCGCGGCGCGCACCGATGCGGCGGCCGTACTGCAGCAAAACGCGCAGCAACTGGAACGCAACCGCACACTGGGCAACAGCTATAGCAAAACTCCGGCCGGGGGTGACTACACCATCCCACCCGAACTGGCACAATCGCCACGCGACGTTCCCACCAGCCAGGCACGCTACCTGATCGAACTTAAGAGCGATGGCCGCAGCTATATCCTCAAAGCCGTACCACGCGCTGCGGGTGCCATGGCCGGCGATGAATGCGGCACGCTGACGCTCAACCATTTCGGACAAAAAGCCATGGAAAACGCCCACTCGCAAGTGGGCGTGGCGGGGTGCTGGGGCTAGGTCTTTTATTTCCAGCACTCACTTATCGAGATGCCAGATGCCTGCCCCTTTACTCCTAGACTATTCAAGCTCAGGGTGCCACAACGATCATACGATTGCCCTCCTGCCGCTTGCGGCGCGGCAGTCAGCGAATAGCCACCACCACTGGCGATAGGCGTAGAGGCATTTAATGCAGTAATTTGAATCAAGTAATAGCCATTCTCCGTTCTTGCCGACGCGCCTGAAGCATTTGCGATTGCCAGATCGACGAGCGAGTCGGCATAACGATTATTAACGGTAAAGAAACGCTCCTGTGCCAACTGGATCTCGCTGATTTTCGCCGTGGCCTCAGTACGGTGACTACGTAGCACATATTCCCGGTAAGACGGCATTGCAATGGCCGTTAGTATGCCGATAATTGCCACCGTGATCATCATCTCAATCAGGGTAAATCCTTTATTGATTTTCATTTTTCTTAGTCCGTATTGATCAATTCACGCCAGCTGACCTGCCCTACTGTCCGCCCAACACGCCACTTGATAGGATCAATCGATTGTCCGGTTGTTGACGACTGCAAGCTATAGACGATGCCACCCAATCTGATATCAACCGAACCCAATGAACCGGAGCTACCAAGACCGACAATCTCAGGAACATCCTGACCATTTATTTTTGGATCATCAATGCGAGAGCGGGCAAAACGCCCACCATTGTTATAATTGACACGCAACATAAAGCTCTCGTCACGAGGCAGACATGGATCACTATCTATCGTAGCTGGAATATAGGTCTGGTACTGCAACATGCGGCTCTCGTAACGCAACTCATCAACAATCCGCTCTCCCGATATATTGAGATCTTCACGCCACCCCAAGTGATTACTCAGCAATGCCGAGCGTGCCGTGTTTGCTGTACAAGCAGTACCTGCAAGTGCGACTATCTGCGCGGCACTCGCCCAGTTAGTCTGATTATTGGTAACAGTGCGGAATTTTTTTCCATCAATGACCCTCACCCCCAGAGTCTGCTCAAGCAATTCATTGCGGTTACAAATTTCGATACCGGCATCCCACAAACCGTAAACGGTATTGCTGGCAGATTCATTGGTACAGCCACCTGCTTTATCGCAGTTCTCAATAAACTTTCCGGTTCCGACCATCACCATCAAACCTGGGTTGGCGATGGTAGCCGGATTTGATGGATAGGCCGGATGTGACGCCACAGCAGGGGCTGCGATAATAGCTTGTTTTTTTCCATCTGCCCCCTTGGCGGTAAATAAACGGCTAGGTTTGGCGGCAGCCCAAGCTGTAGTGCCTGCTCCACTTAGATCAAAGCGCCATACATTGCCCTCCAGATCCCCGCCATACACCACATCGACCTTGCCATCTTTGTTCAAATCATAAGGCGTGATATTCGACAAGCCATTTTTAGGCGCAGTAGCAGGAGCAGTCACCGCGACTTCTGCCATTATTTTTATAATGCTTGTGCCCCACCCTTCAACGGGCCTATCCAATGGCACAATCAACAAGCCGGCTTTACCATTTTCACTGTTATAACCATTAGGTAGCAATACCCAATACTTGCCATCGTTCAGTTTAACGATATGCGGTCTACCGTAGCTGTAACCGATATCTTTACGATCCGCAGGTGACAATTCACTATCCGTAGATGACAATTCCCACTTTACCAAGCTATCAGCTTTTGACTCCGTAAAATTTTCCGGATTACTGATGTCCAGCAAATACCATGCTTGACCTCCCGCCCCCAAGCCACCCGCAAGCAAGGTTTGGCTGCCGACCTTAGCCGCAGTTGGTGTGGCATCAACATAAAATTCGTGGCCATATGACTGCTTGGCAAGCTCAGGCAACTTTGACACGACCGCATTAGGAATAAAACCTAGTTTTTCGCTACCATCCTTGGCATCAAAGACATGCAGCATGCCATCATTGGCTCCAACAAAAACCAGCCCTCCACTCGTCCCGTAATCAACATAAACAGGGGAAGATCCATGAATATCCCCTAGTTTGGTGTTCGGTCTCTGGCGATATGCCCCCGCAGCAGTGCCTTCTTTGCTGGCATTACCACGCAGATAAGCGATCAAATCAGCACTCAGGGCGGGCAAAGAAGGCAAGCCTGCCTGACCATAAAGAAAAGGAACAGCACCACGACTTCCCTTTCCCACAATAATCTGCCGGCCAGTATCATTTTTTAGTAACTGATGGGCACTCCAGCCACTCCCCAGTACCAAATTTTTATTGCTGTCTACACTGAGTGCTTGTGCCAACAACTCCCCTTCCCAGTTCTCGGAACGAAATCCAACGCGAAAATAAAGTGAACCCGCTATAAGATTACGTGAATTACTGCCCCCTGCCGCTGCGGCACCAGCCTGCATACTAATCATGCGAAAGGCCTTATCCAGTTGCTCCTCCAGTTTAAGCGGGTTAGACACCAGAAAATAATTGTCTGGTGTTTTCCCATCGGCACTCCACTCGGCAACATCGTCAATCTCGTTGGCTTTACGTCCGGCACCGGGTATATCGACAAAACCGCCATATTTGGCAACATACCACAACGGAGACTTCAACTCGGTGACCATACTGCCGGCCGTACTGGGCGTAAATACACGCGTATCGCTCAACGCACTCATGGCAGAAACAGGATTAAGAGGTTTTCCTGAAGGGTTGGCCGTATCGGCCGGAGAGGCATCCATCCAGTATTTAACATCATTGCCCCCTTTATCCTTAACCACGAGGTACACGCCATCTTTAGTCGTACCGGAAACCACATAGCCCATATGCTGATCAATACCACCGGCCGCATAAGTCGACTTCACAACCACCTTAATCTTACTATCGGACTGCAACTGCATTTCATACTCGGCAATAGCATCCATATCATGGTCACCACCGTATTCCAAGTCTTCAAAATTGATACGGAATTTATAATAAGCACGCCCGCCATTCACCGCGTCATCTTTTGGAAAGCCATCCACATTGCGGACAGTGTCAATATAAAAATCTACAATCTGGTTGGTGGGCCGATAGTCATCTTTATTTAAACTATCATTATTGCTATTGGATGGAGATTTGGCAAACGGAACAAAAGTCACCACTTTGCCATCAGCAAGCGGGATATTGATCTTTGGCAGGGGCGAGGCCATGGCAATAGAGAAAAAACTGAGCCCTTGCGTCAATCTCTCCTGGCTATTATTAGGATTTACATAGCTAAATTCGCTGCGAATAGGGTTGCGGCGGGCGAAATCGGCAATGGCTGCGCTATTAAAAGTCCCCTCTTTACCCGGCTCTTCAAACAAGCCATGCAAGCGGGCAAAACTGCTAACCAACTTTGGCGTCGGCGCCAGATCCTTTTGAGTGTCGCCATCACTACCAATAATGACAGTTTTACTACCACCAAATTCCTTACCCCATAGGGAACTCAAAATCGAGGAACGATTAAAAGAAATACCATTAAAAGTACTATCAGGGACATCATTATCGTATGAAGGGCTAATATCAGATAAAATAGTGACCGCCGGCTTGGCGCACCAATTATTTCTTTTTACATTATTATGATCCGCGCCATAAGGGTCTTGCCAAGTGATGCCACTAGGCAAATTAAGGGCATTTCCTTTTCCATCACTATTAGATCCTACAAGAGGTGATTTTTCTCCTGCAAAATAACGCACGGCATCAAATAAAATTTCACCTAATGGATTACCCCAACCACTACATCTACCATTACTCAAACGGTTAGCAAACGCGTTACCATAGTCACAGGCATCATCGCCACTAGTCTGACCAAAATACTCTCTACTATTCGAAAAGCCTTCAACTCGTAGATTATCAAAAGTCCGAACAATACCCTCAGCACCACTACTACCAATAAAAACACCAGTAGTAAAGTCTATTTCCCCGGCCAAATTACCTATATTTTTACGCAACACCCCACCTTGCAGGTTATTGCTATAACTACCACTATACAAACCAAAACGCATAGCATCATTACTACCATATTTTTGCAGTAAACCTCCAGGCTTTTTTCCACCCGAGTATGAGATACAATTACTCTCTTCCAGCCCAGCTTTACAAACGAGCACCCTGACAGTCAAATCCTGAATACCTTCAATATCTTTCCTTTGATTACTACCATCCGCATACTGATTATCTGCTACTGGCCTTTCTATACTCACCCACTCCCATATCCTGCGGTCACTATTTTTAATGTAGCGCAATACGGGTGGCTGGGTATAACTGGTACTGCATGACCCACCACACAAGGTGGTCGAAGCAAACAGGTGGCGCTTATTACTATCAGGATTGCTTAATGGGGTGTAATCACTAATATTGTAGCCATCCACGGTTTTACTGGTATATTCCTTACCCCAGCTATGCGCATCCTGCGGAATAAAAGCACGTTCCAATACGGTTTCTGTTGTGGTATCCACAAACCGCTTGCCACCATACAAAACCTTGCGCAAGGCATCGATACGGGAAGTCGTCAGGTAGTTAAGAAAATCACCACTCCACTTTCCAGAACAAGTTTTATCGCTGGTTGTACTATCCGGTTCGAAACGATTATTTTTATACCCATAACATTTATAGCTATCAAAATATCCGTAATAATCAATCTTATATATTGACTCGCCCAGTTGAGGACTTTTCTTTAGCTCATATCCCTTATAACCGACGTCTAGCGTACCGTCACCATCCAGATCAGACGTATCATTATAAGATTCATAAAAAAGCTTATGATCCTTACCTAACACCAGCATATTTAATGGCGCTTGTGGTGTGGTATTCCCCAATAGCGGCTTAGTAGGGATCGTTAACACGCCAGCGGTGCTGGTGAGACTGACAAACAGCCCAATCAATAGCGCCAGAATATTTTTCATGATTGTTCCCATCATTATTCTTCCACCCACATAATTGTCTCCAGCCGGGTCTGCGCACTCTCCCGTGCACCATACCCGGTCACGACGATGCGGTAATACACCCGATCAGCCGTTACTGCACATGCATTCACACACTCGATGACCATGCTAGGCGCACGACTGACACCCGGCGGCTGCCCTGCGGCATTGCGGTTCAGCGTTGGGTTCGTCGAGTTGGGTAGGCTGTCGGCAGTCGCCAAAAATACCTCGGCATCCCGCAGGCCCGCTTCTGCGGACAGAAAAGACAGAGTTTTGTCGCGGCTATTGCCGGCCATTTTTTCCTGCATCAGCGCCATGCGGGTCGCAAACAAAGCCAGCGCCCCCAGAATCAGCAGAAACACCAGCACTACCAGCAGCGAAAAACCGCGAGTGTGTTGCCTCATCATGCAGGGCCTCCGGGGGCATTACGCAGATAAACCGTGCTACGAAATACCCGCGCCAACCGGTTGTTAGGGACGCTGTAGCTATTGCCATTACAGTCATTCAATATCTGGCGGGTAGTCTGTACGCTATTGAGATCGGACTGGATTAGCATGCAAATCCTTATGGCTCGTATCCGCGCCCAGTTGCCCACATTTCCTGCCGCACGGTAACTATTTGCCAAACCATCCGCTGCGGCATCGGTGTCTTCGCCATACGTCATCACTAGCTGCTGCACTCCCGCCAATACAGCCGTGTTGTCACAACTAAGCGTGCCCGAGGCCAACGATATCTGCTGTGAACGCAAGGTTCCCGATGCAACTGCAGCACCGGTGCAGTCAACAACTTCAGTATTGCCCCAATAGCGCATCGAGAGTGTGGATGTACCACTAGCGGCCGAGATCACCGCCGTATTCACATAACTGCCACTGGCAGGAAAATTTCCGGCGGCAGCAATCCGGCTGATGTCTACATAACCAGCCTGTGCCAGCTGCTGATTGATCCAGCGGGTGGCAAAGCGGCCTTTTTCCTGTAAGTCGGCCTGCGCCAGCTGGTTACGCCATGCGGTCTTGCTAGATAGAAAGACTTGCCCCACTACCAGTACGACAAATAAACCCAGAGTCAGGGCGATCATCAGTTCTATCAGGGTCAAACCCTGCTGCCTGGAAACCTTGAAGCCTTTAGTGATAAGCATGCCCCGGCTCCTAACGCATCGTGTACTGAAAAGAGGTTTCAGAGGCCGAGTCTGGTCGCTCACGCCAGCGTACATTGATATTGATTAGACAAGACTGCGCCACTGCACTCGCATTCGGAAGCGCATAACTACAGCTTGATGCCGCAACAGGCCCTGAAGCGATGCTCCCGCCCACCATCAAGGCCAACTCGATACGCGCTTGAGGCAAGCGCTCAGCAGCATAAGCACGCATATCAGCCAGATCCGCAGCGGCAAGAGTAGAAAGGTCACCAGCTGGGCACGTCAGCCCAGACATCCCACCAGAGCCGCTTGCTGGCAGATAACAGGCAACCACATCATTTATTAGGTAATTGTCACCACTGGTGCCATAAATACGATCACCGCTATTAGCACGCATACGCTCGGCAAGATTGCCCGCCAGTTCGCTGGCAACACTACGCTGATAAGCAATATGGCTAGACTGCAGGGTTTTAATATTCAAAGCAGCCAATCCCAACAAGCCGAATGCAACCACGATCACGCTGACTAAAACCTCTACCAACGAGAATCCTCGTTGCCTAGGCTTGGCACTACTGAGCGCCACGGATAGCGGCATGGCCATAAGGGGCAATTTCAACAGTGCGTGACGCATGGGCATTACTCAATGTGATAGTGGTTTGTGCAGCAAGACGATTCGCCGCTCCGGCACTAGACCTGACTTCGCCGCTGGGCGAAAAGCGTAATGAGGACCAAGTTGCAGAAGCCTGAAAAGTAGATGCCGGCTGATGCACAGCAAGCAAGGTACCACTGGCCGCAGCTCTGACAATCCACCCCTGACTCCAGTCAGTCGCGAGGTTTGAGCAGGTCTGGGCATTTGTAGACGCGCAAACCTCGACTGAGCGGCCACTACGCACAGCCTCCGAGCGCGCGAGATACAAATCACCGAGCAGCTGATTGGCCGTACCGGTCATACGATTTCCCTCAATCACTGTTGTTAGTGCGGGCATCGCAATCGCCAAGCCTATAGCCAACACGCTCAGCACGATCATCATCTCGATCAGGGTAAAGCCATTTTTCATGGCGGGACTCCTGTGGGCCGGCAGGCAGGATCGCGGGAAGATACACATTACCTGATTGTATATCCTTAACAGGCAAAATATTCACATGGCAAACACGGTACTGTTAAAAATAGGGTGAAACTGCAACATGGTTCAGCCGCCAGCATCTTGCCACCCGCAACGCCCACCACCTGCCTCCCCCTTGACCCAGAACAAGTCGCATCCCCGCCCATACTGTTACCGTGGGCGGGTTTATGATTACGCTAGCCTCGCATGCCTAAGCTACCCGAACTGGTCTGCCCTGCCGGCAGCCTGCCCGCGCTCAAGACCGCCATCGACCATGGTGCCGATGCGGTGTATATGGGGCTCAAGAATGAAACCAATGCCCGCAATTTCGCCGGGCTGAATTTTGACGAAAAATCCGCCACAGCCGGCATCCGCTACGCCCACGACAAGGGGCGCAAGGTGCTGATGGCGATCAATACCTTTGCCCAGGGGGTCGATATCTCGCGCTGGCAGCGCGCCGTCGATCAGGCGGCGGACTTGGGGGTGGATGCGGTGATTCTGGCCGACCTCGGTCTGATGGATTACGCCAGCCGCCGCCACCCGAACCTGCGCCTGCATATGTCGGTGCAAAGCTCGGCCACCAATTACGAGGCGGTCAATCTTGCGCGCGATCTGTTCGGCGTGCAGCGCGCGGTATTGCCGCGCGTGCTGACGCTGGATCAGGTCGGCCATGTGATCCGCCATACTGATGTGGAAATCGAGGTATTCGGCTTCGGCAGCCTGTGCGTGATGGTGGAAGGGCGCTGCCTGCTGTCCAGCTACGCCACCGGCGAGTCGCCCAATACCCACGGCGTCTGCTCTCCGGCCAAGTTTGTGCGCTGGGAGCAAAACGGCAACACCACCAGCGCCCGCCTGAACGATATCCTGATCGACCAGTACGGCCAGAACGAGCCGGCCGGCTACCCGACGCTATGCAAGGGCCGCTTTGAGGTGCAGGGCGACACCTATTACGCGCTGGAAGAGCCAACCAGCCTGAACGTGCTGGAAATGCTGCCGCAAATCATCGATATCGGCGTATCGGCCATCAAGGTCGAAGGCCGCCAGCGCAGCCCGGCTTATGTGGCACAGGTCGCCAAGACACTGCGCGAAGCCATCGATACGGCTGGGCGCGAGATGCAGCGCTTTTCGGTCAAGCCGGCATGGCAGGCGGCGCTTGGCAAGCTGGCCGAGGGCCAGCAGCAGACGCTGGGCGCTTACAACCGGCCATGGAAATAATCAGATGACCGCACTTAATCTCAAGCTCACCCTCGGCCCCATCCTGTTTTTCTGGTCGCGCGACGAGGTATTCAAGTTTTATGAAGAAGCAGCCGGCTGGCCGCTGGACACGATATATCTGGGCGAAGCGGTGTGCTCGCGCCGCCAGCAACTGCGTACCAGCGACTGGATTACGCTGGCGCACCAGTTAGCCGATGCCGGCAAGGATGTCGTGCTCAGCTGCCAGGCACTGCTGGAGAGCGAATCCGACCTCAAGCGCCTGCGCAAGCTGGTGGAAAATGGCCGCGTGCGCCTCGAAGTCAACGATCTGGGCGCCGCCAAGCTGGCACGCGAATCCGGCATCCCCTTTGTCGCCGGCACTCATATGAATGTCTACAACAGCAGCACGCTGGCGCTGATGCAGCGCTTGGGCGCTTATCGCTGGCTGCCGCCGGTGGAGATGGATCGCAGCACGCTGGCCGCCATTTTAGCCACCCAGCCCGAACTTGAAACCGAGGTATTTGCCTGGGGCCGCCTGCCGCTGGCGTTTTCGGCGCGCTGCTTTACCGCGCGCCACTACAACCTGAAGAAAGACGACTGCCAGTTCAAATGCCTGGACTACCCGGACGGACTGCAGCTTGCCACCCGCGAGGGTGCCGGCTTTCTCTCCATCAACGGCATCCAGACCATGTCCGACGGTTGCCATGCCCTGCTGCCGCACTTAGCCGAAATGGACGCGATGGGAGTGACGGCGGTACGCGTCAGCCCGCAGTCAGCCCACACAGCCGAGGTGGTCGCGGCCTTTAGCGCCGTCATCGCCGGCACGCAAAGTGCAAACGCCTCCATGGAGAGCCTGAAAGGCAAACACGCCGGGGAGGCCGTTGACGGCTACTGGTGCGGAACCGCCGGCATTATCAATACAGGAGACACCTTGCATGCGAGTGCCTGACATCACCCTGCCGCCTATTATCGCCAGCATCGCCAGCAAGCTGCCGGCCACCCCGCCAACACTGGCCTTGGTCACGGCGCTTAACCAACTGGTCAAGCGCGGTGTACTGCCGGCCGAGATGGAGCTACTGGCCGGCAAGCGCTTTGAAGTGGATGTGCTGGACGCCGGCATCAAGCTGCGCTTCGCCGCCGACGAGGCCCGCTTTAGCGTGGACCAATCGACCCAGGCGCCGGACTTGCGCTTCGCCGCCAACCTCGCGGATTTGGCGCGCATGATGCTGCGCGAAGAAGACCCGGATACGCTGTTTTTCAACCGCAAGCTGGTGATCGAAGGCGACACCGAACTGGGGCTGATCGTGAAGAACCTGCTGGATAGCGTGGACTGGAGCGACACGCCGCTGGCACGGTTTATGGCGGTATAAGTACAAGGGAGTTGGGAGCGGGGAGAACACCCCGACTCCCAACTCCCATCGGCGGGTTACGGCCAGTGGCCTAAGCCGCCCTACGTCCTATCTTACGCAGGCCACTTCGCCAGCACATCGGAGTGGTTCGCCAGGCGCTCGACGATAAAGTCGACAAATACGCGGGTGCGCGGGGCGGTGTGTTCGCGGTGCGGGAAGCACAGGTAAATGGCCCGTTCGGTCGAAAGGAAGTCGAGCAATACCGGCTCCAGCTCGCCGCGGCGCATGGCATCGATCGCCTCATTGCCCGGCAACTGGGCAACACCCTGTCCCAGGCGCGCCAGCTCGGCCACCGCCTCAATCTCGTTCAGCGTGTAAGTGCCCGACACATCCAGCGGAATGCGCTCGCCATTACGCTCAAACTCCCACTTGGACAATCGCCCCGAAGTCGGAAACTGGAAGTTGATGCAATCATGCGTCGACAGCTCCTCCGGCGTTTGCGGCCGGCCATGCTTGTCCCAGTAAGCCGGCGTGGCCACGGTATACAAAGGAATATCGGCCAGATGGCGCGCCATCATGCGGCTGTCCGGCATCATGCCCTGACGGATACCGACATCGTAGCCGTCTTCGATCAGGTCGCTGAAATGGTCATCCAGCCCGAAAAATACGCGGATCTTGGGATAGAGCTGGCAGAACTCGCCCATCAAAGGCAGGATCAGCCGTCGGCCGAAGCTGTTGGGCATGCTGACGCGCAGATGGCCGGCCGGTTCATCCTGGCTGGCCTTGAGCTGGCTGATGGCATTGTCCAGATTATTGACCGGCCCTTTGCACTGCGCGTAAAAGCGCCGGCCATCTTCGGTCAGGGTCAGCTGGCGCGTGGTACGGTTAAACAGACGTACTTCCAGCTCCTGCTCCAGGCGGGCAATACTCTGACTGACCGCCGCCGGCGAAACGCCCATCTTGCGCGCTGCATCGGAAAAACTGCCATTTTCAGCAGTCGTCATGAACACCATAAGCGCCTTGAGCGTATCCATACTCTTATCCCTGTGCCTGAATGCCTGCAATTAACAATCTATTATTTAAAAAGGATAATCCAATTCCGCAAAATCTTAAATGCAAATTCCAAAAAAAACGCAACACGAATGTCATTAAACATAAAAACAACACTCCACAGCAGCATCCACCGGGCCTGACAATGGCTAGCCTGCATCGACTATCGCAGCGCCGACACTAGAGTCAAAACTCAAAACATTGATCCAGATCAAATGTCATTCGCAAAAACCACCACAGAATAGACCTTTTGCTCCATCGCTAAAGGTCTACGGCATGAACCCCAGCTTCTCTGCGCTCACCATCCGTCAGCGCAAACTCCTGCCCGTCGTACAAGGCGGCATGGGAGTCGGCATCTCGGCCCAAAGTCTGGCCGGTGCCGTGGCACACGAAAATGCCGTTGGAACCATCGCCAGTGTGGACTTGCGTCATCTGCACCCGGATCTTGTCGCCGCCTCCAGCAAGGCCAGCGGTGATGAGGAACTGAACCGGCTAAACCGGGTGGCGCTGGACAGGGAAATCAAAGGCGCACTGGCGCGTGCACAAGGCCGTGGCCTGATTGCCGTCAATGTCATGAAGGCGGTAGCCGACCATCCGGCACTGGTGCGTCAGGCTTGCGAGTCGGGCGCGCACGCCGTGGTCATGGGCGCGGGCCTGCCGCTGGATCTGCCGGAGATGACCGCCGATCACCCCGATGTGGCGCTGATCCCCATCCTGTCGGAGTCGCGCGGCATCGCCATTGTGCTCAAACGCTGGATGAAGAAAGGCCGTCTGCCCGACGCCATTGTGATCGAGCACCCCCACCACGCCGGCGGCCATCTGGGTGCGGCGCAGGTGGCCGATCTTGGCGACGAGCGTTTCAATTTCAAGCGGGTGCTGGAAGAAACCCAGCAGTTGTTCAAGACGCTGGAAATCGAACGCGAGCGTATTCCGCTCATCGTCGCCGGCGGCATGAGCCATTTTGCCAAGGTCAGAACGGCGCTCACCGAATGGGGCGCATCGGCGGTGCAGATCGGTACCGCTTTTGCCGTGACCCATGAAGGCGATGCGCACGACAACTTCAAGCGCACGCTGGCCCAGGCCAAGGATGAGGATATTGTCGAGTTCATGTCGGTGGCGGGCCTGCCCGCGCGCGGCGTGCTCACGCCATGGCTGAAAAGCTATATCAAGCGTCTGGACAAACTGCAGGCCAATGCCAAGGCCGATCCGGCACGCTGCACGCAGGCGCTCAACTGCCTGTCGGTCTGCGGATTGCGCGATGGTCTGTCCAAAGCCGGCCAGTTCTGCATCGACCTCAAGCTCTCCGCCGCTTATCGCGGTGAAGTCAGCAAGGGTCTGTTCTTCCGCGGCAAGGATCCGCTGCCGTTTGGCGAACAGATGCGCAGCGCACGCGAAACCATCGAGTATCTGATGACAGGACGCAAGCCTGTCGGCGTGTAACTGCCTCGCACTCAGGCCGGGCGGGCCCCATCTCGCCCGGCGCCGCGACACGGCAACACTCCCCGCTTTCCCCTCTCTCCGTTACACTGCCTGCATGAATGCATTTACCAGTTGCAACCCGGCCACCGGCGAGGTGGCCTTTACCCGTGGCGCGTGGCAGGGCGAAGCGCTGAATCTTTGTATTGCCGCGCTTAAGCGCGCACGCCCGGCGTGGGCGGCGCTTTCGTGCGAAGCGCGCGCGGCGCGTTTGCTGCGCGTGGCCGAGGCACTGGAGCATGAACGCACCGCGCTGGCGGCGCTGGTGACGCTGGAAGTGGGTAAACGCACCAGCGAATGTCTGGCCGAAATCGACAAATCGGCGCAGCTGATCCGCTATTACGCCGAACTGGCACCGCGCCTGCTGGCCCCGCAAAACATCCCGACCCAGGCCAGTGCCAGTGGCGTCAGCTTCGAGGCGCTGGGCCTGGTGCTGGCCATCATGCCTTGGAACTACCCGGTATGGCAGGTACTGCGCTTTGCCATTCCTGCCCTGATGTCGGGCAATGCCTGTCTGGTCAAACCGGCGCCTTCGGTGCCTTTATCTACGCAAAAGCTGCTGGACATCGTGCGCGGCAGCGGGCTTGAGGTCTTCGATGTAGCGTGGATCAGCCACGACGAAGTGGAAGACGCCATCCGCGCGGCAGATGCGGTGGCCTTTACCGGCTCGACCGGCACCGGCCGCCTTGTCGCCGCCGCCGCCGGGCGCCATCTCAAGAAAAGCGTACTGGAGCTGGGCGGCAGCAACCCGTTTATCGTGCTGGCCGATGCCGATGTGGATGAAGCCGCCTTCGAGGCGGCACACTCGCGCTTTCGCGACGCCGGCCAAAGCTGCAATGCCGCCAAACGCATGATTGTCGTGCCCGAAATCGCCGATGCCTTTGCCGAACGCTTCAGCCGCCACGCGCGCGCGCTGGTGATGGGAGAGCCGCGCGATACGGCCACCACCCTGGGGCCGCTGGCGCGCGCCGATTTGCGCGAAGCCTTGCACGCCCAGGTGCTGGATGCCGTTTCCCACGGCGCGCAACTGCTATGCGGCGGGGTGATGCCAAGCGGCGCCGGCTTCTTTTATCCGGCTACCGTACTGGATAGTGTCAACGCAAACTGCCGGGTATGGCACGAAGAAGTATTCGGTCCGGTCGCCAGCATCATCCGCGCACGCGACGAAGCCGACGCCATCCGCATCGCCAACGACACGCCTTATGGTCTGGGTGCCAGCATTTTCTCGGCCGATACCGCGCGGGCGCGGGCGCTGGGTGCCGACATCGAGGCGGGCAGCGTGTTTATCAACCGCTATACCAGCTCCGACTTGCGCCTGCCCTTTGGCGGAGTGAAATCATCCGGTTACGGGCGCGAATTGTCCGAGTTCGGTCTGTACGAGTTCGTCAATGTGAAAACATGGTGGCAAAAGTGAGGGCGCACACCCGACTCGCGCTCAGCGCCGAGCAGCAGGCCGTGCTCGATCACAGCGACGGCCATCTGCTGATCGAGGCGGCCGCCGGCAGCGGCAAGACCACCTTGCTCGCCCTGTTGGCGCTACAGCACGCGCATAGCGGCGGCAAAGTGCTGGCACTGACCTTTAGCCGTAGCGGCAAAGCCAGCTTGCAGCAACGCCTGGCCGAGCACGGCAGCCGCAGCGACGCCATCACAGTGCAGAGCTTTGACGAAGTGTGCATGGGCGAGGCCGGGCGCCTGCTGGCCGACGAGCGTCAGCTGGTGAAAAAAGACTGGGTACTGGAACATGTGCTGCCGCAGGTGGTAGCCGAGGTCAATCAGGCCATCGCCGGCAGCGACGAATTGCAGCTGCCGCAGGATGCGGCCAGCCTCACCGATTTGCTGGACACCTTCCAGAGCATCAAGCAAGGGCGGCTGGCGGCCTTGCTTGCCTATGAAGAAGACGCCGAAGTCATCGCCGGCACTTTGCAGCGCCCGCACGCGGTATGGCTGGCCTATCTCGCTTACGAAAACCGCCGGCGCACCCTGCGTCTGGAACGCTATACCGGCTTTCGCCTGATCGAAGACGCCTGCCACGACCTGATGGATGCGCTGGAGCAGGACCTGCTGCTCGCTCCCGGCCGTTTTAACGCATCCTGCCTGTTTATCGACGAATTTCACGACACCAGCCCCTTGCAGCTGGCGTGGCTACTGGCCTGGGGCGGACAGGTCGGCAAGCTGGTGGCGGTCGGCGACCGCGACCAGGTGCTGTATTCATGGCGCGGCGCCGATGCCGAAAGTGTGTTTGCCGGTTTTCGCCGCCAGCTCCCCAAGGTCACCGTACTGCCGCTGTCCGCCTCCTACCGCTTCGGCCCCTTGCTGGCCGCGCGCGTGCAGCCGCTACGCAGCCCGCGTCTGCCGGTGCTGGCCGGCGCCGGCTGCGCGACCGAAATCGAAGCGGCACACGGCCATCTGGCCCAAGTGCTGGCCGCCAACCCCTATCCGGCCGGCGACACGGCACTGATCGCGCGCGACCGTGGCCAGACCGTGGCGGCGCAACTGGCGCTGACCGAGGCCGGCATCCCGTTCTATACCCTGGATGGCTGGCCGTGCTGGCGCAATAGCGAAGGCATGCTGATCCAGGCGCTGGCCCAGCTGATAGCGCCGACATGGAGCGCGCAAAGCGCACAACAGAATGACCAGAAAAAGCTGCGCTACGAGCGCGAGCGGCGCGAGCGTCTGGCCCGGCGCCTGGTCACCCTGCCCGGCTGGTGCCTGAACGATAAGCGCCAGCGCGAACTGGGTGCCATGGTGGCCGAGTCGGGCGAACACTGGCCGCTGCTGGCGCAGTGGCTGACCGACTTGCCGCCGCCGGTGCATCCGGCCCAGCGCAGCCAGCTCCTGGCATTGCAACAGGCGCTGGCCACGCTGACAAGCCACAATGGCGATGCCAAGCTTGCCGATGCCTTGGCCGTGTTCTCCCGCGAAGCCCGCCTCTTGTCTACCCTGCGCGCCTATGCGCCATGGGGCGAGGCCCCCGATAGCCGGGTACAGGGCTGGCAGGCACTATGCCGCCATATCGCGCAACAGGGTTTTAGCGCAGCGCAATGGCTGGCTCGCTGCGAGCGCCTGAACTGGATGCACTGGAAAGCCGAACAGGATGCCGCCCAGGCGTTGGCCGTCGGCTCGGTTTTTCACGCCAAGGGCAAGCAATGGCCGCATGTCATCCTGACCGGCATGGACGAGCAAGCGTTTCCCCTGCCGGGCGCCCCCATGGCCGAGGAAAAACGCCGCGCCTATGTCGCGGCCACCCGCGCGCAAAACCAGCTGACCCTGCACTGCGCCGCCGAACAGGAACCGGGGCGGTTTTACCGCCTGCTGGCGGGAGAGGCAGGAAGCGGCGCATAAGCGCTGCCGGCCTCGCCTGCCACTCCCCGCCCTTGCACACAATAAAGAAGAATACCGAATGAAAACCCTGCTCTGCTGCCTGACGCTGCTGGTCGTCGCGCTCTACTATGGCGTGCTCGCCTATGCGCCAGGCCTGCTAGCCGGACGCTTAGCCGGCTGGCCGCTGTCCATCCTGTTTGCGCTGGCGGCGTTTGCCGCGCTGTTTGCCATCACCTTGTTTGCCGCCCTGCGCCGGGATGACACGCCATGAGCGCGGCGCTACTGTTTTTCCTGCCGCTGGTCGTGCTCACGCTTGCCATCTGCCATCTGGCGGCACGGCGCAGCCAGTCTGCCGGTGATTTTTTCAGCGCCGGCAACCGCATCGGGCCATGGCAAAATGCCTTGGCACTGGCCGGCGACTATCTGTCGGCGGCGGCTTTTCTTGGCGCGGCCGGTCTCTACTTCGCCGCAGGTTACGACTCGCTGGTTTACGCGGTCGGTACGCTGGCCGGCTGGCCGCTATTGATGCTGCTGCTAGCCGGCAAGCTGCGCCAGCTTGGCTGCTTTACCGTGAGCGATGTGCTGGCGCAACGCTTTGCCAGCCGCAGGCTGCGCGCGCTCAGTGCCACAAGTTCGCTGCTGGTGACGCTGTTTTATCTGATTGTGCAGATGGTGGGCGCAGGCAAGCTGATCGAACTGCTGTTCGGCCTGCCTTATCTGGCGGCGGTGGCGCTGGTGGCGCTGCTGATGGTGGGCTATGTCGCCATCGGCGGCATGCTGGCCACGACCTGGGTGCAGATGATCAAGGCGGTGCTCTTGCTATTGTGTGGTGCCATGCTGGCATGGGGCGTGCTCGCCCAGTTCGGCTTTAGCGCACCGGCCTTGTTTGATGCGGCGACGAGACTGCGCGGCGACGCCATCCTGCTGCCGGGTGCGGCACTGTCCGACCCGGTGGAGGTACTGTCGCTGGGGCTGGGGCTGACACTGGGCCTGTTGGGGTTGCCACATGTACTGATGCGTTTTCTGACCGTGCCTGACGCCCGCGCCGCACGGCGCTCGGCGGCCATCGCCACCTTGCTGGTGGGCGGCTTTTTCTGCCTCAACATCCTGATAGGTTATGGCGCCATCGCGCTCTTGCCCGCTCACCCTGCATTTTTTGACGCAGGCGGTAAACTGCTAGGCGGCGGCAATATGGCGGCGCTGCATCTGGCCGGCTTGCTAGGCGGTGCGCCCTTAGCCGGACTGGTCGCTGCCGTGGCCTTTGCCACCATTCTCGCCGTGGTGTCCGGGCTGACACTGGCCGGCGCGGCGGCGATCAGCCATGATTTGTGGGCCGGCTTGCACAGCCGAACGGTCAGCGCCGCCGAAAAGAAAGCTGTGTCGCGCTATGCCGCACTGGCGCTGGGCCTGCTGGCGGTACTGCTCTCGACGCTGTTCCAGCAGCAGAATATCGCCTTTGTGATGGGGCTGGCCTTTGCCATTGCCGCCTCGGCCAACTTCCCGGTGCTGCTGCTGGCTTTATACTGGCGCGGGCTGACCGAACAAGGCGCGCTGGCTTGCGCCGCTAGCGGCATACTCGCCTCCGGCGTGCTGATTGTGCTGGGCCCGGCTGTCTGGGTCGCGGTACTGGGCTTTGACAGGCCGCTCTTTCCCTGGGCGAGCCCCGCGCTCTTTGCCGTGCCGCTGGCTTTTGCCGCCGGCGTTCTGGGCTCGCAGCGCCGCGCCCTTTTCCGCAAAGTAAAACCACAATGAACGACTTGATTCACCGCCTGGCCGAAATCGTCGGCCCGACCCATGTCCTGACCCAGGACGGCGACACCGCCCCCTATCTCACCGACTGGCGCGGCCGTTATCACGGCCGTTGCGTGGCCGTCGTTGCACCGGCCTCCACCGCCGAAGTCGCCGCGCTGGTCAGGCTGTGCGCCGCACGCCATATCGCCATCGTGCCGCAAGGCGGCAATACCTCGACCTGCGGCGCGGCCACGCCGGATACGTCCGGCCTGCAACTGGTGCTGTCGCTTGCACGCATGCAAGGGATACGCGACATCGACTGCGCCAATAATTCGATCACGGTCGAAGCCGGCGCTACGCTGGCATCTGTCCAGACGGCGGCGCGCGAGGCCAGCCGCCTGTTTCCGCTGTCGCTGGCATCCGAGGGCAGCTGCCAGATCGGCGGCAATCTCTCGACCAACGCCGGCGGTCTGGCCGTGCTGCGCTACGGCACCATGCGCGAACTGTGTCTGGGACTGGAAGTGGTACTGGCTGACGGGCGGGTATTGCATGCGCTGTCAGGCCTCAGAAAAGACAGCAGCGGGCTGGATGTGAAGCAGCTGTTTATCGGCGCCGAAGGGCAGCTGGGCATCATCACCGCCGCCACCCTCAAGCTGTTCCCCCTGCCTGATGCCAGCGCCACCGCCTGGATCGGGGTCGATAGCGCCGACACCGCCATTCACTGGCTGGGGGCGCTCAGGCAGGCGTTCGGCGACCGCCTGACCAGTTTCGAGATCCTGTCCGAGCCGTGCCAGCGCCTGCTGGACAAGCATCAAGCGGGGCGGCTGCCGTTTATCGCGCCGTGGGCCTTGCTGATCGAACTGTCGGATGCCGGCGATAGCGCCGAACTGGGCGAGCGCCTGACGATGTGGCTGGCAGAGCAGCAGATGGTGGATGGCGTAATCGCGCAAAGCGAGGCGGAGCGCCTGAAGCTGTGGCAGTTGCGCGAAGACATGTCGGAAACGCAGAAAAAAGAAGGCGCCAGCATCAAGCACGATATCGGTGTACCCAGCTCCGCCATTGCCGCCTTTATCGCTGCTTGCGGCGATGCCCTGCAGGCGGCCTTTCCCGGCTGCCGCATCATGGTGTTCGGCCATGCCGGCGACGGCAACCTGCATTACAACGTCAGCCATACCCGCACGGATAACGCGGCCCTGTTCGATGACGAAGCTGCGGTTAATGCCATCGTCTACGATCAGGTTGCACACTACGGCGGCACGCTTGCCGCCGAACACGGCGTCGGCCAGCTCAAGGGGGCTTGGCTCGCGCGCTACAAGGACCCGGTGGCGCTCTCTATCATGCGCAGCATGAAACAGGCGCTGGACCCGCAAGGGCTGATGAACCCGGGCAAGTGGCTAAGCCAGATCTAGCCGGTAGGCGGGCAAACGCCCGCCTGAATGCTAGACCCTGAATTTGCCGAAACGGCTGTCCATCTGCCCGGCCAGAGAGGAGAGCCGCGACAGGGTCGCGTTCACATCCTGCAAGGCATCCTCGTTGGCCACAATGCGGTTATTGATTGCTTCAGTACTCTGCGCAATCGCACCGGACGCCTGATGCTGCTCGCTGGTCGAGCTGGAGATCTCGCTCATGCGCTGCAATACCTGCCGCATGGAGTCACGTACACTCTGGATACGCGCGGCGGCTTCTTCGGTGCGCGCTGAACTCTGATCGACCACGCTGAGCGTACCTTGCACATCATCGACCGCACGTCTCGCCTCGTCACGGATAGCGCCGACCTTGCTGCTGATTTCCTGAGTGGCACTGGCGGTGCGCTCGGCCAGCTTGCGCACCTCGTCCGCCACCACCGCAAAGCCGCGCCCCTGTTCGCCGGCACGCGCCGCCTCGATCGCAGCGTTCAGCGCCAACAGATTGGTCTGGTCAGCGATATCGCGAATCACGCCGGTAATGCCGGAAATCTCCTGCGAGCGCCGGTCCAGCCCGGCCAGCATGGCCTCCAGACTGCGTACCGAACCCAGCGTATTTTCCATATCGTCCGACAGCGCATGAATGCCGTCGGCACAGGACTCCAGCTCCTGTCCGGTCGCCTTCACCAGCAAGTCGGCCTGACCTGCACCGTCGGCGATCTGCGAAATGCTCACACCCAGTTGCTCCAGCGTGGCGGCGTTGGCTGTCGAAACTTCGGCCATCTGGCTGGCACCGGTCGCCACTTCGCCCACCCGGTGACTGGCATCCGCCACGCCGCCGACCACCTGTGCGGCCTCTGCACGCAACTGGGAAAACAGCTCGCCCAGTTGCCCGGTAAAACGATTAAAGGCCTGCGCTGTCTGGCTGATCTCGTCATTGCCATCCACCGCCAGCTTGCGTGTCAAATCCGCCTCGCCACTGGCCATCCCGACCATCGCATCGCGCAAGCGTGTCAGCCCGGCCAGCATCCGCCCCTGCACCAGACCTGACAGCGGCAGCATCAACAGGAAAGCCCCCAGTGTGAAAGCCCCCAGTGTCAACAGCAGCTTGTTTAGCGGCGCCAGCACCAGCGACTTCTCGCTCAGCACAACAATGCTCCAGTTCAGCGCTTCCAGCCGCGTCACCGAAGCTAGCATGGCCTTGCCGCCGACCTCGACCTCCACCAGTTCATGGCTGCCGCTGGCGGCCTGCATCGCGGCATTGTCCAGCGCCGGCACCAGTGTTGTCAGCGGCTGGGTCACCAGCGTCTTGTCCGGAGCCGAGATCAGTTTGCCCTTGCTGTCCACCAGCAGGCTGTAACCATTGCCGCCTACCGGCAGGGTCGCCAGCGTGCGCGTCAGTTCGGTCATCGAAATATCGCCGGCCAGCACGCCGCCATTGCTGCCCGGCAAGGGAATGGCCACCGTGAGCACGATAGCCTTGGTGTCGGCGTCGATATAGGGATCGGTCATCACCAGTTTTCCCGCTGCCACGGCCTGCTGATACCAGGCCCGGCTGGTGACGGAGTAGTCGGCAGGTGGCATCCAGCCCGAAGCGAACAGCGCCTTGTTATCGGAAAAACCGGCATACAGATCGATAAAGCGCCCCTCCTGCATGCCCTGCGTCAGGAACCACTGCGGATCACGGCCCAGCATATTGATTTCATTGTCGAAGCGCTGCGAGCGCCCCTTGAGCACGCTCTGCTTGTCCCGGGCCCAGTCGCCAATCAGGATAGACTGCCCCTTGAGCGTGGTGTTCTGTTCACTGGCAATACCTTGCAACGCCATGGTACGGACCTGGACAAAAACGATGGCAAACAGCAGCACGGCAAATCCTGCCAGCAGCAAGGCATTAAAGCCTATGATTCGCGCCTTGAGTGAACGCATGGAGCTCCCCTTTAGTTGTTGGCGCCTCGAGCCGGACGCTTGCTGCGGATTATGTATTTGATATACATATCAGGCAATAAAAATGACGTATAAGCAAAACTGGAAGTGCCATCACACTTGATCCACAATAAATGCCTGAAACCAATAGATAGGAATGAGCATGGCAACGCGCAGCCTGGCCGAGATCATCGTCGGGGAATGGTGGAACCGGCGCCAGCAGCATGTGGATCAGGCCGAGGTCGATCGCAGTATGGTCGAAAACGGCCTGCTGACCCCGGCCTATATCTTTCTGGTGTTCATTTCCTGCGCCATTGCCACGCTGGGCCTGTTACTGGACTCGGCCGCGGTAGTGATAGGCGCGATGCTGATCGCGCCTTTGATGGGGCCGATCAACCTGCTGGGCTATTCGATCGCCAAGACCAATCTGGCCTACGGCAAGCAGGCGGCGCTGGCACTGGGCTTTGGCGTGGTGGCGGCACTGGTGACCAGCTACACCATCGTCAATTTCTCGCCTTTTATTCCGCCCACCGCGCAGATCCTCGCGCGCACCAATCCCAACTTCTTCGACCTGCTGGTGGCCGTCTTCTCGGGAATGGTCGCCGGCTTTGCCATCATCCGCCAGCAAGGCGGCACCTTTGCCGGCGTGGCGATTGCCACCGCGCTGATGCCGCCGCTGGCAACCAGCGGCTACGGCTGGGCCAATGCCTCGTGGGACATTTTCTCCGGCGCGTTTTTGCTGTTTCTGACCAATATGCTGGCGATCGCCTTCTCGGTGACGGGTGTGTCGCTGTGGTATGGGCTGGGCAAATGGCCCAGCGGCAAGGCGCTGGCATGGCGTGGCGGCGTCGCGCTGTTCGTGCTGGCACTGCTGTCCATTCCGCTGGTCAAGACACTGAACAGCTCGGTCAGCCAGGCCATTTTATCCAAGCAGGTGCAAGATACGGTCAATAGTGCACTGCCGGCCAGCGACACCATCCAGCAGCTCAAGGTGCTGTCGCCACCGGGCAAGCAGGGGGCCGAAGTCAATCTGGTGGTGCTGACACGCAGTTTTGATGCCGGTCTGGAACAAAAACTGAATACCCTGCTCGATGCGCGCTTCGGCAAGGATAGCCGGCTGACGCTGGACCAGATTGTCGCCAACACCAATGCGCTGGATCTGGATCGGCGCATCAGCGCACAACTGGGCAAGCTGGCACAGAGTCAGCAACAGCAAATGGACAGCCGCAAGGCACCGCTGGCCATCAGGAACACCATTATTGCCGGCATCCCCGCGCGCATAGGCCAGCTGTTTATCGACGAAAATACCCGGGAAATCAGCGCCTATATCGCCCCGGCGGGCGGGCTATCACTGGCAGATTTGCAAAATGCCGAGATCACGCTCAGTGCCCGGCTCAGCGGCTGGCAGCTACAGATCATTCCGCCACCGATGCCGCTACCGGTACAGAATTTTGCCGAAAATAGTGCCGAGCTGAACGCAGAATCCAGCCGGACACTGGTCAGCAGCGCCTGGGCACTCAAACGCTGGGGCATCGCCCGAGTCGTACTCACCGGCCATGCCAGCCTGAACGAAGATGGCCGCGGCACGCGCGCACTGGCACAAGCCCGCGTGGCCACCATAGCCACGGCGCTGCAACGCCACGATATCGACAGCCAAAAACAAACCGCCTACCCCATGGCGGGGCAGGCGGTGATCGAACGCGAACAAGGGAAAGCAGCCCTGCGCAGCGTTTACCTGACGCTGGGGCCGACCGGCCCGTAAGGCTTACAGTTTAAAGCGGCCAAATTCGGCATCCATCTTGCCGGCGGTGCTATTCAGGCCCTGCAAGGTGGCGCTGACATCCTGCAGTACCGCATCATTCTCCAGTACACGGCCGTTGATCTGCTCGGTGCTTTGCGCGATCAGGGTGGTCGCATGCTGCTGCTCGCTGGTCGAATGGCTGATTTCTTTCATCTTGTCGACGACACCACTCATCGACAGGCGGATCTTGCCAATCTGCCCGACCGCCTCGCGGGTCACGCTGACCCCGTTTTCCACCGCATCTACCGTCTTATTGACGTCGCCCACCGCCTGTGCCGTTTCGCTGCGAATGGCGCCGACCATCGTGGCAATTTCCTGCGTGGCCTGCGTGGTGCGCTCCGCCAGCTTGCGTACCTCATCCGCCACCACGGCAAAACCCCGTCCCTGCTCGCCTGCACGCGCCGCCTCGATCGCGGCATTCAGTGCCAGCAGATTGGTCTGGTCTGCGATATCGCGTATCACATGGGTAATGCCGGAAATATCCTGCGAGCGGGTATTGAGCGATGCCAGCATGGTTTCCAGTGCCCGCACCGAAGCCACCGTGCCTTCCATGCCGCCGGACAGGCGCTCCATGCTCTGGGCGCTGTTTTCCAGCTCGTTACGCGTTTCGCACAGCAAGCTATCCGCCTCGCCGGCATTATCGGCAATATGGGTGATGCTGACCGTGATCTGCTCCAGCGTCGCGGCATTGGCACTGGAGACATCGGACAGTTCGCGCGAACTCACCGCCACTTTGCCGACCAGGCCGCTGGCCTCCCCGACACCACCCACCACCGTGGTGGCATTCTGGCGCAAGCCGCCAAACAGCTGGTTCAGGCGCAGAATAAAGGCATTGAAAGCGGCAGCAGTCTGGGCAATTTCATCCTGCCCATGTACCGGCAGCGTCAGTGTCAGGTCGGCATCGCCCTGCGAGATTTCCACCATCGCGTCCTTGAGGCCACCCAAACCTGCGAGCATGCGCCCGACCAGCCCTGAAGCCAGCGGCACCATCAGCAGCAAAGC
Organism: Craterilacuibacter sinensis; assembly: GCF_009831765.1. Classification (GTDB taxonomy): domain Bacteria; phylum Pseudomonadota; class Gammaproteobacteria; order Burkholderiales; family Chromobacteriaceae; genus Craterilacuibacter; species Craterilacuibacter sinensis. The sequence continues at coordinate 20,665 of NZ_WSSB01000011.1, read as the reverse complement.
CAGTACGGCAAAACCGGTGACGCTGACCAGCAGATCATCCAATGGCGCTTCCGTCACCGCCAGCGGCACGGCCACCCCGACATACCAGTTGGTACCATCAATGGCCTGGATGGCATAGCGCATGTCCTGCCCGCCGATCTCGGCCTCTTGAGCCTGGTTTGCCGCAGCAACTTCGACGATGCGTTCCTTAGTCAGCTCGGGGGCGACCGACCTGATGTCTTTGAGCACCAGTTCAGCTTGTGGATGGGCAATCAGCTTGCCGTCGCCATCGACGATAAAGCTGTAGCCCCCCCCGCGCACCTTATCGCCGATGACCGCCTTGACCAGACCGTCAACGAAGATGTCACCCGCGATCACGCCGCCAAACTGGCCGCCTGTATTAAAGGGCACGGCTATGGTTACGGTCAGTTTCTTGCTCGCCTCGTCCACATAAGGCGCGGTGACGATAGGCTTGCCGACTGCGCGCGCCTGCTTGAACCAGTCGCGGTTGGTAATACTGTAATCGGCAGGCGCAACCCATTCATCGGAAAACAGCGAACGCCCATCGGCGAAGCCGACATAATTAACAACGAAGCCCCCTCCCGCCGCACCCTGCTTCAGGCCGCGCAAGGCATCAGGCTGCAATATTGTCTGCGTCTGAGCGCTTAGCTGGCTTTTCTTGTCGGCAACCCAGTTTTCGATAAAGTTACTCTGCCCATCGACCCTGGCATCGAACTCGAAATCGGTACTCTGGTTGATGGTACTGTGCATCTGTGTATATGCCACCGAAACCAGTATCAGCGTCAGCAACAGCATGAATAGCGCGGTTAGCGCCATAAGTTTTGATTTCAATGATTTCATCAGATTCTCTATGCAGTTTTACCACGACCCCAGGTACACGGTTTTACGAGCGGCAGGGGAGTCGGCCAAAGCCATTTTCAGAACAAATACCCGAAATCAATCATATGCTAATATATTTGCAATATCAAATACTCTGATTTTTAAATAAAAACTCAGAGCCTATTCGCAGGGAAAATGCCGGCCTGCCACATGCAGCGGGCAAAAAAAATCCCCTGCCGGATAAGGACAGGGGCCAACACGAGGAAGAAACATCTTGCCGGCGAACCGGCCGGATGCTTCGAGGGGCTAACACCACAAAAAAACCATCAGGCTTCCGTGTGAAGCTTTACTCTAACGTAATTGTTCTAAATCTTCAATATATTACGAAAGAATATTCGCTTGCACATAGCACTTACCACTTATACGAACTGAACTGTTCGCGCAGCTTCATTTTTTGTAACTTACCGGTCGCGGTATGTGGCAACTCATCGACAAAGGCGACATCATCCGGTGTCCACCACTTGGCGATCTTGCCTTCATAAAAACCGATCAGCTCGTCGCGCGTCGCGCTCATGCCTTCTTTCAGTACCACCACCATCAGCGGGCGCTCGTCCCACTTCGGATGAATGATGCCGATGGCGGCGGCCTCGGCGACAGCCGGGTGACCGACCAGAATATTCTCCAGATCGATGGAGCTGATCCACTCGCCGCCGGACTTGATCACGTCCTTGGTGCGGTCGGTAATCTTCATGTAGCCGTCGGTATCGATATTCACCACATCGCCGGTATTGAACCAGCCGTCGGCGGTATGGTTATCGTCCAGCTCGCGACGGAAGTATTGCGACAACACCCACGAGCCCTTGACCTGCAGATTACCGAAGGCCTTGCCGTCGTGCGGCAGCGGCTGGTTTTCATCGTCGACGATACGGATTTTCACGCCATAGATAGGACGACCCTGCTTGCCCTGCAGATGGCGCAAGGTCGCGATATCACAACCGTTGTGCTTGAACTTGGGGGTGCTGGTGGTGCCGCATGGCGACAGCTCGGTCATGCCCCACAACTGGCGCACTTCGGCGCCGTGTTCGGCCAACTGGTCAACCATGGATTCGGGGGCGGCCGAACCGCCGATGACTACGCGCTTGAGGCTGTGTATTTTCAGATGATTGCGCTGGCAATGCTGCAGCAGCATCATCCAGATGGTCGGCACGCCGGCCGCCATGGTCACGCCCTCTTCTTCGATCAGCTCGTACAGATTGACGCCGTCCATCTTGGGGCCAGGCAGCACCAGCTTGGCGCCGTTCATCACGCAGCTATAAGGCAGACCCCAGCCGCTGACATGGAACATCGGCACCACCGGCATCACGGCGCTTTGTGCCGAGATATCCAGGCTGTCCGGCAGCGAGCTGGCGAAGGCGTGCAATACGGTCGAACGGTGCGAATACAGCACGCCCTTGGGGTGACCGGTCGTGCCCGAGGTGTAGCACAGGCTGGACGCAGTTTTTTCGTCGAATTCGGGCCAGTCCAGCTGGTCGCTATGGCTGTTTACCAGATCTTCATAGCAACGCAGATTAGGAATGGAGCTGTCCTTCGGCATATTGGCGCGGTCGGTCATCAACACGAAATGGCGCACCGAAGTCAGCTCGGAGGCGATCTGCTCGACAACTGGCAGGAAAGACAGGTCGAAGAACAGGGCCTGGTCTTCGGCATGATTAATGATGTAGCTGATCTGCTCGGGGAACAGGCGCGGATTGACGGTATGGCAGATCGCGCCAGAACCGGACACCGCGTAGTAAAGCTCAAGGTGGCGATAGCCGTTCCAGGCCAGCGTACCCACGCAGTCACCCATCTTGATTTCCAGCGACTTCAGCGCATTGGCCAGCTGACGCGAACGCTTACCCAGATCGCGGTAGGTATAGCGATGGATCGGGCCTTCTACTGTACGCGATACGATCTCGCTGTCCGCATGCCAGGTTTCGGCATGCACCAGCAGGTCCGAAATCAGCAAAGGCATTTCCATCATCTGTCCACGCAACATCATCTTGTTTTCCCCTCTATCAGTTCTGTTTGCTGCAATGCAAACAACATTAAGGCGGAAACCGAATGAATACTCCAATCACTTTTTCTGATGCAGTCGCTAAAGTTTTGCTGATATAGCCATGCCGCCAGCGTGGCATCTGCGCCAATCAGCCGGCAACCGGCCGCTTGGCCAGCATGCGCTGCAGGGTGCGCCGGTGCATCTTGAGCGAGCGTGCCGTCGCGGAAACATTGCCTTCATGCTCGGCCAGCACGCGCTGCAAATGCTCCCAGCTGATCCGTTTCAGCGACATCGGCATCTCGGCCAGTGCAAGGTCAGGGTTTGCCGCCTGCTGGCCGAAGGCCGCCAGAATGGCCTCGACTGCGGCCGGCTTGGCCAGATACTGTATCGCTCCCAGCTTGATGGCTTCAACGGCAGTGGCGATGCTGGCATAACCGGTCAGCACGACAATGGCGGCATCAGGCGCCGCCTCACGCAGTTGCGGCAATAGCTTAAGGCCGGAATCGCCGCCCAGATTCAAATCCAGCACGATGCGCGCAGGCTGCAACTGCATCGCCTGCTGCAACGCATCGCTGCCATTCGCAGCACAGGCAATGCTAAAGCCACGCCGCAGCAAAACGCGCATCAGCATGCGGCTGAAGGCCGCATCATCATCCACCAGCAAAAAATCGCTCACCCGGCCATCTCCATCAAAGGCAGGCGCAGCGTGGCACGCACACCGCCGGCCTGGTCATTACATAGCGTCAGGCTGCCACCCAGACGCGACAGGGTCACATGCGACAACAGCACACCGATCCCCATTCCGCCCGTCTTGCCCGAAGGCAGCATGGCGAGGCCGGCACGCTCCAGTTGCGCCTCGGACAGGCAGCCTTCCCGGTTAATGATGGTCAGTTGCAAGCTCCCCGCCGCCAAGGCCACCTCCAGCTCGACTTTGCCGCCACCGGCATCCGCCGCATTGTTCAGCAAATTAAACAAGGCGGCCCAGAAGCCGTTATCCAGCGCGAGAGCAGGTCCGCCGCTATGCCTGCCTTGCCAGCTCAAGACCACATCGGGGCGCAGCGCACGCCAGCCGGCAATGCGCGTAGCCAGCGCATCGAACAAGGGCAGGCATTCGCTGGCCGGCTCGGCATCATGCCGCAGCCGGGACAAGCCCTCGCGGCACTGCGCCAGTTGCTGGCGCATCAGCAGCAGATCTTCGGCCAGCTCGGGATCATCGGCATAGGCGTCCGACAGCTCGTCCGACAGCAGGCTTAGCGTCGCCAGCGGGGTAGACAGGGTATGGGCGGCACTGGCGGCCTGCACGCCCAATGCCACCAGTTGCTCGTTACGCAATTGCGCCTCGCGCGCGGCCGCAAGCGCAGCCTCGCGCCCGGCCAGCTCGCGCGACAGGCACGACACCACGCCGACAATCAGCATGACAGACAGGGCAAAAGTCAGCCACATACCGGCTAAATGCAGGGTAAAGGCGTAAGCCGCATCGCCACCGGCCACCGGCCATGGCAGGTGCCAGAAAAAAAGCCCGCCATAAGCCAGCAAAGACAGGCCACCCAGACCCCAGGCAAAACGCGCGGGCAACAATAAGGCAGCAAACAGAATGGGCGGCAGATAGAGCGAGGCCAACGGATTGGCCGCACCGCCGCTCAAAGCCAGAATTTCAGTCAGGACCAATACATCGGCCAGCAAACCCAAGGCCAACGCATGTATATGAAGCAGCGCAGTAAAAAGCCCATGCGCCAGCGCCAGATTGATGAGTGCCAGCGTCGCCAGCGCCTGTATGCACAAGCCCCACGGCAGGACTACGCCTTGCCAGAACAGCAGACCCAGCAATAAGGCGGCAGCCAGCAGCATCAGCCAGCGCAACTGGATCATGCGTTTGGCGGCATTGGTAAACAAGACAGGGGATAAGGGCACAGGCATGGCCACAACTTTACCATCAGCACCTGTGGGCGGCGAAGGCTGCGACAATTTGCCGCAAGCCTAAGCACATATCCTGGGCTTACCATAGCCCTTATGAAACCTTCCGCCTTGCTTCCCTTGCTGCTTGCCCTTGCGCTGTCCGCCTGCTCGCCAACGCCTGCTCCCTTGCCGTTCAAGGGTAGCGATATCTCAGGCGAAACCTTTGGTGGCGAACTCACGCTGAACGCACACACCGGCCAGCGCGTTTCACTGGCCGATTACAAGGGCAAAGTGGTCGCGCTGTTTTTCGGTTACACCCATTGTCCCGATATCTGCCCCACTACCTTGCTGGAATACGCCGCCGCGATGAAAACGCTGGGAAAGGACAGTGATCAGGTGCAGGTATTGTTTGTCTCGGTAGATGCCAAGCGCGACACGCCGGCGGTGCTCGCCGGCTATGTGCCGCATTTCAACCCGCGCTTTATCGGCCTATCCGGCAGTGCGGCGGAACTCGCCGCCGTTGCCACGCGCTTTCGCATCGTGTCGCAAGTCTTGCCGACCGAAGGCGGCGGCTATCTGATCGACCATAGTGCCGGCTCCTACCTGCTCGATAAAACCGGCAGGCTGCGGGTGTACCAGCCTTACGGCACCCCCGCCGACGCCCTGGCACACGACATCCGGCTATTGCTTGACTAGACCCGGAACTGCGCCATGGTTTCACGCATGCGCTCTGCGGTACGACTGACATCGGCGGCAGACTCTGCCACCTGACGGATGATGGCGGAGTTTTCTTCGGCAGCCTGCGCCACCATCTCGACTTTTTGCGCGATCATCTGGTTGGCCGAGCTTTGCTCGCCCAGCGCCAGGCTGATATTGGCCACACTCTCCAGCACTTGCTCGGCATTGCTGCGCATATCGCCTATCGACGACTGCGCCCCCTGCGCCATTTCGACACTACTGACGACCTGTGCCACGGTCTGCTGCATGGTTTCGACAGCCTGACGGGTACCGGTACCCACGCAGCCCAAGAGAGAGCCGATTTCGCTGGTCGACTGGCTGGTCCGTTCGGCCAGCTTCCTCACTTCATCGGCCACTACGGCAAAGCCGCGCCCTTGTTCACCCGCACGTGCAGCCTCGATCGCGGCATTGAGTGCCAGCAAATTGGTCTGGTCGGCAATATCGCGTATCACCTGCACTACCGATGAAATTTTCAGCGCCTGCTCGTTAAGCAAGCCGATCTCGCCGGCGCTGCCATTGACGCTGTCGGCCACAACGCGGATGTGTGCCACCGTCTGCAGCACCACTTGCTCGCCCTGCTCCGAGTGGGTCTGCACCTGCGTAGTTTGCTGCTGCGCCTGCTTGGCGCTATCCGAGATATGTTGCACGGCAACCATCATTTGCTCGACCGTCGCAGCCATCGCTACCGCCGCCTGGCTGGAATGCTCGGATGCCTGTGACACTTGGGCGGCCGAGTCAGACACCGATGCCGCCGCCTGGTTAAAGCGCTGCACTTCCTGCCCCAAAGAGCCGAAAGTGGACGCCAGCTTGTCCATCAGCCCGTTAAAGGATTGCGCCATCTGCCCCAGCTCGTCATGGCGCAGCACCGTCACCCGCCGGCTGAAATCGTTGTGCACACCGGCGGCTTCAATCACCTGCCCCACATCGGACAATGGCCGCGTCACCGAACGTACATTAAGCATTGCATACAGCAAGCCGCCACTCAAACACAGCAACACCAAACCCGCCATCCACATCTCGGCCTGCTGAAATCCATTGTCTGCTACCTGCTGCGCCTCTCGGGCAACCCGGGCCTGCAAAGCGACCAATTCACCCAACACTGTCAAACTCTCGGTAGCCAGAGGGTCATACTCGGCAATGATGGCATGCAGCCGCGCCGGGTCGGCTTGGCTCTTGCCCGCCTCCGCAAGCAAAGCCTGCAAGACAGGCAGGCGCTTGGCCGTCAATGCTTCATATTTAGCCACCAGCTGTGACTCCTCGGCGGTCATCGTCGTCGCGGCATACTTTTTCCACAACGCGGCATTTTGCTGCAGTAATCCATCAAATGAACGAAGAATATCAGGCAGGGCGGCACGCTCCCCTTTTTCCGCTAGCGTAAGCTAGCTGCAAACTATAGGAATGTATTTCCCCCAAATTGAAACGTACCTGCCCCAAATCAGTCACGGGTTCCAGCCGGTCGTAATATATCGAATCCATCGCTGTATCGCTTTGCTTCATTGCATAAAACCCGAAGCCGGCCACCAGCAAGATGCCAGCCAGCAAGACTAAAGATTGCAGATACAGACGTAGCGAAATAGAGAGTGTTTTCATCTTGCCAATACCCTAAGCTCTAAAAATCATTTAATTATTTATTTAGAATAATAACACCGCAAACCATAGTCATCAGAGGGGGTTTTCTACCCACCTTGCGCTGCTGCGACAATGTGTCGCATTCCTTCAAAATGACAACACCATTAGCATCGCTACCATTAACCATCACCGGATGATGCGATGCAAAAAACACATGCCCTGCCCCTGTTACCCTTGATTCTCAGCATCCATAGTGCCTGGGCCGAAGCCCCCGAAATCCACATACTGGACGAAATCGTCGTCACCGGCGCGCGCACCGTCAGCCCGCTCGTCGTCACTGCCGACCCGCAGGCGCCGCACCGGCCGGTCGCCGCTGCCGACGCGGCCGACTTTCTGAAGACGGTCCCCGGCATGAGCAGCATCCGCAAGGGTGGCGCTTCGTCCGACCCGCTGCTGCGCGGGCTGGGCGGCTCGCGCCTGGCGGTACAGGCCGACGGCCACTTTCTGTACGGTGGCTGCGGCGGGCGCATGGATCCGCCGACCGCGTACATCGTTCCCAGCGCATACGATCTGGTCGAGGTCATCAAGGGCCCGCAGTCGGTCAAATACGGGATGGGGCTGATCAGCGGTGCCGTCAATTTCGAGCGCAAGACCGAGCCGTTTGCCGAGGCCGGCACCCAGCTTAACCTGTCGGCGACCGGCGGCAACTTCGACCGCAATGACGCGTGGCTCGACGCGACCGTCGGCAGCCAGCTGGGCTATGTTCGCGCGATCGGCACCCAGGCGCACGGCGGCGACTACCAGGACGGCAACGGGGATAAGGTGCACTCGGCATTCGACCGCCACAGCGCGACCGCGATCGCCGGCTTCACGCCCGACGCCGACACCACCATCGAGCTGTCCGCCGACCGCAGCCGCGGCGAAGCCGCCTACGCCGACCGTTCGATGGACGGCACCGTATTCGACCGCGACGCGTGGGGCATCAAGGCCGAGCGGCGGAACCTCACGCCGTGGCTGGCCGCGCTGCGCGCCGAATACGGCCACAGCTACGTCGACCATGTGATGGACAACTTCAGCCTGCGTCCGCAACCGGGCATGAAGATGCTGAGCAATCCTGACCGCGAGACCGACACCGCGCGCGTCGCCGCCGACCTCAAACTCGCCAGGGCCGAACTGACCGTCGGCGCCGACTGGCTGCAAGACGACCATACCTTCCGCGGCGGGGTCGATTACGCAGGCAAGCCGCGCTCACCCGACCAGAGCTTCGACAGTGCCGGCGTGTTCGCCGAGGGCAAGCTGCCGCTGGGCACCAGCGAACAGCTGGTCGCCGGCCTGCGCCACGACCGCGTCGACGCGCGCTACGATGCGGGCTTTGGCAACGCGGCCTTGCGCAATACCGAGCAGCACTACAACCTGACCTCTGGCTTTGTCCGGCTGGAAAGCAGGCAAGGCGCGTGGACGCCGTATATCGGATTGGGGATCGCCCAGCGTGCGCCGGACTTCTGGGAGCGCGCCAAGACAAATGGCGCCAAGCTGAACAAGGAAAGCAACACCGAACTCGACTTCGGCACGCTGTACAGAAACGGCACGCTGCAGGCGTCCGTCTCCGGCTACCTGTCGCGTATCGACGACTTCATCCTGCTCGAAGGCAAACCGGGCTCGATCGCCGGCAGCGCCCGCAACGTCGACGCCCGCCGCGCCGGCTTCGAGGCAGACGCCAACTGGCGCTTCGCGGCCAACTGGCACGCGGGTGCGACGCTCTCCTATGCGTGGGGCGAGAACCGCAGCGACGGCAAGGCGCTCGCGCAGACGCCGCCGCTGGAAGGCCTGCTGACGCTGGGCTGGGAAAATGACAGGCTGGCGCTGGCCGCCCATGTGCGCGGTGTCGCCCGCCAGGGCCGGGTCGCACCGGGGCAGGGCAATATCGTCGGCACCGACCTTGGCGAGAGCAGCGGCTTCGCGACGGTAGGCCTGAAGGCCGGCTACCAGCTGAACGACGCGATCCTGCTGTCGGCCGGCGTCGACAACCTGCTCGACCGCGCCTACGCCGAAGCGCTCAACAAGGGCGAGCCCAACGGACTCAACCCGATAACCGGCCGCATCAACGAACCTGGCCGCACGCTATGGCTACAGGTGCAGGGCCGCTGGTAAGCCCGGGCTAACGGCTCCACAGTAACGCCCGGCCATTACTGTGCCGGGCGTGTCTTTTCATTCAGAAATTTTGCCATAAGTGGCAGCATACAAAAGCAACGGTGCACGCCAAGGCTTGCACCGTTTTTTATGGTTTCCGCCGCCGCCACAGCCATAGCAGGATCAGCAACGCAGCCAGTCCCGGCTGCCATCCGGATTGAGCCAGAATGCCGGCGCCGAGGCAGCGACGTTGGTCGCCGGCGATCACCTGCGTATTCTCGACCACATCGGAAGCCGTGCCAGCCAGTTGCGAGGCTTGTGCGGCGGGCAAAAAAGAAGCCTCCGCACAGGGAGGCCGCAAACTTTGGATAAGGCCAGCTTGACACAGCAAGCGCACCTTGCCCATGCGACCAATTGTCGCAGCCAGGCTGCGGCGAGGAACATGCCACTGCGGACACCTTCCCGCTGTTAAGCCAGCCTTAAGGCAACACCACTAAGCTGCATAGCATGACCCAGCACAGGGAAACATGATGTCAGCCCAACCCGATACCCTATGCCAGCAGCACTGCCGCCTTAGCCGCAGCGGTGAAGCGGAGCACGACGAACTGGCCGCCTTCGTGGCACAGACCTTCTGGCAGCACTACCAGGCGCGGCCGGATCACTTTCTGCCGTGGCTGCTGGGCGAGGCGGATCAGCAGCAGATCCGCGCCGTACTCGGTGTCAGGCTGGCAGAGCATGCACCGCTATATCTGGAACAGTATCTGGATGAAAGCATCGAGCAGCGTCTGGCCGGCGCACTGGGCCGGCCGGTCGCCCGTTCGCAGCTGGCAGAAATCGGCAACCTGGCAGCGCATGACCGCCAGGCCGGCGCACTGATCCGCATGCTGGTGCTGACCATGCAGGCGGCTGGCCGCCCTTGGGTGGTGTTTACCGCGACGCGACGCCTGGGGAAGATGCTGGGCCATATGGGCTTGCAGACGGTCGCCCTGACGCCAGCCGATCCGACCCGGCTGCCGCTTGCGCAGCAACAGCGCTGGGGCAGCTACTACGCCCAGGCACCCTGGGTAACGCTGGGCCTGATCGAACCGTCCTACCAGGCGCTGGCTGCGCGTCTGGCGAACCAGCCGCACTGGACGGCCTGGCAGCACCTTGCTCACAACTTTGCCGAGCGCCTGCGGCTGGAGGCAAACCCATGAACACGCCACTGTGGCAAACACTGCAGGCCGCCCTACAGCAAAGCGGCAGCCGCATCGTTCTCGACGATGGGACGCATCGCTATCAGGCCGACGAGTTGCTCGCGGCGGTCGACGCCGCAGCCTCCGCGCTGGCAGCTTACCGTGTGGTCGCGCTGGCCGCCGACAACGGCTGCGACTGGGTCATCGCCGACCTGGCCGCACTGCAGGCCGGCGTCACGCTGGTGCCGTTGCCGCTGTTTTTTTCACCGGCGCAACAGGCGCATGTGCTGGCCAGCAGCAAGGCGGAACTGCTGCTACAGCCCATACCTGGCGCCCCGCTCTTTCCCGGCTGCCGCACACTGGGCGCGACCGTACTGCAGCCGGACGCCACCGGACACAGCGACAGCGCCAAAATCACCTTTACCTCCGGCACCACCGGTGCCCCCAAGGGTGTCTGCCTGAGCCAGACGCTGCTGCTGGCCACCACCCGCGCACTCCTGGATGCCAGCGGCGGCGCAAGCCTGCGCTCACACCTGGCCGTGCTGCCGCTGTCGACGCTGCTGGAAAATGTCGCCGGTGTCTACCGTGCCTTGCTCGCAGGCGCATGCTGTCATGTGCCGCCACTGGCGCAGGTCGGCCTGTCCGGCAGCTCGGGCTTTGACGTCGCCCGCCTGTGCCGCGCACTGGACACCTACACGCCCGCCAGCCTGATTCTGGTGCCACAACTGCTGGGCGAACTCGTCGCCGCCGCACAGGCTGGCTGGCAGGTGCCGGCCAGCCTGCGCTTTGTCGCGGTGGGGGGGGCCCGCGTCGCCCCACGGCTGGTCGAGCATGCCCGCGCGCTGGGCCTGCCGGTGTACGAAGGCTACGGGCTGTCCGAGTGCGGATCCGTGGTCTGCCTGAATACCCCGGAACAGGACAGGCCAGGCAGCGTCGGCCGGGTGCTGCCGCATGTCAGCGTGGAAGTCGTCAACGACGAGCTGGTCATCACCTTGCCGGATGCAAGCGGTTACCTGGGCGATCCGGCCAGCTTCAGCACGTGCGTCAAAAGCGGCGACCGCGTCAGGATCGACGCCGATGGTTTCGTCCACGTCAACGGGCGCAGCAAGCATCTGCTGATTACCGCCTTCGGTCGCAACGTGTCCCCCGAATGGGTGGAAAGCGAATTGCTGGCACAGGGCGTGATACGCCAGTGCGTGGTGCTGGGCGAGGCGCTGCCGGCGCTGGTCGCGCTGGTGTTTGCTCCGGGAGCCGACGACCAGCACGTGCAGCAGGCACTGGATCACGCCAGCCTTAGCCTGCCCGACTATGCGCGCGTGGCGCACTTTATCCGTCTGGAGACACCCTTGTTGCCCGGCAGCCCGCTGATGACCGACAACGGCCGCCCCAGACGCGCGCTGATTGCCGAACACTACGCGGCGGCCCTTGCCGCCCTTACCCTCCCTCGCACCGGAGTCCAAGCATGACTTTCTATCCAAAACTATTGGCTGCCACGAGCAGCGGCCGCGACTATCTGCTGGCCAGCGAACTGATCCATCAGGCCATGGCCGGCACCATGGATGCGGCAAGCTACGCCGCCTATCTGACCCAGGCCTACCATCATGTGAAGCATACGGTCCCCTTACTGATGCAGGCAGGGGCGCGCCTGCCGGACAGCAAGGAGTGGCTGCGCGAGGCGGTGGCCGAATACATAGAAGAAGAAACCGGTCATCAGGAATGGGTGTTGAACGATATCGCCGCCTGCGGCTACGACAAGGAAAAGGCCCGCCACAGCCTGCCCAATGCCCAGACCGAGCTGATGGTCGCCTACGCCTGGGATATGGTCAGCCGCGTCAACCCGGTCGGCTTTTTCGGCATGGTGCTGGTGCTGGAAGGCACTAGCGTCAATATCGCCAGTCAGGCGGCCGACGCGATACAGCTATCGACCGGCCTGCCCGATTCGGCTTTCAGCTATCTGCGCTCGCATGGCGCACTGGATCAGGACCATATCGTGTTTTTCGAGAAACTGATGAACCGGATCACCGATCCGCAAGACCAGGCCTGCATCCTGCACAGTGCCAATATGTTCTACCGCCTGTTTGGCGACACCTTGCGCTCGGTCGATGCCGCCGCAGCGACCGCCCTGCTACCGGAGTTTGCATGAAAAAAGCCCGTACTTTTGTCGTCACCGGTGCATCCGGCGGTATCGGTGGCGCCATCGCCCATGCGCTGGCCGCCGCCGGCCACAAGCTGATACTCACCGGACGCGATACCGGGCGTCTGGCTGCCCTGGCGGCCGCCTTGCCGGACAGCACCGACGCGCTGTGGGTTTCAGCCGATCTGACCAAGGCTTCAGGCCGGGCAGCATTGCTGGATGCTTGCCGCGATAGCGCGGGCATTTCGGGTCTGGTAAATGTTGCCGGCAGCGGGCATTTTGCGCTATTCGAGCAGATGACGGAGGCAGAAATAGAGCAGCTGGTGGCGACCAATCTGAGCGCGCCCATGCTGGTGACGCAGGCGCTATTACCCTTGCTGCAACAAAGTGGCGACGCCGACATTGTCAATATCGGCTCGACCTTCGGCAGCCTGGGCTTTCCCGGGCAAACCGTCTATTCAGCGACCAAGTTCGGTCTGTACGGTTTTAATGAAGCACTGCGGCGCGAGATGACGGGTCAGCCGCTACGCGTACATTACATCGCACCGCGCGCGACCCGCACCGCGCTAAATAGCGATAGCGTCAATGCGCTCAACCGCGAGATGGGCAATGCCAGCGACAGCCCCGAAATGGTCGCCAGCGCCGTGATGGCGGCACTGGCCAGTGGCCGTAGCGGGCGACGCTATATCGGCTGGCCGGAAAAGTTGTTTGCCCGCCTCAACCTGCTATGTCCGGCCATCGTCGACAAGGCATTAGGCGGCAAGATCGCGCTGATCCGCCGCCATGCGAAGCGCCAGCCTTAGCCCCGAAGCAGTCGTGCCAGCAAACCGCCCTCCGGGCGGTTTTCCAGCTCCAGTTGCAAGCCGTGCAAAGCGGCAACCCGCTCGACAATAGACAGGCCCAGGCCGCTGCCGGTCTGTGCCTGCCCCGGTGGACGGAAGAAACGCTCGCGTATGCGCGGCATCAGTTCCGGGTCTATGCCCGGGCCCCGGTCCAGCAGGGCGATGGCGTCAGCGCTGGCATGCAACACCACCTCGCCACCCGGATGCGAATAACGGATGGCATTGTCGGCCAGATTGCGCAGCATCAGCGCCAGCAGCGTTTCGTCTCCCTTAAGCGGCAAGGCACTCGCCATATCGCCCTCCAGTTTCAGGGTGATGCCCTGCTCTGCCGCCTCGGCCGCCACATCCCCGGCCACTTGCCGCAACACCCGCGCCCAGTCCACCGGCTGCGCGTTCTGCGGACCGGCCATCGGGTCGAGCCGGGTCAGGGCCAGCAACTGGTTGACCAGGCGCGTGGCACGGTCGATACCGACTTCCAGCTGGGCGAGAGCCCGCGCCTGCTCTGCCGCTGGCAAACCCAGTTGCGCGACCTCGGCCTGAATCTTCAATGCCGCCAGCGGCGTTCTCAGCTCGTGTGCAGCATCCGCGGTAAAGCGGCGTTCCCGCGACAGGGTATCGGCCATGCGCCCGATCAGCTGGTTCAGCGCCGCCAGCATCGGTGCAGCCTCGCGCGGCACATCGGCGACAACCGGTGTCGCATCGTCCAGCCTGCGAGCATCCAGCTGTTCGGCCACCCGGCGAAACGGCACCAGACGGCGGGTCAGGGTCAGCCACAACACCAGCAACAGTAGGGGCAAAGCCAGCAACCACGGCAGCAGTTGCACCATCAATATCTCGCGCGCGACCTCGTTGCGAAAAGAGAGCTGCTGCCCCACTGCCGCGACACGGTGCCCGTCAGGCATAGGCAGATAGAGCACACGCCAGCTATCGCCATCAAGCGACACATTGTAAAAACCATGCTGCCCGGACGGCGGCGCAAAACCCTGGTCTTCGCCATCGGAAAACACCACCCGCCCCTCATCGTCCCAGACGATAAAAGACAGGGCATCATCCTCCAGATTGCCGCGCTGCCCTTTGGGCAACTGCTTGGGCAAAAGCGCCTTGCCGCGTGGCAGGCGGGCGCTGTCCTCATCAAAGTCATGCAGATCGGCCGCCAACAGTTGCCGGGCAAACTGGATTTGCTGGGTATCGAATAATTCGTCGATTTCATGGCGTACCTGCATCCATGCCACGGCGGAACTACCGCCCCAGATCAGCAAGATGGCTGCCGCGACCGTCAGCATCACCTGCAGACGCAAACTCTTGGTCACGCCTCGCCCCCCAACGTATAGCCGACACCGCGCACGGTACGTATCACCTGACTACCCAGCTTTTTGCGCAGATGGTGGACATGCACTTCCAGCGCATTGCTCTCTACATCCTTGTCCCAGCCATACAGCTTTTCTTCTATGCGTTCTTTGGGCAGGATACGGCCTGCATTTGCCATCAACAATTCCAGCAGGGTGAATTCGCGCGCGGTCAGTTCGATCTCGCGCCCGGCCTGCACCACCTTGTGCGCCACCGGGTCCAGCGTAATGTCGGCATGGGTGAAAGTGGGCGAGCTTTGCCCGTGATGACGGCGGATCAGCGCGCGCAGGCGCGCGGCCACCTCGGCCAGCGCAAACGGCTTGGCCAGATAATCGTCGGCACCGGCATCCAGACCGCCGACCCGGTCATGCAGCGCATCGCGCGCAGTCAGCACCAGCACAGGCTCGGCCCGCCCGGCCTTGCGCCACGCGGCCAGAATGTCCATGCCGTCCATGCCGGGCAGACCCAGGTCCAGCACCACGGCGTCGTAAGGCGCAGCCGACAGTGCCGCGAATGCTTCGCGCCCGTCGCGAAACCAGTCGGTGGTAAACCCCAAGGCTGTCAGGCCGATTTTCAGCCCGTCACCGATCATCCCGTCATCTTCTACCAGCAACACCCGCATACCGCCTCCTTGATTATCCAGCCCTGCTTACCGCTGTCTGCGCTGATACACCTTGACTCCGGTCACCATCGCCCGCGGCAGATTGACCCCTTCGATATGGCTCATCAGCAAGGCGGCCAAGATATGTACGCCGGCCAGCGCCATCAGACTGTTGGCGATGAACCCATGGGTATCTTCCAGCCATTCCTCGCCCCAGAAGGCATCAGTTCCCATCATATAACCGCTGATACCCAGCCCCAGTACCAGCGCCATCAGCGCCAGCATCATCAGGGCGCCTGCCGGATTATGACCCGGATGCGGGTCGGGCTCGCCCGTTTTCATGCGCTGCCAGTGCGCCAGCAGACGCTGGCGCGTCGGCCAGAAGTCGGAAAAGCGGGCATGGCGCGAACCGACAAAGCCCCAGACGATGCGTAACGCGATCAGGCTGGTGGCGATATAGCCTGTCCAGCGATGCGGCGTGTCTCCATCTTCCAGCACAAACAGATTCAAAGCGATGCATAGCACCAGCGCCCAATGAAACAGACGCACCAGCGGATCCCATACCCGCACCCGGGTCAGCGTATCGTTTGCATTCATTGCATACCTCCGGCAAAAGAAAAAGGGCGCCATCGCGCCCTCCGGTCATAGCCCTGACACCGTTCAATTCCCGATTTCAGACTTCACGGCCTTGCCGGAAACGGTATCGAAATAGATTTCGGCCTTCTTGCCGTCCTTGGTCTTGCCGTACATCTCGTAGCAGTCACCGGAAACCTTGAACTTCTTGATGGTGTAGCCATCAGCCTCGAGCTTCTTCTTGAAGTCGGCTTCCTTGATCCACTGGTCTTTCGGATGGACTTCGCACTTGGCAGCGGCAAAAGCGGCAGTCGAAGCAAAACCGGCCATCATGGCAACAAGCAGCAATTTTTTCATGATCTTCATCCTAAGTTGAAGCCACCTGTCCCAGTGGCGTGATGCCATTACACACCCCCAGCCTTAACCCAAACTTAAGCCAAATGATTTTTTTTGGCGATGTGCACGCAGGCCGTCATACAGCGCAAACACCACCACGCACACCAGCCATACCACCCAGCCGCTCCACAGGTTGTGGCTAAGAAAATGGGCGCCACGCACCATCTGCCCGGCGCCCATCAGGGCACCGGCCAATAGCCCTGCCGCCAGCCAGCTGCGCGCCCGCACCCGGTTGCTCTCGCGATAAAAAAGATAACCAGCCATTAAAGCGAAACCGCCGGACGCATGTCCGCCGGGAAAGCAGCGCCCCGGGCCGGGGTGAGCCGAGATCTCGCCAAAAATGGTAAACAGCTCGGCCGAACCGCCAAACTGGGTCAGACTCCACGGGCAGGAATGCGGGCTGGCCGCTTTCAGCAGCGACACCGCCAGCGTCGCCAGCGCCATCGCCATGCCCGTCGTCAGCATGTGTCCGTCGCGCCGCCGCACCCCCTGGACCAGCCAGCACAGCGCAATGGCAATCACCGCATACTTGGCCAGGCGGTGATTGATCCAGTCCAGCCACACGCTGTTTTTCAGCGCAAAACCGCCAGATGCCGGATCATAAGCCAGACCAGCCAGCCACAAATCCAGACCGGTAAAGCGGTTGAGCACCCAAAATAGTAGCGCGAGGCTGGCCAGCACCATGCCCTGCATCTGGTAAAACGCCCGCTTGTCGCCAGCAGCAACAGCTACCGGCATCGGTAAAATTTCGGCGCTCATTGATCAGTCCTTGGGACGGGGTTGGCGGCAGTCGGCGAATACATCCAGCGGCTTGCGGTACTCGGTCGTCGAGATGTCCAGCAGGCCCAGCACCGAATGGAACAGATTGTCGTGGCTGTAAGAGCCGGTCTTTTTGGCGGACAGGCACTGGGTATTCACGGCATTGCGCTTCTGGTAGCCATCGGAGAACCACATCAGCATCGGCACCTTGTACTGCGCTTCCGGCGCCATAAAGTAAGGCGTGCCGTGCAGGTAGAGATTGTTCTCGCCCAGCGACTCTCCATGATCCGACAGATACACCATGGCGCTGTCTACATCTTTTTGCTGCTGCAAGAGCGCGATGGTGCGCGCCAGAAAGTGGTCGGTATAAAGAATGGTGTTATCGAAGGCATTGCCTATTTCCTGTTCCGAGCACTTCTGCAACTCGCTGGTGCGGCATACCGGCTTGAACACCTCGAACTCTTTGGGGTAACGCTTGTAATAGGCCGGACCATGGCTGCCTTTCTGATGCAGCACGATCAGCATATCGCCCTTGGCTGCCGCCAGTTTTTCCGGCAAACCCTGCAACAGGATCTCGTCGCCGCACTCTTCCTTGTTACACAGCCCCGGCGTTTCCAGATGCGCCATATCCTCGATCGGCATGCGCAGGCATGTGCCCTTGCAGCCGGAATTGTTATTGCGCCACAACACGCCATAGCCGCTGCGCTGCACGATATCGAGCAGGTTTTCCCGCTTCTTGGCGACTTTGGCATCGTAGTCGGCACGCGTCATGCCAGACAGCATGCACGGCAGCGACACCGCCGTTTCAGTACCGCAGGAGCTGACATCGCTGAAGTTGATCAGGCCGGGTATTTTAGACAGCTCGGGATTGGTATTACGTGCATAGCCATTCAGTGCGAAACGATCGGCACGCGCCGTCTCTCCCACCACCAGTACCAGCACCCGCTTCTTGTGCGGCAAGGTGGCAAACGACATTTTGCGTGCATCGGTCGCAAACGGCTGGATCACATCGGGCGTCGCCGTATGCTGGCGCAAATAGGAACTGGTGGCCTGGATATAGTTGTTCGGGGTCAGCAGATAACGCAGGTCGCGGTGGTTGCGGAACAGCGAGGCAAACTCCTGATAGCCGGCCAGCGCCACACCGGCCAGCATCATCGAAGCCACAAAAAAGGCGACGATGCGTACCAACAGCTCACGCCAAGCCGGGCGGTAATGAATGGGCGTTTTCCACAGCCATAGCGCAGGCAATACACCCAGCAACAGAATGCTCGCCAGCATGCGCCCGGTAATCAGGTCGCGCACTTCGGCCGGATCGGTCTGGAATACGTTCTGCACCATATTCATGTCGATCAGCACGCCATACTGCTGCATGAAATAGGTCGCCGCCGCACTGGTCAGCAGCAGCACGGTCGCCACCGGCTTGAAGATCCACGGCCAGGCAAACAACAGCAATGCCAGATTAAAGAAGGCCGCCAGCAGGACAAAGGTCAGTCCCAGCATCCACACGCTATGGCCGGTCACCGGAGAGACAATGCCCAGAACACGCTGCCACAAAGGAAGGTTAAACAGGACGACAAACAGTAAGGAGAGCACCAAAGCCACAATTTCTGGGCGCTGGGGACGCAGGGCAGGCAGTCGCATATTTGATAGGCAGAAATATTGTTGCGGCAGTTTACCCTAAATAGATTAACGCAAGCTTAAGCATTCAGGGCTCAGCAATAGCCGGCCTGGACTTGCCGCAGCGCTGCAGCGTCCTATCATGGCCAAGGCAGGATGGCCAACCCGGGAGAGACTGGCAAGATGAATGCAGCCAAACAGATCAGGAAACTGGTGGAAGACAATAAGGATCCGGAACAGCTGGCAGTGCTGATTGCGCTGGCCGCCGCACTGGAAACCGGCACCGCCTTCGATATCCGCACCCTGTACGATATCGACATGAAGTACTTCGACACCGCCATCCAGCTACTGCAGGACTGGCGCTTCGATCACCATATCGCCGCCCGCAGCAAACTGATCGAGCAGATCATGCAGGCTGCCGAATCATCGGCGCCGGAATAGGCACAAGACTGGCCGCTTAACGCGCCAGCTGCGCAAGAACTGCCCGGCCAAAGGCGCGCGTAGAGGCCGTGCCGCCAAGATCGGCGGTCGCGATACCGGCAGACAATAGCTGCCGGATAGCCGACTCCAGCGCATCGGCCTTAACCGGCAGTTGCCAGTGGTGACGCAACAGCATGGCAGCACTAAGCAAGGCTGCGACCGGATTGGCGATACCTTGCCCGGCAATATCGGGGGCCGAGCCGTGCACCGGTTCGGCAATCGCCACGCCCTGCCCCACGCTCAGCGAAGGCGCCAGCCCCAGCCCGCCATTCAGGCCTGCAGCCAGATCAGACAGAATGTCGCCATACAGATTAGGCGCCAGCAGCACATCGAATGCTTGTGGCGCCTGCACCAGACGCAGTGCGGCCGTATCCACCAGCAACTCGTCAACCGCCACCTGTGGATAGTTTGCGCCTGCCGCACGCGCCGCATCGCGAAACAGGCCATCGGTCAGCGGCAGGATATTGGCCTTGTGGATAATGCACAGGCGCTGGCGCGCCCGCCTTGCCGCCAGTTCAAATGCCACCTTGGCCACCTGCATCGAGGCATGGCGCGTAATGCGCTTGATGGCGGTGGCCGTCTCGCCGTCACTCTGTTCTTCGCCGATATACAGGTCTTCGGTGTTCTCGCGCACAATCAGCAAGTCCAGATCCGGCCGGCCGGCGGCCAGCGGCAAGGAGCGGGTCGGACGCAAATTGGCATAACAATCCAGCGCACGGCGCAAGGCCACAATCGGAGAACGGTAGCCTTCCACTTTGCGCGCAGGCGAACTCACCGCACCAAACAGCACCGCCTTGCATGCACGGGCACTGGCAAGCGTCGCCTCGGGCAGGGCGGTGCCAGTACGACAAAATGTGTCCCACCCTGCTTCGTGCTCCATGATCTGCAAGCCCGGCAGCAGCGCCGTCAGCACTTCGACCGCCACCTCGGTCACTTCACGCCCGATACCGTCCCCGGCAATCACACATAAACGCATGCCCAACCCCTGATACAAGCAATGACATAGAAGTTAAGCGTTTACCGGCAAGGCTTGCAAGCCTATATCAGAAAAAACACCCGGTTTGCCCCCAGGTGGAACGCCAGTTTTTTGATAGCGAATGAACAGTTTTTGGAATGCCCGCGTAAGGCTTAGCGCGTAAAAATACGTCCAAGCAAATCACACCGGTTTTACTAAACGAGGGCATCAACCATGACCAAGATTGTTAACTCCTGGAACGACTTCGACCCGCTCAAGCACGTGATTGTCGGCCGCGCCGACCACAGCTGCGTACCGCCGGAAGAACCAGCAACCTCCGAAAAGGTACCAATCGACAGTCCGATGCGCGGCATGTGGGGCCCACGTCCACTGGAAACCGTTGCAAAAGCCAATATCCAGCTCGACAACCTGGCCAAGGTACTGGAAGAGCGCGGCGTCAAAGTCGACCGTCCAAGCCCGCTGCAGTGGAACCAGCCGGTGATCACCCCGGACTTCCGCACCGGCTCGATGATGACCTGCATGCCGCCACGCGACACCCTGCTCACCATCGGTAACGAAATCATCGAAGCGGCCATGTC
>NZ_WSSB01000010.1 GCF_009831765.1 Craterilacuibacter sinensis | reverse complement strand
ATCGGACTACTTGACCGCATGATGGGCAAGACGGTATCTACGCGCTAACCCACACGCCTAACCCTTACCGGCCAACTTGGTCGTCATGACTAGGGTGATGGCAGATAGGGTGCAATATTCTTCATGGCACGGGAAACATACTCTTCCTTCTCGCCAACCGGCGCGACATAGTGAAGTGCGTTTCTCGCGGCTTCTTCGTCCTCGGTGCGTGCAATAACCCAAGCGGCAAGATACGGTGATGCCAGGCAGCCACCTGCGCTTGCAACGTTACCTTGCGCGTAGAAGGGCTGGTCAATCACGGCAATGCCCGCCTCCTGTACCCAAGGTTTTGTAATCAGGTCAGTACATGCAGGGACGTTTCCGAGGAGTCCGAGCTTGGCCAGAATCAGCGTGCCGGAGCATTGGGCGCCAATCAGCTGCCGTGCCGGATCTAGCTGGAGCTGCGCCATGAGCGCCGGGGTGTTGACGATGTCCCGAGTCTGCATACCGCTGCCGATTATCACGGCATCGGCCGCGCAGGCTTCGGCTAATGTTGACTGGGCATGCACGGTGACGCCGTTCATGGAGGTGACCGACGGCGTTGGGCATGAGAGCGTAACTCGCCAGCCCGGTTTTTTGATGCGATTAAGTATCCCCAAGGCGATCAAGGAGTCGAGTTCATTGAACCCTTCGAAGGTAAGGATGGCTATGTGCATATTGTTAAGCCCCGGACTATCTGTTACGCGTTTTACAAGTAGCGCAGGGTGCTTTGCCTTGCTGTTTTCGCAAAGACGGGTTAGCCGCCACCCGCAGCGTAAGCCAGCAATTTCGCCTTCCGGCAGGTGATGCCCTCTTAATTAAGCATCCTACCTGGCCATCACGGCTGTTCGCCGACCAGATACTTCTTGCTCATTGCCTTGAACTGCTCGCTGCCGGATTTTTCCAGCATCTCGAACAGCACCATTTCGCGGCTGACCAGCACCGCGCCCGCGTCCCGCATTCTTTGCAGCCCCAACTCCTTGTCGCTGTCGGCACGGCTGCCGACCACATCGGCGACCACGAATACCTGTTTGCCCAGTTGCAGCAGCCCCAGCACCGTCTGCAGCACGCAGACATGGGTTTCCATGCCGCACACGATCACCTGTTCGCGTTCAAGCAGGCTGCGCGGCAGGCAACCGGCACTAATGCAGGAGAAGTGCAGCTTTTCGACATGCACTGCATCGGGGGCGGCGGCGCTTAACTCGGCCAGAGTGTGGCCCAGCCCCTGCGGATACTGTTCGGAAAACACCACCGGCAGGGCACAATCATGGGCGGCCGCGATGAGCCAGCGTGCGCGCGCGATCAGGTTTTGCGCGCCAGCAATGGCGGGGGTGAGCTTGTCCTGTATATCCACCACCAGCAAGGTGGCCTTGTCTTTGTGCATCAGCATGTTTGTATTCCCGCTTGTGGTTTTCACGTCAGGATAATTCATAGTCATGGATAGGGGCATCCCCGCATGGGGCAAGTGCGCTGACTGTGGCAAACTTTGTCCTATTGATGACCTGAGTCCTGGAGCAATTTGCATGTTGCCTGCCGCCTACCAAAGCTTTGTCCGGCGTATTAGTGGTCGTATCGACAGCCGGCGCATCTATACCGATCCGCTGTCCACGCTGACTTATGGCACCGATGCGTCCTGCTACCGGCTAACGCCCAAGGTGGTGGTGAAAACGCATAACGAGGACGAGGTCAGGCTGTTGCTGGCCGAGGCGGCGGCACTGGCTTTGCCGGTCACTTTCCGTGCGGCGGGTACGTCCTTGTCTGGGCAGGCGGTCAGCGATTCCATCTTGCTGGTGGCGGGGGATGCGTGGAATGCGCTGGAGGTGCTGGATCATGGCGCGGCCATCCGTTTGCAGCCGGGCGTACTGGGGGCGGCGGCCAATGCCGCGCTCTTGCCCTACGGGCGCAAGATAGGCCCGGACCCGGCCACGCTGAATGCGGCGATGATCGGCGGCATCGTCAACAATAATTCAAGCGGGATGTGCTGCGGCACGGCGCAGAACAGTTATCGTACCGTGCGCAGCCTGCGCCTGATCCTGGCAGACGGCACCTTGCTCGATACCTCGGACGAGGCTAGTGTGGCGGCGTTTCGCGAGAGCCATGCCGGCTTGCTGTCGGCCTTGTCGGGCTTGGCCCTGCGCGTGCAGGGGAACGAGACGCTCGCGGCCAGGATACGGCGCAAGTACAAGATGAAGAACACCACCGGTTATAGCCTGAATGCGCTGGTGGACTACACCGACCCGCTGGCCATCTTGCTGCATCTGATGGTGGGCAGCGAAGGCACGCTGGCCTTCGTGTCCGAGGTGGTGTATCACACCGTGCCCGACTGGGCGCATAAGGCATCGGCCCTGGTGTTTTACCCCGACATCGGCACGGCCTGTCAGGCTATCTCGGTGCTGGCACAGCATAAGGATCAGGTAGCCGCGGCCGAACTGCTGGATAGGGCCAGCCTGCGCTCGGTCGAAAACAAGGCCGGCGTGCCGGCGCTGATACGCAGCCTGCCCGATACGGCGGCGGCCATCCTGATTGAAACCCGCGCCGAGTCCGCAGCGGATTTGCAGCGCCAGTGCGCAGCCATCAGCGCTTTGCTTGCGCCGTTTTACGCATTGGCGCCGCTCGTGTTCAGTAGTGATGCCGCCGAAACGACCCGGCTATGGAATATCCGCAAGGGCATGTTCCCCAGTGTCGGGGCGATGCGCGCGACCGGGACGACGGTGATTATCGAGGATGTGGTGTTTCCGATCGAGCATCTGGCGGAGGGCACGCTCAAGCTGCAGGCCCTGTTCCAGCGCCACGGCTATCACGAGGCCATCATTTTCGGCCATGCGCTGGAAGGCAATCTGCACTTCGTGTTTACCCCTGACTTTTCCGGCGAGGCCGAAATCGGGCGTTATCAGGCTTTTCTGGAAGACGTGTGCCAGCTGGTGGCGGTCGAGTACGAGGGCGCGGTCAAGGCCGAGCATGGCACCGGGCGCAATATGGCGCCCTTTGTCGAGCTGGAGTGGGGGGCGGATGCCTACCGCGTGATGCAGGAAATCAAGCTGCTGTTTGATCCTCAGGGCATGCTCAACCCCGATGTGATCCTGTCGCAGGACAAGCTCTTGCATGTCAAACATCTCAAGCCCATGCCGGTGGCCAACCCCATTATCGACAAATGCATCGAGTGCGGTTTTTGCGAGGCGCAATGCCCCAGCCGCGCACTGACACTGACGCCGCGCCAGCGGATTGTCGCGCGGCGCGAAATCGCGGCGCTGGCGGCAAGCGGCACCGAGCCTGCCGCCTTGCAGCAAATGGAGGCGTCTTATGTCTATGCCGGCGAGCAAACCTGTGTCGCCTGCGGCTTGTGCGAGACGGCGTGCCCGGTGGGGATCAATACCGGCCGGCTCACGCTGGGCCTGCGCGAAGCGGCACTGGGCGACAGCGACCGCAAGCGGGCCGCGACGCTGGCACGGCATTATGGCCTGGCCAGCAGCGCGGCACGAACCGGTTTGCGTCTGCTTGCCGGCTTTGAGAAGGTGGCGGGCGAGGGCGGCACGGCGGCCTTGATGCAGGGCTTGCGCCGGGTGCTGGGTACGCGCGTGCCGCACTGGTCGCGCCATTTCCCGCGTGGTGCAGGGCGTTTTAGCGCGTTGCCGGGCAAGGCGGACAGCGTGCGCAAGGTGGTGTATCTGCCGTCCTGCCTGACGCGTACCTTTGTACCCTCGGGTGCGGCGCCGGATGCGCGTCCGGTGAATCAGGTGGTCGCTTCGGTGCTGGAAAAAGCCGGTTATGCGCTGCTATATCCGGCGGATCTGGGCAATCTGTGCTGCGGCACGCCTTTTCACTCCAAAGGCGCGATGGACGCGGCTGAGGCCAAGCGTATGGAGGTGGAGGCGGCGCTATTGCTGGCCAGTGACAATGGCCGCTGGCCGGTCATTGTCGACAACGGGGTCTGCACGGTGGCGCTGCTGGAGGGCTTGCAGGACACGCCGCTACAGATTTACGACGTGACGCGCTTTGTGCATGAAGTGGCTGCCGACTATCTGCAGTTCAGCCCGCTGGATGAGGATGTGGCGCTGCATGTGGTGTGTTCGATGCGTAAAAGCGGTCAGGCAGCGATGCTGGAAGCGCTGGCGCGGCGCTGCGCGACCAGGGTGACGGTGCCGGGCGGGGTGACCTGTTGCGGTTTTGCCGGCGACAAGGGCTTTACCTATCCCGAGCTGAATGCTTCGGCGCTGAAGGATTTGCGCCCTCAGGTCAGCCATTGCAGTGGCGGCTATTCCAATAGTGCGACTTGCGAGATCGGCCTGTCCGAACATTCTGGCCTCGATTACCAGCATCTGATGGTGCTGGTGGACAAGGTGACGCGCGCAGCTTAAAGCGGCACGCAAAAAGGGCAAGGCCTGCGCCTTGCCCTTGATCACCAGCCGGTTTTTCTCAGCCCAGATTGAATGGCGACTGCTGGTAAAACGGATTGAACGGCGAGTTGCGCTGTACTTCCTCCTGACCACGGCGAAAGCGCGGTTTGAGCATGCCGCTGAGCAGGGAAAAGGCACCGCCGATGATCGGTAGTGCAAAGAAATAAATCAATACAGCGCTCAGTATGATTGTCATGTTTGTTCTCCAATGTTTGGAGACAATTATCCGTTTTAAAACAGTTGTTTGTCTTTCGTTTCCCGGACATCGATAGCCAGCGCCGCGACATGGCGGTCATTTCTATGGGCATTCTTCGCTGCGCCGCTATCGAAGTGCCGGCAATCAGGCGAGCGCCTGAGCCAGATCGGCCAGAATGTCGTCTATATCTTCTATCCCTATAGATAGGCGCAAACCGCCTTCGCGCAGTCCCAGTGCGCGTTTCTGTTCGGGAGGCAGCGAGCCGTGCGACATGGTCCAGCTGTGGTTGACCAGCGATTCGACCCCGCCCAGCGATTCGGCCAGCGCGAACAATTGCAGACGGGTGGCGACGCGGTTGGCGGCTTCGCGCGTGTCTTCCTTTAAATAGATGGAAATGATGCCGCCGAAACGGCGCATCTGTGTCTTGGCCAGCGCGTGTTGCGGATGGTCGGTGAGGCCGGGGAAGAACACCTTTTCAATGGCAGGGTGGTCAACTAGAAAAGCGGCGACCTTTTCGGCATTGTCGCAATGGCGCTCCATTCTCAGCGCAAGCGTCTTGATGCCGCGCAGCACTAAAAAGCAGTCCTGCGGCCCCGGTACATTGCCGGCCGAGTTCTGGATAAAGCGGATTTTCTGCTGCAGCGCATCGTCGTTCAGCGCAACCAGACCCAGTAGCACATCGGAGTGGCCGCCCAGATATTTGGTGGCCGAGTGCACCACGATATCGGCACCCAGATCGAGCGGGTTCTGCAGATAAGGCGTGGCAAAGGTATTGTCGATCGCGACATGTGCGCCATGGGCGTGGGCAATGGCCGACAGCGCGGCAATATCGACCAGATTCAATAGCGGGTTGGTGGGCGACTCCAGCCATACCAGCTTGACCGCAGGATTGATGGCGGCCTCCAGATTGGCCGGATCGGTCAAATCGACAAAGCTGACCTTGATCCCCAGCGGCGCCATCACCTTGGACAATAAACGCCAGGCTCCGCCATACAGGTCGGCCACGACGATGACCTCGTCACCCGGCTGCAAAAAGGCACGTAATACGCCATCAATGGCAGCCATGCCGCTGGCAAAAGCCATGCCGTGGCGGGCATTTTCCAGACTGGCAAAGCAGTCTTCCAGTGCTGCCCGGGTCGGTGTGCCGGAGCGGGCATAGGAAAATTCCATGTCGGCGCCGATCTGCTCGAAGGCAAATACCGAGGTTTGGTAAATCGGCGGCATCACTGCGCCCTGGTGTGCTTTTGCCTGATAGCCGGCATGGATGGCGCGGGTGGAAAACTTCATCTTAAGCCTCGGATTTTTAAGTAAAACGTATGAAGATGTTAAGAAATGCGGCCATGTGGCATGCGGTAAATTTGAGACTAATTGCTATTGTTTTATTGTGCAGTCTTTGCCAATTCCAGTTTGATATCGGACAAAGCCGTCTAAGTTCAATACTTTACACCTTCGCCGATTGGGGATAAGGTGCGCTCTTTCGATTTCGGTCCACATAAAGCGATGAAGCTTGAACGTGCATTTGACTTTCTGTATCACCAGCTAGAAACGCAACCACGCCATGACTGCCTGAGTACACGCAAAGGCAAGCAGTGGCATACCCTTTCGACGCCTGAAGTTGTAGAAACCGTCAACCGCGTCAGCCATGGCTTTATCAAACTGGGCATCAACCGTGGCGACCGCGTCGCCATCGTGGCCGACAACTCGACCGAATGGGTTCTGGTCGATCTGGCCCTGCAGCAGATCGGTGCCATCAGCGTGCCGCTGTACCCGACCATTACCGTCGAGGACGCGACCTATATCCTGATGCATGCCGGGGTCAAAATGGCCTTTGCCGGCACGGCAGCCATGCAGCGCAAAGTACATGATGCGCTGGGCAAACTGACCTGTCCTATCTATTCCTTTGCCGATATCGAAGGCGTGTCCTCGTGGCGCGAAGTCGAGGCACTGGGTGCCGATGGTGACGATATCATGCTCGCCGGCCTGCGTGACAGCATCCGCGCCGACGACGTGTTTACCATTATCTACACATCGGGTACGACCGGCCGCTCCAAAGGCGTCATGCTGTCGCATCGCAATGTAGTCAGCACCGTGACGGCAACGGCCGAACATACCGGCCTGCCGGAAGGCAAGCTGCGCGCCCTGTCTTTCCTGCCGCTGTCGCATATCTTCGAGCGGGCCGGGGTTTACTACTATATGTCTTCCGGCACCAGCATCTATTTTGCCGGTGTCGAGCAGCTGTCCAATGCGCTGCAGGAAGTGCATCCGCACACCTTCAGCGCCGTGCCGCGCGTGCTGGAAAAACTGTACGAAAAGCTGGCGGGCAAGGCGTCCGAGCTCTCCGGCAACAAGAAAAAGCTGTATCTGTGGGCGCTGGAGATGGCCGAGAATTTCGACCCCAACGTCAAGATGGGGCTGTGGCAAAAGGCGCAGTACGCGCTGGCCGACAAGCTGATTTTCAGCAAGTGGCGCACGGCGCTGGGCGGCGAACTCAAGTGGATTAATGTCGGCTCGGCCGCGCTGCAGCCGCGTCTGGCACGCCTGATGTGGGCCTGCGGCATTATGGTGGCCGAAGGCTACGGCATGACCGAATGCTCGCCGGTGATTTCGGCTAACCTGTTCGATGCCGACAAGGTCCGCATCGGCTCGGTTGGCGTGCCGCTGCCGCATGTCGAGGTGAAGATAGCCGACGATGGCGAGATTCTGGTGCGGGGCCCCAATGTGATGGTCGGCTACTACAAGGATGCCGAGCAGACCGCAGAAACCATTATCGACGGCTGGCTGCATACCGGCGACATCGGCAAGATGGCCGACGGTGTGCTGACCATCACCGACCGCAAGAAGGAAATGTTCAAGACTTCCAACGGCAAATACATTGCGCCGCAGGTAATCGAGAACAAGCTCAAGGAATCGGCCTTTATCGACCAGGTCATGGTGGTGGGCGACGGGCAGAAGTTTGCCGGCGCACTGATTGTGCCGCTATTCGACAAGCTCAAGGAGTGGTGTGCCCAGCAGGGGATCGCCTATACCAGCGATGCCGAAATGACGCACAACCCCAAAGTGCAGGCGCTGATAGACCGCGAGGTCAAACGCTTCAACCGCTACTTCGGTAACTGGGAGCATGTGAAGAAATTCGCGCTGCTGGAAAAACCGTGGTGTGTGGACAAGGGTGAACTGGCGCCGACGCTGAAGCTGCGCCGCAAGGTGATTACCCAGCATTGCCGTGACCTGATCGACAGCCTGTATCAGCACCATCCTGCCTGATACCGGTTTGCCGGATACAACAAAGCCCCGCGATACGTCGCGGGGCTTTGTTGCATTGGAGTGAGCCTGACGGGGATGGTCTGCTGCACCTGTAGTGGCCAGGGCTTTGGCCACTACGCCCCTCTCCCCATCCCTTATTTCACACAGTCCACGCAGTACACCCGCTTGCCGTCTTTTTCCACCGCAACCAGGCCGTGCACATCGGTTTCAAAGCCCGGCAGTTCGAGGTTGAAGTCTTGTACAAACTTCAGATAGCCGACAATGGTACGGTTGAAGCGCTCACCCGGAATCAAGAGCGGAATCCCCGGCGGATAAGGGGTGAGCAGGCCGGCGGTGATGCGGCCTTCCAGCTCGCTTACCGGCACGCGCTCGATTTCGCGGTGTGCGGTCTTGGCGAAGGCATCGGCCGGGCGCATGGCCGGCTCCATTTCCGACAGATAGATTTCGGTCGTCAGGCGCGCAATATTATGGCGCGCGTACAGTTCGTGAATCTTCTGGCACAGATCGCGCAGGCCGACGCGCTCGTATTGCGGATACTTGGCGACAAATTCCGGCATGATGCGCCACATCGGCTGGTTTTTGTCGTAGTCGTCCTTGAACTGCTGCAACAGTGAAATCAGCGTGTTCCAGCGCCCCTTGGTAATGCCGATGGTGAACATGATGAAGAAGCTGTACAGGCCGGTCTTTTCCACCACGACGCCGTGTTCGGTCAGATACTTGGTGACGATGGCGGCCGGTATGCCCATTTCGTCCGGGTTGCCGTCTACATCCAGCCCCGGGGTGAGAATGGTGGCCTTGATCGGGTCGAGCAGGTTGAAGCCTTCTTCGATGCCGGCAAAGCCGTGCCAGCGGTCTTCCGGCTTGAGTTGCCATTCGGCCGGATCGCAGATGCCATCGTCCGACAGCGCTTGCGGTCCCCACACCTTGAACCACCAGTCATTGCCGTACTCTTCATCCACTTTGCGCATGGCGCGACGGAAGTCCAGCGCCTCGACCAGCGATTCCTCCACCAGCGCCTTGCCGCCCGGCTGTTCCATCATCGCCGCTGCCACATCGCAGCTGGCGATAATCGCGTACTGCGGGCTGGTCGAGGTGTGCATCAGATAGGCTTCGTTGAACAAGGACACATCCAGTTTGCGGTTGATCGGGTCCTGCACCAGAATCTGCGAGGCCTGCGAGATGCCGGCCAGCAGCTTGTGGGTGGACTGGGTGGAGAAAATCATCGACTCCTTGCAGCGCGGCCTGTCGTCGCCAATGGCGTGGAAGTCGCCATAGAAGTCGTGGAAGCTGGCGTGCGGCAGCCAGGCTTCGTCAAAATGCAGGCTGTCGACCTCGCCATCGAGCAGGCCCTTGATCTCCTCGACGTTGTACAGGATGCCGTCGTAGGTGGACTGGGTCAGCGTCAGGATGCGCGGCTTGGCGTCCGGGTTCTTCTCCAGCGCGGCGCGGGCAAACGGGTTGGCCAGAATTTTTTGACGGATGTTTTCCAGCGAAAATTCGGCCTTGGGAATCGGGCCGATAATGCCGTAGTGGTTGCGCGTCGGCATCAGGAACACCGGAATGGCGCCGGTCATAATGATCGCGTGCAGATTGGACTTATGGCAGTTGCGGTCCACCAGTACGATGTCGCCGGCGGCAACCGTGCTATGCCACACGATCTTGTTGCTGGTCGAGGTGCCGTTGGTGACAAAAAACAGATGGTCGGCGCTGAAAATGCGCGCGGCGTTGCGCTCGGATGCAGCCACCGGGCCGGTATGGTCGAGCAACTGGCCCAGTTCATCCACCGCATTGCATACGTCGGCGCGCAACATGTTCTCGCCGAAGAACTGGTGGAACATCTGGCCGACCGGGCTCTTCAAAAAGGCGACGCCGCCGGAGTGGCCCGGGCAGTGCCAGGAATAGGAGCCATCGTTGGCGTAGTCGACCAGCGCACGGAAGAAGGGTGGCGCCAGACTGTCGAGGTAGGACTTGGTTTCGCGGATGATATGGCGTGCCACAAAGTCCGGCGTGTCCTCGTGCATGTGGATAAAGCCATGCAGCTCGCGCAGGATGTCGTTCGGGATGTGGCGTGCGGTACGCGTTTCGCCATAGAGGTAGACCGGGATATCGGGGTTGCGGCGACGCAGTTCGGCGATAAAACCATACAGCTTGCCCAGCGCGGTATCCGTGCTGTCTTGGGTGTGGAATTCCTCGTCATCGATAGACAGGATAAAGCCGGCGGCACGGCTTTGCTGCTGCGCAAATGCAGTCAGGTCGCCATAGCTGGTGTAGCCCACCACTTCGATGCCCTGGCTTTCAATGGCGCTGGCCAGCTCGCGGATGCCGGAGCCGCTGGTATTTTCGGTGCGGAAGTCTTCATCGATGATGACGATGGGAAAACGGAAACGCATGCCTGAGTCCTTGTTGAAACTCGGACATCAATGGCACCGTCAAAAAGGGCGCAAGCGTGGTATGGGGTCGTGCCCTGTCATGACACAGGGTCGGGGCCGGGCACCTGTAACGCCTTGCGGCCTTTGGCGAGGCCAAAGATGTCACTCGGTGCGCGTTGGGGCGCAGTTGCTGTTCGTGCGGTACGCAGAAGTAGCGCACGCCGTGGCTGGCCTTGAGGCGCGATTCACATCAAATTCCGGCGCCTGAGCGTCGGGTCATTTGGGTGCTTTGCACCGCGGTCCGCACTGGATGGTATCCATCCTCACGTCTGCCGGCTTAGGGCAGGCTGCAAGCAACCCACCTTCGAATACCCTGTTCGGCGCGCATTATATCTATATTGGATGGTTTGTAAAGTGGCGGGGTGGTGTGGGGGGCGGTGTCGACGCCCCTCTCTCCACGCCCTATCTCCCATTCTCCGTCTTACGCAGCTGCCACGCCTTCAGGATCAGTGCCGCGCTGCCCG
This sequence comes from Craterilacuibacter sinensis, assembly GCF_009831765.1. Classification (GTDB taxonomy): domain Bacteria; phylum Pseudomonadota; class Gammaproteobacteria; order Burkholderiales; family Chromobacteriaceae; genus Craterilacuibacter; species Craterilacuibacter sinensis. Next base: position 125,629 of record NZ_WSSB01000010.1, on the reverse strand, counting down.
TGCCCAGCAGCAGCACCAGCGGCGCGGCGATCAGCCATGGGAAGAAGGCGATGGCCAGAGCCAGCAGCAAGAGGGTGCAGCCTATGCTTAACAGCGCGGAAGCTTCGCTGCGCTCGATTTCGCGCGTACCGCGCACCACGGCTTCAATGGCGTCGCCGATGCGCGCAGCTTGTCTGGCGGCCGCTCGGGCGGTGGCACGGGCACGGGTGGCATTGGCACCGGCGCTCAACAGGGGCGAGTGATACGGTAGGCGCGGGCGTGATAGTGCCGGCCGGCGGCGCTGGCCCTGCAGAATGACTTCGGTGGCGTTATCCAGATCACGGTAAAAGCGGGCGGCCAGCTCGCCCGCCAGCGTTTCGTCTTCGATGGACACATCCAGTTCCCGGTTGGCCAGCCAGCTGGACACATTGAGATTGGACGAACCGATGCGCGCCCAGCGTCCGTCGGCTACGGCGGTCTTGGCATGGATCATTGAGCCGTTCCATTCGAACACGCGCACCCCGGCTTCCAGCAGGGGGCGGTACTGGGTACGCGACACGGTCGCGATCCAGGCAATATCGCTGGCGCGCGGCACCAGCAAACGCACATCGACCCCGTCGCGTGCCGCATTTTTCAATGCGGTGAGATAGGTGCCCGTGCCCATGAAATAGGCGTCGGTAATCCATAGCGTTTCGCGGGCGAAGGCGGCAATCATCAGGTCCAGCCGCATCATGTTGGCGCTGCTGGGGGTGGTGGCAATCAGGCGTGCAGCCACATCGCCGGGCTCGGGTGCAGTCGCTGCGTACGACGCCAGCGCCAGCGGGCTGCCGCAACTGGCCCAGCTATCGGCAAAAGCGGCAATGGCCGCCTGTAGCACCGGGCCTGTCAGGCGGATGCCGGTGTCGCGCCAGGGCGCGATGCCGGCTTGGCTATCGCCTTCCCAGCGCGCGCTGACGCACAGGCCGGCGACAAAGACCTGCTCTTGGTCGACGATGATTTGCTTGCGGTGGTTGCGCCCCAAAAGTGCGAGCCCGGCGGACAGGCTGGGGGGATTGTAGTAGCGGATTTCGGCACCGGCCGCGAGCAGCGGTTTGAAAAAGCCGGACAAAATTTCCTGCCAGCAGCCGAACCAGTCCAGCAGCAACAGCACGCGCACCTTGCTGCGCGCCCGCTCGGCGAGCAGGGCGCATAGATGGCGGCCGAAGTCATCGTTGCTGAACATATACATCTCGATCAGGATGCTTTCCTGCGCCGCGGCAATCGCCGCTTCCCAGGCCGGAAAATTTTCGGCGCTGTCGTACAGCAAGCTGGCGTGATTGCCGGCAATCAGCGGTGCGCCTGCCGCGCGGGCAAAGGCCTGGTCGGCGAAGCCGCGTACGGCCTCACGGGAGGCGGGAGATTTTTCCGGAGTATCAATCACGCTTTTTGTCCGACATTATGCAGTTGGTGGCTATTTTCAATATTGTTTATGCACTTATTTTGGTCGCTAAATTTAAATTTAACGTCACAAAACTGAAAATAAAGCTGGGGTTTTCCCGTAGAAAAACGCATGGTTTCGCAGCTAAATGCTTGATAGTAATGGATTATCGCGCCGCACAAATTCGGGTTGCGATTCTGCCTCACTTGACCTTAGAATCGAATCATTCGTTTTACATTATCAGCAGGCAACAATATGGATAGACAGCGCTGGTTGGAAGGTACTTTGTACCGCCCGGATTTCGAGCAGGATAGCTGCGGCTTCGGCCTCATTGCCCAGATGGACGATAAACCCAGCCACTGGCTGGTGAAAACGGCTATTTCTTCGCTCGCCAAACTGACTCATCGCGGTGCCGTTGCCGCCGATGGTAAATCGGGCGACGGTTGCGGGCTGCTGTTCCGTAAGCCGGACGGTTTTTTACGTCAGGTCGCGCAAGCTGCCGGCATCAGCGTCAAGCCAGTGTACGCTGCCGGTCTGGTATTTCACCACCCCGATGCGGCACTTGGCCAGAAAAGCCTGCGCCGGCTGAAGGAGCATCTGGAAGAGCAAGGTCTGGAAGCCGCCGGTTTTCGCGCGGTGCCGACCGATGACAGCGCTTGCGGCGAGGCAGCGCTCGCCAGCTTGCCGGCCATCGTGCAGGTCTTTGTCAACTGCCCGTTCGGCATGGACGAGCCGACTTTCCAGCGTCGCCTGTATATGGCACGCCGTCTGGCCGAGAAGGCCAACAAGGCCGACGATCCTTATTTCTATCTGCCTACCCTGTCGCCGCATACCTTGTCGTACAAGGGCCTGGTGACGCCGGACAATCTGTCTCGTTTCTTCCTCGATTTGCAGGATGAGCGTTTCGAGTCCAGCCTCGCGGTATTCCACCAGCGCTTCTCGACCAATACCTGGCCGCAGTGGAAGCTGGCGCAGCCGTTCCGTTTCCTTGCGCACAACGGCGAGATCAATACCGTGTCGGGCAACCGCCACTGGGCGCGTGCGCGCGAGCAGATCATGGCATCCGAACATCTGGACATGGATGCGGTACGCCCCATCGTGCAGACCGACGGCTCCGACTCCATGAGTCTGGACAATATGCTTGAAGGCCTGCTGATGGGCGGCATTCCGCTGTTCCGCGCCTTGCGCTTGCTGGTGCCGCCGGCCTGGCAGAATGTGGATTCCACCGACAAGGATCTGCGCGCCTTCTACGAATTCAACTCCATGCATATGGAGCCATGGGATGGCCCGGCCGGCATTGTGCTGACCGACGGCCGCTACGCAGCCTGTATGCTGGACCGCAACGGCCTGCGTCCGGCGCGCTGGGTGCTGACCAAGGATAATGTGCTGACCATCGCCTCGGAAGTCGGGGTGTGGGATTACCGCCCCGAGGACGTGGCGAAGAAGGGCCGCGTCAAGCCGGGCCAGCTGTTTGCTGCCGATCTGTGCACCGGCGAGCTGTTGCTGCCGGAAGAGATCGACGCCCAGCTTAAGAGTGCCAAGCCTTACCGTCAGTGGATCAAGGATTCGGCGCAGTATCTGGAGCTGTCGATAGAAGACGACTCCAGCCTGGAGGCGATGAGTGCGGACCAGCTCCTGACCTATCAGAAGCAGTTCAATCTCAGCTTTGAAGAGCGCGACCAGATTCTGCGCGTATTGGCCGAAGACGGTCAGGAAGCAGTCGGCTCCATGGGCGACGACACGCCAATGGCAGTGCTGTCGAAAAAAGTGCGCTCGCCGTTCGATTATCTGCGCCAGCAGTTTGCCCAGGTCACCAACCCGCCTATCGACCCGATACGGGAAGCGGTGGTGATGTCGCTTAACTCGGTATTCGGCCCCGAGCGCAATATGTTCGAGGAAAGTGCCGAGCACGCCAAGCGTCTGGAAGTGCGCAGCCCGGTACTCAGCCACGAAAAATTCGTACGCGTGACCACGCGTCCCGAACCGCACCTGAAGTCGACCAGCTTCGACCTGTGCTACGACCCCGCCGACATCGGGCTGCAGGCTGCATTGCAAAAGCTGTGTGCCCATGTGGTGGAAGCTGTACGCGAAGGCACGGTCGTGGTGGTGCTGTCCGACCGCAACCTGAGCGCCAACCGCCTGCCAATCCACGCGCTGTTCGCCACTGGTGCCGTGCATCATGCGCTGATCGATAGCGGCTTGCGCTGCAAGACCAATATCGTGGTCGAGACCGGCACCGTGCGCGATGCGCACCAGATGGCCTGTCTGATCGGCTATGGCGCAACCGCGGTTTATCCTTACCTCGCCTATCAGAGCATTATCGGTCTGGTGAATGCCGGTGATGTGAAGTGCAAGATCAACGAAGCGTTGCAGCATTACCGCAAGGGCATCAACAAGGGCTTGCTCAAGGTGCTGTCCAAGATGGGGGTGTCCACCATCGCCAGCTATCGCGGCGGCCAGTTGTTCGAGGCCATCGGCATCCACGAGGAAGTGGTGGAACTGTGCCTCAAGGGCACGGTGTCGCGCCTGTCGGGTGCCGGCTTTGACGAGTTCGAAGACGACCAGAAAAAGCTGGCGCGTTTCGCCTTCAACCCGATGCGTCCGATCAGCCATGGCGGCCTGCTCAAGTATGTGCATGGCGAGGAATATCACGCCTACAACCCGGACGTGGTGACGCAGCTGCAAAAAGCGGTGCAGAACGACGATTACGATGCCTACCAGACCTATGCCCATCTGGTGAACAGCCGTCCGGTCGCCATGTTCCGCGACCTGATGGAGCTCAAACTTGCTGCCACGCCGATTCCGCTGGATGAGGTCGAGCCGATCGAGGCCATCCTCAAGCGCTTCGACTCGGCCGGTATGTCGCTGGGCGCGTTGAGCCCCGAGGCACACGAGGCGCTGGCCATCGCCATGAACCGTCTGGGCGGGCGTTCCAACTCGGGCGAGGGCGGCGAAGATGCGGCGCGCTACGGCACCGAGAAAATGTCCAAGATCAAGCAGGTTGCCTCCGGCCGTTTCGGCGTGACCCCGCATTATCTGGTCAATGCCGAAGTGCTGCAGATCAAGGTGGCGCAAGGCGCCAAGCCGGGCGAGGGCGGCCAGTTGCCGGGCGACAAGGTATCCGGCCTGATCGCGCGCCTGCGCCACGCCAAGGAAGGCGTCAGCCTGATTTCGCCGCCGCCGCACCATGATATCTATTCGATCGAAGACCTGGCTCAGCTGATTTTCGACTTGAAGCAGGTTAATCCGACGGCGCTGGTGTCGGTCAAGCTGGTGGCCGAGCCAGGCGTGGGCACGATTGCCGCCGGCGTGGCCAAGGCCTATGCCGACCTGATCACCATCTCCGGTTACGACGGCGGCACCGGTGCCTCGCCGCTGACTTCGGTGAAGTATGCCGGTACGCCATGGGAGCTGGGCCTGACCGAGGCGCAGCAGGTATTGCGCGCCAACGGCCTTCGCGGCCGGGTGCGGGTGCAGACCGATGGCGGCCTCAAGACCGGCCTGGATGTGGTCAAGGCCGCGATTATGGGTGCGGAAAGCTTTGGTTTTGGCACCGGCCCTATGGTGGCGCTGGGTTGCAAATACCTGCGCATCTGCCATCTGAACAACTGCGCGACCGGCGTGGCCACGCAGGAAATCAAGCTGCGCTCCAAGTACTTTATCGGCTTGCCGGAAATGGTGATGAACTACTTCCTGTTCATCGCGCGCGAAACCCGCGAGTGGATGGCCAAGCTGGGCGTGCGCACGATGGAAGAGCTGATCGGCCGCATGGAGCTGCTGGAGCTGCAATCGGGCAGCGGCGACAAGCAGCACAAGCTGGATCTGTCGCCTTTGCTGAGCCAGGGCACGGTGCCGGATAGCGAGCCGCGTTTCTGTCTGGAAGCCTCCAACCCTTCGTTTGACAAGGGCGAGCTGGCCGAAGCCATTCTGAACGATGCGCGCAACGCCATCCACAATACGCAGATGTTGCAGCTCGAATATCCGATCGAAAACATCCACCGCTCCATCGGTGCGCGCCTGTCGGGTGAAATCGCCCGCGTACACGGTGCTGCCGGCCTGCCGTTTGGCTGTCTCAAGGTCAAGTTCAACGGCTCGGCCGGGCAAAGCTTTGGCGTATGGAATGCGCCGGGCCTGCATCTGGAACTGGAAGGCGATGCCAACGACTATGTCGGCAAAGGCATGGCCGGTGGCCGCGTCACCATCTATCCGCCGAAGAACGCCAGTTACAAGGCGGGCGAGTCCATCATCGTTGGTAACACCTGCCTGTATGGCGCAACCGGTGGCCAGCTGTTCGCGGCCGGTATCGCTGGCGAGCGCTTCGGAGTGAGGAACTCGGGCGCGCTGGCGGTGATCGAGGGCGCAGGCGACCACTGCTGCGAATACATGACCGGCGGCACGGTGATCGTATTGGGTGAAACCGGCTACAACTTCGGTGCTGGCATGACCGGCGGCTTCGCCTTCGTCTACGACAAGAACGAACGCTTCCCTTACCGCTACAACAACGAGCTGATCGACATCAACCTGATCAACGGCGAAGCGATGGGCATGTACCGTGCCTATCTGCTGGAGAAGATCGCCAAACATGTCGAACTGACCGGCTCGGAAACCGGCCGCGCCATGCTGGAGAACTTCGACGATTACGTCGATTACTTCTGGCTGGTCAAGCCCAAGGCGGCGAAATTGGAATCGCTGTTGAAGGACTAAAAAGGGACCTGGGATCCGGGACGCGGGATTCGCGGTGGAGACTGAGCCATGTTTTATCTGCATAAGCAACTGGATGTCTGGCAACAGTCCATGAACTTGTCGGTAGACATTTATCGGCTGACAGCTTCTTTCCCTGTCGAGGAAAGATATGGCTTGTCGCAGCAGATGAGGCGGGCTTCGGTTTCCATCCCTTCAAATATCGCAGAAGGTTGTGGGCGGGCCAGCCTGCGTGATTATCTGCACTTTGTTGCGATCGCAAGAGGTTCGCTAAACGAACTTGAAACACAGTTAGAGCTGGCGCTAAGGCTGGGATTTCGTCAGCCTGACCCGAATCTTGAACGGTCGGTGATTTCGGTCGGCCAGTTGGTCAATGGTTTGTATCGCAGCTTAAAGCGCAAGCTTGAGCCACCGGCAGGCTGACGCTTGGCAGCTTGCCCGAAACGATAAAGTTGAGCGGAGCGGTTCCCGGTTTCCGGTTCCCTGTTCCCGAGGAAAAAAAATGCCAAACGACGTATTCCAGTTTATGAAGCTCTCCCGCAACCCCGGCGACAAGGTCGAGGCGGCGGTGCGCAAGATCGAGTTCAAGGAAATTTATACCCCGCTGCATCCGGTGGATGCGGTGGACCAGGCCGGGCGCTGCCTGTCTTGCGGCAACCCGTACTGCGAGTGGGAGTGCCCGGTACACAACTACATTCCGAACTGGCTCAAGCTGGTGAAGGAAGGGCGTTTGTTCGAAGCGGCCGAAATGTCACACCAGACCAACTCCCTGCCCGAGATCTGCGGCCGTGTCTGTCCGCAGGACCGATTGTGCGAAGGCGCGTGTACGCTGGAACAGGGCAATTTCGGCGCGGTCACCATCGGCAGTATCGAGAAATACATTACCGACGAAGCCTATAAGGCCGGCTGGCGTCCGGACATGTCCAAGGTGGTGTGGACCGACAAAAAAGTAGCGGTGATCGGTGCCGGGCCGGCCGGCCTTGCTTGCGCCGATGTGCTGGTACGCAACGGCGTACGGCCGGTGGTGTTCGATCGCTACGAGGAAATCGGCGGCCTGCTGACCTTCGGCATTCCCGAATTCAAGCTGGAAAAGAGCGTGGTGGCACGCCGGCGCGAGATCATGGAAGGCATGGGCGTTGAGTTCCGCCTCAATACCGAGATCGGCCGCGATATAGCCATCGACACGCTGCTGGCTGATTACGACGCGGTGTTTATGGGCATGGGCGCCTACAAGTATATGAAGGGCGGCTTCGAGGGTGAAAACCTCGACGGCGTACTCGAGGCGCTGCCTTATCTGATCAACAATGTGCGCCAGAGCATGGACACTTTGCCAGCCAGCGATGCGCCTGTTTCCATGGCAGGCAAGCGCGTGGTGGTGCTGGGCGGCGGCGATACCGCGATGGACTGCAACCGTACTGCCATCCGTCAGGGGGCCAAGAGCGTGATCTGCGCCTATCGCCGCGACGAGGCCAATATGCCGGGCTCCAAGCGCGAAGTGGGGAATGCGCGCGAGGAAGGTGTCCAGTTCCTGTGGAACCGCCAGCCTATGGGGATAAGCAGGGCTGCCGACGGTAGTCTGGCGCTGCAACTGGCCGAAACGCGTCTGGGGGCACCGGACGCCAAGGGCCGGCGCAATGCCGAAGTGGTGGCCGGCAGCGAAGAAACCATCGCCTGTGACCATGTCATCATCGCTTTCGGCTTTCAGGCCGAAGCCGCGCCCTGGTTCGATGGTGCGAATATCGTGAGCGACGAGCGTGGCCGCACCATCGCGCCTGAGCGTGCCGCCTTCAAACATCAGACCAGCAACCCCAAGGTATTTGCCGGTGGCGATATGGTACGCGGTGCCGATCTGGTGGTGCGCGCGGTATTCGAAGGCCGTCAGGCCGCCGAAGGCATGCTGGGATACCTCAAAGTCTGGTAAGCCGCCATCGCGGCTGAAGTGACGGCTCGCGGCTAATGCCGCTCCTACAATGGTTTAGCCTGTAGGGGCGGCGTTAGCCGCGATATTTTTTGCCACCTGAAATTCTGTACGAATAATCCTATAGTGCTGAAGCAGCCATTCGGGTTGCTTCATCATTTAAGGAGTCGGTGCAATGAAGAAACTGTTAGCCGGTTTGCTCGGCGCCCTGTTGCTGTCCTCTGCCGCTATGGCTGCGGTCAATCTCAATAGCGCCAGCCAGGCCGAGCTGGAGGCGCTGAATGGCATCGGCCCGGCCAAGGCCAAGGCCATTATTGATTTTCGTACCAAGAACGGCCCGTTCAAGACGGTAGAAGAGCTGAATAATGTGCCGGGTATCGGCGACAAGACCATGGAAATGCTGAGAAAAGATGTGAGTGTAGGCCCGGGCAAGCCGGCAGCCGCGATGGGCAAGCCCGCCATGCCGGATAGCAAGCAGCCTATGGCCAAACCTGCGATGCCGGGCGCCAAGCCACCAGTCTCCAAGCCGGCCACACCTTCTTATTGATGGAAAAAAACCCGACGCTCGTCGGGTTTTTTTGATGGCAAGCTCGCGCCTGAAGCGTGAGCTTTTAAATCCCCATTACCCCGCCACATCCTCGCGGCTCGCGGCCACCAGCCAGTCCGCCGTCTGCGCGGCGGGCTTGAATTCCTGCACCACTTCCTGCATCAGCATAAACGCCTGTTCGGCATCCAGCTCGTCACAGGCGAGCTTGAGCCGGCTCATATGGGCTTGCAACTCGCCCAACGGCAGGCAATGTTCCTGCGCACGCAGGATGCGGGTGTGCGGGGTAGGCAGGGTGTTGTCGCCGATCAGCAGTTCTTCGTACAGCTTTTCGCCGGGGCGCAGGCCGGTGCAGCGGATTTCGATATCGCCATTGGGCTGCTGCGTGTCTTTTACTTCCAGTCCCGACAGATGCACCAGCCGTCGCGCCAGATCGATGATCTTCACCGGCTCGCCCATATCCAGCACAAACACGTCGCCGCCTTCGCCCATGGCACCGGCCTGTATCACCAGTTGCGCGGCCTCGGGGATGGTCATGAAATAGCGGGTGATGTCGGGATGGGTGAGGGTGACAGGGCCGCCGGCGGCGATCTGCTGCTTGAATAGCGGCACTACCGAGCCCGAGCTGCCCAGCACATTGCCAAAGCGCACCATCACGAAGCGGGTGCGGCTGCCGGCATCGCTCAGTGCCTGCAGGCACAGTTCGGCCAGGCGCTTGGTCGCGCCCATCACATTGGTGGGGCGCACCGCCTTGTCGGTGGAAATCAGCACAAAGGTGGCAAGGCCGGCCGCCTGCGCGGCCTGGGCACAGGTCTGGGTGCCGAAGGCATTGTTGAGAATGCCGGCCACCGGATTGTGCTCCACCATGGGTACATGCTTGTAGGCGGCGGCGTGATACACCGTTTCTACTTTGAAGCCGGTCATCACTGATAGCAAGCGGTCGTAATCGGTCACCGAACCCAGTAGCGGGGTGATGGCAAGCGTGGGTGCCAGCTGCCGCAGCTCCTGATGGATGCTGTACAGCGCAAACTCGGACAACTCGAACAGCAGCAGATGCTTGGGCGACAGCGCGGCGATCTGGCGGCACAGCTCCGATCCGATCGAGCCGCCGGCACCGGTGACCAGCACCACCTTGCCGCCGATATTGGCCGACAAAAGATCGACGCGCGGCGGCACCGGATCGCGTCCTAGCAGGTCTTCGATATCGATCTCGCGCAGCTGGTCGTAGCTGGCTTTGCCGCTGACCAGATCTGCCATGCCGGGCAGGCTCTTGATCGGGATATGGTGTGCTTCCAGCGCCTGCAGAATGTTGCGCTGGCGCGAGCGCCCGACCGAGGGCATGGCTAGCAGAATCGCCTTGGGCGCGAATTCGTCTATCAATAGCGGCAGTTCGGCCGGCGCATGCACCGCCACTCCGCGAAAGGTGCGGCGCCACAGTTGCGGATTATCATCGACAAAAGCCAGCGGCCGGTACTCGCGCCCGGCCTGCAAGGCCAGCATCAGCTGCACCCCGGCATGGCCGGCCCCGTAAATCAGCACCGGCAGGCGCGGCGCATCGTGGGCGTCGATACGGCGGATCAGCCCGCGCAGCACAAAGCGGCTGGCGCCGATATAGGCCATGGCGAACACCCAGAAAATGATGATGGAGGTGCGCGGGAACGGCGTAATGCCGGCCATCATGATCACCGCCATCAATAGCAACACCGCCAGACTGACGCCGGAGAACACCGTGGTCACCAGCTTGTCGTCCACATACTTGAGCACCGCGCGATACAGGCCGAGCTTGATGAAGATGGGCATCACCCACAGTGGCAGTACCAGAAAAATCCACCAGAATGGATTGAGCTTGGGGTCCCACACCCCGCCCAGACGCAGCAGTACCGCCGACCACAAGGCCAGCGGCAGCAGCAGGGTATCGAGCAGCATTAATAGCGCCATCTTGTGGTGGCGCGAAAAGGACAACAGGGCTTCGGTCAGGCGGGAGGTAAAAGGCATGCGGCATTTTACGGGCTAGGATGAGTGAAGCAAAGCGCAACCCATCCCGAACGTTAATCAATTACAATACTCGCCTGCCAAGTCGTGATGGCTTTTGCTTATTTTTGATCAACTATTGGATATTTTTAATGTTATTGGCCATCGTTTTTACCGCGCTGCTGGTGTCGCTCTTCACCGGCATGCTGCTGATCCGCACCCAGCATCTGCATGCCCACCTGTCCATGGACCATGATCTGGGCGGGGTACAGAAATTTCACGCCGCACCGACGCCGCGCATCGGTGGCGTGCCGGTGCTGGCCGGTTTGCTGGCTGGCGGCGCTTTATTGCTGTTTGCCGGGCAGAAGCCTGAATATCAGTTGTATTGGGGCGTGTTGTTGTCGGCCGGCCCGGTGTTTCTTGCCGGCCTGGTGGAGGATATGACCAAGAAAGTCAGCCCGCTGATCCGCCTGCTGGCCGCGTTTGCCTCGGCGGCCATCGCCATCTGGAGCGTGGGCGGTATCCTGCCGGCGCTGGGTATTCCCGGTATCGACCCCTTGCTGGCCAGTTTCCCTGTCGCCGCCATGCTGCTGACCATTTTCGCAGCCGGTGGGGTGTGCCATTCGATCAATATCATCGATGGCTACAACGGCCTGATGGGCGGCGTGGCGCTACTGGCCTTCTGTGCGTTGGCGTATGTATCGCTGGCGGTGGGCGACATGCCCTTGCTGGCCTTGTGTCTGGCCGCTGCCGCCGCCATGCTGGGCTTTCTGGTATGGAACTTCCCGCGCGGCATGATCTTCGCCGGCGATGCGGGAGCCTATCTGGTGGGTTTCTTGCTGGCGGAACTAGCGGTGCTGCTGGTGGCGCGCCACCCCGGTGTGGTATCGCCGTGGTTCCCGCTGCTGTTGCTGATCTATCCGGTATTCGAGACGATGTTTTCCATCTACCGCAAAAAACATCTGCGTCAGATGTCGCCCGGTTTGCCGGACGGCCTGCATTTTCACATGCTGGTGTACAAGCGACTGGTGCGCTGGATGGTGGGCAGCCAGGAAGCTAAACACCTGACCCGCCGCAACAGCCTGACTGCGCCCTATTTGTGGGGCGTGGCGCTGTTTTCCATCATGCCGGCACTGTTGTTCTGGCGCCATCAGTGGGCGCTGCAGTTGTGTGCACTGCTGTTTGTGTTCGCTTATGTCTGGGTCTACCGCCGCTTGGTCACCTTCCGCGCTCCGCGCCTGCTGGTGCTGCGTAAAGCCAACCCCAACCCGAAGCGCCCGGCAATTAAACCGCGCAAAGCGGCCTGATCAACTGTAGGGTGGGATAGCCGCTGCCAAGCGGCGTATCCTAAATAGCGTGATTTGTAGCGCGGCCTGTAGGCGCGGCTTCAGCCGCGAGCTTTTCGCTGATGTCGTCGGCCCAATGAAAAAATATCGCTGCTAAAGCCGCTCCGACACCATACCCAGTGGTTAAGCCTCTTTGCTAGGGGGAAGGCGCTCAAGCTTCCGCCGTCACCGCCCGTGCCGCCAGATAATCGGAAAACTCCGAACCCACCTCATGGTGCTTGAGCGCAAAATCTACCGTCGCCTTCAAATAGCCCAGCTTAGAGCCGCAGTCGTACCGCGTGCCTGCCAATGGCAGTGCTAATACCGGCTCTTCCTTCAGCAGTGCGGCGATGCCGTCAGTAAGCTGGATCTCGCCACCGGCACCGGGCTGGGTGGTTGCCAGTTTGTCAAAGATGCGTGGGGTGAGGATGTAGCGGCCAACCACCGCCAGCGTCGATGGCGCTACATCCGGATGCGGCTTCTCGACAATGCTGGTCACCCGCTGATCGCCATTGTCTGCCACCACCTCGACAATACCGTAGGCACCAGTCTGCGCGCGCGGCACTTCCTCTACCCCCAGCACCGATGCGCCACTACGGTTGTAGACCTCAACCATCTGCGCGACAGCCCCCGGTTCGCTATCCATCAAATCATCGGCCAGAGTCACCGCGAACGGTTGATTGCCAACGGCTGCGCGCGCGCACAACACCGCATGACCCAGCCCAAGCGCTTCGGGCTGGCGGATGTACTGGCAGTTGACATTCGGTGGCAGGATGCCCTGCACTGATTCGAGCAGCGCCTTCTTGTTGCGGTTTTCCAGCTCATACGCCTTGTCGAAGTGGTCCTTGATCGCCCGCTTATTACGACCGGTGACGAAGGTCAGCTCGGTAATGCCGGCGGCGACGGCCTCTTCCACCGCATACTGGATTAGCGGCTTGTCGACGACAGGCAGCATCTCCTTGGGGCTGGCCTTGGTGGCCGGCAGAAAACGAGTCCCCATCCCGGCGACCGGGAAGACGGCTTTGGTGATAGTTTTATTTACGCAATTGATGCTCATAGATGTATTTTCTTACTGCGGGGGGCACGATACGCGCTGGGATTCTAATTGCAATATTTCTAATAAATTCTAGCCAGTTTATGAATCCAATTTTTCTAAAATTGTTTTGAGCGACCAGTTCGCTTGTGGCATATTTCCATCCACCTCTGCGTTCAAACATCCCATTCCCAACCCTTGCTTTAATTAATACTTCTGGAACATTGGCGGAAATGCAACCTGAATGTAGCATTCTAACCCATAGCGCGTAGTCCTCATACAGATAATCATGTTGATAATTACCAGAAGCTATGACTTTACTCTTTTTGTACATTACTCCCATGTGATTGAATGGAGATCTCCTTTTTGCGAACGACAAGATATCCTTGTGAAGTTCTGGAACTTTTCTGATACTGGTGGGTAAGTCAGGGTTTGTGTCAAACTCTTCAATCCAGCAGCTTATTATGTCGACTTTAGGATTGTTTTTTAGGTAATTTAGTTGACATTCGAAACGGTTGCTATTGCAAATGTCGTCACTATCGAATCTCGCGATTAATTCTGTTTTGCAAAATTTTATTCCGAAAGCTAGCGATTGCCCAAGACCTACATTGTTAGGTATATTTACTGATTCTATGTTTAGAATGCTCTTGAATTCGAGAATTATTTTTTGTGACTCTTCTGAAATTGGTCCGTCTTCAACGACAACAATAGAAACAGGGCGAATAGAATTATTCAGGATGCTCTCAAATGCTTGCCTGAGGTGAAATGGGTTGTCATTTATATATGTAGACATTAACACGCTAAAAGGAGGGTGCTCGTGCTTCATCGTATGCTCTTTTCGGTGGGGTGGTAATTTCAATTTTCTATTGTTGGAATTGACTTTACCTTCATTTTAAATCCTGCGTGCAGTCCTCGGCACATCGAAATAAACTCTTTTGGACTTGGCAGACCAATCAAGCTAAATAAAATAAAACTGCGTAAAAGTTGCCGCCGATCAGCTCGACGCCATGGCTGGCTCAGATGCAATAATTTTTGCATATATATACCAGATCGCATGAGATAGAAATGCCTCAGCGGAGAGTGTAGAGGTATGATCAAATGGCCAATTTTAATTCTATGGTCACCCAAGCTGTGTTGCATGGTCGTCGCACAGTTGGCCACAATACGGTAGCCATATGATCGAGCACGGAGACACCATTCAACATCGACATAAGAGATAAAAAGCTCTTCACGCATCAATCCAACTTCTTTAAGTGCTTCCATCGATAGCAAAGTTCCTGAGCTTACCAAAAATTCTAGATCAATTATGCTATGGCTATGTGTAGGTATAATCCGTTGCTTTTTACCGCCTTTGTATGAAAATAAGGGGAGGTGTAACTGGGTGTTTTCGTCTTTTAGAATCGGGCCGACAGCAGCAATTGGAGCGTTATTTTTATGAGGTAGATCAAAGATTGATGCTAAATTGCTTACCATTTTTGATGATGGTAACGAGTCCTGATCCAATGTAAGCACATATGATGCACCTTGTGATTCCGCAATGCGGAAACCGACATTCTGCGCAAATGCAATACCTTTGTTTTCCGGTAGGTTTATAAAAATTGAGTTGAGATATTTATTGGATGAAGTTTTGACTTGCTCGGCGTTTGCGCTTCCGTTGTCAATAATTATAAAATTATTTGCTTGGGTTGCGATGGAGTTGAACAGTCGAATCAGAATATCTAGAGATGGATTGTAAGTGACGATAATGGCAATTATTTTTTTGTTTTTCAAATTGTTATTTTGGTTTTTCATGGTAGTGAATTTGTTTACGCTGATAAGATTATTCGGAGTGTGTCAATCATTAGAAATGTCGATATAAACAAACTCATTATGTTTTTTCTTTGTGCTGCCAATAAGGTTGAATATATAAATAGTAGTAATGCTGCAATGCGCATTAGATCCGATATAAGCCCCTTCTGCAATAATTCAGATCCGTAGTTTATTCCCTGAATAAATACCCCAATTGCAAATCCGATCATCGCCGATTTGGTGATAAATTGCATTGAGCGTATTCCGTTTGGCATGGGGGTGTGTTTGTGAGTTTTAATATTGTTGCTTAGTGCTGCTGCTAGAAAAATGCAGATGTAGATGCACCAATAAAGTATTTGAATAATGCTTATTGTGATTGCTTTCTGGTTTAGCCCAGAAAAAGCATCTTGTTCTAATCTGCTAACGTCAGCGACGAAGAAAATATAAGAGGCGAAGATTGAAATTGATATTATTGAGGCAGTTCGAGGGAAATGTGGCTGAAAATAAAAAGCTATCGCCAATAATGCCCAGAGTGGTGTGCTGGATATGTGAAATGAAATGGATATTAATGCAATTGCTATAAATGGCAATATTTTTGGTCGATTGTCTGCGCTCATTATAATGGCTAACCATAGGCAGAGTGCAATGCCCTCGCGTATTTGAATTCCATACTTTAATAAAATATAAGGAGTGATTGCAAGTACAAAGACATTACTGATTTTTGATGGTAAGGATTTCTGTAAGTTTTGAATTGACAATAAAGTTATGAAAGCCAGTAGTGCAAGTGTGAATTGTCGAAATAAATTGTAACTTATAAATGGCTCAAAAGTGTTTATTAGCAGAACAAATCCTGGGTCTCTGCCAAAAATCGCTAGGTATCCGCCTCGTTCTTCGTAGATGAGTTGATATGTTTTATAATCAGGTAAGTGGGGCATTGCTATAAATAGCAAAATAAAAATTACCGCTAGATGCAATTTTATTGTATTGGTGAGGGTAGGTTTATCCTTTTTGTATTCTATTGCAGGCGTCATTTTTTTCATGAGATTACTGTTGATAAAAGTTTTGCGATGTTTTGACTATTTGTGTCTTCTAGCAATTTTAGGCTGATGCGATGGTTTATTTCGGATTTTTTTGGTGGTGTGCTGGTCCTGTTTAGTTTGTCTAGGCTTATGTATTCGTAGCCCATTTCTAAAAAGTCGCCAATATCAGCGGTCAGTACGACAGGGTATATGCCAAAATAAAGGTATTCTACCATTTTAGTTGGATTAGCAACTTTGTTTAATATGTGATCATGTCGTAGTATGAAGCCAAAATTTGCTAATGCATAATAATTCCTTAAATTTTCTGGTTTTGCGTGCGTAATGATTACATTCTTTGGAATTACTCCAGATGTGTTTTGAAATTTCTCAGATAGTGATTTTGTTTCAGCAGTTAAAAATATAAAATAATGATTTTCATAGTTCATTAGGCGTTTAGTAGCGTGTATCATTTTGGCAACTTGTTGCCAAGCTTGCAAACCGCCTGCATAAATAAAAACAATAGCGTCTTCTGGAATGTTGAGGCTGGATCTAATGGCATTGACTTCATCTTGATTCGCTTGCTGGCAAACTTGCGTTGTGAATATAGGTAAATACATAAATTCAGCGCGCGTGGTTATGTATTTTTTACGATAAAAATATTCCATTTTTTTGGTTACACAGATTGCAAGTGATATTCTTGCGAAGGCAGCTTTTTCTACTAGTTTCATTAGGTATGCTAGTATCCTGTTACCTGTGTTCTCAATTTCTTCAGGTACTGTTCCATGTACGTCTAATATTATGGGTATGCGCCTATTTGTAAATATTAGAGGTATAAGTATGAGTGCGTAGAAATATATGGAATGTACATAGATTTTATCTGCATTCTGTAATATTTTGAGGATATTCCAAAAGTGTAGGAAGCTCGCTGTATAAATTTGCGTGTTACCGATTTGGCTATGTGTGTCGCGCAAGTTTTTAAGTGCGTATAGATCAAGGTATATGCGTGGATGATCGGCTATCTGAGTGTCGATATTTGCAATTCGTTGCACCATTCCTTCCAGTTTTCGATCTTGGAATGGATAGCGCCCGACTATAACTAGTTTTTTCAAGTGGAAAGGACCTTGTGAGATTAATAGATGTCGAAGGCTAAGGTTACTTTGACAAAAATTTAGTTAGTCGAGTAGCAATCCGCTCCGCCGCGAATCCATCACCATAAGGATTGTGTTTTATCTGCATGGCACGATGAGCATCTTGGTTTTGTAAAAGATGTAGAACTGCATTAATAATATTTTTTGGATCAGTTCCTACTAGTTTTGCACCACCTGCATTAACCAATTCGGGGCGCTCAGTCGTATCGCGCATGACTAGACAGGGTTTTCGAAGATACGCAGCCTCCTCTTGTATACCGCCGCTATCAGTAAGTAATATATGAGAGCGAGTCATCAAGTTTATTACTTCAGGGTAGTCTAAAGGGGGGGTGAGGATGATGTTTTTCTTATTAGAAAGTTGCTCGTGCACGACCGTCTGTACACGAGGATTTTTATGTACTGGGAAGACGAATTGTGCCTGGCCTGTATCAGCAATCTCTGCAATTGCTTCGCAAATTTTATGGATACCCCCCTCTAAATTCTCACGGCGATGAGCTGTGACCAATACAATCGGAAGATCAGAATCGAGGCCGTTAAAACGGCTTGACGCTTCTAGACAAAACTTGTTATCGACCCTCAAGCGTTCGCTCGTTAGACGAACGGCATCAATCACTGTATTTCCAGTAACCTCAATGTTATTTTTTGGCGTAAATTCAGCTAATAAATTTTCTTCTGACTCTTGCGTTGGTGCAAAATGAAGTGTGGCAATAGAGCCTATTGAGCGACGATTGAACTCTTCCGGCCACGGCGAGTATATATTGTGGGTTCGCAGTCCTGCTTCTACATGAGTAACGGGGATTTGTAAGTAAAATGCTGCTAGCGATGAGATGAAAGAAGTGGTTGTGTCACCATGTACAAGGACTACAGATGGCTTGTACTCTTCTAAGATATTTGTCACTCCTAGAAGGATTTTTGCCGATATCGAAGCTAGCTGCTGTTTATCTGTCATGACATTAATGTCGAAATCTGGCTTTATGTTAAAGACAGATAGCACTTGATCAAGCATTTCTCGATGTTGTCCCGTAACGCAAACTGCAGTCTCAATATGCAAATGCTTCCGCAGAGCGAGTACTACAGGTGCCATCTTGATAGCTTCTGGACGAGTTCCGAAAATTACAAGTATCTTTGATTTTTTCATGATTATTTTTTTGTTAGAAAATAAATTGCAAGATTGCGTAAATATGGTTTACCAAGCCATTTCGCCAGTTTAAGCTGAAATTTTGAATATCCTAGATAGATTAATGCAGAGGTAGTTTTTTTGTCGATTGGTCTAAGAGTTTGCGCCAAAACAGATGTAATGGTACGTATTGGATAGACCCTGCGGAACAATTCCCCGAATGCTTTCTGAATGGAATGTTGGCCGCCATAGATGGTACAACAGACATCTGCAAGAGTTCGTGCATCGAGCCACATTATTTCACCAACGTTTGCCGTAATATTATTTGCAATATTTCCTCGTGCCACGATACTTGGCTGTTTAAGATGGCTGATAATTGGTGATCCCGTAGAAGCAAGTGCAGTATGTACTTGATATAGATGTATATAATTACTATCAAACCATTTTTTTGCTGATTCACTGTGTTTCCAACACGAGCGCTTAAAAACAAAGCTTGATATGAAAGCAAAAATTATACTTATGTTTTCTTGGGCTTGGATATACGCTGCGATATCAAGCAGTAACCCACTATTATCTAGTCCATATTTTTTAGGTAAAACTGTTTTTAAATGATCTAGCTTGCTACTTCCTTGGATGTAACCAAGTTGTAAAACTAATGGCTTACTGCTCTGGAGTTCCTGTTTAATTGCGTTCAAGCTTTTTTGAATTACTACGTCATCATCACCGAGCAACCAACAATACTCGCCACGAGCTTCTGCAACGACGGCATCGAAGTTACGATCGGCGCCCAGGTTTCTAGGTTGAACGATCCATCTAAGCGGTAGTACATCGCGGAAGTCTTCCAAAACACTCAGTGTCTGATCGGTAGAGGCGTTGTCACTTACTATCACTTCGATCTGATCCCATGCACCGTCGATTTGCAGCGACGTTAGACACTCGCGCAGGTATGCTGCGCGATTGTAGGTTGGGATGCATATGGACAAAAGCGGCTGGCTATTCATAAGGTTTTCTGTCTATATCTGTTGAAAATTAGCGCGCACCATGGCAGCCCTACAAACACAGTTATGCCCGCATACGTAGCCACCGTGGCAATCAGTCCAACGTGTGCCATCGCGTATACCCCTGTGCCGATTAGTAGTGCTGAAGCCACAGACTGAGCCATTAGTGGCTCTTCCTTGTGTGCACGAATGTATGCGGCCATAGCGAAGATTGCTGCGTTGGCTACAGTCGCTATTGACAGCAGTAGTAGTGCTGTGCGCGGAGGTAATCGATCGAGCACCTTCGGAGTGAATTGATCGGCGACCTCTACGGCCACAAGGAAAATTGCAGTACACAAGGTTGTTGCGCCGATCGCTCGAATTGCTTGCCTGTTGAAAATGGTATTTAACTCGGCACGCTCATTACGTGCAATGTGTGCAGAGAATGTAGGTATCTTTGCATGAATCCAGCTAATTCCGACCGTCGAGATCGCCGAAAAAATGGCCATCGAAAGACCAAGCTTTCCTGCTGCCACTGCACCTTGGAGGGCAAAAACCACTGGGGTGAGGAAATTAAATATGAAGTAACCGCTGGCCCAGCTGAGCGCTATACGCCATTGCAGAGGGAAAACGTCCCGGCGATAGGTGTAGCACCCATCTGTGGCCGTGACTAACCCCTGCACATTCAAGCCCTTTGTGAGTCGTCGTCGTGATAGCCACCAGATTGTGCCTAACATGTTTGCGAGTGGAACAGCGGTCACGGCCCAGAGTCCTGCGCCACGTGCGAGCAGAAACCATAACAGCGCATAGCCTGCAATGGACTGGTACAGTCGCAGCCGGGCTACATGGCCTATTTCTCCGAGGCCTTCGCAAATGGCCAATCGCGCACTGAGAGCAAGATTGACAGCCGTGGCAGCGACCAATACGCCCCATACTGTTAGCCATTGCGTGGTTGACAGCGAACCTTTGTTTGAGAAGAACCAACTACCGCCAACTAGCAGCGTGATGAAGAACAGGCTCGCCATCACTGCGTTCCACTTCGCCGACAGCCTTATCAACGAAGCGATGGCATATCGCCAGCGCACATCTCCCTCGAGTCTGGTTTCAGACACGCGATGTAAATGCGCTGCAGCATGGCTTGTCAGCTGGATCAACACATGGTTCAGTCCTAGTTCGAAGAAGATCTGGGTTGCCAATACTGCAGAGAATGTGTAGTAGTAGCCCTGTTGTGAAGGACTCAGGAACATCGGAATCAGCAATACCGTGATACCGCCAGCCATAATGGACCAGCTGCGAAAGAGCAGGGTGACCAGAATATGGAAGTCCAGCCCAGCCATATGTAACAGCCGGTCGATGCGGGTTGGGCGCATCTCTGAGGCGATGACAGGAGAGATATTTTGCGTCATGCTAGGTCGGCCGATTCAGGGAATAGCCCATCGAGTTTATTCAATGTCGTCTGCGAGTTCACAGTGCCACAGTCCTCGGGGTTTAGTGCATCCGATTGGGTAGTTCCAGATTGCACCGGATAAAGCGAGTGTATGACATCTGCCAAAGCATCCTTCAATGGCGTCTCAATTGATAGTCCTAGCATTCCCGCCTTGCTGATACAGGGTAGGTAAATGGATCGCCCATTCGGCTCCGGCTGGCTAAGGACATGGATGGGCTGGTCGATGTTCACCAATTCGCGGATTGTTGTCGCGAGTTCGAGCATAGAGATTGGTCGATCAGAGCCTACGTTGTAGGCTTCGCCGCTTGCACCTCGCTTCAATAGTGTGAACATCCAGTGCGCCATGTCGCGGCCATCGATGTACGAGCGGATAGTTTGACCATCTCCGGAGAGGCTGATGCCTTGGCCTTTGATGGCGTCACGCATGAAGTTGCCCAGTGCATACGGTCCCTGGAGCGGAATGTGACGGCTGACAATCGCGAAGCATCGGGCGATTACACACTCGAGGCCTCCATTGGCTGCATACTGAGCGCAGAGATGCTCGGCCATGCGCTTGCCTTGTCCATAGGCTGCACGGATATCTGTGGTCTGAGGCGCAAAGGGGTGCTCTTCCCGTAGAGTATCGATGCCCGCAGGTTGCGGACCGTAGACGGCACCAGAACTAATGAACAAAAAGCGTTCGATGCCTCCTTGCCGAGCGAACTCGAGGACATTGCGAGTACCCTCGACTAATTGTGTTATCCAGAGCAGCGAATTCGGCTGAGAATGGGTGTCTGCTGCGGCATGGATTGCATCAGTGTAGGTTCCGGGAGGCGTGTGAGGCAGTTGTGTTAGGTCGCCTTGGACAAAATTCAGCCAAGATAGGCCAGCATATTCTGGAAACCGTTCAAGGAAGACTTCAGGTGACCGGCTGAGGACCGTGACTAGGGGAGCGTCGCCATGAAGATTCGCTCCCTCTAGGAGATAGTCTAGGAGGGAGCGCCCAAGGAAACCGGTCGCTCCTGTCAGAAAGATGCGGCGTCCACGCAGATCGAGCGGATCAGATCTATGCGACAAATTCATAGATCCTCCGGGCGACGGTTGTACTGTCAAGACGATGCTCATTAAGCAGGTAGTCGTAAGTTCCGCAATGTTTGGAGAACTGGTCCGGCACGCCGATGCGTAGCACGCGGGTTGGCAGGTGCTCGCTGGTGATCTCGGTGATGGCAGCTCCTAGGCCACCTAGCAGCGAGTGTTCCTCCAGTGTCACTAGACCGGTGGATGCGCGCGCAGCGGCGCACACGTCGTCTATCAGTAGTGGCTTGATCGTGGGCGCGCTCCAAACTGTTAGGTTCTGCTCCTGTGCGATGTCGACGGCAGTTCGTACCATAGAGCCGGTCGCGATCAGGCCGGGGCGATCGGCGCGACCGTCGCGGACCTTCAGTAAGCTTCCGGGCTGCAGCGCATCGATCGGGCTTGTGTGCACGTCGCCGCGATCCGACTTGCCCATGCGCAGATAAACCGAACCATTGGCTGCATAGGCATAGTCCATACAGGCCGTCATCTCGAAACGATCTGCCGGCGACAATACCTCCAGACCCGGAATCGCGCGGGTGCAGGCGATGTCCTCAGTCGATTGGTGGCTAGTCCCCAGATGGCTGTAGACGAAGCCAGCGCCATCTCCCAATAGCACTACGGGCAAGTGGTCATGGGCGATATCGAGCTTGATCTGCTCAAGGGTGCGGATCGGCACGAATGCGGCAAGGCCATAGACGAATGGTCGGAAGCCAACTCGCGCCAAGCCTGCTGCCATACCCACCATATTCTGCTCGGCGATACCCGCGTTGATGTACTGGCTGGGGCAGCGCTTGCGGAATTCGTCAAACAGCGCGTAGCCGTGATCGCCAGTCAGTAGCAGGACCTTAGGATCCGCGAGTGCCAAGCGAACTAAAGCATTAGAAAAGGCTTCTCTCACTTTGTTGCTCCGGTAAGGCCTAGTGCGTTGATCGCCTTGGCAAACGTTTGTGCGTTCAGACGTGTGTAGTGCCAGCGGTTATCCGATTCCATGAAGGGCACACCCTTACCCTTTACTGTGCGTGCGATCAGTGCCTTGGGTTTGCCTAGGCCATTCGCCCACAACTGGTGAATGGCCGCCTCGATCGCAGCTTCGTCATGGCCATCGACTTCGAGCGTTTCGAAGCCGAAGCTCGCGAATTTCGCCGAAAGATCACCTAGTGCCAGTACATCATCTGTAGATCCCATCGCTTGAAAGCCGTTCTTGTCGACGATCAGCATCAGATTGTCCATCCGGTGATGAGCTGCAACCAGTGCGCCCTCCCAGATAGGTCCTTCATTCAACTCACCATCACCTACGATTGCATACACTTTCTGATCAGTGCCTTTACGCTGCAGGCCCATGGCGATGCCCACACCTACAGAGAAACCATGCCCCAGTGAGCCAGAGGTAACCTCCAGTCCGGCAACGCGCGAATCCGACAGGCCTTTTAGCTCACTGCCGTCCTTAAAGTAGTTCTGGATGTGTGAGTCGTTGAGCCAGCCTAGCTCTCGCATGCAGGCGTATTGAGCCATCACGCCGTGCCCCTTGCTCAGGACAAGGTAGTCGCGACCTTCTGCAAGTGGGTTGTTCTCTGGATAGCGTAGGTAGTTCCGGTAAAGCACGGTCAGTAGTTCGATTATCGAGAAAGCACAGCCGATGTGAACTGTCGAGCCGGCATAGGCCATCTCAAGCACAGTGCGGCGCATACGAGCCGGCGCGAATCTCTGGTCGGTCTCGGTGCGCAGGGGCGCGAGGGCCGTCATTAGAAATTCACTCCGAAGAATTCTTCCAGTTTCTCCGCGATATAGTCCAGTTGCTCCTGGCCCAATGCCGGGAAGGTACCCAGCCAGAAGGTCTGGTTCATCACCACATCGGTATTGGTCAGTTCGCCGCTGACGCGGTAGTTGCGGCCGGCCATGTAGGGCTGCTTTGTCAGGTTGCCGGCAAACAGCAGGCGGGTGCCGATCTTGTTGTCTTCCAGGAAGTTGATCAGGTCGGCACGTTTGACGCCGCTGTCTTCCTTGACGATCAGCGGGAAGCCGAACCAGGACGGCTCGCTGTTCGGTGTTGCTTCAGGCAGGTGCAGGAACTGCTCGACGCTGGCTAGGCGGTGCTTGAGGTAGGTGAAGTTGGCGCGGCGCTTGGCGATGAATTCATCGACGCGGTCCATCTGCGCCAAGGCACAGGCGGCCTGCATGTCTGAGATCTTCAGGTTGTAACCCAGATGGCTGTAGGTGTACTTGTGGTCGTAGCCGAATGGCAGGTCGCCCATCTGGCAGCAGAAGCGTTTGCCGCAGGTGTTGTCCTTGCCCGGTTTGCAATAGCAGTCGCGGCCCCAGTCGCGGAACGATTCGGCGATCAGTTTTAGTTCTGCATTGTTAGTAAACACTGCACCGCCTTCACCCATGGTGATGTGGTGTGCAGGGTAGAAGCTGAGGGTGGCGATGTCGCCAAAGGTACCGACCATCTGGCCGTTGTAAGTGGCACCCAGTGCGTCGCAGCAGTCTTCGACCAGCCACAAGTTGTGCTTCTTGCACAGGGCTGTTACCACGTCGAGGTTGAACGGGTTGCCCAAGCTGTGTGCCAGCATGATGGCTTTAGTCTTCGGGCTGATGGCAGCTTCTATTTTGCTGGCGTCGATATTGTGGGTGGCCAGGTCGACATCGACAAACACCGGCACTGCACCGAATTGCAAAATCGGGTTGACGGTGGTCGGGAAGCCGGCTGCCACGCCGATGACTTCGTCACCGGGCTGGATGGCGCGCTCGCCCAGCTTGGGGCTGGTCAACGTCGAGAACGCCACCAGATTGGCGGAGGAGCCGGAGTTGACGGTAATCAGGTGCTTGACGCCCAGATAGTCGGCCAGCCGCTTTTCAAATGCATCGTTGAAGCGGCCTGTGGTCAGCCAGCCATCGAGGCTGGCGTCTACCATATATTGCAATTCGGTGGCGCCGATCACTTTGCCGGAAACCGGTACGTGGCTTTCGCCTGGAATGAAGTCTTTGGGGGCGTAAACAATATCGGCGTACTGCTGGACGAGGGCGGAGATTTCCTGGCGCAGGCTGTCCGGGGTCTTGTTCTGTGTGCTCATGGGTGATGTGCTTTCATTGCTTGGGTGTAGGCAGCGATTTGCTGCAGGCACTGTTGTTGCATGTCGTGGCCGGATAGCCAGGCGTGGTGCCATTCGATAATGGCATCCAGCGCAGTGAGCAGGTTCCAGCATGGTTGCCAGCCCAGACGGCTGCCGGCCTTGGAAATATCGAGCTTGAGATAATTGGCTTCATGCGGGTGCTCGCCGCCATCCAGCTGCCAGCTGGTAGCCTCGCTCCACTTTTCACACATGCGCTCGACGATCCATTGCACCGGGCGGGCATCGCCTTCGTTTGGGCCAAAGTTCCAGCCTTCGGCATAGGGCTGACCTTGCTGGTAAAGGCATTGGGCAAGCGTCAGATAGCCGGATAGCGGCTCCAGTACATGTTGCCATGGCCGTGTCGCATGCGGGTTGCGGATGGTGACTTGCTGGCCAGCTTCGAATGCCCGCAGGATGTCAGGTACCAGACGGTCGAGAGCCCAGTCGCCACCGCCGATGACGTTGCCGGCGCGGGCCGAGGCAAGGGCGGTGTTGCCTTGCTGGAAAAAGGAGCGGCGGTAGGCGCTGGTGACCAGCTCGGAACAGCCCTTGCTGTTGCTGTACGGGTCGTGGCCGCCCATCGGCTCGTTTTCGCGATAACCCCACACCCACTCGTGGTTTTCATAGCACTTGTCGGTGGTGACGTTGACGATGGCGCGGACGCTGTCAACGTGGCGGGCCGCCTCCAAAACATGGACCGTCCCCATCACATTGGTGGCGTAGGTTTCCACCGGCTCGGTGTAGGAGAGGCGCACCAGCGGCTGGGCTGCCATATGCAGGACAATATCCGGACGGAACGCGGCCATGGCATCTTGTACCGCTTTGGCGTCGCGGATGTCGGCAATGGTGCTGGCCATGCCGTCTTCCACTCGGGCCACCGCATACAGGCTGGGCGTGGTTGGTGCGGGCAGGGCGTAGCCATGTACTTCGGCCCCCAGGCTTTGCAGCCACAGGCTGAGCCAGCTACCCTTGAAACCGGTGTGCCCGGTCAGGAAAACCTTTTTGCCTTGCCAGAACTGAGCGTCGACAGTCATGTTCAGTCCCACTTCTTCCACGGAGCCTTGCCGGATGCCCATAGGGCTTCCAGATAGTGCTTGTCACGCAGGGTATCCATCGGTTGCCAGAAGCCTTCGTGTGGGTAGGCCATCAGTTCGCCGTCGCTGGCCAGATTCATCAGCGGCTCTTGCTCCCAGGTAGTGCTGTCGTCCTTCAGGTAGCTGAGGACCTTGGGCGAGAGCACGAAGAAACCGCCATTGATCATGGCTCCATCGCCTTTGGGCTTTTCCTTGAAGCTCATCACCTGATTGGCCTGAATATCCAGTGCGCCAAAGCGGCCAGGGGGGAAAGTGGCGGTGAGGGTAGCTGCCTTGCCGTGCTGGCGGTGGAAGGCGATGGTGTCGGCGATGTTCACGTCGCTGACGCCGTCGCCGTAGGTGAAGCAGAAAGCCTCGTCGTTTTCCACATACTTGCTGACACGCTTGAGGCGGCCGCCGGTCATGGATTCGTCACCGGTATCCACCAGGGTCACAGTCCATGGCTCGGCGCGCTTATGGTGCACTTCCATGGTATTGGAGCGCATGTCGAAGGTGACATCGGACATATGCAGGAAGTAGTTGGCGAAGTACTCCTTGATGACATAGCCCTTGTAACCACAGCAGATAATAAAGTCGTTGATGCCGTGCTGCGAGTACATCTTCATGATGTGCCAGAGAATCGGTTTGCCGCCGATTTCGATCATGGGCTTGGGGCGGGTCGTCGTTTCTTCGCTGATACGGGTGCCGAGACCGCCGGCCAGGATGACTGCTTTCATGTCGATAACCTTGTAGAAATTAAATGTTTCCGGAACTGACAAATGCGTCGGCGTAAAACTGCCGGGCAGGCAAACCTGCTGCTACCAAAACCTTGCGGGCGCTGTGAATCATCGCGTCGGAGCCGCAGGCGTACACGGTGGTGTGGCTCAAGTCCGCTGCGCGTTGCAACAGAACCTCGTGCACATAGCCCTTGGCACCCGCCCAGTCTTCATCCGCGCGGGACAGTACGGGAACGAACTGGTAATGGCCAGGCAGGCTGGGCAAGTCGATGTAGATATCTGCTGGCGTACGCCCGCCCCATAGTACGGTGACCGAAGCGGGCTGTTGATCCTGCGGCAACGCAGCCAGTGCTTCCAGCATGGCCTTGACTGGAGCGATACCGGTGCCGGTGGCCAGGAATACGAGGTCTTGTCCGCTTGTTTCGCGCAGGAAGAACGTGCCAAGCGGGCCGTTCAATCTGAGCAGGTCGTTTTCCTTGGCTTGATTGAACCAGTAGTCGCTCATGACCCCGCCTTTCACTGCGCGGATATGAAGTTCAAGCGTCTTGTCGGTTGCGGGTGCGTTGGCCAGCGAGTAACTGCGGCGCACGCCATTCGGGCCAATTACGTCGATATACTGCCCCGGCAGAAAGGTAAACATCGCGGCCGGTGGCAGGCGCAGTATTACGCGCACTACATCGGGTGCCAGACGTTCGATGTGGCTGATCCGGCAGGGGCTGGTCTTGGTAGGTGGAAGTTCAACGCTGCCGAGGTCGTCGACTTCAAGTACCAGATCTGTTTGGGCGCTGCGCACGCAGCTGAGTATCCAGCCTTGCTCCCGTTCTTCCTGGGTGAGCCCCAGCTCTGCTGTCAGCGCGAGTGTTTCGCCGCTGACGACCTTGCATTTGCAGCTGCTGCAGCGACCGCTCTTACAACTGTAGGGCAAGGCCACCTGTGCCTGGGTGGCTGCATCTAGGATGGAAGACCCTGATGCGGCCATGAATTTTTTGCCGTTGCTTAGGCTGATGTCGGGCATCGATCTGTACGCTGCTGTTTGTGTGAGGCTTGTTGCTGCATGGAGCACTAAAAGCCAAAGCTAGAAAATGAATATTGAAGGGGTATCGGGTGATGAAGATCGGTCGTCGTTCAAAACGAGACGGCCAGTAGAGCGGTTCCCTGCTCATCCTTCACCGACAAAATGGGCGTGCATGGCAGTGGCCACTCTACTCCGATCACGGGGTCATCCCAGCGGATGCATGCGTCTGCCTGTGGTGCGTAATAATCGGTCGCCTTGTACAGCAGTTCTGCTGTTTCACTGAGGGTGACAAAGCCGTGGGCGAACCCCTCTGGGATCCACAATTGGCGTTTGTTGTCGGCAGACAGGTTGATGCCGACCCACTGTCCGAAAGTCGGAGAGCCTTCGCGGATGTCGACGGCGACGTCGAATACTTCGCCTACTGTGCAGCGTACCAGTTTGCCTTGTGCGTGCGGCGGGCGCTGGTAGTGCAGGCCGCGCAACACGCCCTTGCTTGATCTGCTGTGGTTGTCCTGTACGAAGGTGACTTTGCGGCCGATGGCTTCGTTGAAGCGTTGCTGGTTAAAGCTTTCGAAGAAGAAGCCGCGCTCGTCCTTGAAAACGCGGGGTTCGATGATCTTGACGTCGGGGATGGCAGTGTCGATGACTTGCATGGTTGGTTTTCTTTATTCTTGGGTGGGCTCTCATCCGGCGAATCCCTCATCCGGCGCTGCGCGCCACCTTCTCCCAAGAGGAGAAGGGATGTGGAGAAAACGCTATTGGAGCGCCACCTTCCACCAGAGGGAGAAGTATGTTGGCTTGTTTTACCCTGGGCAGGGTTGGGTGTTGCTTGCGCTGGCAGTTTGCAGGCTATGAAACAGCCGCTCGATCACATGTTCTACCCCTGTTTGCCATGACGGCAGGGTGAGACTGAAGGCGCGTTGCAGTTTGTTGCAGTTAAGTCGCGAGTTGGTCGGGCGGCGGGCTGGCAGCGGGTAGTCTGCGGTGCCAATGGCGTGGATGGCGGCCGGACCCAGTTGCAGCGAGTAGCCCAAGCTATGTGCGTGGGAAATGGCGTGGCAGGCGTAGCCGTGCCAGCTGGTTTCACCTTGCGCAGCCAGATGATAGGTGCCGTAGTCGAATTTTTGCGTGGGCAGGCGGTAGCGGCTGATGATCTGGGCGGTGACGTCGGCGATGAGTGCGGCGCTGGTGGGGGCACCAATCTGGTCGGCCACCACGTTCAGACTGTCGCGCTCGGCAGCGAGGCGCAGCATGGTCTTGAGGAAGTTGTTGCCGTGCGCACCGTAGACCCAGCTGGTACGCAGGATCAGGTGATGGCC
Source organism: Craterilacuibacter sinensis (assembly GCF_009831765.1). GTDB lineage: Bacteria > Pseudomonadota > Gammaproteobacteria > Burkholderiales > Chromobacteriaceae > Craterilacuibacter > Craterilacuibacter sinensis. Next base: position 96,935 of record NZ_WSSB01000010.1, on the reverse strand, counting down.
AGTATGTGCTCGCACCGCTTGTTCGCCCAGCCATTTGCTGTGGGCGTAGACCGACTGCGGCTCCGGGGCGTCCTCTTCGCTCCAGGCTTGGTCACCTGCGCCCCCAAAGATGTAGTCGGTACTGTAGTGGATCAGCAGGGCATCGTTGGCGGCGCACCAGCGTGCCAGCACGCCCGGGGCATGCGCGTTGATGGCGTGGGCCAGTGCGCTTTCGCTTTCGGCGCGGTCGACGGCGGTATAGGCGGCTGGGTTGACGACAATCTGTGGGCGCAGGGCGTCCAGTGTCTCCAGCATTGCCGCTTCGTCGGCAAGGTCAAACTGTTCGCGGGTCAGGGCGAATACTTCGCCTAGCGCTGCGAGCGCGCGGCGCAACTCGAAGCCGAGCTGGCCATTGGCACCAGTAATCAGGATGCGGCTCATTGTAGGTTTCCGTCTGGAGGGCTTAGTGCTGCGCGATCAGTTGCAGCAGATACTGGCCGTAGGCGTTTTTCTTTAGCGGGGCGGCCAGTTTTTCTACTTGTGCAGCATCGATCCAGCCGGCGTTGTAGGCGATTTCTTCCGGGCAGGCTACTTTCAGGCCCTGGCGGGTTTCGACGGTGGCGATGAACTGGCTGGCTTCGAGCATGGATTCGTGGGTGCCAGTGTCCAGCCATGCATAGCCGCGGCCCATGGTCTGCACATCGAGCTGGCCTTGTTGCAGGTAGACATTGTTGACGTCGGTGATTTCCAGTTCGCCACGATGCGAGGGCTTGATGGCCTTGGCGATGTCGACCACTTGTGCATCGTAGAAATACAGGCCGGTCACGGCGTAATTGCTTTTGGGCTGCTGCGGCTTTTCTTCGATGGAAAGTGCCTTGCCGCAGGCGTCGAATTCCACTACGCCATAGCGCTCCGGATCTTGCACATGGTAGGCAAACACGCTGGCGCCTCTGGTTTTAGTGTTGGCGTCTTGCAGCAGTTTGGTGAAGTCGTGGCCGTAGTAGATATTGTCGCCCAGTACCAGGGCAGAGGGTGCGCCGGCGAGGAAGTCTTCGCCGATGATAAAGGCTTGTGCCAGCCCATCCGGGCTGGGCTGTGCCGCGTATTGCAGCTTGATACCCCATTGGCTGCCATCGCCCAGCAGCTGTTCGAAGCGTGGGGTGTCCTGCGGGGTGGAGATGATCAGGATCTCGCGGATGCCGGCCAGCAGCAGGGTGCAGAGCGGGTAGTAGATCATCGGCTTGTCGTAGATCGGCAGCAGTTGCTTGCTGACGGCTAGCGTAGCGGGGTAGAGGCGGGTGCCGGAGCCGCCGGCGAGGATGATGCCTTTTCTGGCTTGGGTCATATTTTGCATTCCAATATTTGGGTGTTGCTTGCGTGTTGGCGTTGGCCGCCCTCATCCGGCGCTCTCCCTAAGGGGAGAAGGAAAGGGCGATGTACCTCAGTCTGGCGGTGTAAGGTGGCGGTAAATGGCGACCCAGCCTCTCTTGCTGGTGGGAGATGACCGGGGTGAGGGGGCGTCCAATCCATTAGTCTGCGGGATTTTGTGCCTGGGCCTTCATTTCTGCGCGTAGCGCTTCTATTTCCTGGCTGAGTGCGTCGTATTCTTCCTGCTTGCGCTGCAAGAAGTGTTTAGTCAGCGCGGCTTTCTCTGCGATGCCGCTGGGGGTGAGCACATAGATATAGCCGAATTTGTTCTTGGAGCGGGCGAAGTTCTGCATCTTGACCCAGCCCTTTTCCATTAACGCTTTCAGGCAATAGTTGAGCCCGCCAACGCTGATGCCTAGTTGAGTGGCCAACTCGCGCTGAGTGATATCCGGGTTGTCCTGCAGTAGGCGCATCACGCGATAATAGGTGTCTTCTTGTAGCTTGCTTTGGCGGCTGGCCATGGGGCGATTTACGATGGTTCGTGGTGTTTCGGACACGCTACCGCCCTGCCGTGTCACGTTCGGCAAGCGCGCGGGGCGTTGATAAGTCAAGTGGCCGAGAGCGGCCACTGTTCAAACTTGAACAAGTTTACAGGGGTAAGGCGGTCTAGTCCAAGTGAATGGATGCACGAGGCAAAATAGCGGCCGCGAATGTGTTGTATTGCTGTAGCTGGCACATCGTGTTAGCCGATCTTGCCCAGTCGGGCAGTTTCGATCTGCATGCGCACTCGTTTGTGCAGCAGTTCGAGCAGGACGATTGATCTGTGTCCGGCTTCGCTGCATTGGTAGATCGCCTCCAGCCCGGCAAACGGGCCGTCGGCAATGTGCACCACCTCGCCCGGGTTGAACAGGGGGGCGCAGGGGCTGGCTTGCTCGTGCTGTTTCAGCATATGGATGAGCTCATCCTCAACCTTGGCCGCCTGCCCACCGAACTGCACCAGTGTACTCACGCCCAGGGTCGAGCGGATCGGTGCCCAGCTTTTACCGCTCTGGCTGCTATCGAGACGGATAAACAGATAGCGCGGGAATAGCGGCTCGCTCACTACCTGCGCCTTGCCACGGCGAACCTTCTCGACGCTGATCAGTGGCAGGTAACAGGGGTAGCCTTGCTGCTCAAGGTTGAACAGCGCTTTGGCTTCCTGACGCGGTTTGGTGTGAACCAGATACCAGGCGAGCGGTGAAACAATGGTTTGCGGCATAAAGGGTTTCTGCTGGCGTGCGGCAAGGCTGTTGTCGTATGCCCCGCCTTTGCTGTCGGGGCATACCGGATGGCCGTTAGCTGTTTGTGTTGTGGTACTGCTTGGCCACCCACTCGCGGTAGCTGCCGCTGGTGACATTGTCCACCCAGTCACTGTTGTTCAAATACCATTCAACCGTCTTGCGGATGCCAGTTTCGAAGGTTTCGGCCGGTTTCCAGCCCAACTCCTGTTCCAGCTTGCGTGCATCAATGGCATAGCGTCGGTCGTGGCCGGGACGGTCGGTGACGTAGGTGATCTGTGCCGCGTAGCTCGTCTGGGAATCGGAATCCGGGACTCGGGATTCGGCGTGAACGGCTCCCGGTTCCCGGTTCCCTGTTCCCTGTTTCGGCTTCAGCTCATCCAGTATCGCGCAGATGGTGTGCACCACGTCGAGGTTGGCCTTTTCGTTCCAGCCGCCGACGTTATAGGTTTCGCCCAGGCGACCGGCTGCCAGTACGCGGCGGATGGCGCTGCAGTGGTCTTTGACATATAGCCAGTCGCGGATCTGCTGGCCATCGCCGTAGATGGGCAGCGGCTTGCCGGCCAGGGCATTGAGGATGACCAGCGGGATCAGCTTCTCGGGGAAGTGATAGGGACCGTAGTTGTTGCTGCAATTGGTGGTGATCACCGGCAGGCCATAAGTGTGATGCCAGGCGCGTACCAGATGATCTGATGCGGCCTTGGAGGCTGAGTAGGGGCTGTTGGGCTCGACGCGGTGGGTCTCGCTAAACGGCGCATCGTTGGGGCCCAGCGTGCCGTACACCTCGTCGGTGGAAACGTGCAAAAAGCGGAAAGCCTGCTTGGCTTCGTGCTCAAGCCCGCTCCAGTAGGTGCGTACATTTTCCAGCAGATTGAAGGTGCCAACGATATTGGTCTGGATAAAATCGCCTGGGCCGTGGATGGAGCGGTCGACATGGCTTTCGGCAGCGAAGTTGATCACCGCGCGCGGCTGATGCTGGGCCAGTAGCTTGCCCACCAGTTCGCGGTCACAGATATCGCCGCGCACGAAGGTGTGACGCGGGTCGTTGGCCAGCGATTTGAGCGTATCAAGGTTGCCGGCGTAGGTGAGTGCGTCAAGATTGATGACCGGCTCGTCGCATTGTGCCAGCCAGTCGAGTACAAAATTGCCGCCGATAAAGCCGGCGCCGCCGGTGACCAGGATCATGTCAAATCCGTTTCTTTAAATAATGGGGGAAGCGTATGCGCTATTTTACGGGGAAAACCGGGGCTTGGGGCCGGTGGTCGCTGAAAAGGCAAAGGCGACAGCAGCCTGTTGCCAAGCCGATGCCGCCTTTGACCGGACTGCCCAAAAGGTGTGCAGCGCAAGCGCTGCGGGGTCTTGCCTCCAAAATGTGCGGCTATTTTAAGGCTGCAAGCTGTAGCTGCCTATCCGTAGAAATACTGAGTGGGGCAGAAAGTTGCTGGGGATGCTTACTGCTTTGTTGTGGGAGCTAGAACCCGGGATTTGCGGCCTTGACGTGATTTGCTCAGCTCTTACGCTGAAACCCGAGTCCCGAGTCCCGAGTCCCGAGNTCCCGAGTCCCGAGTCCCGAGTCCCGAGTCCCGAGTCCCGAGCCTCAGGCATAACCCTTCAGATTCAGGCTTTGCCAGCGCCAACTGTCGTTGCACATATCCTGCAGGGTCTTTTCGGCTTGCCAGCCCAATAGCTCGCGGGCGGTGCTCGGGTCGGCCCAGCATTCGGCGATATCTCCGGCGCGGCGCGGTACGATCTGATACGGCACGTTGCGGCCGCTGGCGATTTCGAAGGCCTTGACCATGTCCAGCACCGAATAGCCCTGACCGGTACCGAGGTTGACGGTGAGCAGTCCGCCCCGGGTTTGTAAGGCAGCAAGGGCGGCCAGATGGCCGCGGGCCAGGTCTTCAACGTGGATGTAGTCGCGTACGCCGGTGCCATCCGGGGTGGGGTAGTCGTTGCCGAAAACAGACAGTTGTTCGCGTTGGCCGATGGCCACTTGCGACACGAAGGGCATCAGGTTGTTGGGAATGCCGTTCGGGTCTTCTCCGATCAGGCCGCTGGCGTGGGCACCCACCGGGTTGAAGTAGCGCAGGATGGCGATATTCCACTCCGGTTCGGCCTTGACCAGGTCGCGTAACATGTCTTCCACCATCAGCTTGCTGCGCCCGTACGGGTTGGTGGCCGATAGCGGAAAATCTTCGCGGATCGGGGTGGAGGCCGGGTCGCCATAGACGGTGGCGCTGGAGGAAAACACTAGGTTTTTCACGCCATGGTGCTGCATCGCCTGCAATAGTTTGAGGGTGCCGCAGACATTGTTGTTGTAATACGCCAGCGGTTGCGCCACCGACTCGCCCACCGCCTTGAGACCGGCAAAGTGGATCACCGCCTTGATCGGGTAGCGGAACACCAGATCCAGCTTTTCTCGGTCGAGAATATCGCCCTCGACAAACAGCACTTGTTTGCCGGTGATCTTTTCCACCCGTCGCAGCGCCTCGGGCTTGCTATTGCTTAGATTGTCGAGCACCACCAGTTGCTGTCCGGCTTGCAATAGCTGGACGCAGGTATGGCTGCCGATATAACCGGCACCGCCGGTGACGAGGATCATGGTGGGCTCCTTTTTTTGGGGGTGGGAGGATGGGCGCGGCTGCGCGGGCACCCATCGCATTCTTATTTGCCCAGTTTACCGCGTAATGATGAAAACGCGCCGCGACCCAGTACAATCAGGCTGCCCAGCATCAGGCCGGCAATCGCGCCCAACGCCATGATGAGCGCGCGCTTGGGTTTGTCGCGGGTGATGGGCAGGGTCGGTGCCTCTAGGTAATGGAAGCTCTGCTTGCTGCCCTTCAGCGCTGGTAGTAAATCTATCTGTTTGAGGTGATTATCCAACTGGTAATAGCGGGCTGGATAAGGGGTTTTGTCGGTTTGCTTGAGCGAATCGATACGGGCTTGCAGAGAACGGGTACCCAGCAAAAACAGCATTTCCGGTTTTTCTATAGTCTGGTAACTGCTGCCCTTGAATGTGCCGACGCCGCCACGCGCTGCCGTATCGCGAGCTCTTTGTGTTGCTTCCAGCAGACTGCGGTCTTGGGCTTGCTGCTGTAGGGCAAGGTTTTGTTTTTCATCCTGCAAGTCCAGCTTCAGGGTGTTGCTGGTGACCTGATATTCGCGTGCCTTGGCTGCCCAGACGCTGCGGTTGATTTGCGCCATATAGGTGTTCAGTAATTGCTGGGCCACTTCTGGTGTTTCTGCGGTGATTTCGATCTGGTGGTAGAGCTGTTTTTTCTGATCGGGCGACGTCAGCTTGATATCTTCTAGTGACAACTTTTCCAACAGCGCTTTTTGCGCACGCTCCGAGCCTAATTTTGTTGCTTGCTGCCGGTAGTAGTCACTGCCTTGCCAGAATGCCCGGCGGGCATCGGGAGAGCTTAACTGGGTAATCGTACTATCGAATACCTGTTTGCTGACTTCTGTAATCTCCAGGCGTTTCTTTTTCTCAACGGCAGAGCCCTTGTCGTCGTTAGCTGAGTCATTATTGGCTATCCGCCACAATTGCTGTTGTGCCTGATAGTAATCACCTAGGTCTTCTGCGCGAGGTTGTTCTATGGTGGCCCGTGATGTCCACTCCTCTTTGACCATCAGAGCGTAAGTACCGGCAACGGCGATGGACAGCGTGGTGACACCGGCAATGATTAGCCTGCCTTGCCATAGTTTGGCGACGAGTTCGGCCAGGTCGATTTCGTCGTCTTGTTGTTCTATTGGTGCGACAGGGCGATTGGGCATGCTGAATCTCGCAGGGGATCGATAGAAACAGTATTGTTTATACCTTTGGTATATTCAAGGATCGCTCTACCGCCGAAAGTGGCAGGATGAGGCGTGTCATCCTGCTTCCCCGTGCTTCAGCCAACTTTACTTAGTACGTATTCATGGTCGCTGGCTTTGGTCTCGGACGCCTTACGCGAACGCAACAGGCTACGTACCAGTACCAGCAGTATGCCGATAGAACCGCCGGTCAGCGTACCCAGTGCAACGATCAGCGCGCGCTTGGGTTTGAGCTTTTCTTCCGGTACGACGGCAGGGTCTATGGTTTTGAAGGCATATTCTTGCTGCACCTCGGCCAGCATCAGCGTCTTGGTCTGCTGCTCGATCAACTGCGAGAACACGGTCTGCATAGAGGCCAACGCAGTCTGTGCCTGCTGCTTGTGCAGATAGTCGATGTTCTTGCGTGCTTCCACCTGATCGCGCTCGCGTACCGCCTGATTCAGGTCATGGACGAACCAGTCGGCCCATTGCTTGGTCAGCAGCGGCGAATAGAAGTCTATGCTCAGCGTGGCCAGTCCCGATTTTTTGTCCTTTTCCAGTGCCATCAGCTCGCTGAATGCCTTATATAACTCCCAATCCGTAGGCTCGAGCGAGGTGCCCTCCTTGACTTCGCGCACCCATTTCTTCTGTTGCGCATCGTACAGCTCGCTGTTTATCACCAGTTGCCCGCTTTGTTGGTCCCACTTGGTAGCGGCCATCAACGGCACTTCTAGCTGATGGCTGCGGATAAAGTGGGTGACGAACTGGCGCGACTTGCCGATTTCGACGGCAATGTCGCTCTTGCCTGCCTTGCCCTCGCCCAAGCTGACCCCGGCTAAACTGGCCAAGCCACCCATTTGCCCGGCCAGCGCGGCCAGGCCGCCGCCGGATTCGCTTTCTGCCGGTGCCAGCAGCACTCTGGACTGGTAGATATTGGGCATATTCAGCGCCACCATCACGGAGATGGCGGTGGACACAAGGGTACTGGCGATAATCAGCCATTTGCCCTGCCGCAGGGTCTTGAATAGTTCGAGCAGATCAATCTCGTCGTCCTGTTCATGCGTAATTGGCTGAGTCATTTCGTTTTGCATATTGGTCATGGTTTGATCGCCGCCCATGCGACACCTAGCTGATACATGATCTGGGTGACGGCGGTCCAGGTGGCTAGCGAGTCGCGGCTCTCGATATCAGCTGGCACTACGATGGTGTCGCCGGCTTCGACACGCGGCGTGCTTGTGTAGATCCAGTTCCCGCTCGGCATGCGTACCGAGCCGTCGGCCTTGACGATATACACGCGGCTGGTGTCGGCGCGCTTTTTGGCGCCGCCGGCACGCTCTAGGTAGTCCTGCATGTCCAGATCGCGCTGATAGGTGTGGTTGGACGGGAACTGCACTTCGCCAATGATGCTGACGCTATTGCGCTGTTGCGGAATAAACAGGCGGTCCTGGTTTTCCAGCAGGATGTCGAAAGACTTGTCGCCTGCCAGTACGGCCGGGCCATTGATGACCAGACGGCCCAGAGCCTTGGTGTTTTCCAGTTGCTCGGCCAGCTTGATGCCACTACTTGGGTCGGTTTTTTGTGCCAGCGGGTTGCCTTGGCTGCGCAACTGGGCGTAGGACATCTCGGCACGCAGTTCTTCATTCAGGCGACGTAGGTTTTCCTGCTCCTGCTCGCGCAGGCTTTCACGGGTAAAGATGGCACCTTGCGGGTTGCTGAAGCTGGTGAGGCCACCAGCGCGGCGGATCAGCTGGCTGAGCATCTCGCCGCGTTTGACCACATAGCTGCCCGGATAGCGCACTTCGCCTTCCAGTTTGACGGTAATTTCTTCACGCCATTCGGGCTGGGCCAGTACGTTCAGCCGGTCTTTGGATTGCAGCGGCTGGGTCAGCAGGCGCTCGGCCTCCGTATCATTTAGTGGAATATCGAAGCTGTTATGTGTCAGCTTGAGTTCGCGGCCATTGGCAAGATAACGGCTGAGCTCTATGCGGTCGGCCGCCTCGGTGCGCCCCCCTGCCGCCGTGATCAGATCGGAAAAAACACCATTGCGCGGCAGCGGATAGATACCGGGAAAGCGCACTTCGCCACGGATTTCGACGATCTGTACCGCCTGCTCGGGGCCGGCTTGCAGTTTGAGCTGGCTGATTACATCGGCCAGCAGGCTTTCGCGACTGTTATCCAGAGCTGCTTCGATTTGTGTCTTCTGAGCTAGCTGTCCCAGCGTAATACTTGAATCCTGACTAGCTCCACTGCCTGCCAGATTTTTGGCAAAATTATCATGGGTATCGCTGGCAAACAGGATGATCTGGTCGCGTTTTTGCAGGGTCAGGTTATGGCGGCTGCCCGGGTTGCGCATGGCCTCGCCCGGCTTGAACTGCAACACCTGGATGCGGCGGGATGCATCGACTTCCCGTACCACGACACCGTATTCCAGATCGATGCTGGTTAGCAGGTCTTTTTCCGGGCTGCTGATCAACTGGTTGATGCGCATGCCCGGCTTGAAGCTGGCTGGTCCGGCGTGCAGAACCGCGCCCTTAAGCACCACTGCATTATTGAAGGTGTCGGATACGCGTAGCGCCGACACTGCATCGCCATCGCGGATAGTGAAGGAGGCGGCCTGCCGGCTGCCGGTGTTGATATTGAACAGTTGCGGGCCGGTTTCGCTTTGGCGCGTGATGCGCACTTCGTTCTGTGCCTCCGGCTTGAGTCCTCCACCCAAAGCGATCATCTCGTTGAGCGAGGTTCTGCCGCGAAGCTCGTAAATAGCCGGACGGCGTACCAAACCATCGATGGATACGCTGGGGCCTTTGGCAGGAATAAACACCACATCGCCGGCACGCAGGCGGATGTCGGCCTTGTTGTCTCCCCTCAGTAGCAGTTGGTACAGATCCATTTCCTGTACGACGCGGCCATTGCGTTTGACCTGGATCTTGCGCAGGCTGCCGCCTGTATTCAAACCACCCGCAGCCTGCAGGGCCTGAGTAATGGTGGTGAGGGCATTGACGTTGTAGGCACCGGGTTTGAAGGCTTCGCCGGTCACGGTGATCTGCATCATGCGCAGGGCACCCATGGATACGAATACGTCTACCCCCAGCATTTGCGACTTGATGCGGCTGATCAGGTCGACAGCGACTTGCTGGTAGCTATTACCGGCTACATAAATCGGGCCCAAACCAGGGAAGTCGATATTGCCCTGCCGGCCGACGCGCAGCGTATGCAGAGCATTTTCCTTACCGTACAACTGGATTTTCAGTTCGTCACCGGGGCCGATCAGATAGTCATCCGGAACCGGCAAGTCGGAAAGCGGGGTGTTGCTGGTCGGCATGCCGGCAAACAGGCTGTAACCGAAAGGTTCGCCTGCCTTGCTGGCGGTAGCAGCTGTTGTGCGCGGCTGTATGGTGGGGGCGAGTGCTGGTGCGGCTTCGGAAGGTGAGGTCGCAGATTGTGCAGCACTGGCGGAAGCCGCCTGAATTTGTGCTTCGCTGGCGCCATACTGGCGTGCCAGTGCGATTTGCTCCGGCGTCAACGCATGGGCAGATGCCATGGATAGCGTGACAGCCAGAATGGCGAGTCGCTTTTTTTGCATCTAAAAAACCCTTTTAAAGCGAGCGACCTACTAGGCCGCGAATCAAAGATGAAAATCGTATTGTTTTATGCTTGAAACCTTGGTGTTAATAGCGGGCATCAACTTTGACACCGGCGTAGCCGGGGCCTAAATCGAAGATGGGCTGGTAACGGCCGCGCTCGCGCTGTGCGCTCCATAACCATTTGCCCGTCGCATAGCCGAGCAGGCCGCCGGCGGCGATATCCGAGACCCAGTGTTTGCTTTTGGCTGTGCGTCCGAGCGAGGTAATACCAGCAACACCATATAGCCAGGGTGCACGGTATTCGGCGGCAAACGGCGTGATTGCGCCGAACGTCACTGAGGCATGGTTGGATGGAAAGCTGCTGTCGCTACGCGACTGGCTTGCATCTTGCCGGCTCCAGTGGCCTTGACCTTCATCCGGGCGTGCACGGTTGAATGCCTGTTTGAGCAACATGCTGCCTCCGCCTGCCACAGCGGCCGATTGCAAGGCAATAAACCCGGTGTTCTGCAGTTTGCTGTCGCCAAGTGCCAGTGCCATGCCGGCACCACCTACTGCCAGCAAGGGAGCGGCCTTGCCCAGCTTGTCCCATGCCTTGATGCCGCGGTTGTCTTCATGGCCGGCCAGCTTGTCCCGCCATTTTTCGTCGGCCAGTGAAGCCAGTCCGATGGTGACGCCAGACCAGAATACGGTGTTGCCTAATTCGGACAGGCGCGGGAAGGCACTGCCCGAGTCGTCCAGTCGCAGCTTCACGTTTGGCCATGGCGTGATGCGTTCTATCGGCCGGGCAACGGCAGGGTGGTCCAGTTCGTCGACTCGCTCGGAAAAATTGCCCAGCCCGTCGGCGCTATGTAGTGTCAGCTCGCCGGACTCGACCATGGGGTAAAGATCGCCCGTGCTGCTTACCATTTGGCCGACATCGCGTGTCCATGGCGAGATGGCGAAGTTGGCACGCGAGCGGTTGTCTTGCGGCAGCAGTGCATGCAGCGGCATGCGGAAGAAGATGCCCTTGTCGAAGTAGGGCGAACTGGGCGTGCCGGGGCTGGTGATGTCTTCGCCGTCGGTGCGGGTATACCAGGCGCCCACTTCAAAGCCGGAGCGGAAACGGCGCTTGATCTCGAAACGCGCACCTAGGTCTTTGGCCAGAAAACGCCCGGCGCGCAAGGTGGCGGTCGTTTCGTAGGGGAGGCGGTAATGCAGCGAGCCGATGGCGGTGACCGTGTCGTAGTCGCGCATCCCTATCCAGCCCTGATAGTCGCGCTGGCGCAAGGCATCGACCGCGATATCGGCGGCCCAGCGTTTGTCGAACGGGGCGTACAGCAACTGGCCACCCGCGCCGGCAAACATTTCCTCGTACAGGCCGCCCGAGACGCGGCCGTACCATTCTCCTGCCGGCTTGAAATACTGGTTAACGACTGCCTTTTGCAGCTTGATGCGCCCGCCCTTTTTGTACTCGGCAATATCGCTGCGCACATGGGGTAGTGTGCTATTGGAAGCTTGTGTCACATCGCTGACATCTTCGAGCAAAGTAGCCGACAAGGTACTGTTGAAATACATGCCCTGTGCCAGGCGCCGATCGAAGTTGGCGGCGGCTGAAAGGTCATACTTGAGCGCCCCGCTGGGGTCATTGAAGTAAAAGCCCAGACGGGGGGCGACCTTGAAGCGGTTAAGCAGGCTGTCCTGTTTACGCAGTTGCACCATATCGCCATCTTCCGACATCAGCACCGCCAGCCCGTTATCATCGGCCAGGCCGGCTTGCAAAGAGCCGCCATCATCAGTGTGCTCGATTTTGTCCTGGGGGTTGCCCGGGCGTGCCAGAACAAAATCGCGAAAGCGCTGGCGGTCTATGCGTCCGGCCAGATAGTCATTTAATGCGCCGATATCGAAAAATTCGTAATGGCCAAGCGGCAGATCGAGTTCGGTGTAGGTGACCTTGATGCGGCGGGTTTGCTGCGGCATGTAATACAGCGCGGTGCGGACGGCCCGCCCGACGGCACGGCCCATGTCCGAAATGCGGCTATTGGACAAATTCATGTGCAGCGTGCCATTGCGGTAGGACAGGCTGACCAGGGTGTAGTCCTGTTGGTGCAGTACGCGTTGCAGAGCCTGAGCATAAGCCGGGTCGCTGCGCCACTGTTCGGCGCTGGGGCGTTGCGGCAACGCTTTGGGCGCGAAAATGGGCGGCTCGTAAATATGGGGGACAAATTCACGCTCGTTCAGCGGAATATTGACCATGGCGTTGATCGCGGCGTGGCTGGCTTGATGTGCCGCCTGTAGCGACAACCAGCCCCAGCGGTACTCGACGCCGGCCTTGACGCCCTTGCTGCGCTCGCTGGCGAAGGTTTCGCTGGCGCGGTGGTCACCCTGATAGTCTCGGGCATCGTATTCGGCGACCAGTGCCCAGTTGGCGTAGTCGCGCGGTGTCCAGCGCAGTCCGGCAAAAGCACCGTCAATACGGCCATCTCCGTAGCCGATACTGGTTTCCAGTGTGTCGAAGCGCTTGCTCAGGGCGAGGTAGTTGCTGCGAAACAGACCTGTGCCGAACAGGTCGGTGCGTCCGAGCGCAATGGCTGGGCTGAATTCGCCTTCGGGCCAGAGTTGCAGCTTGGCATCGAACACCTTGTCCTTGTAGTCGCCATAGGTGTTATGCCCGGCATGATCTTCTTCAAAACCGCTGATGCCGGCGATACTGACGTAACGCCCGGTCATCTGCAGTGCCGGGAACAGCGTCACCGAGGTCCATAGCGTGCTGTAAGGCTTGTCCTGGCTGTAGCCTATGCTCCATGTGCCATCCTGCCCGGTATAGGCGCTGGGCATATTGATATAGCCATCCTGCCCGCCCATATTGGGCGCAGCCATGGCTAGACTGGAAAACAGGAGGGTGGCGCTGCTAAGGACGTAATGTTTGGACACGGGGCACTTCGTATTTCGGGCATGCAAAAGGCTGAGTCACATTTATTGCGGCCCAGCCTGACTGAATACTGCGATGGTTTAGTGGTGGCTGGTAGACGAGTTGTTGTCGGATGCCGCAACGCCAATGGCAGCAACAGTAGCGCCAACAGCAACCAGAGCGGTGGTGCTCAGGCCGGCAACTGCTGCGGTGCTGGCAACAGCCGTAGTTGCGGCGGTAGTGGTGGCCGCGGCACCAGTGGCGCCTGCTGTTGTTGTTCCTGCGGCCGCAGCAGGCGCCACTGGTGCCGCCAGGGCGGAAATGGAGAACAGGCTGGCCACCAGGGCCAAGGTCAGGGTCTTTTTCATATGAATATACCTATCAAAAATGGGAGTAAGCTGCGTGGCAGCCATTGCAGAATAATTCATTTGGAATTTTTTTGCTCGAGACGCTAAGGGGGAATGTTCTAGATTGCAATTCTGCTTTGGCTATCAAGTGAGTACCTGCAAAGTAGACTAGCTTATGCGCATGTCAATACATTAAGTTTAAAATTATTCTAACAGCATTTTACTGATTTGAGGTATCCGTATTTATACTGAGAAACATTTTTTAGGGCATGGCACTACGCAATATCAATGATTTGAGAGTACGTCTTGCTCTTTGTCGGCAGTCTGATCTTGCTAAATCTCATCTTGCCCCCTTGAAAACCCTCCTCCCCGTCCTTACCATTAGCACTCGTAGGCGCCGAGTGCTAATGCCGGTGTCTCTAGGTACTGCTTTACATGGTTTCAAACCCACTTCCGCCACTGCAAATTTCAGGAGTGAACAATGGCAATCCGCCCTCTGCATGATCGTGTTGTTATCAAGCGTCTCGAAGCCGAAGAAAAAACGGCATCCGGTATTGTTCTGGCCAGTTCCGCTGTTGAAAAACCGGACATGGGCGAAGTTCTCGCTGTCGGTAACGGCAAAGTTCTGGACAACGGCGAGCGTCGTGGTCTGGAGCTGAAAGTTGGCGACAAGGTGTTGTTCGGCAAGTATGCCGGCCAGACCGTGAAGCTGGATGGCGAAGAAGTCATCGTGATGCGCGAAGAAGACGTGATGGGTATTGTCGAGTAAGACGCTTCGCGCCCCGACCCCGTTACGTAAACCTGTATTCAAGAATTCTGGAGATTGAGAATGGCTGCTAAAGACGTACGCTTCGGCGACTCCGCCCGCGCTAAAATGGTTGTTGGTGTCAATGTGCTGGCCGACGCCGTTAAAGTCACGCTGGGCCCTAAAGGCCGCAATGTAGTACTGGACCGCTCCTTCGGCGCACCGACCATCACCAAGGATGGTGTATCGGTTGCCAAGGAAATCGAACTGAAAGACAAGTTCGAAAACATGGGCGCGCAAATGGTGAAAGAAGTCGCTTCCAAGACTTCCGATGTGGCCGGTGACGGCACCACCACCGCGACCGTACTGGCACAGGCGATTGTCAAGGAAGGCATGAAGTTTGTGACCGCCGGCATGAACCCGATGGATCTGAAGCGCGGCATCGACAAGGCGGTGATTGCTCTGGTGAATGAAATCGCCAACATCTCCAAGCCTTGCGCCACCACCAAGGAAATCGCCCAGGTTGGCTCGATTTCCGCCAACTCCGATAGCGACATCGGCGAAATCATCGCCAATGCGATGGAAAAAGTAGGCAAGGAAGGCGTGATCACCGTTGAAGACGGCAAGAGCCTGAACAACGAGCTGGACGTGGTTGAAGGCATGCAGTTTGACCGCGGCTACCTGTCCCCGTACTTCATCAACACCCCGGAAAAGCAGGCTGCGATTCTGGAAATGCCGTACGTGCTGCTGTTCGACAAAAAAATCTCCAACATCCGCGATCTGCTGCCGGTGCTGGAGCAGGTGGCCAAGTCGGGCCGTCCGCTGTTGATCATCGCTGAAGACGTAGAAGGCGAAGCGCTGGCTACGCTGGTGGTGAACACCATTCGCGGCATCCTGAAAGTGGTTGCAGTGAAGGCGCCAGGTTTTGGCGACCGTCGCAAGGCCATGCTGCAGGACATCGCCGTACTGACCGGCGGCACCGTGATTGCCGAAGAAATCGGCCTGACGCTGGAAAAAACCACGCTGGAAATGCTGGGCCAGGCCAAGCGTATCGAAGTGGGCAAGGAAAACACCATCATTATCGACGGTGTGGGCGAAGCTGCCGTGATCCAGGCGCGTGTAGGCGAAGTACGCAAGCAGATCGAAGAAGCCTCCTCCGACTACGATCGCGAGAAGCTGCAGGAACGCGTGGCCAAGCTGGCCGGCGGTGTGGCTGTGATCAAGGTTGGCGCTGCGACCGAAGTGGAAATGAAAGAGAAGAAGGCCCGCGTTGAAGACGCGCTGCATGCGACCCGTGCTGCCGTTGAAGAAGGCGTGGTGCCTGGTGGTGGCGTTGCGCTGCTGCGTGCCCGTTCTTCGCTGGACAATGTCGTTGCCAGCAACGCCGATCAGGAAGCCGGCGTGAAGATCGTTCTGAAGGCCATCGAAGCGCCGCTGCGCCAGATCGTCGAGAACGCAGGCGACGAGCCATCGGTTGTGGTAAGCAAGGTGCTGGAAGGCAAGGGTAACTTCGGTTACAACGCCGCTTCCGGTGAATACGGCGACATGATCGAAATGGGCGTGCTGGATCCAGCCAAGGTGACCCGTTCGGCACTGCAGCACGCTGCATCCATCGCCGGCCTGATGCTGACGACCGATTGCATGGTAGCCGAGCTGCCGGAAGACAAGCCTGCGGCACCTGATATGGGTGGCATGGGCGGTATGGGCGGCATGGGCGGCATGATGTAATCAGCCGTTCGGGCAATCCAGCCTGAAAGATCAAAGCCCCCGTCGGGAAACCGGCGGGGGCTTTTTAGATTCGGGACACGGGATTAGGGATCTGGGACTCGGTGTGCTGCTTAAGCCAGACCGTGGCAACTCACGGATCCCGGTTCCCCGCTCCCCGAGTACAATCTGTTTTTCCAGAGGAGACCTGTATGCAACTGACCGAACTGATACGCACGCTAGACGCCTGGCTTGAGCCGTGGCGCTTCAAGGACTATGCACCCAACGGCTTGCAGATTGAAGGCCGGGCCGAGGTGAGGCGCGTGGTGTGCGGGGTGACTGCGTCGCAGGCGCTGATCGATGCTGCCATCGAGCGCAAGGCGGATGTCATTTTGGTGCATCACGGTTATTTCTGGAAAAACGAGGATAGTCGTATTACCGGCATCAAGCGTGCGCGCATCGCCAGCTTGCTGGCGCACGATATCAGCCTGATTGCCTATCATTTGCCGTTGGACGGACATGCCGAACTGGGCAATAACGCGCAACTGGGCGCGCGGCTGGGCTGTGTCGCCGACGGGCAGGGCGGTGAGCAAAATTTGTTGTGGCATGGTCATCTGCCTGAGGCACAGAGTGCGGCTAATTTTGCAAAAAGCATTTCTGCCGGGCTTGGGCGCGAGGCGGTGTTGCTGGGCGATGAGGGCGCGATGATCAAGCGGGTGGCGTGGTGTAGTGGCGGCGCGCAAGGCATGTTCGGTGACGCGATTGCGCTGGGCGTCGATGCCTTCGTGACTGGTGAGGTTTCCGAGCAAAACACCCATCAGGCAAGGGAAAGCGGGGTGGTGTTTATTGCGGCGGGTCATCATGCTTCGGAGCGCTACGGCATACAGGCGCTGGGTGTACATCTGTCTGCGATGACGGGGCTCGAGGTGGAGTATGTCGAAATCAGCAATCCTATATGAATGAAATTTTTAAAAGCAGCGCACAATTTATTTGCATAATCACTTCAAGTCCCTGCAAGGAATAAGGTAAACTCACGAGGTTAATAAGCTCGGTTTCCATTGTTTGAGGACGACGTAATGAGTGAGCAGCAAGTCGATACGGGGCGCCGTCGTTTCCTGACGGTCGCCACCAGCGCTGTTGGGGGCGTGGCCGCAGTAGGGGTCGCTACGCCATTTCTGATGAGTTTTTTTCCGTCTGAACGGGCAAAAGCGGCTGGCGCACCGGTAGAGGTCGATATCAGCAAGTTAGAGCCTGGCCAGAAGATTAACGTCGAATGGCGCGGCAAGCCGGTTTGGGTGTTGTCGCGTACGCCGGAGCAGCTAAAAGCCCTGCCTGGCCTGAATGGTCAGATGGTCGACCCGAATTCCGACACCAACCAGCAACCGGCCTACTGCAAGAACGAGTTCCGCTCGATCAAGCCGGAAATTCTGGTTGCTGTCGGTATTTGTACCCATCTGGGTTGTTCGCCAACCTACCGTCCCGACCTCGCGCCGGCAGATTTGGGGCCACAGTGGGTGGGCGGTTTCTACTGCCCGTGCCATGGCTCGAAGTTTGACCTGGCTGCCCGTGTGTACAAGGGGGTGCCGGCGCCAATCAATCTGGAAATTCCGCCGCACAAATACCTCACCGACACCCGGCTCTTGGTCGGCGACGACAAATAACAGGGGAAGACAAGAAAATGAGCAAAGGAAAAGCCCTCCTTAATTGGGTCGACGAGCGCTTCCCGCTGTCGTCGATGATGAAAGAGCACGTTACCGAATATTACGCGCCGAAGAACTTCAACTTCTGGTACTTCTTCGGTTCGCTGGCAATGCTGGTACTGGTGATCCAGATTGTCACCGGTATTTTCCTGACCATGAACTACAAGCCGGATGCGGCTTCGGCGTTCATGTCTGTTGAATACATCATGCGCGATGTGGGCGGTGGCTGGATCATCCGCTACATGCACTCGACCGGCGCCTCCATGTTCTTTGTGGTGGTCTATCTGCATATGTTCCGCGGGCTGATCTACGGCTCGTACAAGCAGCCGCGCGAGCTGGTATGGGTGTTTGGCACGCTGATCTTCCTGTGCCTGATGGCCGAAGCGTTTATGGGCTATCTGTTGCCATGGGGCCAGATGTCGTTCTGGGGCGCACAGGTGATCGTGAACCTGTTCGGCTCCATCCCAGTGATCGGTCCTGATCTGTCGGTGTGGATTCGTGGTGACTATGTGGTGTCCGATGCCACGCTCAACCGTTTCTTTGCCTTGCACGTGATTGCCGTACCGCTGATCCTGCTGGCGCTGGTGGTAGCCCACCTGATCGCCCTGCACGAAGTGGGTTCCAACAACCCGGACGGCGTCGAGATCAAGAAGAACAAGGATCCGATCACCCACATCCCGCTGGACGGCATCCCATTCCATCCTTACTACACCGTCAAGGATGTGCTGGGTGTGGTGGTATTCCTGATCGTGTTCTCGGCTATCCTGTTCTTTGCCCCTGAAGGTGGTGGCTACTTCCTGGAAGCGCCTAACTTCGATCCGGCTGACCCGCTGAAGACCCCTGCACATATCGCGCCGGTATGGTACTTCACTCCGTTCTACGCCATTTTGCGTGCGATTCCGTCCTTCCTGGGTACCCAGGTTTGGGGCGTGCTGGGCATGGGTGCCGCCGTGGTGTTGATCGCCTTCCTGCCGTGGCTGGATAAGAGTCCGGTCAAGTCGGTACGTTATCGTGGTCCGAAGTTCAAGATTGCGCTGGTGTTGTTCGTGATCTCCTTTATCGGTCTGGGTATTCTGGGCGCTTTGCCGTCTACCGACGTACGTACCATCGTGGCTCAGGTTCTGTCCTTTATTTACTTCGCGTTCTTCCTGGCAATGCCGTTCTACACCAAGAACGATGTGGGCAGCATTCCGGTGCCGGATCGTGTGACCGAGTCGACGCCTGCACGCCAGGTGCGTTTCGTGCTGCTGTGGGCACTGACGCTGGCAGGTTCGGTGTTGTTTGTGATGTACGTGTAAGGGGAGAGGCTGATATGAAAAAGACGATACGACAACTGATCGCCGCCGCCGTCCTCGCGTTGCCGGTTGCTACTGCTGTAGCGGCTGGTGGCGGTGTACCTCTGGACAAAGCGCCGATCAATCTGAAAGACACCGAAAGCTTGCAGCGCGGTGCCCAGATGTTCACCAACTACTGCCTGTCCTGTCACTCGGCCAACGCCATGCGTTACAACCGTCTGCTGGACATCGGTCTGAGCGAAGAGCAAATCAAGGCCAACATCCTGCCGCCGGGTGCCAAGATCGGCGACACGATGAAAATCTCCATGACCAAGGCCGATGCCGCTGCATGGTTTGGTGCTGCGCCGCCGGATCTGTCGGTGATTGCCCGCTCGCGTGGTGCTGACTATCTGTACAGCTATATGCGCAGCTTCTATAAGGACCCTAGCCGCGAAACCGGCTGGAACAACCTGGTATTCGACAAGGCTGCCATGCCGCATGTATTTGCCCAGTGGCAGGGCGAGCAGGTGTTGAAGCACGAGAAGCACGAAGGGCATGATGTGCCCAAGCTGGAACTGGTGAAGGCAGGTACCCTGACCAAGCTGGAAAACGGCAAGGCCAATACCGCCGAGTATGATCACCGCATGGCCGATCTGACCAACTATCTGGTGTTTATGGGTGAGCCTACCCAGGTCAAGCGCCACCAGCTGGGCTATATCGTCTTGCTGTTCCTGATTGTGGTGATGTTGCCGCTGGCTTACTTGCTGAAGAAGGAATACTGGAAAGACGTGCACTAAGCGCTTTTCAGGCTTTGAAAACGGAAAAGACGGGGGCGCTGCCCTCGTCTTTTTTCTTTTGTATCAATGGTTTGTCTTATTTGATTCGCTATTTGTAGTTGACAGGTGGTAGAATGTCTGGTTTCAGTTAGACCAAGACAAGGATCACGCGCCATGATGACTCTGTATTCCGGCACCACCTGCCCATTCAGCCAGCGCTGCCGCATCGTTCTGTTCGAAAAGGGCATGGATTTCGAAATCATCGACGTGGACCTGCACAACAAGCCGGAAGATCTGGCGGTGATGAACCCGTATAACGAAGTGCCGGTACTGGTCGAGCGCGATCTGATTCTGCATGAATCCAATATCATCAACGAATACATCGACGAGCGTTTCCCGCATCCGCAACTGATGCCGGCCGATCCGGTCATGCGCGCCCGTGCCCGCCTGTTCCTGTTCAGCTTCGAGCAGGAACTGTTCCGCCATGTGAAAACGCTGGAAGCCGGCGCGACGCCGAAAGAAGCGGCCAAGGCGCGTGAAGCGATCCGCGAAGGTCTGAGCATGATTGCGCCTATCTTCAGCAAGCAGAAATTCGTGCTGGGTGAAGAGTTCTCCATGATTGACGTGGCCATTGCGCCGCTACTGTGGCGTCTGGAACATTACAATATCGACCTGGGCCGCAATGCTTCGCCGATTCTCAAGTACGCCGAGCGTATTTTCCAGCGCCAGTCCTTTATCGACTCGCTGACTCCATCCGAAAAAGCGATGCGCAAGTAAGGGAAGCCTGATGAGTACGAGCACCAAACCCTATATGGTTCGTGCCATTTACGAATGGTGCAATGACAACAGCTATACGCCGCATATTGTCGTATGGGTGGACGAGAAGACCAGCGTGCCGCTCGAGTTCGTCAAGAACAACGAAATCGTGCTCAATATCAGTGCATCGGCCTGCAAGGGGCTGAGGATAGACAATGACTGGATTTCGTTTACCGCCCGCTTCGGCGGCGTGGCGCGCGAGTTGTGGATTCCAGTTGGTAATGTGATATCGATCTTTGCCCGCGAGAGCGGGGAGGGCATGGGGTTTGAAGTCGAACCCGCAGGCGGCCTTCATGCCGTGCCTGATGAAGCGCAGACCGGCTTGCCGGACGCGGCAGCAGAGGGGCCGGATGACGAACCGCCACGCCCGACTGGCCGGCCAAACCTGCGCATCGTCAAGTAAGCCTTGTTTGCAAAAAGCCCCACGTTCGCCTAGCAAGGCGGACGTGGGGCTTTTGCATGGTGAGCGCGAAGCTCATGGCCAAAAAAATGGGCGCCGAAGCGCCCCAAGTCCCTTACTCCAAGCAAATCTGTCTTATTCCACACGTTCACCATGCAGGCGTACGTCCAGACCTTCGCGTTCCTCTTCTTCCGTCACACGCAAGCCCATCACCAGATCAATGCCTTTGAGCAGGATGAAGGACACGATTGCGCAGTAGACGATGGTGACGCCGGCACCCAATGCCTGAGTGGCGAGGCTGCCTTCTACACCGCCGATTTCCTTGACCGCCAACACGCCGGTCAGCAGGGCGCCGACGATACCGCCGATGCCGTGCACGCCGAAGGCGTCAAGCGAGTCATCGTATTTCAGCATGTGTTTGAGACCGGTGGCGCCCCAGTAGCAGACGAGGCCGGCGACAAAGCCGATAATCAGTGCACCCTTGGCGTCGACAAAGCCGGCTGCCGGGGTGATGGCGACCAGTCCGGCCACCGCGCCGGAGGCGATGCCCAGTACCGACGGCTTGCCCTTGAGCGCCCATTCGGCAAACATCCAGGCCAGTGCCGCTACGCCGGTGGCGATCTGGGTCGTCATCATCGCCATGGCTGCGCGTCCGTCTGCAGCGACAGCGGAGCCTGCGTTAAAGCCGAACCAGCCCACCCACAGCATGGAGGCGCCGATCAGGGTCAGCACCAGATTGTGTGGTGCCATCGGTTCTTTGCCGTAGCCTACGCGCTTGCCCAGTACCAGGCAGCAGACCAGGCCGGCAATACCAGCATTGATATGCACCACGGTGCCGCCGGCAAAGTCGAGTACGCCATGGTCAAACATCCAGCCGCCTGGTGCCCATACCCAGTGTGCAACCGGCACGTAGACCAGCAGGGACCACAGAGTCATAAAGACCAGCATGGCCGAGAATTTCATGCGTTCGGCGAAGGCACCGGTGATCAGCGCGGGCGTAATGATGGCGAAGGTCATCTGGAACATCATGAACAGCGCTTCGGGAATCGTGCCGGCCAGCGGGTGTACTGTCAGCTTGCCTTCGTCCTTGAGGAAGGTAATGCCGTCCAGCATGATGCGGTCAAAACCACCGATCAGGCTGTTGCCCGGTGTGAAGGCCAGGCTATAGCCGATCACGACCCAGATGACGGTCATGAGTGCAGTGATGGCAAAGCTCTGCATCAGGGTGGACAGCACGTTCTTCTTGCGCACCATGCCGGCGTAAAACAGCGCCAGGCCCGGAATGGTCATAAACAGCACCAGCGCGGTCGAGGTCATCATCCACGCGGTGTCGCCGGCGCTGATCTTGCTGGCTTCAACCAGCTCTGGCGCCGCACCGGCGAAGGCCGGTACTGCGCTGGCAGCAAGCAGGGCTGCCAATGTGAAATGTTTTTTCATGTTTTGTTCTCCCCTTAAGCAAATGAAGGCTTCAGACTGCGTCGGATCCGGTTTCTCCGGTACGGATGCGCACGACCTGTTCCAGATTCATGACAAAAATCTTGCCGTCGCCAATCTTGCCGGTACGGGCAGTGTTTTCGATGGCCTCGACGACCTGATCCAGGATGTCGTCTTCGATGGCAATCTCCAGCTTGACCTTGGGTAGAAAGTCGACCACATATTCGGCGCCACGATAGAGCTCGGTATGCCCCTTTTGACGGCCAAAGCCCTTGACTTCGGTGACGGTGATGCCCTGCACGCCGATAGTCGACAGGGCTTCGCGGACTTCATCCAGCTTGAATGGCTTGATAATCGCGGTAATCAGTTTCATTTTCGTCTCCTGCGGTTCAGTAAGGTGTTTGGCGGGTACGACATGCATTCCCGGTTCTCTATGCAGAAAGCGTGCCAGCTTGTGAAGCAAGGCTTTACGTAGTTCGCAGGCGATGGCATGGCATCAGGTCGGTGCAGTGCGGGGTTTCGAGAGGCTGGTTGCACCTGTTTGGTGCGAGAGCGGTGCTGAAGTTATGTAGCATTCTTGCCAGTTGTCCGCGACAGGGCCGGTTTTGCTACACTTGGGAGCTGAGTCATGACGAAATCAAGGAGTGTTGCGATGTTGAGCCAAAAACTGTTCGATGAAATCAGCGCCAAAATTAACGAGACCATCGCCGCAAGCCCGGCCAAGGATATCGAGAAGAACATCAAGGCCATGATGGCGGCGACGTTCAGCAAAATGGATCTGGTGACGCGCGAAGAATTTGATGTGCAGCAGGAGGTGTTGGCGCGTACCCGCGAGCAACTGGTCGGGCTGGAGGCCCGCCTGTCGGCGCTTGAGTCCGCCAATGGCCCGGCAGCAGGTTCGGACGAGGAGCAGGCTAACCTCGGCCTGTCTTGAGCTGATGTCGTTTGCGGTCGCCATCAGCCGTGCGCTGAACGGGGTGGATGCGCCCGAGGTGGTGGTCGAGGCGCATCTGTCCAACGGCTTGCCGTCGTTTACGCTGGTTGGCCTGCCTGACACCGAGGTCAAAGAGAGCCGCGAGCGGGTGCGCGCGGCTTTGCTGATGGCGGGCTTTGATTTTCCGGCGCGGCGCATTACCGTCAATCTGGCACCGGCCGACCTGCCCAAGGAGTCCGGCCGTTTTGATTTGCCGATTGCGCTGGCGTTGTTGGGGGCATCCGGCCAGATTCCTTTATCATCCCTGGCCGCTTACGAGTTTGCCGGCGAGCTGGCATTGACCGGCGCCTTGCGCCCGGTGCGTGGTGCCCTGCCTATGGCGCTGGGGGCGCGTGCGGCCGGGCGCAGTTTTATCCTGCCGCAACAAAATGCGGCCGAAGCGGCCCGTGTCGACGGCGCGCTCGTGCTGGGTGCGAGTTCACTGGGGGAAGTCTGTGCCCATCTGGCAGGTCTGGCGCAATTGCAGCCTGTTTCCGCTGTGCCTTGTTCTGTTTGTACCGGCTACCCCGATCTGGCAGATGTCAAGGGGCAGGCAGGGGCGCGTCTTGCGCTGGAGGTGGCGGCAGCCGGCGGGCATAGCCTGCTGATGGTCGGCCCGCCAGGTACGGGCAAGTCTATGCTGGCACAGCGCCTGCCTGGCTTGTTGCCCGCTTTGACAGAGGGCGAAGCGCTGGAAGTCGCTGCGCTGCAATCTTTGTCCAGTCAGGGGTTTGTGGCGGCAAGCTGGGGTCTGCATCCGTTTCGAGCCCCGCACCACTCGGCCTCTTCGGTGGCAATGGTGGGGGGCGGCTCAGACCCGCGCCCGGGCGAAATCAGCCTGGCCCATCGCGGTGTGCTGTTTCTGGATGAGTTGCCCGAATTTGACCGGCGCGTACTGGAAGCCTTGCGCGAACCGCTGGACTCGGGCGAGATCCGTATCTCGCGTGCGGCACGTCAGGTCACGTTCCCTGCCGCTTTTCAGTTAATTGCGGCAATGAATCCCTGTCCCTGTGGCTATCTTGGCCACCCGCAGCGCGCTTGTCGTTGTACACCCGAGCAAATTGCCCGCTATCGGGGTAAAATCTCCGGCCCGCTGCTTGATCGTATCGATTTGCTGTTGGAGGTGCCGCCTTTAGCGGTTGCCGAGTTGCAAAGCGGTGTCCGGGAAGAGGGGAGCGAGCAGGTGAGCGCACGAGTGCTGTTGGCCCGGCAGCGGCAAATGGCGCGTCAAGGCAAGGTGAATGCCGCGCTGAGCGCCGCAGAAGTGGATGGCTTTTGCTTGCCGGATGCGGCGGCGCTTGCCGTGCTGGCTACGGCAAGTAGCCGTATGGCGTTATCGGCGCGTGCTTACCACCGTATTTTGCGCGTGGCGCGTACGCTGGCCGATCGTGATGACGCCGTCGGTATCGGGCGCGCTCATGTGTTGCTGGCTTTGCAGATGCGTCGTGCGCTGGGCAATGGGGCGATTTGATTTCGTCTATGATTTTTTATCAAGTTTTGGATTTTAATGAGCAATCGCGATTATAAAAGCAGTGCCCGCGCCTCGCGCAGTGCTGCGCCCGGTCCTAAAAAAGGCGGGAGCTTGCTGACCGGACTTCTGATTGGTCTGATTGTCGGCGTAGGAGCGGTGGTCGGTACCATGATGTATCTCAATCGTGCACCCACGCCGTTTAGCAATATGGAAAAACAGATGGAGCGCCAGCAGGCGGCCAGCGAAGCTGCGCCCGATGTGACGGTGCTTGCACCCGGCGCAGGCTTGCAGGAGGCGACACCACCGGCGAGTGCGCCATCAGATAATCTTCCGCCTTTGTCTGTTCCTGCTCCGTCGTTGCCACCGGCTTCATTGCCGGAGACGCCCAAGGCGGCGGTTAGCCAGGATGGCGAGCGTTTCGATTTTTACAAGATTTTGCCGGGCAAGATCGATGCTTTGCCGGGCAAGCAGGATGAAGCGCAAGGTACGGTGGCGCAGCCCAAGCGTTACAACCTGCAGGCCGGTGCTTTTGCCAACGAGGGCGAGGCGGACAATATGAAGGCCAAGCTGGCATTGATGGGGGTCGAAGCCAGCATTCATACCGCAGACACCGAAAAAGGCATTTTACACCGTGTGCGTATCGGCCCCTTTGCCAGTCAGGCAGATGCCGAGCGCGTGCGCTCCCAGCTTAAAGCCGGCGGTGTGGACACCAATTTATTGAAACCCTGAACTAGAACGCGTGACTGATAAGGAAAACGTAATGAAAAAATGGCTGGTACTTGGTGCGATGGTATTGAGCGGTTTCACCCAGGCTGCGATTGTGGCGGGCAAGGATTACAACGTGCTGCCCAAGGCGCAGCCTACGGCCCCAGGTAAAATCGGGGTGGTGGAGTTTTTCTCCTATAGCTGCATCCATTGCTACAACCTTGAGCCCGCCATGGCCAGCTGGAAAAAATCCCAGCCTGCCGATGTTGCGGTGAGCCGCGAGCAGGTGATGTGGGGCAAGAATATGGAAGGTTTCGTCAAGCTGCAGGCCACGATGAAGGCGACCGGCACCGAGGAGAAGCTGCACCGTCCGGCCTTCGAGGCCGTGATGAAGCAGCGCATCAATCTGGGGGACGAAGCTGTACTGGCCGGCTGGATTGCCAAACAGCCGGGTGTGGATGCCAAGCGCTTCATGGATACCTTCAAGTCTTTCGGTATGCAAGCCGCGGTCAATCGCGCCGCCAAACTGACGCGTGACTATCAGGTCGAAGGCACGCCGCTGGTGGTTGTAGCCGGCAAGTATGCCGTCGCGCCGGCCGAGCCGCAGCGCATCGTGCAGGTGGTGGACGAACTGGTTGCCAAGGTGCGCGCCGAGAAGAAGTAAGCGCCGCTGTTTCTGTGCTCTCATGTCCGGCCGCTGGCCGGACATGTGTTTTTATGCTCCGTACTCGATGAAAGTGAAGTGATTGTGGAATGGCTTATCCTGGCCAAGGCTTTATTGCTTGGTATCGTTGAAGGTCTGACGGAGTTCTTGCCGGTATCCAGTACCGGCCACCTGATTGTGGTCGGCGATCTGATCGGCTTTAACAACAATACCGGCAAGGTATTCGAGGTGGTGATCCAGTTAGGTGCCATTCTGGCGGTGGTGTGGGAATATCGTGCCCGCTTTAGCCATGTCGCCTGTGGCATGCTGGCGCGCGAGCCGGCATCCATCAAGTTTGTTTCCAATCTGATCGTCGCCTTTTTGCCTTCGGCAGTGATCGGTTTTCTGGCCGTCGGAGCGATCAAGTATTATCTGTTCAACCCGGTTTGCGTCGCGCTGGCACTGGTGGTTGGTGGCTTTATCATTTTGTGGGCCGAGCGTCGTCAGATTGATATCCCGCCGCGGGTGCATGACGTGGATGCGATGGACTGGAAAGATGCGCTCAAGGTCGGTGTGGCGCAGGTGTTCGCCATGGTGCCGGGCACTTCCCGCTCCGGTGCCACCATTATTGGTGGCATGCTGTTCGGGCTGGATCGCAAGGTGGCGACCGAGTTTTCCTTCTTCCTTGCCGTGCCGACGATGTTTGCCGCCACTATTTACGATGTGTTCAAGCATCGTGATCTGTTTACCGCAGCCGATATCCCTGTGTTTGCGGTCGGCATGGTGTCGTCGTTTATCAGCGCCTTTATTGTGGTGCGCTGGCTGATCCGTTTTGTTTCCGGTCATACTTTCAATGTATTTGCCTGGTACCGCATCGCCTTTGGCCTGATCATTCTGGCTTCCTGGTACTGGGGTTGGGTGGCCTGGACGGTGTAAGCAAGGGTCGGGCTGCCGGTGGGTAATTGTTAATTTAAATTGACAACCGGCAGCCCGATGAGTATTATGCATTTCTCAGTCGCGGGGTGGAGCAGTCTGGTAGCTCGTCGGGCTCATAACCCGAAGGTCGTAGGTTCGAATCCTGCCCCCGCAACCAGTTTTCGCAGTATCGGTTTTACCGGTAAGCAAGCAGTTCAGTCGCGGGATGGAGCAGTCTGGTAGCTCGTCGGGCTCATAACCCGAAGGTCGGAGGTTCGAATCCTGCCCCCGCAACCCGTTTTCGCAGTATCGGTTTTACCGGTAAGCACGCAGTTCAGTCGCGGGATGGAGCAGTCTGGTAGCTCGTCGGGCGCATAACCCGAAGGTCGTAGGTGCGAATCCTGCCCCCGCAACCAGTTTTCGCAGGATCGGTTTTACCGGTAAGCAAGCAGTTCAGCCGCGGGGTGGAGCAGTCTGGTCGCTCGTCGGGCTCATAACCCGAAGGTCGTAGGTTCGAATCCTGCTCCCGCAACCAGTTTTAACCGGTAGACAAGCCGGGGTCTAGTGCCAAAATTCCTGTCGCGGGGTGGAGCAGTCTGGTAGCTCGTCGGGCTCATAACCGGAAGGTCGTAGGTTCGAATCCTGCTCCCGCAACCAGGTTTAACCGGTAGACAAGCCGGGGTCTAGTGCCAGAATTCCTGTCGCGGGGTGGAGCAGGCTGGTAGCTCGTCGGGCTCATAACCGGAAGGTCGTAGGTTCGAATCCTGCCCCCGCAACCAGTTTCAACCGGAAGATAATCCGGGGCGCTTGCGCCAAACACCTCTGTCGCGGGGTGGAGCAGTCTGGTAGCTCGTCGGGCTCATAACCCGAAGGTCGTAGGTTCGAATCCTGCCCCCGCAACCAAAAACAAAAACCCGATGCCTAGGCATCGGGTTTTTTGTCTTTCCTTGCTGTTTTAATTAGCACTCAAGCCATGCGGCTTGTCAGCTCGATCAGTGTCGGCTGGCTGCGCTTGGCTGCAGCCAGCACTGCATGAACGATCACTTCTTCGTCATCGCTGCGTTCAGCCTGCCAGCCGTAGGCGTGCGCCAGCGCCACAAAATCAGGGCTGGGCAGGTCGACGCCGAGCGGTGTGATCTCGGCTGCCTGCATGGCGCTCTTGATTTCGCCATAGCAGGCGTTGTTCAGTAGCAGCAGTACCAGTCGTACGTCACTCTGGATCGCGCTACCCAGCTCCGCCAGTGTGAACTGCAGGCCGCCATCACCGACCAGACAGATCACGGTCTGCGCAGGCTCGGCCAGCGCCGCACCGATTGCCGCCGGTAAGCCGTAGCCCAGTGCGCCGAAGCCGGCCGAGGCGTTGAACCAGTGGTGCGGGGCTGGCGCGTCGAAGCCGAGGTTGCCGGCGTAGACAAGGCGGGTCGAATCGCCTACCCAGCGTGCCTCGGGCAAGGCGTCACGTATGCGCAGCAGCAGGTGCAGGTCGGCGTGGCTTTGCGCGTCCAGCGTCTGCCAGAAGGCCGCGCGAGTCTGTGCCGCACGCTGAGCGCCATGCGTGCTGCCCTGATGGCCTGCCAGCAAGGCGCTCAGCGTGCTGGCGCAAGCCGCCGAGTCGCCGGCGAGCGGCAGGTCGGCTGCCCGGTTGCGAAAGAGCTGCTGCGGGTCGATGTCGATACGGATCAGTTGTCCGGGCACGCAAAAACCACCGTCTGCGTACATATCGTAATCAGTCGGCCCAAGCTCGGTGCCGATCGCTAGCACGACGTCGCTGTCTTCGATCAGTGCGCGGGTGGCCGGCAGTGACGGCGAGCAGGATAGTGCCAGCGGGTGACCGGCAGGCAGCAGACCACGTGCGTTGATGGTCATCAATACAGGTGCGTCCAGTTGCTCAGCCAGACGAGTAATTTCATCTGCCGCATGGCAGGCGCCGCCCCCGACCAGTAGCAGCGGACGTTGCGCCCTACGCAGGCGCTGTGCGGCGTCTTGCAGTGCTTCATGCGCGGCGGTACCGCGCTTGAGACGTGGAGGTGCTTGTGGAACCGGCAGGTGGCCGGCGGGTGCTGTCATCAAGTCGAGCGGAATTTCAATATGAACCGGTCGCGGGCGTGCTCCATCGAAGACGGCAAACGCGCGCGCCAGCACCTGTGGCAGCTCGTCGGCGCAGCGGATGCTATGGCTGAAGGCGCTGATTTGGCTGGCTAGCGCCTGCTGGTCGGGCAGTTCGTGCAGATAACCATTGCCCGAGCCCGCTTTGCCGAGCGCATTGACGCCGGAAATAACCAGTAGCGGCACCGAGTCGGCGTATGCCTGTCCCATAGCCGTGAGCAGGTTGGTAAGGCCGGGGCCGGAAATGACAAGGCAGACGCCGGGTTTTCCGCTTACCCGCGCGTAGCCGTCGGCCATGAAGCCCAGACTTTGCTCATGGCGTGCGCCGATGTGGCGGATCGGGCTGTCAGCCAGTCCGCGGTAGAGCTCAACGGTATGTACGCCCGGGATGCCGAACACGGTATCTACACCGTAGGCGGCCAACAGCTCGCACAAGTAGATGCCTAGCGTTTTCATGCTGCGCTCCCGCTGGCGATGCCCAGTTGCTGTCGTTGCAACTGGCGGGAAAAGGCGGCAATGTGGCGGCATGCTTCGGCGAGCCGCTCTTCTTCCAGTACAAAGCCCAGTCGCACAAAGCCGCTGGCACTGTCGCCGAAGGCGCTGGCGTCGAGCACCGCCACGCCGGTCTCTTCAAACAGTTGCCAGGCAAAGTCGTGTGCAGATAGCCCGCTGCCACGCACGTCTAGCAGCATGAACATGCCCGCTTCCGGCAGGCTGCAGGCCAGTCCTTCCACACCGGATAGCAGCGCATAGCAGACATCGCGGCGGTGACGGTAGGTCTCGCGCATCGTTTTCACGATAAGCTCGCGCTCTTCGATTGCCAGCTGCGCCGCCTCCTGGATAAAGCCCGGCAGACCGTACAACATGCACAGTGCGAGCCGTTCGAGGTGCGCGGCCAGCGTGGGGGGGGAAACCACCCAGCCCACGCGCCAGCCGGCCATGGCATGAGATTTGGAAAGACTGCCGATGGTTACCGTGCGTGCAGCCATGCCCGGCAGGCTGGCCATGCTCAGATGAGGCTGCTCGAAAGTGAGCCCGGCATAGACTTCGTCCGCCACCACCCACAGGTCGTGGGCTTGTGCCAATTCAGCAATGGCTGCCAGTTCGTCATGATGCATGACCGCACCGGTCGGATTGTTCGGCGTCGCCAGAAAGATGGCACGGGTGCGGGGGGTGATCGCACGGACAAAAGCTGCCGCCCGCAGATGAAAGCCATCACTGGCATGCACCGCGACCGGCACCAGTGTCGCACCGCTGGCGCGGATGCTTGCTTCGTAGGTGAGGTACATCGGCTCTGGCACCAGTACTTCGTCTCCGGCCTCGCACAGACACTGCGCGGTGGCAAACAGCCCGTTTTGCGCGCCGGCGACCACGGTGACCTGATCTGCACTGACGGCTTGTCCTGTCTGTGCGCTATGCATCTGTGCAATGGCGCGGCGCAAGCCTAGTCGGCCATTGACTTCGCTGTAGTGGGTATCACCGGCTCGCAGGGCGCTGACCGCGCGTTCAGTGATCCGGGATGGCGTGGCAAAGTCGGGGTCGCCGACGCTGAGAATAAAGACTTCCCGTCCAGCAGCCTGCGCTTCCAGCGCGCGATAGTGGATTTGCCAGGCATCGGTGCGTTTGCCCGCTAGGCGGTCGACCAGACTCGAGAAATGCATGCGAAGAATCCTTGTGCGTGGAAGTTAAAGCGCGTTGCGAAAAGGCAGGCGAGACTCGAGCCGTTTGAAAAGCTGCTCGATGGCAATTGCCAGCAACAGGTAGAGCCCGGCGATGATCAGCAGCGGCTCATAGGTCAGGAAGGTCTGGTTACGGATCAGATTGGCGACCCCCAGTGCGTCCATGACGGCAACGGTTGACGCTAGTGCGGTCGATTTCAGTAGCATGACCGATTCGCCGGCAAGGGTCGGTAACAGCATGTACAGCGTTTGTGGCAGCCAGATGCGGCGTATGACCAGCAAGCGCGGCATGCCCAGTGCGCGTGCCGCTTCCAGTCCGCCCTTCGGCACCGCGCGCAGCCCGCTTTTGAGGACTTCGCCTAGATAGCCGCCAACGCTGAGCGTTAGCGCCAGTGCGACATACCAGAAGCCTTCGCGCAGATAAGGCCACAGTATGGAGTCGCGCAGGGTCGGCATATCCTGAAACAGGCTGCCAAGGCCGTAATACAATACGTAAATCTGCACCAGAAGCGGCGTACCGCGTATCAGATTGGTGTAGGACAGGCTGAACCAGGCGATAAAGGGCTGTTTCGAGAGACGGCCGAAGCCGACCAGTATCGCCAGCACAAAACCTGCACTTCCCGAAACCAGCAGCAATTGCACGGTGGTCAGTGCCGCGAGCCATAGTTGCGGGTGGTACTCGGAGAACCAGGAAAAATCCATATGCTTTCCTTATCGGCGTTCAGTGTGCCGGCATCCAGCGGGCAATGTGGTGGTCGATCCGGCTGAACAGCAGGTTAGAGAGCAGGGTGATCAGCAGGTAAAGTGCGCTGACGGACAGGTAGAACAGCAGATACTCGCGTGTGCTGCCGGCGGCCTGCTTGGTCGTGAACAGCAGTTCGCTGTAGCCGACGATGCTGATCAGTGCACTATCCTTGATCAGAACCAGCCACAGGTTGGACAGCCCGCCAATCGCGTACGGCAGCATTTCCGGCAGGATGATGCGGCGCAGGATCAGCGTGCGACGACAACCGAATGCGCGCGCTGCTTCGATATGCCCGGATGGAATCGCCTGAATCGCACCACGGATAATCTCCCCAGCGTACGCACCCTGCACGATGCCAAGCACGACCACTGCAGCGAAAAAACCGTTGATTTCGGCCGGTTCCTGCCCGAAGCGTGCCAGCACGAAGTTGATCAGGTCGCTACCTGCGTAATAGAGCAGCAGAATCAGCAGTAGCTCTGGAATGGCGCGGCACAGCGTGGTGTAGAGATCGGCCAGCCGGATGAGCGGGCGCGGTCCGGACAGCTTGACCATGGCCACGAGCACACCAATCGCCATACCGATGGCAAACGCGCCGGCCGCGATTTGCAGGGTAACCAGCGCGCCTTGCAGCAGCTGCAGCCCCCATTCGAGCACGACGACTTCAAAAGCATGGTTCAGCCACTGCATGACAGATTCCCCAAGTGTGGTGATGCCGGGATGGGGGCGCGACCTGAGTCGCGCGCACAGGGCTTATTTGGGTAAGATGCTGATCTTGAAGTACTTCTTCTGAATGACATCGTAGTTGCCGCTCTTGATCAGTTTATCGATGGCGGCATCGAACTGCTGCTTGAGTGCGGTGTCCTGCTTGCGCAGACCCGCACCGACGCCGGGGCCGAACATCGGGTCGCGTGTGGCCAGCCCTTTGGACTCGAGCGCGCTACCATCCTTGCTGGCGAGAAAGTCGCTGGCAGCCAGCGCATCAAGCAGCATCGCATCTATACGTCCGGCGGCCATATCGGCGTTCAGTTCGTCCTGGGTGTTGTAGTACTTGATGCTGGCACTCTGAGCGTAGCGCTTCATCGCGTAGTTGGCGTTGACGGTGGAGGACTGTACGCCTAGCGTTTTGCCGCGCATGCCGGCCGGGCTCGGGTCGAGCTTGCTGCCCTTGCGGCCGACGAACATCGAGTCGGTGTAATAGTAAGGCTTGCTGAAGCTGATGACTTTCTGCCGTTCCGGCGTGATCGACATCGAGTTGAAAATCACGTCAATTTTCTTGCTTTGCAAGGAGGGGATGAGGCCGTCCCATGCCACCTCGGTAATCTGGCATTGTGTCTTCATTTCCCGGCATAGCTGGTTGAGCACGTCGACTTCGAAGCCGCTCCACTGTCCGCTACTGTTCTTGGTCGAGAACGGCGGGTAGGGCTCGGCCGCCAGGCCGATCTTGAGTGGTGTACCTGCCATGGCGTTGCCATGGACGAGCAGGCCGAGGGAAAGCGAACAGCACAGGGTAAGCATTCTGGACTTCATCTTCTCGTTACCTCCTGATGAGGGCAGCGTTGCTGCCCGTGTGTCTTGCAGGGAAAAAGTTGCCACTGGCCGCAATCAGGCACGGCAGAACTGGGCGTTGACAAACTGCCGGCAGCGTTCACTGCTTGGCGACTCGAATACCTGTTGCGCAGTACCCACTTCTTCGATGCGCCCCTGATGCAGGAACAGCACCTTGCTGGAAACTTCGCGCGCAAACGCCATCTCGTGCGTGACGAGCACCATGGTGCAGCCTTCCTGCGCCAGATTCCTTATCACTTTCAGGACTTCACCTGCTAGCTCGGGATCCAGTGCCGAGGTCGGTTCATCGAACAGCATGACGCTTGGGCGGGTTGCCAGCGCGCGGGCGATGGCGACACGCTGCTGCTGTCCGCCAGAAAGAAAGGCGGGATAATGGTGGCGCTTGTCGGCGATACCGACCTTGGCCAGCAGGGTTTCGGCCAGTTCAATTGCTTGTGGGCGCGCTTGTCCCAGAACGCGTACCGGAACCTCGATCAGGTTTTCCAGCACTGTCATATGCGGCCAGAGATTGAACTGCTGGAACACCATGGCGAGGCGGGTGCGGATACGCTCGACCTGCCGCGGGTCGGCCACCATGGTCTGCCCCTTGCGGTCGTTACGGAACGCCACCTGCTCGCCGGCGATCACGATCCGGCCACTGTCCGGGACTTCCAGCAGGTTCATGCAGCGCAGCAAGGTGCTTTTGCCCGAGCCGCTGGCACCAATTAACGACACCACCTCGCCCTGATGCGCAGTAAAAGAGACGCCTTGCAGCACGGGGTGTGCGCCAAAGCGTTTGTGAAGGTCAGCGATTTCGATGACTGCCTGCTTGGTTGCATGTGGGTCAGGTAGCATCGGCAAGATTTTTCCCATTTAAGTGCGCACGATAGGCTGGCGCGGCGACACGATGTCTATTGCCAAGCAGGATACGTGCCATCTGCCTTCTGCTGGTAAAAGCAGGTAAAAACAAGGGCTTGAGATGGTGTGGGATGCGGCGGTTTTCTGCCGTTGACGCGGAAAGTTGCATTTATGCCGGATATTCGGCAGCCAGGGCGAGCTTGCTGACAGTTTGCTGTCCACCAGTGTGTGAAACATGGTATGTGTAATTCATAAAAAGGAAGTATCCTCGGGAGAGACACACCATGGACACGCAACTTGCAGCCAGCATTTCCATGCTGGCCGAGTTTCTTGACAGCCTGCCGCTGGCGGTCGCCATCGTCGACGCTGACGGTCACTATGTGTATTACAACGCGGAGAGTGCGCGTCTGGACGACTGTCTGGCCGAGCGTGCGCTCGGCCGGTCGCTGCTGCAGGTCTACCCAGGTATGAATCAGCACAGCAGTACGCTGTTGCAGGCTCTGGATAGCGGCAAGCGTTATCACAACCAGTACCAGCTTTACTACAACGCCAGCGGCAAGCCGGTGCATCAGGTGCATACCACCTTGCCGCTGAGTAATGCCGACGGCGCTGTGATAGGGGCGATCGAAGTCGCGCGCGACCTGACCGAGGTCAATCAACTGCACGAGCGTTTTGTCGACCTGCAGCAGCGTCTGCACGAACGGTTGCCGCTTAATGATTATGGAATTGTTACTTGCGATCCTGCGATGCAAAAACTGGTGCAGCAGGCGCAGCGTCTGGCACGCACCGATGTGCAGGTACTGATCTACGGTGAGACAGGAACCGGCAAGGAGTTGTTTGCCCGCCTGCTGCATAGCCAGAGTGCGCGTGCCGGTAAGCCATATCTGGTGCTTAACTGCGCTGCTACGCCCGAGCAATTGTTTGAAAGCGCGCTGTTTGGCACAGTGAAGGGGGCGTTTACCGGTGCCGAAGACCGCGCCGGCCTGCTTGAGGGGGCGCATGGCGGCACATTGTTTCTTGACGAGCTCAACTCGATGCCGCTGGCGGTGCAGGCCAAGCTGTTGCGTGCCTTGCAGGAGATGACTTTCCGTCGTGTGGGGGCCAGTCGGGAGATTCGCGTCGACGTGCGCATTATTGCAGCGACCAACGAGTCGCCGCAGGACATGCTGCGCCGGCAGCATATCCGTCCTGATCTTTTGTACCGGCTGAACGTCGGCTATCTCACCATCCCGCCGCTACGTGAGCGTCGGCATGATATTCCCTTGCTGGCACACGCTTTTCTTGCCCGCCACGGCAAGCTGACCGGCAATCGGGTGCAGCGCATCAGCCCGGCGGTACTCGAACGGCTGCAACGGCACAGCTGGCCGGGCAATGTACGCATGCTGGAAAACATCATGCTGCGCAGCCTGATTTTCTGTGAAAACGGCGAGGAACTCGACTTTGTACTACTGGAGGATGATGAGCAAACGGCTGCGCCACGGCCGGTAGCGGCGTCGATGCCACCCGCTGCACAGTCGGGCACGCAGCCCGAAGTCGACGAGGCATCAGGTACGCTGGACGAGCAGCTGGCCGGCTTCGAGCGCCAGTTACTGCTGCATTATCTGCGCCGCTATCCCAACTTGTCCGAAGCGGCACGCCGCTGCGGGCTGCCGCGTGCCACCTTGCAGTACAAAATGAAGAAATACGGCATCCGGCTGGCGCAGCAGGTCATGGATGACTGAGCCTGGTTACAGGTCCAGTACCAGTTGCGAGCATGCTGCGCGCGACACGCACAGCATGATGCGGTCTTGCGCCTGCTTTTCCTGATCGCTCAGGTACTGGTCGCGGTGCGCCGCTTGTCCGGACAGGAGGCGGGTTTCACAGGTGCCGCAGTAGCCTTCCCGGCACAGGCTTTCTACTTTGGCCGTGCTTTGCCGCCGGACGGCGTCGAGGATGCTTTCTCCTGCCGCCACGGTCAGTCGCTGACCGCTGCGGGCTAGCTGTATGGTGAAGCTGTCGTCCGTAGCCAGATGCGCAGGCGGACTGAACTGTTCGATATGCAGGCGCCCAGCGGCACGCAGGTCGGCGCCGTGAAGCTCGACGTCGTCCAGCAGTCGCTGTGGGCCGCAGGCGTAGACATGGGTGTGCGCGTCGACACCTTGCAGTAGCGCCCTGATGTCCATGCGCTGGCCACGGCCGGCATCATAGCATTGCGTATCGGCGTAGCCGGACAGCTCTGCCACGAAGGCCGCTTTGCTGGCGCTGCGGTAGGCATAGTGCAAGCGGGCGCGCTGGCCAGTGGCATCCAGCGCGGCCAGATGTGCGATAAACGGAGTGATGCCGATCCCGCCCGCAATGAACATGTGCCCGCTGGCGTTAGGTTCCAGTGGGAACAGGTTGGCCGGTGTGCTGATACAAAGCCGGTCGCCCGGTCTGAGTGTGTGCAGCCAGTGCGAGCCGCCGCGCGATGCTTCGGCACGCTGCACGGCAATGCGCACATCGTTCCTAGCGCTGCCGCCCAGTAGCGAATAGGCATTTGTCGGGCCGTCGGCCTGCCCGCCGACACGCACCAGCAGGTGGCTGCCGGACGCGTATGGCGGATAGGGTGTGTCCGGCAGCAAGCTTAGCTGGCAGATGCCATCGGCGAGGGGCTGCGTCTCGCCGAGCGTGGCGTGCAGCCATTCAGTCGCAGGCATCGTTCTGTCCATTCTGGGCGGCATAGCAGGCGGCGACCTTGCGATGGAAGTGGGCGATACCGTGCTCGCTGATGCCGCTGCGGTTAGCGTCGACCATGATCCGGCCCTGGCCGCGGTAGCCGCGCGACTGCAGGCCTTGCTGCACGCTTTCGACCAGCCTCAGATCTTCAGGACGGAAGGTCTGCGTGGCCCAGGTGATAAAGTCGCGCTGCTGTGGCGTGACATCCTTGCTCTTCATCAGCACCTCGTAGTACTGCACGGTCAGCCCGGCAGACACCGGGTACTCGTAGATGACGGTCATGGTGTCATCACCCGGCACCACGTTGAACATGACGCAGGGCCAGGCCCAGTAGCCGCTGAATGCCTGGTTGCTGACCTCCTGACCGAAGGCGTAGCCCTGATCCGACGATCTGCTGAGTCCGTGCTGCAATGTCCAGTTGCCGTGAAAGGTATGGGTGTAGCTGGCGCTATCGACCGAACTGGAAAATCCGGGATGCGCCGGCGCGCAGTGGTAGCACTCCATATAATTGTCGACAATCACCTTCCAGTTGGCGGGGGTGTCGGTAATGGTGCGCGATGCCACCTGCAGTTCGGCAATGTTGGGGCAGACTGATTTGAGATGGGCGTCCAGTCCGGAGAGTGTCTGTTCGATAGGCGCGGCGTCCATATCCATGTTGACGAAGACGAAGCCGGCGTACTCTGCCACCCTGAGCGGGGTCAGGCTGTAGTCGGCCTTGTCGAAGTGGGCGACGTTCTCGCAGTTGCGCGCCACCGCCAGTTCGCCGTCCAGCTTGAAAGTCCATGCGTGGTAGGGGCAGCTCACCATATTGCGAGAAATGCCGCTGTCTTTGAATAGCTCGTGGCCGCGGTGCGGGCAGACGTTGTAGAAGGCGCGCAGCACACCGTCGCGGCCACGCACCGCGACCAGATTCTCTCCGACGATTTTGCGCGTGACATAAGCGTTGATTTCAGCCAGTTCGCTAGCGTGGCATAGGCAAAGCCAGGCATGGGCGAAAATATGCTCCTTTTCGTGCTGGAATACCGACTCGGAGGTGTAATAGTTGGCCGGCAAGGTATAGGCATGGTCTAGATCGCGGCAGAAATCATCCGGTAGTTGCAGGCTCTGGTGTTGCTGCATGGCTGTCTCCTGTGGAGGAAAAGGGCAAAAATGTGTTCTATGCGCTCTACCTAGCATGCGGCGTGCCATTGTGTTCTTGTTTGTAAGTTATTGATTTTTATGGTTTGTACTGTCTTGGGCTAGGAGCGGATTTCAGTGCTTGTGCTGTAAATCCGGCGGTGTGCCGGATTTTCGGCAGCCGATTGCCGGGAGCAGTCGGGCCATTGGAGGCAGAAAAAACGCCACCCTGAGCAGGATGGCGTGTGTTGGAGCCGGATGAATGCCGTTTTAGATACGGCGTGCCAGTTCTTCGGCTTTGCCGACATAGCTGGCCGGCGACATTTCCAGCAGACGGGTCTTTTCGTGCTCGGGAATGGCCAGCGTGTTGATAAAGGCAGCCAGTGTTGCCTTGGTCACGCCGCCCTTGCCGCGGGTCAGATCTTTCAGCTGCTCGTACGGGTTCTCGATGGCGTAACGGCGCATCACGGTCTGAATGGGTTCGGCCAGCAGCTCCCAAGTGGCATCCAGATCGGCAGCGAGCATGGCCGGATTGACTTCCAGTTTGTTCAGGCCCTTGAGGCAGGATTTGAAGCCCAAGAGGGAGTAGCCCATGCCGACGCCCATATTGCGCAGCACGGTGGAGTCGGTCAGGTCGCGCTGCCAGCGGCTGAGCGGCAGCTTGTCGGCCAGATGGCCCATGACGGCATTGGCCAGACCGAGATTGCCTTCCGAGTTTTCAAAATCGATCGGGTTGACCTTGTGCGGCATGGTCGAGCTGCCCACTTCGCCGGCCTTGACCTTCTGCTTGAAGTAGCCCAGCGAGATATAGCCCCAGACGTCGCGGTTCAGGTCGATCAGAATGGTGTTCACGCGCGACAGGTTCTGGTACAGCTCGGCCATATAGTCGTGCGGCTCGATCTGGATGGTGTACGGGTTGAAGGTAATGCCCAGGCCCGATACAAAGCGGCCGCACAGGCTTTCCCAGTCCACATCGGGGTAGGCAGCCAGATGGGCGTTGTAGTTGCCGACTGCGCCATTGATCTTGCCGAGGATTTCCTGCTTGACCAGTTGTTCATGCTGACGCTTGAGGCGGTATACCACATTGGCCAGCTCCTTGCCTAGAGTGGACGGTGTGGCTGGCTGGCCGTGGGTGCGGCTCATCATCGGGACTGCGGCCAGTTCGTGTGCCAGTGCGCTCAGGCGGGCGATGACTTCGTTCAGCGCCGGCAGAATCACGGTATTGCGTGCGGTCTTCAGCATCAGCGCATGGCTGAGGTTGTTGATGTCTTCGCTGGTGCAGGCGAAGTGGATGAACTCGCTGGCCGCCATCACTTCCGGGTTGCCGGACAGGCGTTCTTTCAGCCAGTACTCGATGGCTTTGACATCGTGGTTGGTGCGCGCTTCGATGGCTTTGACTTCTTCGGCGTGCGCCACGCTGAAGTGGGCGATGACATCATCGATCTCGTGCAAGGTGGCGGCGGAGAACGGCTTCACTTCGCCGATGCCCGGCTCTGCGGCCAGCATTTTCAGCCATTCCAGCTCCACCTTGATGCGGAACTTCATCAGGCCGTATTCGGAGAACAGGTTGCGCAAAGGCTCGACTTGACCTGCGTAGCGGCCATCAAGCGGGGACAGGGCGGTGAGTGCATTCAAAGTCATAACGCGTATTTCCAGGCTGGTGCCGGCTGCTGTGCCGGCGTTTCATGGTCAATCAGTGCCAGCGGCGCAAGCCGGCGGCAAAATGCTTGGGGTGTTGCGATGCGGGCAGCGCAGCGCGCCGTTGCTGCGGAAATACGGCCTCCGGCGACATGGGCTTCCCTTGTTGTTCGCGCCGGGTCTCTGGGGACCCTTGTTTTGCGCTTTTACATGCCGGGCAACATGCCCTTCATGCCGCGCATCATCTTGGACAGGCCGCCCTTGGAGAACTGCTTCATCATCTTCTGCATCTCCTCGAACTGCTTGAGCAGCTTGTTGACTTCCTGTACCGAGACACCGGCGCCGGTGGCGATGCGGCGCTTGCGGCTGGCTTTCAATAGTTCGGGCTTGCGCCGTTCCAGCGGCGTCATCGAGTAGATAATGCCCTCGATGCGGCGCATCGATTTCTCGGCTTCATCACCCTTGATTCCCTTGGCCATCTGGCCCATCTGGCCCGGCATCTTTTCCAGCATGCTGGTGACGCCGCCCATCTTTTTCATCTGTTGCATCTGGCCGAGGAAGTCTTCCAGATCGAAGCCCTTGCCTGACTTGAGCTTCTTGGCGATCTTGGCCGCTTCGTCCTGATCGATGCCTTTTTGCACATCCTCGATCAGGCTCAGTACATCGCCCATACCCAGGATACGGTTGGCGATACGGTCAGGGTGGAACGGTTCAAGGCCGGTGAGCTT
Organism: Craterilacuibacter sinensis; assembly: GCF_009831765.1. Lineage (GTDB taxonomy): Bacteria > Pseudomonadota > Gammaproteobacteria > Burkholderiales > Chromobacteriaceae > Craterilacuibacter > Craterilacuibacter sinensis. The sequence continues at coordinate 57,033 of NZ_WSSB01000010.1, read as the reverse complement.
TTCGCCGACACCGATAAACTTGATCGGCTTGCCGGTAACGTGGCGTACCGACAAGGCCGCGCCGCCGCGCGAGTCGCCATCCATCTTGGTCAGTACCACGCCGGTCAGTGGCAGCGCTTCGCCAAAGGCCTGTGCAGTATTGACCGCATCCTGGCCCTGCATCGCATCCACCACAAACAGCGTTTCCACCGGCTTGACCGCGGCGTGCAGCGCCTTGATCTCGGCCATCATCGCTTCGTCGATGGCCAGACGGCCGGCGGTATCGACCATCAGTACGTCGAAGAAATGGCGCTTGGCGTAGTCAATGGCGGCCAGTGCAATATCGACCGGTTTTTGCGAACCCTCGGACGGGAACCACTCGACGCCGGCCTGTTCGGCCAGCAGTTTCAGCTGCTCGATGGCGGCCGGACGGTACACGTCGGCCGAGACCACCAGCACCTTTTTCTTCTGCGTTTCCTTCAGCAGCTTGGCCAGCTTGCCGACGGTGGTGGTTTTACCCGCGCCTTGCAGGCCGGCCATCAGTACCACCGCCGGCGGCTGGGCCGCCAGATTCAGGGCGTCGTTTTTCTCGCCCATCAGGCGGGTCAACTCGTCGTTGACCACGCCGACCAGCGCCTGACCCGGGGTCAGGCTGCCCATTACGTCCTGGCCGAGCGCGCGCTCTTTGACCTGGGCGATAAAGGACTTGACCACGGGCAGTGCCACGTCGGCTTCCAGCAGCGCCATGCGCACTTCGCGCATCGCGTCCTGGATGTTGGATTCGGAGAGACGGGCGTTTCCGCGCAGCGTCTTGATCACGCCCGTCAGGCGTGTCGTCAGGTTGTCAAGCATGGGCCATCCTTCATGTCTGCCAACGGCAATGCAGCTTTGGTGTAGACTTTCAAACTGCCTATTTTACACAAGAGGCCGGGTACATGCCCGGCATTGACGGCCTGATGACGATGAGTGGTTTCCTGTTTGCTTTGTCTTTATGTCTTTTACTGGCTTATTTCGCCCTGTCCTGGCACCACATAGGGCACTGGAAAGGCCGTGCGGTCTTGCCGCGTGCCCCGCGCATCGAGCACGGCGTGCTGGGTCTGGTGCTGCTGGCCCATGCCGTGCTGGTGCTGTTGCCGCTTTTATCCGGCGCGCATCTGGACTTGGGGCTGGGGCGCGCGCTGTCGACCGTGGTGTGGCTGATGCTGCTGATCTACTGGACCAGCAGTTTCTTCTATCGGGTCGAAGGGCTGCAGCTATTGATGTTGCCGCTGGCGGTGGTCGCGCTGGGCGTCGAGTTGTTGCTGCCAGGCCATCATTTAAGCTATGAACTGGCGAATCCCTTGTTTGCGCTGCATTTATTGGTGTCCATGCTGGCTTACAGCCTGTTTGCCATTGCCGCACTGTTGGCCATGCTGATGCTGGTGCTGGACAGGGCCTTGCACGCGCGCCGCGCCACGACCTTTACCCGTCAGTTGCCGCCTTTGCTGTCGCTGGAGGCGATGATGTTCCAGGTGATTGCGGTCGGCTTCGCGCTGCTGACGGTGTCATTGCTGACCGGCATCCTGTTCTCCGAGCAGATGTTCGCGACGCCCTTCACCCTCAATCACAAGATTGTCTTCGCCTGCGCCGCCTGGCTGGTGTTTGGCGGCTTGTTGCTGGGGCGTGTCCGCCACGGCTGGCGTGGCCGTCTGGCTGTGCGCTGGACGCTATCCGGCTTTGGTTTGCTGCTGGTGGGCTATATCGGCAGCAAGATTGTGCTGGAGTTGCTGCTCGGGCGCTGATTTGCGCCCTGTGTGCTCAGCGTCCGAACAAGGCCAGCGCTTTTTCGCGCTGGCTGGCATGCTCGACGATGGGCGCGGGGTAGTCGCGGCCAAGCAGGAATGTTTCTGGCAGCGTCTTGGCCAGCCACGGTGCGTGGATGGCTTTGTTGTCCAGCACCGCCAGTTCGGGGACGTAGCGGCGGATAAAGTGGCCGTCAGCATCGAATTTCTGTGATTGCGTTACCGGATTGAAGATGCGGAACCATGGCTGCGCATCGCAGCCGGTCGATGCCGCCCACTGCCAGCCGCCGCAATTGGCCGCCATATCGTAGTCCAGTAATTGGCTGGCAAAGTAGCGCTCGCCGCGTTGCCAGTCTATCAACAGATCCTTGACCAGAAAGCTCGCCGCCACCATGCGTAGCCGGTTGTGCATATAGCCGCTCAGTTTCAACTGGCGCATGGCCGCATCAACCAGCGGGTAGCCGGTTTGCCCTGCGCACCATGCATCAAAATGGCTGTCTTCGCCTGGCCATACCAAATTGCGGTAGGCCGGCTTGAAGCTGGTCTGTTCAGCCTCAGGGAAGTGCCACAGCCATTGCTGGTAAAACTCGCGCCAGATCAGCTCGTTCAGCCAGACCATCGCGCCTGCGCTGCCATCCTCCAGTGCCAGACGCACGAGTTCCCGGATCGAAACCGTCCCGAAGCGTAAATGGGCCGACAGATAAGACACGCCTTTGCGCGCCGGATAATCGCGTAGCTCGCCATAGCGGGCGATGCGCGTGGCAAAGTCCTGTAGCAAAGCCCGGGCGCCGCGCTCGCCGGTCTGGATGGTCAGCGCGGCAAGGTTTGCGTTTGCAAACCCCGGTACGGCAATCGGCTTTTCATCGCCTCGCCACTGCGCCGGCAGGCTGTCGCGCGCAGCAAAATAGCGGCTTTCCAATTTTACGGGCCACGCGGCATAGCTTGCCGGCGTCAACTGCGCACGCCAGGCGCGCGCGTAGGGGGTGAATACGGTGTAGGGCTGGCCAGCCTTGCTCAGTAGCTCGTCCTGTTCAAAAACCACCTGATCCTTGACCGCCTCAACCGTCACGCCTTGTGTTTCCAGTATTTGCGTGATCGCCGCGTCACGCGCCAGTGCCATCGGCTCGTAGTCGCGGGCAAAAAACAGCTGCCGGGCACCGCAATCTTGGGCGATGCATGGCAGCTGTTGCTGCGGGTCGCCATAGCTCACCACCAGTTCGCTACCCAGCGCCCGCAAGCGGGTGCGGATTTCATCGAGTGCGGCGCAGATAAACGCCACGCGCTTGTCGTTTGCCGGCAGGCCTGTCAGCAAGGCCGGATCAAATACGAAAACAGCCAGTACCGGGCCGCATTGTTGCGCGCGGGACAAGGTCGCATGGTCGCTCAGGCGCAGGTCACGGCGTAGCCAGCACAGTACGGGTGACGGGTTCATGGTGGGGCTTTCATGAAATTTTGGTGTTTTTCTTATATAGCGTTTTAGCTGTGTTGCAAAATAGATACATTGAATAAAGCCTTGATTGGCTTGGTTTTGCCTGTTTTTCTTCGGTTTGATTGTCTCTATTTTGGCCGCATCGGTGGCGTGTTTTTGTTTTTTAGCAACGCGGCACTTAGTATATGCGCATGACCAGTGCGAGACAGCAGTGGCAAACAATATGCCCGACCCGCTAGCGGGATCAGGCAAGTTAACCGACCTCGAAAAAGGAAAGACTCATGAACAAGAAAATTATTGCACTGGCTGTTGCCTTGCTGCCTGCTGCCGCCATGGCTGACGTGACCATCTATGGCGCGATCAAGGCTGGTGTTGAAAGTGTTAAATCCGGCGATGACGGTGCTGTAACCAATGTTGACGATATCGGTTCGCGTATCGGTTTCAAGGGTAGCGAAGATCTGGGTAATGGCCTGAAGGCCATCTGGCAGGTTGAGTCCAAGCTGAGCATCGATGGAACCGACAGCAATGGCAACAACACCTGGGCTACCCGCGACTCCTTCGTTGGCTTCGCTGGTGATTTCGGTAAGGTACGTATCGGTAAGCTGAGCACCTACGGCAACCTGGATCTGGAAAGCCTGGACACCTACGAGTATGGCAGCAAGGCCGCCGGCTTCAGCACCTTCTATCGTAATGACACCCGTTTTAACAATGCCGTGCGCTACGACAGCCCGGATCTGGGCGGCCTGACTTTCGCTGCTGCTTACGGTTTTGACGAAGCTGCTGGTTCGGCTAACAAGTGGAACATCGGCGGCACCTACGCGTTCAGCAATATGTTCGTCGGTGTTGATTACCTGCAAAAAGATGCCAAAGTTGGTACCGACAGCAAGCAGTTCCGTATTGAAGGCGGCGTTGATGCCAACAATCTGTATGCAGCCCTGTCCTACCAGTACACCAAGTCACAAGGTGGTGTTGCTTCGTGGGCCGGTGACTTTGCCGATGCTGCCGCCTTGGCTGCGATTGCCGATAAGGATGTTAAAACCAACGAAGCGGGCTTGACTGTTGCCTACACCGTTGACCGTTTTGTACCTAAGTTCTCTTATGCCAAGGGCTGGGATGCGAAGATTGATGGCGATAAGGCATCCGACTCCGGTTACGACCAGTGGATTGTGGGTGTGGATTACAAGTTCTCCAAGCGCACTATCGCCGGCCTGCAATATGGTCAGATCAAGTTTGATGCTGGTAGCGATGCCGGCGTGAATGGCGACGAAAAAGCTGTTAGCTTCAACGTAGTTCACAAGTTCTAAGCTTGTCTTTACAAGCTTGAAATCAACCCGGCAGCTGCGCTGCCGGGTTTTTTTACGCCAGAGAGCGTGCCTGGGGCTGGTCGCTGTACCCGCTGCCATCCATCCCATATAATTTGAGCCTGTTCCTTATTTAGTGCCCATTCCCCTTGAACGACATTCCCTTATCCATCCTGTTTCTGACGCTGGTCATTCTGCTGGCGATTTCCGCGTTTTTTTCCATGTCCGAAACCGGCATGATGGCGGCCAACCGCTTCCGTTTGAAATCGCAGGCCGCCGCTGGCAATAAGGGTGCACGCCGTGCTTTGGGCCTGCTGGCGCAGACCGATAAATTGCTGGGCGTGATTCTGCTGGGCAACAACTTCGTCAATTCGGCCGCCGCTTCGCTGTCTACGGTGATTGTGTTCCGCCTGGTCGGCCAGAATGAGCTGGCGCTGGGTCTGGCCACACTGGCGGTGACATTCGCCATTCTGGTGTTTTCTGAAGCTACGCCCAAGATTCTGGCGGCAGCGCATGCGCTCAAGGTCGCCGCCGCGGTGAGCGGGCCGCTGGTTCTGTTGCTCAAGCTGTTGTATCCGCTGGTGTGGTTCGTCAATCTGTTTGTGCAGGGCGTACTCAAGTTGCTGCGGGTGAATGTCAGCCATGATAGCGGACAGATTTCGGCTGACGAGTTGCGCCTGCTGGCGCTGGAGTCGACGCGCTTTACCCAGAGCAAGCACCGCTCGATGCTGGTCAACCTGTTCGAGCTGGAAGGCTTCACCGCCGAGGATGTGATGGTGCCAAGACGCCACATCGAGGCGGTGGATCTGGCCGAACTGCTGGATGAAACGCTGGTCAAGCTGCAGACCTGCCATCATTCGCGTATTCTGGTATGCGAAAATGGGCTAGAAAATTTGATTGGCATTTTGCATGTGCGTAAAGTGCTACATCTGATGCGCGAAGGGCTGACGCTGGACGGCTTGCGCGAAGTTGCCCGCGAGCCGTACTTCGTGCCAGCCAGCACCCCGCTGTTTACCCAGTTGCAGAACTTTCAGGAAAACCGCCGTCGCATCGGGGTGGTGGTTGACGAGTATGGCGAGCTGATGGGGCTGGTGACGATGGAGGATATCCTCGAGGTGGTGGTCGGCGAGTTCACCACCCAGTCGCCGGAGCAGGCAACGCTGGTCACGCGCGCCAGCGATGGCTCGCTGCTGGTGGATGCCAGCATGGCGCTGCGCGACTTGAACCGCCAGTTTGCGCTGGCCTTGCCGCTGTCCGGCCCCAAGACGCTGAACGGTTTGCTGATCGAGCATTACGGGGATATTCCCGACGTCGGTACGTGTTGCAAGCGTTATGGCTGCATATTTGAAATATTACAGATTGGCGAGCGCGCGATACGACGCGTGCGCCTGAGCAAGGCATGATCTTTCCTTGCGCGGCGGGATGCCGGGTACGGGGTTAAAAAAATAGGGGACAGCAGGCTTATGGATAATGCGGCGGGTTTTTCCGGCTTGGGGCGGGCGCTGGTGCAGCGGGGCAAATTATCGCAGCACGATGCCGATGCAATAGACCGGCAGGCGAAAACGGCCAACTGCAGTTTTGTCGAACAGTTGCTGGCCAGCAAGCGCATGACGCCGCTGGAGCTGGCCAGCTTTGCCGCGCAGGCTTTTGGTTTCCCCCTGTTTGATCTGTCGGCCATGGATCCGGACGATATGCCGCGTGGTGTACTGGACGAAGACTTGGTGCTGCAGCGCCGGCTGGTGCCGCTGTTCAAGCGCGGCAGCAAGCTGTTTGTTGGCGCATCCGACCCGACCATGACCCAGACCCTGCACGCCATTACCTTCAAGACCGGGCTGACGGTCGATGTGGTGGTGGTCGAGGATGACAAGCTGGGAAGGCTGATTGGCCGTTACGGTGAAAATGAAGCGGGGCAGGCGCTGAACGCATTGGTCGGCGAAGATCTGGGCGAGATGGAGCTGGTTGACCCGGATGCGCCCATGGGCGACAAGCTGCCGGATGTGGAAGACGCACCGGTGGTGAAGTTCCTGCACAAGGTGCTGATAGATGCGGTGAATGGCGGGGCATCGGACATCCATTTCGAGCCGTATGAAAAATACTACCGCATCCGCTACCGGGTGGATGGCGAGCTCAAGGAAATTGCCCGCCCGCCTCTGGCGATCAAGGACAAGCTGGCTTCGCGCATCAAGGTGATTTCGCGGCTGGATATTTCGGAAAAGCGCGTGCCACAGGATGGCCGCCTCAAGCTGGTGGTGTCCAAGCATAAGGCGATCGATTTCCGGGTCAGCACCTTGCCGACCCTGTATGGCGAAAAGATTGTGATGCGTATTCTGGACGCGTCGGCCGCATCGCTGGATGTAGAGCAACTGGGTTTCGAGCCCGCGCAGAAAAAGCTGCTGCTGGATGCCATCGAGCGTCCGTACGGCATGGTGCTGGTGACCGGCCCGACCGGCTCGGGCAAGACGGTGTCGCTGTATTCCTGCCTCAATATCCTGAACAAGACCGATACCAATATTTCCACTGCGGAAGACCCGGTGGAAATCAACCTGCCGGGGATCAACCAGGTCAACGTCAATGAAAAGGCCGGGCTGACCTTTGCTGCCGCCTTGCGCGCCTTCTTGCGCCAAGATCCGGACATCATCATGGTGGGCGAGATTCGCGACTTCGAAACGGCGGATATTTCGATCAAGGCGGCGCAGACAGGCCATATGGTGTTCTCCACGCTGCACACCAATAACGCGCCGGCCACACTGACCCGTTTGCTCAATATGGGCGTGGCACCGTTTAATGTGGCCAGTTCGGTGTTGCTGATCATGGCGCAACGCTTGGCGCGGCGCTTGTGCAAGGAATGCAAGGCGCAGGTGGAGTTGCCGCGCGAGGCGCTGCTGCAGGCCGGGTTTACCGAGGCCGATCTTGACGGCAGCTGGCAGCCGTATGGCCCGGTTGGCTGTGATACTTGTCGCGGCAGCGGTTACAAGGGCCGGACCGGCCTGTACGAGCTGATGCCGATGACCGACGCGATGATCCGCTTGATCCTGCGTGACGCCAATGCCAGCGATATCGCCGATCTGGCACGCGAGGAGGGCATGATAGACCTGCGCCATGCCGGCTTGCTCAAGGTGAAGCAGGGCGTGACTTCGCTAACGGAAGTGCTGGCCTTGACCAACGATTGATACACGCCGCCGGCGGCAACGTGGCAGTACATGAATAACAATAACGGATCGCATTATGGCTAAAGCTGCAAGCGTGAAAAATCCCGCCCAATATGCCTGGGAATGGGAGGGGAAGGACAAGGGCGGCAAGGTGGTGCGCAACGAGATTCGCGCCGAAACCGAAGCCGTGGCCCGCATGATGCTGCGCCGTCAGGGCATCAATGTGCTCAAGATCAAGCGCAAACGGCAAAAGCTGGGCAGCAGCATCACCGAAAAGGATGTGGCGCTGTTTACCCGCCAGCTATCGACCATGATGCGTGCCGGTGTGCCGCTGTTGCAGGCATTCGATATTACCGCACGCGGCCACAGCAATCCGCGCATGACCAAGCTGCTGCTGGATATCCGCGCCGAAGTGGAAAACGGCAGCTCGCTGTCCGAGTCTTTTCGCAAGCATCCGCTGCAGTTCGATGCCTTGTTCTGCAATATGATCGCGGCGGGTGAAACCGGCGGTGTGCTGGATTCGCTGCTGGACAAGCTGGCGACTTATAAGGAAAAAACACTGGCGATCAAGGCCAAGATCAAGTCGGCCATGATCTACCCGACGGCGATTATCGGTACCGCCTTTATCATTACTGCCGTGATCATGATCTACGTGATTCCGGCGTTTAAAGACCTGTTCTCCAGCTTCGGTGCAGACTTGCCGGCGCCGACCATGTTCGTGATCTGGCTGTCCGACTTCTTTGTCGAATGGTGGTGGCTGATTTTCGGTGGCCTGTTCGGGGCGATTTTCGGCAGCATGTTTGCCTTCAAGCGCTCGCCCAAGGCGCACAAGATTGCCGACCGCATTGTGCTGAAGCTGCCGGTGATCGGTGACATCGTGAGAAAGGCGACTATTGCGCGCTGGACGCGCACGCTGGCCACGCTGTTTACCGCCGGTGTACCGCTGGTCGAGGCGCTGGATTCGGTGGGCGGGGCATCGGGCAACCAGGTGTATGCCGATGCCACCGGGCAGATCCGTACCGAGGTCAGTACCGGTTCCAGCCTGACTTACGCCATGCAGAAAAGCGATCTGTTCCCCAATATGGTGATGCAGATGACCGCCATCGGCGAGGAGTCTGGTTCGCTCGACTCCATGCTGGAGAAGGTGGCCGACTTTTACGAAGAAGAAGTGGATAACGCGGTGGCTGCGCTGTCCAGCTTGATGGAGCCGGTGATTATGGTGGTGCTGGGTGTGTTGATTGGTGGCCTGGTGATTGCCATGTATATGCCTATCTTCAAGATGGGGCAGGTGGTGGGCTGATGGCGCTATTCGATCTGATGCTGGCTTTGCCGCCTGTGGCTTTTATTCTGCTGGTCGCGCTGTTTGGCCTGTTTGTCGGCAGTTTTCTCAATGTGGTGATTGCACGGCTGCCGGTGATGCTTGAGCGGCGCTGGGCTGCCGAATGCGCCGAACTGCGTGGCGAAGAGATCGCCCCGTGCGCGCCCTTCAATCTGATGGTGCCGCGCTCGCGCTGCCCGCAGTGCGGTGCGGCCATTCGCCCCTGGCACAATATTCCGCTCCTGGGCTGGCTGTCTTTGCGCGGGCGCTGTGCCGATTGTCAGGCGCCGATTCCGCTGCGTTACCCTCTGGTCGAACTGGTCACGGGTGTGCTGTTTGCCGTGCTGGCCTGGCGCTTCGGGCCATCGGTCATGCTGGCGGGGAGCTTGCTGCTGGCTGGCGCGCTGATTGCGCTGACCTTTATCGATGCTGATACCCAATTGCTGCCGGACGATATCACCCTGCCGCTGATATGGGCCGGCCTGTTGTTCCATTTGCTGACCGGTATCTTGCCTCTGTCCGACGTGGTGGCGGGGGCGATGGCGGGTTATCTGTCCTTGTGGTCGGTGTACTGGGCATTCAAGCTGGTCACCGGCAAGGAGGGCATGGGTTATGGCGACTTCAAGCTGCTGGCGGCGCTGGGTGCGTGGCTGGGCTGGCAGATGTTGCCGCTGATTATTCTGCTGTCCAGTCTGGTCGGTGCCTTGTGGGGCATCGCCATGATGGCCGCCGCGCGCCTGGGACGCGGCCAGCCCTTGCCGTTCGGCCCTTATCTGGCGGCGGCAGGCTTGATCGCGCTGATATGGGGGCCCGCTATCGTGGGGTGGTATCTTGGTGGCTTGTAAGCGGGCGATTATCGGGCTGACCGGTGGCATAGGCTCGGGCAAGAGTGCGGTGGCGCAGCGTTTTGCCGCGCTGGGGGTCGATGTGGTCGACACCGACGAGGTCGCGCATGCGCTGAGTGCTTCCGGTGGTGCGGCCATGCCGGCGATTGCGGCCGGGTTTGGTCCTGGTGTGATCGCGGCCGATGGCAGTATGGACAGGGCGGCGATGCGGGCGCTGGTGTTTGCCGATCCGGCCCGGCGCGCGCAGCTGGAGGGCATTCTGCATCCGCTGATTCATGCAGAGAGTCTGCGCCGGCTGTCACTCGGGCACAGCCCGTATGCGATGCTGGTGGTGCCCTTATTATTTGAAACCGGCACTTATCTTGGCCTGCTGTCGCGCACACTGGCCATCGATTGCCCGGAAGAAATGCAGTTGTCGCGGGTGATGCAAAGAAGCCGACTGACAGAAGAACAGGTGCGTGCCATTATGGCGGCGCAGCTGTCGCGTAGCGAACGCAAGGCCAGAAGTGACGATGTAATCGATAATAGTGGCGATTTAACCGCGCTTGATCTTCAAGTTGCGCTTAAACATCGTTATTATCTAGCCAGTTTTACCGGTGCGGCCTGTCCGCCCTCATCCACAGACCATACGGATTCGCGTAGTGATTAGTTTTGAGTTCCCTGTTACCGAACGTACGCGTGCCTTGCTCCGCCTGGAGCAGCTCTATCTGCGGCTGAATTTTTTCATTACGCGGGAACACCCGTTTGAACACCATTCTGCCCTTCTGGTTCTGTTCGAGATACTGGAAGTGGCGTCACGTGCCGAACTTAAGTCCGATTTGCTGCAGGAGCTGGAGCGGCAGAGGCAGGTGCTGGAAGGTTTGCATAGCAACCCGGCGATCGACGCGGTCGCGCTGGATACCGAGCTGGACAGGATCGATCATGTTGCCGGCCGCCTGTTGCAGTTGACCAGCAAGTTTGGCCAGCATTTGCGCGAGAATGAATGGCTGATGTCGATCAAGCAGCGTGCGGTGATTCCGGGCGGGACCTGCTCGTTTGATTTGCCGTCTTATGCCTTGTGGCAGAGCAAGAGCGCCGACGAGCGCCGCTCCGATATCCAGCGCTGGGCCGAACCCATGATGCCGACTTCCGAGGCTGCCGATATTTTGCTGCGCCTGCTGCGCGACAGCGGCAAGACGCATGCGTATCAGGCGCGGCGCGGGGCTTTTCAGCAGATGTCGGGCGGCCGCGTGGTGCAGCTGATCCGTGTCGATTACCCCGAGGGGCTGAATGTTCTGCCGGAATTGTCGGCCAATAAGTACGCGATCAATCTGCGCTTTGTCCAGACGGGCACCGGTGAAGCGCGTGCGCGCCAGAGCGAGCAGGATATCGACTTTTCCATGACCTATTGCAAGTTTTAACCATGACCAGCCAGAGCAATACCCCTATCAAAACCGTTTCCTGCCCGACTTGCGGTACGCCCGTGTCGTGGACGCCGGAAAGCCGCTACCGTCCGTTTTGCAGCGAGCGCTGCAAGCTGATCGATCTGGGGCAGTGGGCGGATGAAAGCTATCGCGTCCCGACCTCCCCACCGGACGAGCTGGGAGAATAGTTTTCGGGATCGGGGACTGGTGATCCGTATCGGTGTTGATTTGGCATCATTTTTTCGCCACGTTGAAATCAGTTCCCAGTTCCCAGTTCCCCGTTCCTAAGTTCTCGCAAACAAGGTGCTTTGCGAGAAGTAGCCTTTCACACCGGCCAGCAGCGCCTCGGCCATCTGGCGCTGAAAGGCCGGATCGACCAGCTTTCTTTCTTCTTCCGGATTACTGATAAACGCCGTTTCCACCAGAATCGACGGAATGTCCGGTGCCTTGAGTACGGCAAAGCCCGCCTGTTCGACCTGCGATTTGTGCAGGGTATTGAGGTTGCCCATGCGCCCCAGCACCGCCTTGCCCAGCTTCAGGCTGTCATTGATGGTGGCGGTCTGGGTCAGGTCGAGCAGGGTATGCGCCAGATACTTGTCCTTGCCGCCTATCTTTACCCCGCCTATCAAGTCGGCATCGTTCTGGGTTTTGGCCAGAAAGCGTGCCGCAGTCGAGGTGGCGCCTTTTTCCGACAGGGCAAATACCGAAGAGCCGCGCGCCGTCGGCGTGGTAAAAGCGTCGGCATGGATGGAGATAAAGAGATCTGCCCCCAGCTTGCGCGCCTTGGCCACGCGCACGCCCAGCGGAATGAAAACGTCTTCGTCGCGCGTCAGATGCGCGCGCATATTGCGCTGGCTGTTGATCATTTTCTGCAGCTCGCGTGCAATCTTCAGCACCACATCCTTTTCCCGCACACCGGAAGGCCCGACTGCGCCCGGGTCTTCACCGCCGTGACCGGGGTCCAGCACGATGGTCACCGGCCGGTCGATGCCGGCCTTGCCCGGTTGCGGCTTCAGTTGTGGCTGCTCGTCCAGCTTGCCCTTGTTGTAGTCCTGCAAGAGCGCCAGTAGCGGGTCTTCCTGCGCCTTGGCCGGATACAAGTCGACCACCAGCCGGTCGCGAAAGCCGGCGACCGGGCTCAGGGTAAACACTTGCGGGGCGACATCGGTCTTGAGTTCCAGTACCAGACGTACCGTATCCGGGGTGAACTGCCCGGCGCGGGCGCTCTTGATATAAGGGTCGGCATCGGTGATCTGGCTATTGATGCCGGTCAGCAACGCGTTGAGCGTCACTCCTTCCAGATCCACCACCAGCCGCGCCGGATTGCTCAGGCTGAACTGCTTGTAGCGCAGCGTTTCGCTGGACTCCAGCGTGATGCGGGTATAGGTGGTCGACGGCCAGATACGCAGCGCGACGATTTGCGGTACGGCGGCAAAACCGATGCGGCTGACGGACAGCAGCCAGGTTGCCGCAGCGGCACCGACCAGATGGCGGCGGCTTAGATCGAAAGTCGGCTCAGACATTGAATCCCTTGTGCGTCATGGGCGTGGATGCGGTAGGTGCGGCCATCATCGGCCACCGCTAGCGCTAGAGTGAGATCAGGCTGTGGCAACAGGCCTTGCGCCTTTTCCGGCCATTCGACCAGACACAGGGTATCGTGGCCGAATAGTTCGCGAAAGCCGGCATCTTCCCATTCTTCCGGATCATTGAAGCGGTACAGGTCGAAATGGTGCGCGGTCAGACTCGCCAGCGGGTAGGTCTCAACCAGCGTATAGGTCGGACTCTTGACCCGCCCCTGATGGCCCAGCCCCTGTAGCAGGCCGCGGGTCAGCGTGGTTTTGCCTGCGCCCAGGTCGCCTTCCAGAAAAATCACCATGCCCGGGATGATGGCCTGTGCCAGGCTTGCGCCCAAGCCTAATGTAGCCGCTTCATCCGGCAGGTAGCCGCTGCGGGTGCTGGTATCATCCATAACCATGACCGAGAGTAAAATGCAAAACGTGGATTATCCCGAATTGGCGGCACAAATCAAAGCATGGGCGCAAGAACTGGGCTTTGACGGCGTGCGCATCACCCGTGCAGAACTGCCGCCCGAGGCCGGCGAACGCCTGCAGGCCTGGCTGGATGCCGGGCACCACGGTGAAATGGATTATATGGCGCGCCATGGCCTGATGCGGGTGCGCCCGGCCGAGCTGGTACCCGGGGCCCTGAGTGTGATCTCTGTGCGCATGAATTACTGGCCGGGCGAGGCTAGGGCTGCCGAGTCGGTACTGGCCGAGCCTGGGGTGGCGTATCTGTCGCGTTATGCGCTGGGGCGCGATTATCACAAGGTCTTGCGTAAACGCCTGCAAGCGTTAAGCGAGCGCGTGCGTGCGGTGGCCGATGCGCAGGGGGCGCGGGTGTTTACCGACAGCGCCCCTATTGCCGAGGTGGCGCTGGCGGCACAAGGGGGGCTCGGCTGGCGCGGCAAGCATACCTTGCTGCTCAATCGCGAGCAGGGCTCGCTGTTTTTTCTGGGCGAGATCGTTACCGATCTGCCGCTGCCCGAAGACTATGAAGAGCCGGCGCACTGTGGCAGTTGTACGCGCTGCATCACAGCGTGCCCGACGCAGGCCATTATTGCGCCTTACCAGCTGGATGCACGGCGCTGCATCTCTTACCTCACCATCGAACTCTCTGGTGCCATTCCCGAGGCGCTGCGCCCCCTGATCGGAAACCGGGTTTATGGCTGCGACGATTGCCAGCTGGTATGCCCGTGGAACCGCTTTGCCGTGGCGAGCCATGAGGCGGATTTTGCGGTGCGTCATGGTCTGGACGATGTGTCCCTGGTCGAATTGTTTGGCTGGAGCGAAGACGAATTCAATCAGCGCATGGCCGGCAGCCCGATCTACCGCATCGGTTACGAGCGCTGGCTGCGCAATCTGGCGGTCGGCTTAGGCAATGCACCGGGCACGCCCGAGGTCATGGCCGCGTTGCAAGCCAGAAGCAGCCATGACTCGGCGCTGGTGCGCGAGCATGTGGCCTGGGCGCTGGCGCAGCATGGGGGCAGGGCCAGTCGGCAGGAGGGATAGCCATGGCCAGAACCGGTTGCCAATACAGGTGCATCCGTTTTGGCCATGGGGTATTGCTCAGGACTGCACGCTCTTCACGAAGTGAAACGAGGTGATGGTGAAGTCTTCACGAAAGTAGAGCTTGTGCGCCTGAGGACGCCAGGTACCCGAGTCCAGTGCAAAGAACTGGCAGCCCGCATGTCTGGCCTCGGCCTCGCACCAGTGCAGCAACTGCTTGCCTATCCCTTGGGAGCGGCAGGCCTCGTCGGTCACCAGGTCATCGAGGTACAGGCGCAGATCCTCGTAGGTGTTTTCGTAGATCCGGTACAGCGCAAGTCCTGTCACCCGGCCTGCCGTATCCACCGCCACAGTCATGCGTGCGCCACCCGCAAACACCCTTTCCATCTTGGCGCTATAGGCGGTTGTTTCGTGCGGCAACATGGGGCGTAACTGGCGGTGGACGGCCAGTGCGGATGCCAGCAGATCAGGCCGTGCCAGGCTGCCATCATCCGCGGTGACACGGAGCAGTCGCTGCGTGGACATCAGGCTAGGCGCGATGGGGCGATAACCAGTGATTCGCCTTCCAGAATTACATTGCCGGCGACAAAACACTGGGTGGTAAATTTAACGCGCTTTTTGTTGGGATCAAGCTCGGCAACTGTTGCGCGCGCGGTCACAGTCTGGCCGATCTTGACCGGGGCCTTGAAGCGGGTGGACTGCGACAGATAGATGGTGCCGGGGCCGGGCAGGCGGGTGCCGACCACGGTAGAGATCAGGCTGGCGGTGAGCATGCCGTGGGCAATGCGGCCACCGAACATGGTCTGTTCGGCGTATTCCTGATTGATGTGAACCGGGTTATCGTCGCCCGAGACCGCAGCAAACATCAGGATGTCGGCCTCGGTAATGGTTTTGGCGTACTCGGCGAAATCACCGATTTTAAGGTCTTCGAAGTAGACGGTCATGACGGTACTCCCGTATTATGATGATGAAATGTTGCAGTGCATTGTACACGCAAGTCGTGACAGGCAAATTGCGTGTTAAGGGCGCAAAAAGCGGAGGGGCCGGATTTTGTGCATGTGGGGCTTGCGCTTTCTTCAAACGATTGTTTGAATGCTAGGGCGCGGCAGAGCATCACGACAGGCTACGGCTGCATGCGTCAATGATCTATCAACCAGTCCGAAGCATACGCTGGAGGAATATGAAAGTTCTAGTCGCTGTGAAACGCGTTGTTGATTACAACGTGAAAGTTAGGGTCAAGGCTGACGGTAGCGGTGTGGACATCGCCAACGTCAAGATGTCGATGAACCCGTTTGACGAGATCGCCGTAGAAGAGGCTGTGCGCCTGAAAGAGGCCGGCAAGGCCAGCGAAATCATCGTGGTGTCCATGGGTGTCAAGCAGTGTGAAGAAACACTGCGTACGGCGCTGGCCATGGGTGCTGACCGTGCCATTCTGGTGGAAACCGAGACCGAATTGCAGCCTTTGGCCGTGGCCAAGCTGCTCAAGGAAATCGCCGCCAAGGAAGCGCCGCAACTGATGATTCTGGGCAAGCAGGCGATTGACGATGATGCCAACCAGACCGGCCAGATGGTTGCCGCGCTGCTGGGCTGGGGTCAGGGCACGTTCGCGTCCAAGGTTGATCTGGCGGCTGAAACCGTCAATGTCACCCGCGAAATCGATGGCGGCCTCGAAACCGTCAAGCTGGCATTGCCGGCCGTCGTGACCACCGACTTGCGCCTGAACGAGCCGCGCTACGTCAAGCTGCCTAACATTATGGCCGCCAAGAAAAAGCCGCTGGAAAAAGTTTCTCCGGCAGATCTGGGCGTCGATGTGACCCCGCGCCTGACCACGCTCAAAGTGGCCGAGCCTGCCAAGCGTTCCGCCGGCATCAAGGTGGCATCTGCTGCCGAGCTGGTGGCCAAACTGAAAAACGAAGCAAAGGTGCTGTAAGCCATGGCTATTCTCGTTATCGCTGAACACGACAACCAGAGCCTGAAAGCAGGCACTCTGAACACCATTACCGCTGCGGCCAAGCTCGGTGGCGACGTGCATGTGCTGGTTGCTGGCGCCGCTTGCGCCGCCGCCGCCGATGCTGCCAAATCGGTGGCAGGCGTTGCCAAGGTGCTGGTCGCCGATGCCGCGCAATACGCGCACGGCCTGGCCGAGAATCTGGCTCCGCTGGTGATCGATCTGGCCAAGGGCTACAGCCATGTGCTGGCGCCGGCCTCCTCTTTTGGCAAGAACCTGCTGCCGCGCGTGGCTGCCTTGCTGGATGTGGCGCAGATTTCCGAAATCTCGGCAATCGAGTCGGCCGACACCTTCGTGCGCCCGGTTTACGCCGGTAACGTGCTGGCGACGGTGCAGTCGTCCGATGCGATCAAGGTGATCACCGTGCGTACCACCGCATTTGAAGCGGCGGGCAATGGTGGTGCAGCGGCACTGGAAAGCATTGCCGCAGGTGCAGACGCACAACTGTCGACTTTTGTCGGCGCCGAGCTGACCAAGTCCGATCGTCCGGAACTGGGCGCTGCCAAAGTAATCGTTTCCGGTGGCCGTGCACTGGGTTCGGATGCGCAGTTCAAGGCTGTGATCGAGCCGCTGGCCGACAAGCTGGGCGCAGCGGTAGGCGCTTCGCGCGCTGCCGTGGATGCAGGCTATGCACCAAACGACTACCAGGTCGGCCAGACCGGCAAGGTGGTGGCTCCGCAGCTTTACTTCGCCGTCGGCATTTCCGGTGCCATCCAGCACCTGGCTGGCATGAAGGATTCCAAAGTGATCGTTGCGATCAACAAGGATGAAGAAGCGCCAATCTTCCAGGTGGCTGATTACGGCATCGTCGGTGACTTGTTTACCGTCGTACCGGAACTGATGGCCGAGCTGTCCAAGTAAGCGACAGCCGGAACGAGGCAGGCCTTGATGCCTGCCCGCAATAAAAAAACAGAACCGGCCCGACGGTTCACCCCGGAGACCACCCTGTCGTCAGGACAGGCTTCAGGTGAATGCGCGGCCGGTTTTTTTGTACTTACAACATTGCACCCACATCAAAGGAGAGATCGATGATCTACAACGCACCGGTCAAGGAAATCCGCTTTGCCCTGAACGAACTGGCCGAACTGCCATCCATCTGCAGCCTGCCCGGCTACGAGGATTGCTCGGTTGATCTGGTCGACGCCATTCTGGAAGAAGCCGCCAAGTTCGCCGAAGGCGTGCTGGCTCCGATCAACAAGGCTGGCGACCAGGGCGCCAAATGGAACGCCGACTACAGCGTGACCTCCGCTCCCGGCTTCAAGGACGCCTGGCTGCAATATGTCGAATCCGGCTGGGCCGGCCTGCGCACCCCGACCGAATTTGGCGGTCAGGGCATGCCGGCACTGGTTGCGCTGGCAACCGAAGAAATGTGGTGCTCGGCCAACCTGGCCTTCTCGCTGGCACCATTGCTGACGCTTGGCGCGGTTGAAGCGTTGCATCACCACGCTGGCGACGAACTCAAGGCCGTCTATCTGCCCAAGATGGCAACCGGCGAGTGGACCGGTACCATGAACCTGACCGAACCGGGTGCCGGCTCCGACCTCGCCCAGGTGCGCAGCAAAGCTGTGCCGGCAGCGGACGGCAGCTATCTGATCAGCGGCCAGAAGATCTTCATCACCTGGGGCGAGCACGACATGGCGGATAACATCATCCACCTGGTGCTGGCACGTCTGCCGGACGCACCGGCCGGGGTGAAGGGCATCTCGCTGTTTGTCGTGCCCAAGTATCTGGTGAATGCCGACGGCAGCCTGGGGGCGCGCAATGATGTGCGTTGCGTCTCGCTCGAGCACAAGCTGGGTATCCACGGCAGCCCGACTGCGGTGATGAGCTTCGGTGACGAAGGCGGTGCCATCGGCTATCTGGTGGGCGAGGCCAATAAGGGCCTAGGCTATATGTTCACCATGATGAACCACGCGCGTCTGGGCGTCGGCGTCGAAGGCATGGCAGTGTCCGAACGCGCCTACCAGAAGGCGGTCGAATACGCGCGCGACCGCGTACAAAGCCGTGCAATCGGTTCGTCCGATCCGGCCGGCGTCGCCATCATCCAGCACCCGGATGTACGCCGCATGCTGATGACCATGCGCGTTCAGATCGAGGCGCAGCGCGCACTGGCTTGCGTGGCTGCAGCGGCAATGGATCGCGCGGCTCAGCATCCGGTTGCAGCCGAAGCGGCAAAAAACCAGTCACTGGTGAACTTCCTGATCCCTATCGTCAAGGGCTGGAATACCGAGCAGGCCAACGAAATCACCAGCCTGGCGGTGCAGGTGCATGGCGGTATGGGCTTTATCGAAGAAACCGGCGTTGCCCAGTACTACCGCGATGCGCGCATTACCTCGATTTATGAAGGCACCACCGGTATTCACGGCCTGGATCTGATCGGGCGCAAAACGTTCAGCGAAGGCGGCGCGACCGCGCTGGCACTGCTGGAAGAAACCCGTCTGGTTGCTGCCAAACTCGCGCCAAGCCAGCCCAAGCTGTCGGCCAATCTGACCGCCGCTGCCCGCGAAGCCGAGCGTTGCGTTGCCTTCATTCTGGAAACCTTCAAGGCGCAGCCACAACTGGCGGCTGCCGGTTCGGTACCTTTCCTCAAACTGATGGGTATCGTGCTGGGCGGCTGGCAAATGGGTCGCGCCGCGCTGATCGCGCAGGACAAGCTTGCTGAAGACGGTGCCGATACCGATTTCCTGTCGGCCAAAATCATCAGCGCGCGCTTCTACGGCGACCATCTGCTGCCACAGGTCTCCGGTCTGGCCGCCGCTATCCTTGAGGGTGCCGACAGCGTGCTGGAGATGCCGGAAAATCTGTTCTGATCCTGACAGGTTCTGCCATGAAAAACGCCACGGCTTGCCGTGGCGTTTTTATCTTCTGGCCTATGCCTTATTTGGCCAGTTTGATTTGTGTTACCTCTCCTGTGAGGTAGCCTACCGCCGCGCCAAACTTGTTCTTGTAGTTGGCGTTGATCAGCGGGTCGAGCGTGCCCTTTACCGTGTTGTGGATAGAGCCCCAATCGCCGGCGTGCTGGAAGTTGCTCATGATGTAAGTCCAGCCGTTAAGCTCGTCAACGGCATGCAGGCCAGTCGATTCGCCGCCGGCGGGAATCGACATCAGCCGTGACAGTTCCTTGCTGTCGATGTTGTATGCCCACAGGAAGTTGTTCACATGCTGGCCGCTGTCTTCGCCGATAAACAGGGTGCGCATTTTCTCCGAAAACTTGAGGTTATCCGGGTTGGCGATCTTGTCCGGGTTGGCGGTGTTGCCCAGCGCGTCGGGAGCAGCCAGATCTTCGCCGCTGAGTAGTACCTTGCTGTTTGCCGGCATCCACTCACTGTTGATAGCCACGCCGTCGCTGTCTTTCAGTCCGCCGGCGAGTTGGTGTTGCAGGATCGCACCTGCCTTGAGCTGGGCCGGCAGGTTGATGCCGATACCGGCCTGATAACCCTTGCTGCTGCCGACAACCATCGAATCCTGGCAGTTCTGCAGCGCCGAGTACGCCAGCTTGTCCTTGGCATTGACGGTGGTGCCTTCCATCTTGGTGAAGCCCAGGCTGCCGCCGACATAGGCCGCGTAGCGGTGAGTCTCCAGGAAGGCCGCCGCCTTCTCCATGCCCGGTTTCAGTTTCAGCCATTCGGCCTTGCCGCCGACGAATACCTTGCGGAAGGTTGCGTCGTTCGGGTCGGTGGTGACGCGTTCGAAGATATCGGTTGCCTGTACCGTGTCGGCCAGCGCCTTGATCTCGGCGCTGTTGGCCCGGCCAAGCCGGATCCAGGCGAGCTTGAAGGCCGGCGCTTGCGGGTCCAGCGCGCTCAGACCGGTTCCTTCGATCTTGGCGACGTACAGGGTGCCGGCGGACAGGTCTTTTTCCTTGTCTGCGACAAAGCAGAACAGCCCGCCATTGGTCGCGTCGTCGCCCATCAGCGCGGTGCGCTGGTCTGGCATCACCTGCACCAGTTCATGCGAGATGCGGCCCATGCAGTAGTGCTTCTTGATGCTGCCAGTGCCGTCCGGATTGACCGTGACTTCCGGCAGGTGGCC
Source organism: Craterilacuibacter sinensis (assembly GCF_009831765.1). Taxonomy (GTDB): domain Bacteria; phylum Pseudomonadota; class Gammaproteobacteria; order Burkholderiales; family Chromobacteriaceae; genus Craterilacuibacter; species Craterilacuibacter sinensis. The sequence goes on along the minus strand of NZ_WSSB01000010.1, from coordinate 36,723 downwards.
ATAGTGGTAGGGCTTGGCCCGGGTCTCGTCGCCGAACAGGTTCTTGGAGAAGGCCTTGAACTGGCTGCTGGACGCAGCGCCGAACGCGTCCGGTTCGTACTCCTCGCTCGACAGATGGGTGCCCCACGGCGACAGGCTGGCGCCGCAGGTGATCCATAAGCCTTGCGCGGGGCTGGTGTCGACATTGTGGTACTTCACCAGTGTGAGTTTGCCGGTCTTCGGGTCCTGGTCCAGCGTCAGTACGGCGATCGGCGACGGCAGCTTGCCGTACATATCGGTTTTGCCATCCTGCGCCCATGTGGTGTACTCGAACTGCACCACGGCGAACACCGGGTTGCCGTTTACCCCTGGTACCTTGGCACCTGCTACCGCCAGCAGCGAGGTGCCGTCCGGCGAGTCGGAGAAGAACAGGCGGGTCTGGCCTAGCACCGAGGTGTCGAGGATGGGCTGGTTGTTGATGTCGTAATAGCCGCCAGCCAGCACCTTGCCGCCCTTGCCATCCGGTACCTGGTCGCCGGTGACGAAGAAGGGCTGGTAGGCGAGCTTGTTGACCAGTTGGCTACCGTCGCTGAACTGGACAGTCATTGCGCTTGCCACGTCGGTGGAAGCCATGCGGGCTGGTTCGGCCAGAGTAGGGGCTGCCATCGATGTGAAACGAACTCTGGACAGCGTAGGTGCTGGCGTTGCTGGTGGCAGCGTATTGCTACTACTACTACTACTACCGCCACCGCCCAGACAACCGGCCAGCAGCGCGCTGCTGCCGGCGCCGACGGACAGGGGAAGCAGGGGGCCGCTGGCGAGCAGTTGCAGCAGGCGGCGGCGATCCGGGTGAAAGGTTTGCATAAGGGAAGACTCCGTTGGACTGTCGTTAAGCGGATTTTGCGGATTATTCCCGTTGGTGATGTCAGGTAAATGAACGTTAAATGACAAATTAATTTTGTAATGTCGGGCAATAAGAATAGAGGCCTAAAACAAGGGGGAGAGGTACTAGGCGTAGCGATGATGCTGGGTTGTGACTTAGGGGGAATGGATGTCCACGCTTTAGGCGTAGCCTGGAAAATACAAATCAAGCAGTCCTTTCATCAGTTTGATGGGTGTGCCGGAAATGTCGGAAAACCTGTTCTGATTCTGGTCGGTTCTGCCATGAACAATGCCACGGCTTGCCGTGGCATTGTTGTGTGCATGGCTATGGCATTATATTGCTCCTCGCAGAAGTGCTTGTGCATATATGGTGTGTTGGTGGTAGCCTGCCGCGCTGCATCTGGTGCTGGTTCGCCATGCGGTGTAAAGCTGTAATAGGTGCGCAGCTTGTGCCTTTGGCATGAGTTGTCTAATCTTGCAATTTATTTGGAATAAATAGAGCCTGATGCGTGCGCGTAAAATCTGGCGTTTAGGTGATCTTTCCCAAGTCTTGGCGGGGGCGCCGCGTCTGCTGCCTTATCTTGCCCTTGCTCTGGCCTTGTTCTGGTTGGGGACGGTGCTGTCTGTCTGGCTGGCGCCGGCATCGCAGCAGGTGCGTGCCTTGTCCTTGCCCGAGCCGACGGCGGACGCCGGGCGGGTGGCCGCTTTGCACTGGTTTGGCGAGATGGTCAGCCCTGAGCTGGCCGCCGCACAAGGTGCTGCGCCGCTGACGCTGGTCGGGGTATATGCGTCGGGCAATGCGCATACCGATTTTGCGCTGGTGGGCGAGGGTGACAAGGTGTCGCCGGTGCGTGTCGGTCAGCAAACCGGCGGCTGGACCTTGCTGGAGGTTTTGCCAAGCGCTATTCGCATCGGCCAAAACGGCAACGAGCGCCGGGTCGAGCTGGCCCGTCCGACGGCCGCTACCGGTGCGTTAACGACGGCGCCTGCCCCAATGCCGCCGCCGGCTAGCCCCGATTTCTCTGCTCCTGTGCCCTTGCCTGATGCGACGGCTGCGGGGGTGAACAGTATGTCCGTTGTGCCGGAGGCGGTGCCGGGCGAGGCCGAGCCGGGTGTTCCGTCTGGCCGCCGCCGTGCTGCTTTAATCGACGCCAACCCCAACTAGAGTTTTCCCATGCGACTTGCCCGTTTTGCCGCCATTGTGGCGTTGGCTTTTCATTGTTCGGCTCAGGCCGCGCCGTCCGATCCGGTCATGCTCAATTTTGTCGGAGCCGAGATCCCGGTGGTGGTGCAGGCCATAGGCGAGATCACCGGCAAGACTTTTGTGCTTGATCCGCGGGTCAAGGGCACGATCAATATCGTGTCGGCCAAGCCGGTGCCACGCGAGCTGTCCTACCAGATTTTGTTGTCCAGCTTGCGTATGCAGGGCTTCGCTGCGGTAGAAGGGGCGGGCGGGGTGGTGAAGATTGTGCCCGAGGCCGATGCCAAGCTGCATGCACGCGCAGGCCAGCCGCGCCGTACCGATGTGGACAGGCTGATCACCAAGGTGTTTGTGCTGAAGAACGCCAACGTCAATCAGCTGGTGCCGGTGCTGCGCCCGATTATTTCCCCCAACAATACCGTCACGGCCATGCCGCAAAGCAATGCGGTGGTGGTGACCGATTACGCCGACAATATCCGCCGCATCGAGTCGATTATCGAGTCGGTGGAAAGTGCTGCTTCGGGCGATGTGGCGGTGTTGCCGGTGGCGTTCGGTTCGGCCATAGAGCTGTCCGGCATGTTGCAAAAGCTGTTGCAGGCGCAGGGTGAGGGGGCCGGCAAGGTGACACTGATTCCGGATGCGCGCGCCAATGTGATTATGGTGCGCGCCGATACGCCCGGTGCCATGGGTAAAGTCAAGAGCCTGCTTAAGTTGCTGGATAAGCCGTCGCAAGCCGGCGGCAATGTACGCGTGGTCTATCTGAAAAATGCCGAAGCGGTGCAGGTGGCCAAGGTGCTGCGTACCTTGCTGACCGGCGAGGGGGGGGGGCTGTCGGCGGGCAGCTCGGGCGGTGCCAATACGCCAAGCGCGCTGTCGGGCAGTAGCAACGGCAATAGCAGCTATGCAGCGTCCGGTTCTGCTGCCCCATCCTCGGCTTCTGGTGAACGCAGCACGGTGCAGGACGATACTGTGTCCGGCACCGGTGCCATGGTGCAAGCTGACCCGGCCAATAATGCACTGATCCTGAATGTGCCGGATACCATGTACCAGAATCTGCGCGGCGTGATCGATCTGCTGGACAAGCGTCGGGCGCAGGTCTTTGTCGAGGCGCTGATTGTCGAGGTGGCGGCCGACCGCACGCTGGAAGTGGGGGTGCAGTGGCAGGCAGCAGGCAAGAACGGTTTTGTCGGCACCAACTTCCCCGGTTCCGGTACCAGTATTCTCGGCACGTCGCTGTCGCCTTCGCTGGGCGACACTAGCAAGGACACGGTGCTGGGGCAGCTGGCCGCTTCGAGTGGTTTGAATATCGGCCTGATAGATGGCACGGTGAATATTCCGGGTATTGGCGAAATCCTTAACCTGGGGGTGCTGGCGCGCGCGCTGGAAACCCAGGCCAAGGGCAATGTGCTGTCTACGCCCAACCTGATGACCATGGATAACGAAGAAGCCAAGATCGTGATCGGCCAGAACGTACCATTCCTGACCGGGCAATACTCCAGCACCGGCGCCAGCAACGGTGCGGCCAACCCGTTCCAGACTTTCGAGCGCAAGGATGTGGGGTTGACGCTGAAGCTCACGCCGCAGGTGTCCGAAGGCGGCATGGTACGCATGAAGATCTATCAGGAAGCGTCATCGATAGATCCCAACTCGGTGACCAGCACCTCGGGCCTGATTACCAACACCCGTTCGATCGAGACTATGGTGTCGGTGCAGGACGGCAATATCATCGCACTGGGCGGGCTGATCCAGGAAACGGTGTCCGACGGCAATAACCAGGTGCCGCTATTGGGCGACATTCCGTTTATCGGCAATTTGTTCAAGTACAAGACCCAGAGCCGCAAGAAGAGCAATCTGATGGTGTTCCTCAAGCCGACCATTATCCGTGACGATGCGCGCGCGCGCGCGGTGGCGGGTGACCGTTACGATTTCCTGCAGGTGGAGAGCCGCAGGACGGCAACGGAAAAACTGTCGCTGGATCCGCAGACCGCCTTGCAGGCGGTGCCTGCCGGTAGCCTGAAAAGCGAACTGGACCGCTGGGTCGAGTTGCAGCAACAATCCCCGCAGCTTAAACCATGAGCACGTCGCACGAGACTCCGCTACTGCCCTATGCCTTTGCCCGCGCCAACGGCGTGCTGCTGATTGAAGGGGAGGGCGGACGGCGCCTGCTGCTGGCACCCGAGGCGAGGGATGCGGCCTGGGCCGAGGTGTTGCGCCAGTATGGCGAAGTCGATGCGCTGGAAACGCTGGCACGCGCCGAATTCGACCGGCTTCTGGCCGCGCTGTATGCCGATGGGCGCAGCGTGGATGCGGTGGATGACATCGGCCAGGATATCGATTTGTCGCAGATGATAGATTCGCTGCCGGCAGTGGAAGACCTGCTGGAGGCGGAGGACGATGCGCCGATTATCCGCATGATTAATGCGCTCTTGACTCAGGCCTTGCGCGAGCAGGCGTCGGACATCCATATCGAAGCATTCGAAGAGCGCTCGCTGGTGCGTTTTCGCATGGATGGCAGCTTGCGCGATGTGGCCAGCCCGCATCGTGCGCTGCATGCAGCGCTGGTGTCGCGCATCAAGATCATGGCGCAGATGGATATCGCCGAAAAACGCATTCCGCAGGATGGCCGTATCTCCTTGCGCCTGGCCGGGCGGCCGGTGGATGTGCGGGTGTCGACCCTGCCCACCAGTTACGGCGAGCGCGTGGTAATGCGTTTGCTGGACAAGGATGCGACCCGCCTCGATCTGGAAACCCTGGGCATGGCGCCGGATACGTTGGCGGAAGTGGACCGGCTGATTCGCCAGCCGCACGGCATCGTGCTGGTGACGGGCCCCACCGGCTCGGGCAAGACCACCAGCTTGTATGCGGCGCTCTCAAGACTGGATGCGCGCCACAGCAATATCATGACTGTGGAAGACCCGGTCGAATACCAGCTGGACGGTGTCGGCCAGACCCAGGTCAACCCCAAGATCGACATGAGCTTTGCCAAGGCGCTGCGTGCCATTTTGCGTCAGGACCCGGACGTGGTGATGATAGGCGAGATCCGTGATCTGGAAACGGCGCAGATCGCGGTGCAGGCTTCGCTGACCGGCCATCTGGTGCTGGCCACCCTGCACACCAACGATGCCGCCAGTGCGGTCACGCGTCTGGTGGACATGGGCACCGAGCCGTTTTTGCTGGCCTCGTCGCTGTTGGGGGTGATGGCACAGCGTCTGGTGCGCCGCCTGTGTCCGACGTGCAAGGTGGTGCATGCCTTGCCGCTGGAGGGCGAGACGGACGTGGTGCATTATCGCCCGGTCGGTTGCCCGGCCTGTGCGATGAGCGGTTATCGCGGGCGTCTGGGGATTTACGAATTGCTGACGGTAGACGAGCAGTTGCAGCGCATGGTGCATCAGGGCGCATCCGAGCAGGATATCCGCGAGCATGCCTTGCAGGCTGGCATGCGCTCCTTGCGCGAGGATGGCATGCGTTGGGTGCGCGCCGGCGAAACCGCGCTGGAAGAAGTCGTGCGCATTACCAAAAATGGCTAGGGCTTAGACAATGGCAGCATTTCGCTATCTGGCCTTGTCGGATAAGGGCGGCGAAGAAAAGGGCGTGATCGAGGCCGAGTCGGCGCGTTCGGCGCGTGTTCTCTTGCGCGAACGCGGGCTGACCCTGTTGCAGGTCGAAGCCGAGAGCGGCAAGCCGGGGACGGTACACAAGCGCCTGCCCAATGCCGAACTTGCGCTGTTTACCCAGCAGCTCTCAACCTTGCTGATGGCCGGGCTACCGTTGGAAAAGGCGCTGATGGCGGCGGCCGAGCAAAGCGAACACGCCCGCACCCGTGCCGTGGTCTCGGCTTTGCGCGGCGATATCATGGAGGGCCAGAGCCTGGGGCAGGCGCTTGCGCGTTTGCCGGCAGTGTTCGGCCCGCTCTATATCAGCCTGGTCAAGGCTGGCGAGCAAAGCGGCCATCTGGACACGGTGATGGCGCGTCTGGCCGATTATCTGGTCAAGCGTCAGGCCTTGCAGCAAAAAGTCACGCTGGCGCTGGCTTACCCGGCCGTGGTCACCGTGGTGGCGATACTTGTGGTGGCCGGGCTGATGACTTATGTGGTGCCGCAGGTGGTGACGGTTTTTATTCAGACCAAACAGACCCTGCCGCTGCTGACCCGCATGCTGGTGGCCAGCAGCGATTTTTTGCGTAGCTGGGGCTGGGCTCTGGGGCTGGGTGTGGCACTGGCTGGCTATGGCTGGTGGCAGGCACTCAGGCAGGATGCGTTCCGGCGCATGGTGCATCAGCGTCTGCTGACGCTGCCATTGATCGGACGCATGTTGCGCGCCATTAATACGGCGCGTATGGCTAGTACGCTGGCGATTCTGGCCGGTAGCGGCGTGCCCTTACTGACCGCGCTGGAAACCGCGCGCGGCTTGGTCGGGCTGATGCCGATGCAGGAAGCCTTAAGCGAGGCGACGGCGCGGGTGCGCGAGGGTGTGCCCTTGTCGCGGGCGCTGGCGGCCAGCCGCCAGTTTCCACCGGTGCTGATCCATCTGATCGCCAGCGGCGAAGCCAGCGGTACACTGGCCGCCATGCTGGAGCGTGCGGCCGAGCAGCAGCAGCACGAAGTCGAGCGCCGCGTGGCGACCTTCACCACGCTGATGGAGCCGTTGCTGATTCTGCTGATGGGGGGCATGGTGCTGATTATCGTGCTGGCCATCATGCTGCCGATTATCGATATGAACCAGATGGTGCGCTGAGGTGCGCCATGGCGCCGACGAATTCAATACCTAAGGAAACATGATGCAAAGACGTAAACAAGGCGGTTTCACCCTGATCGAAATCATGGTGGTGATCGTGATTCTCGGCATTTTGGCCGCATTGGTCGTACCCAAGGTGATGAGCCGGCCGGACGAAGCGCGTGCGGTGGCGGCCAAGCAGGATATCAATGCCATGAGCCAGGCGCTCAAGCTGTACCGACTGGATAACACCCGCTATCCGAGTAGTGAGCAGGGCCTGAAGGCGTTAAGCGAAAAGCCGACCGTCGCGCCTTTGCCGAAAAACTGGAAGCCCGGCGGCTATCTGGAACGCCTGCCTATGGACCCGTGGGGTAACCCTTATCAGTACGCCAGCCCCGGTACGCATGGCGAGGTCGACATCTGGAGTCTGGGCGCCGATGGCGAGCCCGGCGGTGAAGGTGTGGACGGCGATATCGGCAACTGGCAGCAGTAAACCTTGGGCATGCGGCGTGTGCGCGGCTTCACCCTGATCGAAGTAATGGTGGTGCTGGTCATCGTCGGCATACTGGCGACCATGGTGACCTTGTCGCTGACGCCGGATACGCACCGGGTGATGGGGGATGAGGCGCTGCGGCTGTCGCGGGTGATCGAGCAGGCGGCGGATGCGGCCGAAATGGGTGACCCGCTGGTGCTGGTGTGGACGCGCGAGGGCTACGGCTTTCGCCGTCAGGCCGGCGACGGGCGTTTTGTCGACACCGGAGAGGACTTCTTTGCCGAGCGGCGCTGGCCGCAGGGCATAGGCTCGGGTCGGGCGCGTATCGAGGGGCAGGATGCCAGCCCCGGCGAGGTGCTGCCCCTGTGGCAGGACGGGCGCGCCAGTGAACTGGTGCTGCCGCTGCTCTCGGACGGCCAGCGTCTGGAAGTGTGGTTGTCGCCACTGGGCTTTGCCCGGGTGGAAGACGCCCGCGCCGGGGAGCAGCCATGAAGCCGGTGCGCGGCTTTACCCTGTTTGAAGTGCTGGTGGCGCTGGCGATACTGGCTATTGCGCTGACTGCCTTGCTGCGCTCGGCGGGCTTGGCCGCCGACAATAGCGAGGCGCTACGCGCGCGCATGCTGGCTACCTGGGAAGCGCAAAACCGGCTGGAAACCATCAAGGCCTTGCGCGAATGGCCGGAGGTGGGCAGTAGTTCCGGCGAGATCAAGCCGGATGGCGGACAAGCGGCACTGCGCTGGCAGCGCGATGTCAGCGGCACCCCCAACCCCAATTTCCGCCGCGTCGTGATCCGCATTCTGCCGTCTGACGGGGCGAACTATACCCTAGCCGAGCTGACCGGCTTTGTGCAAAGGCCGCGCTGATGGCGATACGCGAGCGCGGCATGACCCTGATCGAGATTCTGGTGGCGATGAGCCTGATGGCCATTTTGTCGGTGCTGGGTTACAAGGCCTTCTCGTCACTGCTGATCGCACGCGAGCGTCTGGTCAGCTTGTCGGATGAATGGGTCGGACTTGCGCGGGTGATGCGCAGGGTAGAGTCCGATGTCGGTCGCCTGACGCGTGAAAATACGGGCAAGGATTCGGCAGGTCCTGCCTTGCAACTGCAGAGCGAAAACGGCAAGCAGCATTTGCAACTGGCCGGTTACAGCAGCAAAAGCCCCGAGGGGCGCGAGCTGCGCCATTATCTGGCCGATGATAGCGGCTTGCAGTGGAGCGCCGCTCTTGCCGGGCTGGATAGGGAAATCCTGCCGCAGCGCCTGCTGGATGCGACCAGCCGCACCCGCTTTAGCGTGATGCTGGCGGATGGGAACGAGAGCGAAAGCTGGCCGCTGGCGGATGGTGGCGGCTTGGATGCGCGGGCGCTGGTGATGTCGGTGACACTGGCCGGTGGCCAGCGCGTGCGCCGCGTCTGGAGTTTGCCATGAGGCAGCGCGAGGCTGGTATGGCGGTGGTGATGGCGTTATTGATTGTGGCGCTGGCAACCACCGTTTCGGCACTGGTGTTGTGGCAGCAGGGCTTGTGGCTGCGCCAGGTCGATAATGACCGCGCACGCGCGCAAACCCGGCTGGTGGCCGATGGCGGCCTGGGCTGGGCGATGGAAATCCTGCATTACGACGGGGAAACCTCGTCGGTGGATAGCTTGTCCGAACTATGGGCCCAGCCTCTGCCCAAGACCGATGCGCAAGGGGTCGATGTACGCGGCACGCTGGCTGATGCGCAGGGTCGCTTCAATCTGAATAATCTGGTGCAGGGCGGCGTGGTTTCAGCGCCGCAGCTGGCGCTATACCGGCGTCTGCTCGCCGAACTCAGGCTACCCCCTGAGCTTGCCGACAGTCTGGCCGATTATGTGGATGCGGACGACGACAAGCGCGCGGGCGGTGCCGAGTCGGGTGACTATCTGGCGCTGCGCCCGCCTTATCGCTCGCTGAATGCGCCGCTTGCACGTGCGGGGCAGCTGGCCTGGGTGCAAGGCTATCGCCCCGAGGTGCTGGCACGCTTGAGCCCGCATGTGGTGGCACTGCCGGAAAACATGGCGACGGCCATCAATGTCAACACCGCCAGCCCCGAGCTGATGCGTGCGCTGGTACAGGGTGTGAACGCCGGCGAGCTGCAGGGCCTGATCAACCAGCGCATAGACAACCATTTTATCGACGAGGCGGATTTTCGCGCCCGTTTGCCGGCGCGGGCCCAGTTGCCGGAAGGTATTGCACTGGCGACGCGCAGTCGTTATTTCCTGCTGCAAAGCGAGGTGCGTCAGGCTGCCGTGCGTTTAAGCGTGGCAGCGCTGATTTTGCGTGACGAATTTACCACCCGGCTGGTGTGGCGCGAGGATGGCCGGCTGCTTGCCGGCTCGCGCACTCTGGACGGCAGACCCCCTTCACAGACAGAAACCCGATGACTGTTCTTAGACTGATGTTGCGCCCGAGCTGGCCGGATAGCGAGCCCGGCCTTGCCTGGGCGCTGATTGCAGCCAGTGGTGAATGCCTTGGTACGGGGGATGACTCGCCCGCGCACTGGCCTGCAAGCAATAGTACCGAATTGATCCTGCCGGCCAGCCTGACCCTGTTTACCCGGGTCAAGCTGCCGCAGGCGAGTCGCGAGCGCCAGCTTGCCGCCGCAGGTTTTGCGCTGGAAGAGCAGTTAGCCAGCGATCCGGCAGCCAATCTCTATGCCTTGGGTGGCATGGAAGAAGGGCTGAGTGCGGTGGCGGTCGTCGAGGCGTTTGTCCTGCGCCGGGCGGTGGCCATGCTCAAGCAGCTGGGGCGTGCGCCTGACCGCATCATTCCCGAGGAAATGTGTCTGCCCGAGCCGTTGCCGGGGCAGTGGCTGCTGGCGAACTGTGCCAGCGGGCGTATCGTGCGCCGCTCGCATACCCAGGCTTGCGTATTGCCGCAGGGCGTCGTGGGTGATGCGCTGGCGGCACGTCTGCTTGGCGAGGGCGCACCCGAAGTGCAGCATCTGTGCGGTGATGTGGAAGCCTTGCCCGGGGTGGCGTTAGTGCGCGAAGCGGCCGCCGGCTGGCAGCAGGGGCGTATGGCTTCGCCCTATGATTTTGCCATGGGAGAGCTGGCCTCCAATCGCCTGTGGCGGGCGTGGGCGCCGGCATTGAAAACAAGCGGCATCATTCTGGCTGTGCTGTTTGCCGGCCAACTGGCTCTGCTCCTGGGGGAGGCTGGCTGGCTGGCCTGGCGCAAGCACAGCCTGACAAGCGAGATTCGCAGCCTGACCCAGCCTTTGCTTGGGGCGCAGGCTTTACCTGGTGCGACGGCTTTGCCGCTGATGCGCGTAGTGGATAATCTGCGCGCCGAGCGAGGTCAGGCGGTGCGCGATGATGCGCTTTATCTGATGGCCAGGCTGGGTGAAGTCGCCGGAAATACGCTCAATCTGAGTGCGCTGGAAACGGAGGGCGGGCGTGTACAGCTACGCGCTCCAGCCTTGCCGGACGAGGCGTTCGAGCGCTATCGCCAGCAGTTAGCCGGCAGCGGCGTGCTGTTGAATGTCCGACGCAGCGAAGGTGGTGTGCGCGAGTGGATTTTGACGAGGGAGCCATAAAATGAGTGGGTGGAAAAAAACGCTGCTTGCCCGTTGGCGCCAGCTGACATTGCGCGAGCAGCGCATGCTGGGCGTAATGAGTGCGGTGGTGCTGCTGGCCATGGCTTATCTGCTGTTATGGGAGCCGGCCAGCCGTTATGTGGCGAAAACCCGTACCCAGGTTGTGCGCATGGAGGCCGAGCTGGTATTTGACCGCAAGCTGATTGCCGAAGCCAATGCGTTAAAACGCCAGCCTCTGGTTGCTACGCTGAATGCGGCCGATTTGCAGACGCTGATCGAACGCAGTGCCAAAGCGCAGTCTTTGCCCGGTACCTGGGCGCTGGCGGCCGAGGGTGATCAGGGCGTGCGCATGAGCGGGGAGTTGCCCTTTGATGCCTGGCTGGGTTTTGCCGGTCAACTGGCTTTGCAGCAGGTGCGCGTGCTGCGCATGAAAACGGCGGCATCGACGGCGCCCGGCATGGTTAAGCTGGATGCGGTGCTGGTGCATGGCGGTGGACGCGCATGAAGCGGCGCTGGTTGTGGCTGCTGACGGTGCCGGTCTTGCTGTTTGGCGCGCTTGCTGCACTGCCGGCTACCTGGCTGTCCGTGCCGCTAAGCGATCTTACCCAGTCGCGCTGGCAACTGAGCGAGGTGCAAGGCACGCTATGGTCGGGGCAGGGGCGGCCGGTATTTATCGCCGAGGATGGCTCTGTGCTGGCGATGAGCCGGCTTGTCTGGCAGCTCGAGCCGGGCGCCTTATTCAAAGGGGCATTGGGCTGGCGCTTGCAAACGGATGCCGGCACGGGGGCGCTACGCCTGACGCCAAACAGCTGGCAGCTGGACAATATCAGCTTCTCGCTACCGGTGGCCGCTGTTGCCGGTTTGTCGGACACTTGGCGTGCTGCGCGTCTGGGGGGCTTGCTTAAGCTGGAGTTGCAGAGTCTGGGTCATGGGCGCGATGGTTTTAGCGGCGGTGCGCGCATCAGCTGGCTGGGCGCAGCATCGCCTTTGACGCGTATCCGTCCCTTTGGTAGTTACCAGTTGCAGGTGAGCGGGCAAGGACCGGCTTTGGGGCTGGCGCTGCAGACTTTATCCGGCCCCTTGCAGATTGAGGGGCAGGGGCAATGGCAGTCGGGCAAGCTGCCTGATTTTGGCGGGTCGGCCAGTAGCAGTCCCGATGCCTACCTGGCTTTGCGTCCGCTGATGCTGATGCTGGGCCAGCCTTCCGGGCCGGATCGCGTCAGCTGGAAAGTTCAAACAGGCGTTTGATACTTGCATATTGCAATGCAATATAGGTATGATGGGCGGGTTTAACCAAACGGGACAAGCTTAAGGCTGCGTCCCGTTCACTACATAAAAACGATAAAGAATCTGCAACAATCATTCAGGAGCTAGCCTGTGTCTACCGTACCCGCCATTCTTGCCCTCGCTGACGGCACCGTCTTCAAGGGTACAGCTATCGGTGCTGTCGGTCATACCGTCGGCGAAGTGGTATTCAATACCGCCATGACCGGTTATCAGGAAATTCTGACCGACCCGTCCTACACCAAACAAATCGTCACCCTGACTTACCCGCATATCGGCAATGTCGGCGCCAATTCGGAAGATACCGAATCCGGCGCCGTTTTTGCATCCGGCCTGATCATTCGCGATCTGCCCTTGCTGCACAGCAATTTCCGCGCCGAGGCCTCCCTGTCGGATTACCTCAAGGCCAACCATACCGTCGCCATCGCCGACATCGACACCCGCCGCCTGACCCGTATCCTGCGTGAAGGCGGGGCACAGGCCGGCTGCATCATGGCTGGCGAAATCGATGAAGCACGCGCCATTGAACTGGCGCGCGGTTTCGGCTCCATGGCCGGGCAGGATCTGGCGCAAGTGGTCAGCTGTGATGCACCTTATAAATGGACGACGCGCGAATGGCGTCTGGGCGAGGGCTATACCGAGCAGGGCGAAGCGCGCTATCACGTGGTGGCTTACGATTTCGGCGTCAAGCACAACATCCTGAGGATGCTGGCCGAGCGCGGCTGCCGCCTGACCGTGGTGCCGGCCAAAACCCCGGCAGCCGAAGTGCTGGCACTGAACCCGCATGGCGTGTTCCTCTCGAATGGTCCGGGCGATCCGGAGCCTTGTGATTACGCGATTACTGCCATCCGCGACATTCTGGCCACGCGCACGCCGGTGTTCGGCATTTGCCTTGGGCATCAGCTCCTGGGTCTGGCCGCCGGCGGCAAGACCAGCAAGATGAAGTTCGGTCACCATGGTGCCAACCATCCGGTACAGGATCTCGACTCCGGCCGCGTCATGATTACCAGTCAGAACCACGGCTTCCAGGTGGATGAAACCAGCTTGCCGGCCAATGTGCGCGTGACCCACCGTTCGCTGTTCGATGGCACGGTACAGGGCATTGCCTTGACCGACCGTCCGGCCTTCTCGTTCCAGGGACACCCGGAAGCGAGCCCGGGGCCGAACGACGTGGCCTATCTGTTCGACCGCTTTACCGCGGCGATGGACGCACAAGACTAAGCGACAGAGACAGGAGGCCGAGATGCTGGGCATTACCGATCCGCTGACCTACCTTATCGGGACGATTTTCATCATCCTGTTGCCGGGGCCCAACTCGCTGTATGTGTTGTCGGTGGCAGGTCAGCGCGGGGTGCGTGCCGGCTTTCAGGGCGCATTGGGGGTCTTTGTCGGTGATGCGATCCTGATGCTGGCGGCAGCAACCGGGGCTGCCAGCTTGCTTAAGGCCAACCCCATGCTGTTTGTGCTGCTCAAGTACAGCGGCGGCGCCTATTTGGCGTGGATAGGGCTCAATATGCTCAAGGGGGCGTGGCAAGGCTGGCGCAAACCCGCGCTTGCGCCTGAGGCTGCGCCGGCCGTGGTGCTGGCGGACGCGAAAAATCCGTTCAAACGCGCACTGAGCATCAGTCTGATGAACCCTAAGGCCATCCTGTTTTTCCTGTCGTTTTTCGTGCAGTTCGTCGACCCGGGTTATGCCTATCCGGTGCTGACCTTTGCCGCACTGGGCGCGATCCTGCAAGTGTGCAGCATGAGCTATCTGGCCGTACTGATTATGGCCGGCAACCATCTGGCGGCGGCATTTCGAGCCCGGCGCCGGCTGGCCAGTGCCGCCAGCGGTGGCGTAGGGCTCATGTTTCTGGGTTTTGGCGCCAAGCTGGCTAGCGCGGGACTCAACTGAATACCTGAAAATTAGAGAACATCATGCCCAAGCGTAACGACATTAAAAGCATTCTTATCATAGGCGCCGGCCCCATCGTCATCGGGCAGGCGTGCGAATTCGACTATTCCGGCGCACAGGCCTGCAAGGCGCTGCGCGAAGAGGGCTACAAAGTCATTCTGGTCAACTCCAACCCGGCCACCATCATGACCGATCCGGAGATGGCCGACGTCACCTATATCGAGCCGATCTCGTGGCAGGTGGTGGAGAAAATTATTGCGCGCGAGCGCCCCGATGCCATTTTGCCGACCATGGGCGGGCAGACTGCGCTGAATTGCGCACTGGATCTGTCGCGTCACGGCGTGCTGGAGAAATACCAGGTCGAGCTGATCGGTGCATCGGAAGATGCGATCGACAAGGCCGAAGACCGCGGCCGCTTTAAAGAAGCCATGGCCAAGATCGGCCTGTCCTGCCCGCTGTCCTTTATCTGCCACACGCTGGAAGAGTCGCTGGAGGCGCAAGCCAAGGTCGGCTATCCGACGCTGATCCGTCCATCCTTTACTATGGGCGGTTCGGGCGGGGGCATTGCCTACAACCGTGAAGAATTCCTCGCCATCTGCGAGCGCGGTTTCGAGGCGTCCCCGACCAATGAATTGCTGATCGAACAATCGGTGCTGGGCTGGAAAGAGTACGAGATGGAGGTGGTGCGCGACCGTGCCGACAACTGCATCATTATCTGCTCGATCGAGAACTTCGACCCGATGGGCGTGCATACCGGCGACTCCATCACCGTCGCGCCGGCGCAGACGCTGACCGACAAGGAATACCAGATCATGCGTAACGCCTCGATCGCGGTATTGCGCGAGATCGGGGTGGATACCGGCGGCTCCAATGTGCAGTTCGCGATCAATCCGGACAACGGCGAAATGATCGTGATCGAGATGAACCCGCGTGTGTCGCGTTCGTCGGCGCTGGCGTCCAAGGCGACCGGCTTCCCGATCGCCAAGATCGCCGCTAAGCTGGCGGTCGGCTACACGCTGGACGAGCTGAAAAACGACATTACCGGCGGTGCGACCCCGGCATCGTTCGAGCCGTCTATCGATTACGTCGTGACCAAGATCCCGCGCTTTACCTTCGAGAAGTTTCCGCTGGCCGACGACAGACTGACGACGCAGATGAAGTCGGTGGGCGAGGTGATGGCCATGGGCCGTTCCTTGCAGGAATCGCTGCAAAAGGCGCTGCGCGGTCTGGAGACCGGTCTGTCGGGTTTTGACGAACAAACGACCAGCGAAGAAACCATACGTCACGAGCTGGGTACGCCAGGCCCGGACCGCATTCTCTATGTGGCCGATGCCTTCCGTATCGGTCTGAGCCGCGACGATGTGTTTGCCATCAGCAAGATCGATCCGTGGTTCCTGGCCCAGATCGAAGATCTGGTAGGCGAAGAGCAGGCACTGCGTGGCCGCCGTATCGAGGATCTGGCGCATGGCGAGATGTTCCGTCTCAAGCGCAAGGGTTTCTCCGACCGGCGTCTGGCGCTGCTGCTGGATACCGATCAGGCGGGGGTGCGTGCCAAGCGCTGGGCGCTGGATATCCGTCCGGTATACAAGCGCGTGGATACCTGCGCGGCCGAGTTCGCGACCAATACCGCTTATATGTACTCGACCTATGAGGAAGAGTGCGAGTCGCGTCCGACCAATAATAAAAAGATTATGGTGCTGGGCGGCGGACCTAACCGCATCGGTCAGGGTATCGAGTTCGACTACTGCTGCGTGCATGCGGCGCTGGCTCTGCGCGAGTCCGGTTTTGAGACCATCATGGTCAACTGCAACCCGGAAACCGTGTCTACCGATTACGACACCTCGGATCGTCTGTATTTCGAGCCCTTGACGCTGGAAGACGTGCTGGAAGTCTGCCATGTCGAAAAGCCGTTCGGCGTGATTGTGCAATATGGCGGCCAGACGCCGCTGAAACTGGCGCGCGCGCTGGAAGCGGCCGGTGTGCCGATTATCGGCACCAGCCCCGACATGATTGATGCGGCCGAAGACCGCGAACGTTTCCAGAAGCTGTTGCAGGAACTGGCACTTAAGCAGCCGCCTAACCGTACCGCGCGCACGCCGGCCGACGCCATGCGTCTGGCCGAAGAGATCGGCTATCCGCTGGTGGTACGCCCGTCTTATGTGCTGGGGGGGCGTGCGATGGAAATCGTGCACGAGCCGGCAGATCTTGAGCGCTATATGCGCGAGGCGGTCAAGGTTTCCAATGACAGCCCGGTCTTGCTCGACCGCTTCCTGAACGATGCCATCGAAGTCGATGTGGACTGTGTGTCCGACGGCGTGAATGTGGTCATCGGCGGCATCATGCAGCATATCGAGCAGGCGGGGGTTCACTCTGGCGACTCGGCGTGCTCCTTGCCGCCTTACAGCCTGTTCCCAGCGGTACAGGACGAGATCCGTCGCCAGACCATAGCCATGGCGCGTGCCTTGAATGTGGTCGGTCTGATGAATGTGCAGTTCGCCATTCAGGGCGATACCATTTATGTGCTGGAAGTGAACCCGCGCGCCAGCCGTACCGTGCCTTTCGTGTCCAAAGTGACCAGCGCGCCGCTGGCCAAGATCGCCGCGCGCGCCATGGCCGGCATCTCGCTGGTGGAGCAGGGCTTTACCGCCGAGGTGATTCCGCCTTATTACGCGGTTAAAGAAGCCGTATTCCCATTCATCAAGTTCCCGGGCGTGGACACCATTCTCGGGCCGGAAATGAAGTCGACCGGCGAAGTGATGGGGGTGGGTAACAGCTTTGCCGAAGCCTTCGTCAAGAGCCAGCTGGCTGCCGGCGACAAGCTGCCGCGTACCGGCAAGGTGTTTATGTCGGTGCGTGCCGGTGACAAGAACGGCTGTGTCGAGGTGGCGCGCGAGCTGCAAAGACTGGGTTTTGGTGTTTGCGCCACACGCGGTACGGCCAAGGTCTTGTCGGATGCAGGCCTGATCGTGCAGGTGGTGAACAAGGTGGCCGAAGGGCGCCCGCATATCGTCGACTTGATCAAGAATGGTGAAATCGCATTGGTGATCAATACCGTGGATGAAAAGCGTCAGGCGATTCAGGATAGCCACTCCATCCGCCGTTCGGCCTTGCAGGCGCGTATCCCGCAATCGACCACGCTGGCTGGTGCCCAAGCCTTGTGTGTCGGCCTGCAGCTGGATGATTTCGGTATTTACAGCCTGCAGGAATTGCACGCTCGCATCAAACGCTGATTTTCCGCCGGCAAAACGCGTGCAATGCTTGGTTGTGTATGCGTTTTGCCGGTACAATCCGGAAAAATCTATCCGCAAAGCCGCCGTCCTCAGGACGGCGGCTTGTGTTTTTGTTGAGGGCGGCAGGGCCGCCAGTGGAGAAAAGAATGATCAAAGTCCCGTTGACTGTGTACGGTGCGGAGCTGCTGAAAGAAGAGCTGCAGCGCCTGAAAAGCGTGGAGCGTCCGGATGTGATTGCGGCCATCGCCGAAGCACGTTCGCACGGTGACCTGTCGGAAAACGCCGAATACGATGCCGCCAAGGAGCGCCAGGCTTTTGTCGAAGGCCGTATTGCCGAGCTGGAGGGTAAACTCTCCAATGCCCAGATTATCAATCCGCAGGAACTGGATGCCGAAGGCCGTGTGGTGTTTGCCGCGACCGTCGAGCTGATGGATCTGGAGAGCGAAGACGAAGTGACCTACCAGATCGTGGGTGACGATGAAGCGGATATCAAGGTCGGCAAGGTCTCGGTCAATTCGCCTATCGCCCGCGCGCTGATCGGCAAGGAAGCCGGTGATGTGGCCGAGGTGATGGCGCCTGGCGGCATACGCGAGTACGAGATACTCGACGTCAAATATATCTAAAAAAACCGGCGCGCCCTTTGGGGCGCGTTTTGCTGTCGATTCTGGATAAAGGGGTGGGCATGGATGGCTTGCGCGCGGTAACAAAGACGTTCTGGGTCGGCGGGATATGGATACTGGGCCTGCTGGTCACGCCAGTGCTGTTTTCCGTTCTGGACAAGGTGACGGCCGGCATGGTGGCCGGCAAACTGTTTAGTCATCTCGCCTGGGTGGGCTTGGTGTGCGGCGTTTTTTTGCTGGCCGACTATGTGTGGCGTATCGGTGCGCGTGGCGTGAAAGCGGGCACGTTCTGGCTGCTGTTCGGCATGCTCTTGTGCACCGTGATCAACCATTTTGCTGTGTCGCCAATTATTGCCGACTTGAAACTTTCGGTGAATCAGGCAGCCGAAGGGTTGTTTGGTGGCGGTTTTGCTACTTGGCATGCCATTTCAAGCCTGATCTATCTGGTACAAAGCCTGCTGGCACTGGTCTATGTGCTCAGGCGCGATAGCTAGGCCGATGTACCGGCCATAGAAAAAGCGGTGGCAAGTCACCGCTTTTTTCTTTAGCCTTGAGCCAGAGCAATAATCAAGGCATGGCCTTGAGCGCTTTTTTGCTCTTGGGCAAGACAATGCGCTGTTTATCCGACGGGCGCCACAGAACCAGCAACTTGCCGATATGTTGTACCGGTGCAGCATCCAGGTCATTGCAGATCTGTTCGTACAGTGCAACGCGCGCATTGCGGTCATCGCCCTGTACCCGGATCTTGATCAGTTCGTGGGCGTCCAGACTGATAGCGATTTCGCGCATGACCGACTCGGTCAGCCCGCTGTTGCCTATCATGACAACAGGAGAAATTTGGTGCGCCAGACCCTTAAGGTAGGTGCGCTCGAAGGTGGAAAGTTCGATTTTCATGGTAGTGCTTCCGAAGCAAAACGGGATTCTACTAAAAACTTCCACTTTTTGCCCGAACAATACGCTGAAAATGGCAGATAAACAGTCACTTGGCCGTTTCAGATCGCTTTTTACCGTGACCGCCGCTTGTAATGACAGGTTTGAAAAATGAAGAGAAGTACGAGTAGTAACCAATGGCTGTCCGAACATGTCAATGATCACTGGGTACACCAGGCCAAGCAGGATGGCTATCGCGCCCGTGCAGCCTACAAGCTGATCGAGATAAACGACAAGGACAAACTGATCCGCCCCGGCACGGTACTGGCCGATCTGGGTTCAGCACCGGGTAGCTGGTCGCAGGTGGCCTCCCGTATCGTCGGCGACAAGGGCAAGGTGTTCGCGCTGGATATCCTGCCTATGGATGCCATTGCCGACGTATCATTCATTCAGGGTGATTTTCGGGAAGACGAGGTTCTGGATCAATTCATTGACTTGCTGGATGGGCGTGCATTGGATCTTGTAATTTCGGATATGGCCCCCAATATCTCCGGCATGAGCGTCATGGATCAGGCCAGAAGCTTCCATCTGTGTGAGCTGGCCTTGGAGTTTGCCCGCGAACAATTGCGGCCTGGCGGTAATTTTCTGGTCAAAGTGTTTCAGGGCAGCGAATTCCAGCCCTATCTCAAGGCGATGCGGGAAGTTTTCAGTGAAGTGGTATCGCGCAAGCCCAAGGCATCGCGTGACAGATCTACCGAAATTTACCTTTTAGGTAAAGGCCGGCGCTGACATCGGCGTCTGGTCAGATTACAATCAAAACAGCTATTCAGGCATAACCGTCAGGGCACAAAGGAGTCGGCTCGCGTGAACAACATAGGCAAGAATATCGCCATCTGGGTCATCATCGGTTTGGTGCTGATGACTGTGTTCAACCAGTTCAATAAGCGTCAGGAAACCCAGAACCAGATCGAGTATTCGCAGTTCGTCAGCGATGTCGAGTCGGGCAAGGTGCAGTCACTGACGATAGAAGGCGATCCGCTGCGCGGACAATGGCTCAAGGGCAAGCGTACCGACGGTACCGCCTTCAGCACGTTTGCGCCGTTTGACTATCGCCTGGTCGATGATCTGGTCAAAAACAATGTGCGCTTCGGTGCCAAGCCGGAAGAGCAGCCATCGATGCTGATGAGCATCTTTGTCAGCTGGTTCCCTATGTTGTTGCTGATCGGTGTGTGGATCTTCTTTATGCGCCAGATGCAGGGCGGCGGCGGCAAGGGTGGAGCCTTTTCGTTCGGCAAGAGCAAGGCGCGCATGCTGGATCAGGAAACCAATACCATCACTTTTGTGGACGTGGCCGGTTGCGACGAAGCCAAGGAAGAAGTGAAAGAGGTTGTCGATTACCTGAAGGATCCGACTCGCTATCAGAGCCTGGGTGGCCGCATTCCTCGCGGCATCCTGCTGGCGGGCTCGCCGGGTACCGGTAAGACCCTGCTGGCCAAGGCCATTGCCGGTGAAGCCAAAGTGCCGTTTTTCAGCATTTCCGGCTCCGACTTTGTCGAGATGTTTGTCGGCGTGGGTGCGGCGCGTGTGCGCGACATGTTCGAGCAGGCCAAGAAAAACTCGCCATGCATCATTTTTATCGATGAAATCGATGCCGTCGGTCGCCAGCGTGGCGCGGGTGTCGGTGGCGGCAATGACGAACGCGAACAGACGCTGAACCAGTTGCTGGTCGAGATGGACGGCTTTGAAACCAACTCCACCGTGATTGTGGTCGCCGCGACCAACCGTCCGGACGTGCTTGACCCTGCGCTATTGCGTCCGGGCCGTTTCGACCGTCAGGTGGTGGTGCCTTTGCCGGATATTCGTGGCCGCGAGCAGATCCTGAGCGTGCATATGCGCAAAGTGCCGATCGCTGCCGATGTGAATGCTGAAGTGATTGCACGTGGTACACCGGGTTTCTCCGGTGCCGACCTTGCCAACCTGATCAATGAAGCCGCTCTGTTTGCCGCACGCCGCAACAAGCGTCTGGTGGATATGGAAGACCTCGAGTCGGCCAAGGACAAAATCATGATGGGTGCAGAGCGCCGCTCCATGGTGATGACCGAGGAAGAGAAGAAGAACACTGCTTACCACGAGTCGGGTCATGCGGTGGTGGCCAAGTTGCTGCCCAAGTCCGATCCGGTGCACAAGGTCACCATCATCCCGCGCGGTCGTGCGCTGGGCGTGACCATGCAGCTGCCGGAACAGGATCGCTTCTCCTATGATCGCGGTTATCTGATGGACAGGATCGCCATCCTGTTTGGCGGCCGCATCGCGGAAGAACTGTTCATGAACCAGATGACGACCGGTGCTTCCAACGACTTCGAGCGTGCCACGCAAATGGCGCGTGATATGGTGACGCGCTACGGTATGTCGGATCGCCTGGGTCCTATGGTCTACGGCGAAAACGAGGGTGAAGTCTTCCTCGGCCGTTCGGTGACCACGCACAAGAATATGTCGGAAGAGACCATGCGCCAGGTGGATGCCGAGATTCGCCGTATCATTGACGAGCAGTACGCGTTGGCGCGCAAGCTGCTGGAAGACAACCGCGACAAGGTCGAGGCGATGACGGCTGCGCTCTTGGAGTGGGAAACTATCGATGCCAACCAGATCAACGACATCATGGATGGCAAGACGCCGCGTCCACCCAAGCCCGGCTCCAGCTTTACGCCTAAGCCGGATGACAAGCCCAGTGATCCGACACCTGCACCTAGCGTGATGCCGGCACAGGGGCTGTAAGGTACGCTTGTCCCGTTCTGGTCAAGGCGGCAGTGAAAACTGCCGCCTTTTCTTATTTGAGTCTTCCGCTTGAGCATTTTATGACTACTTTCCAGTGCGGGCGTTTTGCCCTGGATCTTTCCCATCCCTTGATCATGGGCATCCTGAATGTCACGCCGGACTCGTTTTCCGATGGCGGCCGCTTTGATAGGTGCGATGCCGCCTTGCTGCATGCCCGGCAACTGGTGGCCGAAGGTGCCGGCATTCTCGATATTGGTGGCGAATCGACCCGACCCGGCGCACCTTATGTGTCGCCCGAAGACGAGTGGGCGAGGGTAGCCCCTGTGCTGGAGGCCGTGCGCGAACTGGGCGTGCCCATCTCGCTCGACACCCGGCGCGCCGCTGTGATGCGGGCGGCGCTGAATGCGGGTCTGGTTGACCTGATCAACGATGTCTCTGCGCTGGAAGACGAAGGTGCGCTGCCCCTGGTCGCCAAGGCACAGGTGGGCATTTGCCTGATGCACAAGCAGGGCAATCCCGGCACCATGCAGCAAAAGCCCGAATACGAAGATGTGGTAGCCGAAGTGGGATCGTACCTGGCCGGGCGTGTGGCACTGTGTTTGCAGGCAGGCGTGGCACGCGGGCGCATTCTGGTCGATCCGGGTTTCGGTTTTGGCAAGACGCTGGCGCACAACCTGTCCTTGCTGGCTAATCTGGCGGAAATCGAGCGGCGTGCCGGTGTGCCTTTATTGGTCGGCCTGTCGCGCAAATCCATGTTAGGCGCCATCACCGGCGAAGCAGAGCCTGCCCTGCGCCTGGGGGCTAGTGTGGCGGCCGCGATGGAGGCTGCGCGGCGTGGCGCCAAAATCATCCGCGTACACGATGTGAAGGCCACACATCAGGCTTTGCAGTTATGGGCGGTGCTGGAGAGCATGACGTCATCAGCCGTGTCGTGAGAAAATAAACCATCATTTATCCAGCCGGGCTGATGCCGGCTTAGCAAGCGAAGGGCAAGAGAATGAGCCGCAAATATTTTGGGACGGATGGCGTACGCGGGGAAGTCGGCAAGGCGCCGATTACGCCCGAATTTGTGATGAAGCTGGGCTATGCTGCCGGTCGTGTTTTGGTGAACCATGATGGTAGTCATCGTCCTTCGGTGCTGATAGGCAAGGACACGCGCATCTCGGGCTATATGCTGGAAGCTGCGCTGCAGGCCGGCTTTACCGCCGCAGGCGTCAATGTGCTGTTGACTGGCCCTTTGCCGACACCGGGTATCGCCTATCTCACCCGCGCTCTGCGTCTGGAAGCCGGGGTGGTGATTTCGGCTTCGCATAATCCCTTCCAGGATAACGGGATCAAGTTCTTTGCCGAGGGCGGCAATAAGCTGGATGATGCGCTTGAGCTGGAAATCGAGGCCATGCTGGATCAGCCGCTGGAGACCAAGCCTTCGCGCGAATTGGGGCGTGCACGCCGTATCGATGGTGCCGCCGAGCGTTATATCGAGTTTTGCAAGAGCAGCTTTCCCAACGAGCTGGACCTCAAGGGAATGAAGCTGGTCGTAGATTGCGCCCATGGCGCGACCTATCACATTGCACCGAATGTCTTCCATGAGCTGGGGGCCGAAGTCATCACGCTGGGCTGTGATCCGGACGGGATGAACATCAATGACAAGGTCGGTGCCACTTATCCCAAAACCTTGCAGGCTGCGGTGCTGCAGCATGAGGCCGATTATGGCGTGGCGCTGGATGGCGACGGCGACCGCCTGATCATGGTTGACCGCCATGGCCAGGTGTATGACGGCGACCAGCTGATCTATGTGATTGCCCGGGCGCGTGCCGCACGTGGTGAACTGAAGGGTGGCGTCGTCGGCACCGTGATGACCAATATGGGCATGGAGCTGGCACTAAAAGAGCGCGGTATCGAGTTTGCCCGTGCCAAGGTCGGTGACCGCTATGTGCTGGAGCTGCTGCACGCCAATGGCTGGCAGCTGGGCGGCGAGGCTTCCGGCCATGTTCTGTGTCTGGACAAACATACAACCGGCGACGGCATTATTTCCTGTCTGCAAGTGTTTGCCAGCCTGACGCAGCTGGATAAGGATCTGTTGGATATTTGCCGCGACTGGCAGCCTTTCCCGCAAAAAATGATCAATGTGCGCTTGCAAGGTCAGGACTGGCAGCAGGCTTCGGCCGTAGCACTGGCCGAAGCCGAGACCGAACTGTCCGGTCGTGGGCGTGTGGTCTTGCGCCCGTCCGGTACCGAGCCTGTAGTCAGGGTGATGGTTGAGGCGGATGAGCTGGGTCTGGCAGAACGTTGCGCCAAACGGATTGCCGAGGCGATAGAAGCGGCGGCTTGAGAGCGACGGCTTCACATAAAAAATCCCGCGACATTATCGCGGGATTTTTTATGGCTGCTACCTGAGGGTTCAGGCTGGCAGATAGTGGCGCGGTACGCGGGTCGAGATCGCGCACATCAGCTCATACCCCAGCGTGCCTGCCGCACGGGCGATGGTTTCTATCGGCAGGCCCTGGCCCCACAATGTCACGTGGCTGCCTATGCCCGCCTCGGGCAGGGCGCTCAAATCGACGACCAGCATATCCATGGACACGCGGCCGACCGTGCCGGAGAGCTTGCCGTCGACCAGTACCGGCGTGCCGCTGGGCACTACGCGCGGATAGCCGTCGGCATAGCCGCAGGCCACGATACCGATGCGCATGGGGCGTTCGGCCTGGAATGTCGCGCCATAGCCAACGATTTCGCCGGGCTGAATGTGCTGCACGGCAATGATGTCGGCCGAGAGCGTCATGCCGGGCTTGAGTCCCAGTTCTGGCCCGTTGACGTCGTCAAACGGCGAGCAGCCATAAAGCGTGATGCCAGGACGGACGGCATCGCCGTGCGTGTGCGCATGGCGGAAGGTTGCGGCCGAGTTGGCTGCGCTGATGGCCAGGCCTGACGCACGGGCGAGCGGCTCAAACTTTTCCCATTGCCCGGCCACGCCACGTGCATCGTCTGCTGTGGCGAAGTGGGTCATGATGGTGCTGAGTTTGACTGCAGGATGGGCACGCAGCCTGTCCATGGCGGCTGGTGCGGCCTCCGGCTGGAAACCCAGACGGTTCATGCCGCTATTCACTTTTAGCCAGGCCTCGAATGGCAGATCGGACTGCAGTTGTTCCAGCCAGGCGATCTGGTGCGGGCTATGTACGGCGCCGGCTATGCGGTTTTCCGCCATGCGTACCGTGTCTTCCAGATCGAAAGCGCCCTCCAGCAGCGTCATTGGCTGCTGGATGCCGGCGCGGCGCAGGCGCAATGCGTCCTCAAGGTTTAACAGGGCAAAGCCGTCAGCGATGTCGGCGAGAGCTTGCGCGACCTCGAGTGCACCATGGCCATAGGCGTCAGCCTTGATGACGGCGTAGGCGCGTGCGCCAGGTGCTTGTTGTCTGGAGTGCTGATAGTTGTGGCGGATCGCTGCGAGATCGATCTCTAGCCGGATCGGGCGTGTCATGTCGGTTTTTCATCGGAGGAGGTGTGATATTATAAGCCGCTGTTTATGGATGGGGGCAAGGTGGCTGTGCACCCCATTTATGCTTCCGGCTAACGGCATGAGCGCACTTTACTGACATGGACATCCTTCAGGTCTTACTCGATCTATTTGCATCGTACGGCTATCTGGCCGTTTTTCTGGTGCTGCTATTGTGCGGTTTCGGCCTGCCTATCCCCGAGGATGTGACGCTGGTCGCAGGCGGCATCATTTCCGGTCTTGGTTACACCGATGTGCATACTATGTTTGCCGTCGGTATGGCCGGGGTGCTGATCGGAGATGGCATCATGTTCACCATAGGGCGGGTGTTCGGCGACCGCGTGCTGCAATTCCGGCCTATTGCCCGTATCCTGACCAAGGAACGCTTTGAGGCAGTGCAGGAGAAGTTTTCCAAATACGGCAACTGGGTGCTGTTTGTCGCGCGCTTTTTGCCGGGCTTGCGCTCTCCCATCTTTCTGACTGCCGGCATGACCCGGCGTATTCCGTATTGGCGCTTCCTGCTGCTGGATGGTTTTGCCGCGTTGATTTCGGTGCCGGTGTGGGTTTATCTGGGGCACTTTGGCGCTTCCAATATCGATCAGCTGATGGTATGGGTGCATCGTGGCCAATACGGCATTCTGGCTGTTCTGGCGGTGCTTGGCCTGGTGCTTGGTGGTCTCTGGTATTGGCGCAAGCGTAAAGCCTGAGCCGTTTTTTAAAATGTAAAAAAGCCATCACGATTGCGTGATGGCTTTTTGTTTGTCCGGCCAGGCGTATCAGCCTACAGATAGCAGTTCTACGTCAAACACCAAGGTCGCATTGGGCGGAATGACACCACCGGCACCGCGTGCGCCATAGCCAAGTTCGGCAGGGATGGTCAGCTTGCGCTGGCCGCCAACCTTCATGCCCTGTACGCCCAGATCCCAGCCCTTGATCACGTGGCCTGCGCCCAGCGGGAAGGAGAAAGGCTGGTAGCGGTCGCGGCTGGAGTCGAATTTGCTGCCATCGGTCAGGTAGCCGCTGTAGTGCACGGTCACATCCTGGCCGGCAACGGCTTCCGCACCTTCACCCAGTACCACGTCTTCAATGATCAGTTCCTGGCTCATGATCTTTCCTTCCTCTTGCATCGCTCAAAAACCGGATTTTACACACAAGCTTGAGCGCTTGTGGGAAGGGGGAAAGAAAAATGCCGACAGTCTGAGTTTCCTTGCATATAACGAAGCTAGACGCTTCACCCACGCCTTGAAAAAGGGGACTCATGATGGACATCACCCACCTGCCGTCGCGCGATCATCCGGTCGTGCACCATGTATCGCCTGCCGATACTTTCAACTGGCTCAAACTCGGCTGGCGCGATCTGAAAAAAGCGCCGGCCGATGCCGTATTTTACGGTGCCGTTTTTGTCATCATGGGCTATCTGCTGGTGTTCTATTTCAAGGATGCCCCCGAAGTCGTGATTACGCTGGCGGCGCTGTTTTTGCTGGCCGGGCCGTTTCTGGCGATCGGCCTTTATGATATTGCCCGCCAATTGGAGATCTTCAAGGGAACGCGTGTCAATCTGGTGCACAGCATGCTGGCCTGGCGTGCCAATATTCCCAGCTTTACCCTGTATGCCGCCTTGCTGGCGGTACTGGTGTTTGGCTGGTTTCGCGTGTCGCTATTGATGTTCGCGTTGTTTTACGATACCTCGGCACCTACGCTGGCGCTACTGGTTTCGGAGGCGTGGTCTCCCGAACATCTGGCCTTCCTGATTGCCTATTTTGGTGCAGGGCTGATCTTCGCCGTTGTCGTGTTTTCCGTCAGCGTCATTGCCATCCCGATGATGCTGGACAAGGAAATCGACACCATCTCCGCCATGGCGATCAGTGTACAAGCCGTGCATAAGAACCTGATGACGATGGTGTGCTGGGCCGCTATTATCGTGCTTCTGACTGCGATAGGCTTTGCCACCTACTTCGTCGGCCTGATGGTATTGATTCCGCTGATCGGCCTGTCTACCTGGCATGCCTATCGCTCTATCATTACCTATGAGCGCTGAATGATTCCTCACATTGTTTTTCTTGACCGGGACAGCCTGCCTGTCCCGGTGCCTAAGCCCGATTTCCCGCATACCTGGCAAGAATTTCCTTCCTGTTCTCCTTCCGAGTTGCAGTCTGCCGCCTCTGGCGCCGATATCGTGATCAGTAACAAGGTTCCCTTTGATGCGGCGACACTGCTGTCTTTGCCCCGGCTCAAGATGATTGCCGTGGCGGCGACCGGGGTCAACCATATCGATCTTGCGGCCTGCCAGGCGCAAGGGGTGGCGGTCGCCAATATCCGCCACTATGGTGATGACGCGGTGGCCGAGCACGCCTTTATGCTGATGCTGGCTCTGCGGCGCAATCTGCCGGCCTATCAGCGTGATGTGGCGGCCGGCTTGTGGGAAAAGTCTGCCAGTTTTTGCCTGTTCGGCTCGCCTGTCCGCGATGTGGCCGGCGCACGGCTGGGATTGTTCGGCCATGGCGGTATCGGGCAGGCAATGGCCATGCGCGCCCGTGCTTTCGGCATGGAGGTGGTCTTCGCCGAGCGTCGTGGTGCGGCTACCGTGCGTGAAGGCTATACCGATTTCGATACGGTGCTGACGACATCGGATGTCTTGTCGCTGCATTGCCCTTTGACGGATGACACGCGCGGCATGCTGGGCGAGGCCGAGCTGATGCGGGTCAAACCGGGCGCCATTTTGATCAATACCGCGCGTGGCGGCCTGGTGGATGAGGCCTCGGTGGTGGCTGCACTCAAGTATGGCCAATTGGGCGGGGCGGGTTTTGATGTGTTAAGCGAGGAACCCGGACGCAGCGATAATCCGCTGCTGCGTGCACGCTTGCCCAACCTGATTGTGACGCCGCATATAGGCTGGGCCAGTCACGAGGCGATGAGCCGTCTGGCTAGCCAGCTGGTTGCCAATATGGCTTCGTTTGTGGCAGGGGAGAGGCAGAACCGGGTGGTTTGATTGATTTGCCGCAGCCCTGAGAAAGGGCCGCATGTCTGATTTGGGCGCTAGGGCTTGATCTCGTTGGGGTTTAGCCGTGGCGCTTCTTCTTCGCCCATGCCCAGCTTGCCGCGCACGCAGCTGATGTAGCGGTTGACATCGGGGCCGCCGCCATAGCGCTGGGCATGCCAGACCATTTCGCCCAGGCATTCCATCATGTCATGCTGGGCACGGTGTTCGTCGCCATGGCGCAGGGCAAGCTGGGCATAGAGTGCGCGGATGCCGAAGGGCTGGTCTATCGTACGCTGTTCTTCTATCGCCATATGCAGGCCCAGATGCATGAAAGGATTGCTTTCCCCCATTTCGGGGGTCCATTCCTGCTCCAGATAGTCTTGCGGATTGTCTACGATGTGATGGTATTCGGGATGGGCCAGCAAGGTGGCGAGGGCGATTTTCTCCAGATCGGAGAGCGCAAGGGCGGTTTTATGCTTGGCCCAGGTCTCGAAAAAAAAGCGGCGGGCGTCCTGACGGCTAGGGTTGAACATGATGTGGTCCACAGTGGTAGACAGAAAATTATACGTGAAGGAGTAAGCGCCATGCATAGCTTGAAAGACTTCTCTGCGCGACTGATTGATGGGCGTGAGCTTTGTCTGTCCGATCTGGCCGGCAAGGTAGTATTGGTGGTCAATACCGCCAGCGAGTGCGGCTATACCCGCCAATATGAAGGGCTGGAAGAGCTCTATCGCCATTTTGCTGAACAGGGCTTGGTGGTGCTGGGCTTTCCCTGCAATCAGTTCGGTGCTCAGGAGCCGGATGCCGAGGCGGTGATCGCGGCATTTTGCCAGAGCCGCTATGGCGTCAGCTTTCCGCTGTTTGCCAAGATCGATGTCAACGGGCCGGATGCCCATCCTTTGTGGCGCTGGCTCACCCAGGCCGATACTTCGCACCCGCATCCGGTGAAATGGAATTTCACCAAGTTCCTGTTGGACAGGCAGGGCAGGGTGGTGATGCGTTTCGAGCCGGCGGTGGCGCCGCACGAGTTGTTGCCGGATATCGAGGCTTTGCTGGCGGCGCGCCCTTTATCGGCTAGCTGATCCGGTTTGCGAAAAAAAGGCTGCACCTTATCCGGAGCAGCCTTTTATTCCATGCCTGATCGTCTGCGTGTTTAGCTTGTGGCTTTACGTCGGAAGATTACATCCCACACGCCATGCCCCAGACGGATGCCGCGCGCTTCGAACTTGGTCAGCGGGCGGTAGTCGGGGCGCGGTGCGTAGGCTTCCGCCGTGTTTTCCAGTTCGTGCTCCGCGCTGAATACTTCCATGATCTGGAGTGCGTAGTCTTCCCAGTCGGTGGCCGCGTGCAGATAGCCGCCCGGCTTGAGCTTTTTAACCAGCTTGGCAATCAGCGGGCTCTGAATCAGGCGGCGCTTGTTATGGCGCTTTTTGTGCCATGGATCGGGGAAGAAAATGTGGATGCCGTCAAGACTGGCATCGGCCAGCATATGGTCTATCACTTCGACTGCATCGTGGCGGATGATGCGCAGGTTGGTGAGATTCTGCTCATCGATCAGCTTGAGCAGATTGCCCACGCCGGGCGAGTGTACTTCCACCGCCAGGTAGTCTTTGTCAGGGTTGCCGGCAGCGATCTCTGCCGTGGCAGTGCCCATGCCGAAACCGATTTCGAGAATTTTCGGGGCGCTGCGGCCGAATGCTTGGTCCAGATCGAGAATGGCGTTCTGGTAGTCGATGCCCCACTTGGGCATGCCTTCGTCCATGGCGCGTTGTTGCGCTTGGGTCAAATGCCCCTGACGCAGGACAAAGCTGCGGATGTGTCGCTGGTAAGCCGGATTTTCCATGATTCTCAGAGCCAAAAACTGCGAAAAAACGCGATGTTACCGAAAGCGGCCGGGGATGGCGAGGCCGGCTTGCCTGTTGCTGGCCTGATCCTGCGCCACGCGGTAGTGTGCGATCCAGTGCTGGACATCCGGCCACTGTAAGGTAACCCCCAGTTCACGCAGGATGCGCTGGTTGTGCAGACGGCGTGACTCGGCCAGAAAAGACCACATTACAGGCGAAACGTGCTGCCTGACTTCGGTGCGTGGCAAACGCGGCACGCGGGCCAAGCCATGCGCATCGGCTACCAGGTCAAACCAGTCCCCCATGCGTGTCGGCTGCTTATCACAGGCATTGTAGACGCGTATCCCGTGCGGGCGCTTTAATGCGGCTACACACAGCATGGCCAGATCATCTGCATGAATGTGGTTGCTCCAGCTATCCTGTTCGCGGGTGATGGCGGGCGTAGCATTGATAATGCGCGCCAGCGGCAGGCGCTCTGCCGCGTAAATACCCGGTGCGCGCAAGATGGTAAGGCTGGCACCTTGGCTGGTAGCAAAGCAGCGTAACTGTTGCTCGGCATCCAGCCGCCGCCGGCTGCGATCAGAGCCTGGTGCCGGGGGGCGGGTTTCGTCCAGCCAATCGCCACCTGCATCTCCGTAAACGCCGCTGGTGCTGATATAGACCAGGTGCTGTGTTATGCTTTTGGTCTGATTTAGTACGGATAAAAAGCGGCGCATGCGCTGATCGGTATGCCCCTCGCTGGCTGGTGGTGCGCAATAAAGTACCTTGTCCGCCAGCGCGGCAAGCCGTGTCAGCGAGTCGCGGTCATCCAGATCCGCCATCACTGGCGTGATCCCCAAGTTGTGTGCCGCATCGACACCCTCCTGGCTTCTGACCATGGCCAGTATGCGCCAGTGTTTGGGGAGGGTAAGGCTTGCGCGGCGGGCGATGTCGCCAAAGCCGATGATAAGCAGGGTTTGCATAGCGCATATTGTAGCTGGATTGAAGTCGAGGAAAGAAATGACAAATCGGGTCAAGGTGATGTCGTCCGGACATACCTTTAATGTTGAAGCACATGAAACCATACTCGAAGGCGCTTTGCGCGAGGGCGTGGCTCTGCCTTACGGCTGCCGCGATGGTGCTTGTGGTGCCTGCAAGGGTAAGGTCGTCTCTGGCGAAGTAGAGCAGGGCGGCTATCAGGATAAGGCTTTGCCTGCGAGCGAACGCGAGCAGGGGATGGCGCTGTTTTGTTGTGCCCGCCCTAAGGGCGATATCAGTATCGAGGTGCGCGAGGTGGTCGGGGCAGGGGATGTCCAGATCAAGACGCTGCCTTGTCGCGTGGACAGCATAGAAAAAATCCACGATGTGGCCGTGTTGAAGTTGAAGCTGCCAGCCGCCGAGCGCCTGCAGTTCAAGGCCGGCCAGTATATCGATATCCTGATGAAGGACGGCAAGAAGCGCAGCTTCTCTATTGCCAATGCGCCGCACGACGACGCCTTTATCGAACTGCATGTGCGCCATCAGGTTGGCGGCAGTTTTTCCGACTATGTATTCAATCAGATGAAGGAGCGTGAAATCATGCGCTTCAAGGGGCCGCTGGGTTCTTTCTTTCTGCGCGAAGACTCGGACAAACCTATCATCTTACTTGCCAGCGGTACCGGCTTTGCCCCGATCAAGGGTATGGTCGAGCATGCCTTGCATCACGGCAGTCTGCGCCCGATGGTGTTTTACTGGGGGGCGCGTACGTTGGCCGATCTGTATATGGCCGAGCTTGCCGGTTCCTGGCAGACCCGCCACCCCAACTTCACCTTTATACCGGTTTTATCCGAGGCTTTGGCCAGCGATAACTGGCAGGGGAGGACGGGCCTGGTGCATCAGGCCGTGCTGGACGATTTTGCCAATCTCTCGGGCTACCAGGTCTACGCCTGTGGTGCACCGGTGATGGTCGAGGCTGCGCATACCGGCTTTACCCATATGCGCAGCTTGCCAGAGGACGCATTTTTCTCCGATGCGTTTTTCCTGTCCAAGGATAGTGCCAAGTCTTAGTAATTACGTCAGCTGTATTTACCTATTTATGATGCCATGTGCCCTAATGACGGGACATGGCATTTTTTATGTGCCAACTAAGCCGTGATGTTGGCGATATGGGGTGCAGGTGATTGCATGGTTCTGTTTAAGCAAGCTGATGCTTGTTTTATGAATTCATTGCCTCGGCATGTGTGGGTGCTGTGCGGTTTGGCTGCGTAGCATGGCATGCTGTCACGATCGGCAGTGAGTGGGGCTAATAAATTCCTATTTTTTGCGAGTGTATGGATTGAATTTTCGATATTTTTATTACATTTATGCGACGTTATTTTGTGTTTTTTTGTTGAATTTTATGTTGTGACGTCAATTTTTTTATCACTATCGTGCTTGTCTTGTATGCATGTGTGCCTGGTAGCCATGTTTTCCGTACGCATATAGATGCGCTTGAGGTAATGGTTTTGGGTTGTGTAGATGGCTGATTATTAATGGGAATTTATCTTTTGTTGTGGCATTTGTATGTGGAGCTAGTTTGTTTTTTTAAATGAATGCGGTGATTAAAATTTAGTCGTCTACACGGAAAAAAATGTGATTTTGGCGGGGAATGATCTAGGTCAAACAAACGGTTTGTCCGGTCTGGACGCTTCGATCAGGACGGCGTTATGATGTGAGGCATCAGAATTTAATAATATAACAACAGTTTTAGTTTCTTTACTATTTAACAAAATCACGGAGAACAAACATGTCTGCGGAAACTGAAAGCAGCACACCCAAGCTCAAGCTTGGTGCTCTGACTGCCCTGGTTGTAGGTTCCATGATTGGTGGCGGTATTTTCTCGCTGCCACAGAATATGGCTTCCGGCGCGGGTGCCGGTGCCATCATTATTGGTTGGGCAATTACTTTTGTCGGCATGCTGGCGCTGGCTTTTGCATTCCAGCAACTGGCTAACCGCAAGCCTGAAGTGACCGGTGGTGTGTACGGCTATGCCCGCGCCGCTTTTGGTGACTATGTAGGCTTCAACTCGGCCTGGGGCTACTGGATCTCGGCCTGGATCGGTAACGTTGCCTACTTCGTGGTGATGTTCTCCGCGCTGTCTTTCTGGTTCCCTGCTTTCGGTGAAGGCAATACCGGCCTGGCAATTGTTTGCGCTTCCGCTTTGCTGTGGGCTCTGCACTTCCTGGTGCTGCGTGGCGTGCATGGTGCGGCGATGATCAACACCATCACCACCATCGCCAAGCTGGTTCCGCTGGCACTGTTTATCGCTATCGTGCTGTTCTCGTTCAAGATTGACACTTTCAATCTGGACTTCTGGGGTTCTGCCGATCTGGGTTCCATCGTTGACCAGGTCAAGAGCACCATGCTGGTAACCGTCTGGGTGTTCATCGGTATCGAAGGCGCATCGATGTTCTCCGGCCGTGCACAGAATATGTCCGATGTGGGCAAGGCAACCGTGATCGGCTTCCTGCTGACCATCGCACTCTTGATCGCCGTATCGGTACTGTCGCTGGGCGTGCTGACTCAGCCTGAACTGGCTGCACTGAAGAACCCGTCTACCGCTTATGTGCTGGAAGCCGCTATCGGTACCATGGGCGCCAACATCATGAACGCCGGTCTGGTGATCTCGGTAGGTGGTGCGTTGCTGGCCTGGACCCTGCTGTCCGGTGAAACCCCGTACCTGGCTGCCCAGGACGGCATGATGCCTAAGGTATTCGGCAAGACCAATGCCAACGGTTCGCCTGCTGCATCGCTGTGGCTGACCAATAGCATGATCCAGCTGTTCCTGATCATCACCTACTTCAACGGTTCCGTGTACCTGAGCCTGGTTTACCTGGCCACGTCCATGATCCTGCTGCCTTACCTGTTCTGCGCCATCTACTCGCTGATGGTTGCCCAGCGCGGTGAAGGCTACAAGGCTGGCGAATCTGCCGCCAAGGATCTGGTTGTTGCAGTGATCGCTTCGGTCTACGGCGTATGGCTGCTGTACGCAGCTGGCCTGCAGTACCTGCTGCTGTCCATGGTTCTGTATGCACCGGGTCTGCTGTTCTATGTATGGGCTCGCAAAGAGCAGGGACAGAAGCCTTTCAATGGTGGCGAAACCATCTTGGCTGCACTGATCGTGGTACTGGGCATCTACGCCGCTTACGGTCTGTCTGTCGGCACCCTGTCGCTGTAACAAGATTTTTCTGAGGTGGCTGCTTTGCAGCAGTCACCGCTAGTAAACCGTTTTACCTATGTGACCCTCGGGTGGGGGTTGCAACAAACCTACTGATTGCTCTTAAGGAGTTCAAGATGTCGAAGTTTGGTGTTCATTCCGAGTGCGGTAAGCTGCACAGTGTTATGGTTTGCCGTCCAGGTCTCGCGCACAAGCGCCTGACGCCGGACAACTGCCACGGCTTGCTGTTTGATGATGTAATCTGGGTTGAGCGTGCTCAAAAAGACCACGACTACATGGTTGAGCAAATGCGCGCCCGCAACATCCACGTACTCGAAGCGCACGAAGCGCTGGGTACCGTGCTGGATGACAAGGCTGCCCGTAGCTGGATTCTGGACCGCAAGGTTAAGGCTGACAACGTCGGTATCGGCATGCTGGGCGATCTGCGCAGCTGGCTGGATGAAATGCCATCGGCTCAACTGGCTGACCACCTGATTGGCGGTATCGCCAAGCTGGATCTGCCATTCGATCCTAAAGGCCTGTTTGGCGGCTACCTGGACAGCTCCGATTTCGTCCTGCCTCCGATCCCGAACAGCCTGTTCCAGCGCGACCCATCTTGCTGGATCTATGAAGGCGTGACGCTGAACCCAATGTACTGGCCAGCACGTCGTCAGGAAACCCTGATTCTGCAATCGATCTATCAGTTCCACCCATACTTCGCCGGCAAGGTAAATGTATGGTGGGGTGACAGCGACAAAGACCACGGCCCAGCTACGCTGGAAGGTGGCGACGTAATGCCAATCGGTAACGGCGTTGTCCTGATCGGTATGGGCGAGCGCACCAGCCCGCAAGCTGTTGTTCAGACTGCCAAGGCTGTGCTGGGCAAAGAAGGTGGCGCTACACGCGTTATCGCTTGCCAGATGCCTAAGTCGCGCGCTGCGATGCACCTGGATACCGTATTCTCCTTCCTCGATATCGACCTGCTGTCGTCCTTCCCGGACGTTGTGGACGAAATCATTTGCACCAGCATCTACGCTGGCGACAAAGAAGGTGAAGTCCGCTTCGAACGTCACGATGGCGTACATCTGGTTGACGTGGTTAAAGAAGCGCTGGGTCTGAAAGACATCCAGGTTATCACCACCGGTGGTGATGCATTCCAGCGTGAACGTGAGCAGTGGGATGATGGTAATAACGTCGTTGCCCTGGATCGCCGTGTCGTTGTTGCTTACGACCGTAACACCTACACCAACAAGCTGATGCGTGACGCTGGCGTGGAAGTGATCGAGATCCCAGCATCCGAACTCGGCCGTGGCCGTGGTGGTGGTCACTGCATGACCTGCCCAATCATCCGTGACGAAGTTAAAATCTAATCGGCTGATCGCTTAAGCAAGTAGCAGGCTGATCGGTTTTCGATCGGCCTGCCGAGTAAGTATTTCAGTTTAGCCGTTAAATATAATAAAACGGTTATCTGCTAAATAATTGATAAGGGAATCATCATGGCTTTCAACCTGAAGAACCGTAATTACCTGCGTCTGCTGGACTTTACTCCACGCGAAATCCGTTACCTGCTGGACCTGTCCCGTGACCTGAAGCGTGCCAAGTACGCCGGTAACGAAGAGCAGCGTCTGGTTGGCAAAAACATCGCGCTGATTTTTGAAAAAGCATCGACCCGTACCCGTTGCGCGTTTGAAGTGGCTGCTTACGACCAGGGCGCACACGTGACCTACCTCGGGCCGTCCGGCTCGCAGATCGGCTACAAAGAGTCGATGAAAGACACCGCCCGTGTACTGGGTCGCATGTACGATGCGATTGAATACCGTGGTTTCAAGCAGGACGTGGTTCAGGAACTGGCCGACAACGCCGGTGTACCGGTTTACAACGGTCTGACCGACGAATGGCACCCAACCCAGATGCTGGCTGACGTGCTGACCATGATCGAAAACAGCGAAAAGCCGCTGTCCCAGATCTCTTACGCTTACGTTGGTGATGCACGCAACAACATGGGTAACTCCCTGATGGTTGTTGGTTGCAAACTGGGTATGGAAGTTCGCATCGGTGGTCCTAAGGATCTGTGGCCAGAAGAGTCCCTGGTTGAAGAGTGCAAGAAAATTGCCGCTCAAACCGGCGCGCGTCTGGTGCTGACCGATGATCCTAAGGCTGCGGTTGAAGGCGTTGACTTCATCCACACCGACGTTTGGGTTTCCATGGGCGAGCCAAAAGAAGTTTGGGCCGAGCGTATTGCCCTGCTGTCCCCATTCCAGGTGAACGCCGAACTGATGGCTGCTGCCAAGAACCCGGCTGTTAAGTTCCTGCATTGCCTGCCAGCTTTCCACAACAGCGAAACTGTTGTAGGCGCTGAAGTGGCTGCTGTGTACCCACAGTTCGCCAACGGTATCGAAGTGACCGAAGATGTGTTCGAAAGCCACGCTAACGTAGCCTTCGAGCAGGCGGAAAACCGCATGCACACCATCAAGGCCATCATGGTTTCGACCCTGGGCAACCAGTAAGCTTGAAGCCTGATATCCGGCTTGTGCCGGATACTTGAGCCGGCGCGACATGGTCGCGCCGTGAAATGGCCGGCAGCACCTTGCAGGTGTGGTCGGCCATTGTTCCTTGTGAAGCGGTTAACGCCGCTCTTGCTGATAATTCCGCTGCATTGCCCGTCGGGCTGTGTGGCTAAAGGATAGAAAATGCGCGTAGTAGTAGCTCTGGGCGGTAACGCCCTGCAAAAGCGTGGCGAAGCCATGACCGCCGA
>NZ_WSSB01000001.1 GCF_009831765.1 Craterilacuibacter sinensis | reverse complement strand
CTCCGGCCTGATCCACTCCGAATTGCCCGAGCAGGAAGAAGGCCTGATGGAAGGTTTCCAACTGTGGGTGAACCTACCGGCGAAGAACAAGATGATCGCGCCCTTTTACCGCGATATCCCGCGCGAGGCGATTCCCGAATTCCGCACGCCGGAAGGCGTGACGGTGCGCGTGATCGCGGGCGTGAGTCATTGCACGGCCGGCGCTGTTCAACGCCCGGATACCGAACCGTTGTATCTGGACCTGCACCTACCCGCCGGCACGCGCTTCGAGCAGGCTATACCGGCTGGGCACAACGCCTTTCTTTACACCTACCGTGGTGAGGTTTCAGTGGCAGGTAAAGCCGTGGCGGACCGCTTCATGGCGATTCTGGCTAATGATGGCGCGGATGGCACGGTGATTGAGGCGGCACAGGATGCGCGTGTGATTCTGGTGGCAGGTGCGCCCTTAAACGAGCCGATTGCGCAGTACGGCCCCTTCGTGATGAATACCACCGCCGAGATCCAGCAAACCTTGCAGGACTATCGTGACGGCTTGTTTGAGACGGGGGAAGTGCAGTCCCTATAGGAGGGGCTTCGCACGCGAAATGCACTCGCGGCTGAAGCCGCTCGTCTCGTCGTCCTCCACGCCAGAGCCCACCACGGCCTGCCCGAGGCGTGCAGGGCACCGCGTCACATTCGCGGCCTGACGGCAGGGCTTCCACGAGAATTTCGCAGGCGGCACGGGTACTGACAACTTAACCAGACAGATAGCCTTAGTAAGATGTGACGATGGAATCGTCACTGTCACACTACCCGCATCATCGTTTTCCCGTAAAGGTCTTCAGCCATACCGTTTGGCTACATTGCCACTTTACCTTCAGCGTCCACGACAGTGAGGTGCTACTGGCGGCTCAATGCATACTGGTCAGTAACGAAACTATTCACCAATTGTTATTGAAGTTTGGCCTGGCTTTTGCCAGTCACTTGCGCAAACGCCAGCCTCAGCGAGATGATAAATGTCACCTTGACGAGATCTCCCTCACCATTCGCGGCAAATATCATAGGAATCGTCCCCAACCCAGGGGCCTACGATTGACGCACTCATCACTATGCGACCGAATGGATGTGGTCCTACAATCACTAACGCTCCAACATGGCGCTTGGCGGCATAACCCCGAAACAGAAGTCAGTACTTTTAACCAACTCTACTTCTCGCCATTGCTAAACATGGGGGGATTACCACCGTCTTAGGCAGTTATGCGTATCAAGCCTTGAATACCCATTACCGCCCCGACTACCATCATTAGGATACTGGACAGATAAGGCATCTTACGTGCGAGACTGCTTAGATTGCCGTCGACACGCTTACTTACTTGACGTGTTCCCCAAGCTGCGACCACACCAACACTGACCAAGGAAATGGCCAGGCCGATACTGAACGAAGCCACCATGGCAGCACCAAGCGTAAAGCGCTTCAGATGCAGGCAGATCATCAGGATGGTGACCGAAGCTGGGCACGGCATCAGACCACCTGTTAGACCAAACATCGCGATTTGTGCATTGTTGGCCTGCCGTCCGGCAAAGCGCCGCTGAATATCCTCAGCATGGGCGCGTTCGTGGGCATCCTGATACTCTCCGCTCTGCGTCAGCGCGTGTGCATGATCATGATGGCTGTGGTGGTCGTGGTCGTGGTCGTGGTCGTGGTGGTGGTGGTGGTGGTGGTGGTGGTGGTGGTGGTGGTGGTGGTCATGATGCCCATGGCTATGCTCGTCTTCGCTGAAAGTCACTTCGAAGCGGTGAGCATGGTCGCCATGACCAATGCTGAGAATCACTTCAAATTCATGGGGCTCAGGAATGAGTGCTCGCGACTCCAAATACTCTCCCTTTGCCTCTAGGGTAAAGACCTGCCGTGTGCCGTCTACACGGACCGTTTCTAGCTCGATGGTGTCATGTGACTTGAAAGGGGTGGGCTGCATGTGATGGTCGTAACCATAGAGGCGAAAGCGTGGCGGCACTTCCGCTTCAAAGACCTGTAGTTCAACCATGCCATGGCCGGTATTGATGATCCTCCCACCGTGCGGAGCATTCTTTTGTGCCTGTGCCGCCAACTCGTCCCAACGGGTACGCATGAACATCCAGATGGCAACTCCAATCACAATTACCCCAGATAACAGCATGAAATAGGGTTCAGCTTGCTCAGCAATCAGTTGGTTGCCGAATTTCAGGGCCAGGGCAGCTAGGAGCCAGACAATGAGTGAATGAGAGAGGGCAGCACACAGACCAAGCAGAATAGCTTGTCCGATAGTGCCACGAATAGCAATGATGAATGATGCCATCATCGTCTTGGAATGGCCGGGTTCAAGTCCATGCAGTGCGCCGAGTAGGATGGCTGTAGGAATGAATAGCCACAAGTTGGTTGATCCCTGCTGGATCATATCGGCAATGGGCGGCATGGAACACCTCAGATAAAATTGGGGCAGACTTAGTAAGCAATGCTGTATTGTCACCACTAAGTATACTATACCCCACTATACCAATTTGATGTCACTCAGGAAAACATATGGCGCATACCACCAAAGGCAAGAAGCAACTCCTCACCCGAGTTCGTCGTATCAAAGGACAGGCAGAGGGACTGGAAAAAGCCCTAGAAGCAGAGACTGATTGCACAGCCATCCTGCAACAGATCGCGGCGATCCGCGGCGCGGTCAATGGACTGATGGTAGAAGTACTAGAAGGTCATCTACGCGACCATCTGGGACCGGATGTCACCGATCCAAAGCAGCGCAGTGAAG
The DNA here is from genome assembly GCF_009831765.1 of Craterilacuibacter sinensis. GTDB lineage: Bacteria > Pseudomonadota > Gammaproteobacteria > Burkholderiales > Chromobacteriaceae > Craterilacuibacter > Craterilacuibacter sinensis. The sequence continues at coordinate 469,057 of NZ_WSSB01000001.1, read as the reverse complement.
ATCTGGAGCAGATCGCAGGCATCCTGCGTTCCTATTTGAAGTAAGCGGCTGAACATGTACTTAGTACGTTTAAGCATCACTGCATCGACATAAAGAAAACAATGGGCTGGAAAGAAGAGTTACGCCACCACGGCGCCCTGCCTCATTGGGAGCAAGCACGCCACTCTCCAAGCTATTGTTACACACGATTAGCCCATGGCTGCTGGCGGGTTTGCTTTACCTGGGATCAGGACTTGCTGTTTACCGGTTCCTGAACCGGGTCGATGCGGTGAGCCTGCCAAGCACTGCAGCCCCGTGGCCTGTCGGTGCCGTTGTTTCTGGCGGAATTTCAGTGGCAGATCATCAGTGAGAAGGAATCTGAGTATTGGCTGTCATGAACAGCATGGCAGGAAGAGCTTGAGTTCGGCCAAAGCAGACTTTAGTGCCATTGCGTTAGCATGGCTGCTATCGGCCAAAAGCGGAAACTCGCCCACCCCAACAGCGGTCGGCTGCAAAGGTCGTTGTGGTTTCGGAAGCAGCCATTGCTATCTGATTGCTGTCATCTCTTTGAGTTAGCTTCTACTGATGAGTATGCAACTTCATAGATGGCGGCTGCGTTCAACACAGATACTGGCGCTCCCCTGCGTGCAATCTGGAGCATAGCCTGACCAATAACTTCGGTGGTTAGAACATGTGACGGGAACAGCTTCCGGCCAAAAGTGAGCAAGGGGCTCAAGACTTTATAGAAGATGCGATAGGAATCAGTCTTGGACACTGCATTGTTCAAGGGCTGAATAACTGCCGGACGCAAGACATACGCATGCTTGAATGGTAGGCGTAGCAGTGCGTTCTCCGTCTTACCCCGAACCCTGGCCCACATGCTTGAACCTTGTTCGCTGCTGTCTGCCCTTGCGCCCGATACGTAAACGAAACTCGCCTGCGGGCTGATGCTGCTAAGGCGCTCAGCCACCGCCATCGTGAGGCTGTATGTCAGCGCTGTGTATTTCTCCTCAGAGAGGCCCGATGCCGATACCCCGAGGCAGAAAAAGCAGGCATCCACGTTGCGCAGGTCATCATCCGTAATTTCGGATGTGTCTGTCGCAAAATTCGGACGCACCACCTGAACCAGTTTTGGATGGTCCAACAGCAATGCCGAACGACCGATGGAAACCACTCGTTCAACGTCAGCCGCAAGCAGGCACTCGCGCAGAACGCCGCCACCCACCATGCCGGTGGCTCCAAAAATAAGAACTTTCATCGTAACCGACCCTACCCATTCATTGAGCGATTCGCTAGATTTGCGACTCGCCACTCCGATGGCGTTTGTTCTTCCCACAGCCTGAAGGCTCGGAAGAACGAATTCTTGTCTTCGTAGCCAAGCAAATAGGCAACTTCAATGAGCGTCAAGGATGCGTCAGACAAATACTCAAGTGCCAACTGATGTCTTGTATCACTCACAAGGACCTGGAAACTGACACCTTCATCCGTCAGGCGCCGCTGTAGGGAGCGTTCGCTCATAGCCAGTTCTGCTGCGACCGAACGAATGTCCGGCCGACCGGCCGCCAATCGCCGGCGGAGTACCCAGCGGGTCTGCTCAGCAACAGACCCCGACACCAAATGCTGTTCAAGACGCCGGTCCAGTTCTGGAACAATAACCTCCAACAAGTCCCTGTTGTAAGTGACGAATCGCTTGTTGAGGTCATCTCGCCGGAAACTAATACGGTCTTCCGCGGTATTAAACCTAACTTGGCAGCCAAAATATCGTTCGAGCGCGGACCTCGATGCCTCAGGACGGGCCAACTCCAGCACGACTGGTATCAACCGTTCTGAAGTTCCTCTGCGGCCTAGCTCCACGAGCGACGCCATCGTGGCATCGACCAGGGAATATGGAATCGAATCAGGGGCAGCATGTGGCCAGCGGACAACGATGTCGCTGCGGTCACCATCCTCCGCGAGTACAACATCCTCGGGCGTGCACAGATGCTTGAACCGGGCCACCCGATTCAGCGCATCACGGAAGTCCCTCGCATGCTGAGCAGCGACGAAAGCCAAGGGCATGACAGCCCCATCCAGAACAGATGCGATGCGTAGCCCGATAGCGGCGTCTTGACTAACGGCTTCGATGGCGCGAAAGAGTGCGAAAAACTGTGCAGTGGAAATCTGCGTATCGTCCTTCAGCACGGTGAGCGGCAATGCCGCCCGGCGGACGACCTCAGCACGGTCGATTTGAACCCGCTTGAGGCCTTCCCACAGCGCGCCAGGCACCTTCATTTTGTCTGGAATAGAGCCGGTCATTATGCTTATTTGGCTTGGAAGCCACCATCTACGTTGAGAATGTGACCGGTGACGAAGCTGGCCTCGTCCGAGAGCAGCCAGCTGATGGCATTCGCTATCTCTTCTGGCTTTCCCACTCGCTGCATGGGGTGCATTGCTTCAAGTTCGGCGAGATTACTGTTCAACTGCTCTGCGATGATGTCAGTGCGGATAGCTCCGGGCGCCACACCGTTGATACGGATGCCTTGAGCCGCATGATCGAGTGCTGACGACTTAGTAAGACCAACCACCGCATGCTTGGTCGCCGCATAGGTTCCGCCCCAGGGGATGCCGTTCAGGCCGGCAATCGATGCCAAATTGACGATAGCCCCTTTGCCTTGTTGGAGCATTTGGGCAATTTCGTACTTCATACTGAAATACACGCCCATCACGTTTACTTCAAGCATGTCGCGGAAGTTCTGAGTCTCGGATTGGTTCAGCGAAGAATACTCGTTGAAGATACCCGCATTGTTGACAGCCATGTCGAGCCGGCCGAATTCAGCCACGATGCCGTCAATCATTGATTTAACCTTGGCTTCGTCGGACACATCGTTCTGTACGAAGCGAACTTGGGCACCGTCGCGTGCGGCTGCTGATACTTCGGCCAAGGCAACCGCGCCGACTTCTGCTCGGCGACCGCTCATGACGACGTTAACGCCTTGAGCGACGAGCTTGAGGGCGACAGCTTTACCGATGCCGGTGGCACCGCCGGTAATAAGGGCGACTTGTTTGGACATTGCCAACTCCTAGAGATGGTTAAACATACAGTGGGCACTTCGGAAGTGCATGTAAGGAGTATAGGAATAATGCCCTGACGACTATATGCGGAACGCGCCACCCTGCTAACAGAATACGCCAATATTAGTGTTTGACCAGTACGTGATGTCGTTCACCGCTATCACACCACCCATCAGTAAAAAAATAGTTAGCGTCCAAACCGAAATCGACCGGTTGCTGATGAAAGCCGACCTTCAATCGACTGCGGCACCAACGTCCGGATAGGGTCGGGAGCGGACTGTCCAACCAAGCGCCCTCAGTGTCCACTTTGGCCGAGAAGCCGTCTTAAGGTCAGAGGCTGAAATGCGGCCAAAGCAACTCCTCCCATCGCAGAGCACATCCGCACAACGATTCAGCTACCAACATCCTTCTTCATGCGCAGTTGCCGCCGCAAGTCACCGACTTGATCAACCAGTGCATCGTGTTGCGCCTCAAGCCTTAGCAATTGCTCTTTCCGTTCCAAAGCGATGGCTGACAACGAGGCGACCTGCTGACGTAGCAGATCCCGTTCATTCCCCAGAATTTCAACTTCAGCAGACCAGAGCGAGCTCATTTCATCCGCTTCGAGCAAGCGCCTCTGCAGTTCCGTAACCTCCAATCGTAATTCGACAGCTGCACGCGTGCGCTGCCCTTGCGCCCATGCGATCAACGTCTTGAGCACGGACTCGTCAAGCTCGATAAGTGACTGCTCGGATTCTTTCTTTTTCTTCCAGACACGCAGACCCTCAGTGATCGTTTCTTGTGCGCTACCACCTAAGTGATCTCGCATTGCTCGCACTGAAAGTTGGCGACTTTGCGTCTCAAACAGTGCGCATGCGTCGAGTACGGTTTCCAGCGTTAGGGGGATTTTTTTCATCGGATATCTCCAAATCATGTTGAACATATCCCGTGTAGACACTTGTTTTATACCGGAGCGTAGCTTCGTAACACGTCACATGACTGTTACGCGTGACGACAGTCAAAACCAATCCGGCTTCGGTGCGGGTGCGGGTGCGGGTGCGGGTGCGGGTGCGGGTGCGGGTGCGGGTGCGGGTGCGGGTGCGGGTGCGGGTGCGGGTGCGGGTGCGGGTGCGGGTGCGGGTGCGGGTGCGGGTGCGGGTGCGGGTGCGGGTGCGGGTGCGGGTGCGGGTGCGGGTGCGGGTGCGGGTGCGGGTGCGGGTGCGGGTGCGGGTGCGGGTGCGGGTGCGGGTGCGGGTGCGGGTGCGGGTGCGGGTGCGGGTGCGGGTGCGGGTGCGGGTGCGGGTGCGGGTGCGGGTGCGGGTGCGGGTGCGGGTGCGGGTGCGGGTGCGGGTGCGGGTGCGGGTGCGGGTGCGGGTGCGGGTGCGGGTGCGGGTGCGGGTGCGGGTGCGGGTGCGGGTGCGGGTGCGGGTGCGGGTGCGGGTGCGGGTGCGGGTGCGGGTGCGGGTGCGGGTGCGGGTGCGGGTGCGGGTGCGGGTGCGGGTGCGGGTGCGGGTGCGGGTGCGGGTGCGGGTGCGGGTGCGGGTGCGGGTGCGGGTGCGGGTGCGGGTGCGGGTGCGGGTGCGGGTGCGGGTGCGGGTGCGGGTGCGGGTGCGGGTGCGGGTGCGGGTGCGGGTGCGGGTGCGGGTGCGGGTGCGGGTGCGGGTGCGGGTGCGGGTGCGGGTGCGGGTGCGGGTGCGGGTGCGGGTGCGGGTGCGGGTGCGGGTGCGGGTGCGGGTGCGGGTGCGGGTGCGGGTGCGGGTGCGGGTGCGGGTGCGGGTGCGGGTGCGGGTGCGGGTGCGGGTGCGGGTGCGGGTGCGGGTGCGGGTGCGGGTGCGGGTGCGGGTGCGGGTGCGGGTGCGGGTGCGGGTGCGGGTGCGGGTGCGGGTGCGGGTGCGGGTGCGGTCAGCATGATGTGAACGAGCCCATCCAGACACAAGGCCGGATTCGCGTAACACGCGAATGACTTGTCGATATATGGAAGGTGCCCAACCTCGATCGGGAACGGTTGTCTGCGATGTTTACGCCAGTGTTCACTCGCGAGCATGAGCAACTGTTTCTGCTGCTCACGGATGCCGTGATAACCGGGCATCCGCAGCAGCGCCTCGATCAACGACTTCACACGCACAACATCAATGCCAGTCTGGCCGGTGCTGCGTATCGTCTCCTCCAGCCCTGCCTGCCACTCATCGAATGCACGCGACTGCAGTTGCCAGCTCCAGCTTCGTGCTCCGCCCTGTCCCTTCTCTTTTTGCAGCCGCACGAGCTGGTACTGTTCAGACCACGGCAAACGTTGGCGCTTGTCGTGCGCATCGAATAGTTTCTCACGTTGATGCACCGACCCTTTCCCCGGCGTCACCAGCAGCCACCATAAAAAGTGCTCTGGTTTGTTATCGTGCGGGTACATGATCAGCGTGCAATTCGCCAGCCCCTGGCGTTTGCGGTAAGCACGCCGGTTGCTGTTCGCGTCGATCTCATACAGCTCCGCAAATTTGTCTGCCAACGCGACAGCTTTACCCGCAGCGACGACTCCGCTTGTGTAGTAGCGGCTACCGCGCTGAACGGTTTCGAGGATGATGCGCATTGCGGCGGTCTTGCTTGCGGGAATGCGTAGAAAGTGTGAGCCGCGTGCGCTCGGCGGCGGGAGAATTTTGAGATACATAGCGTGCCTTTTTTGTTGATGACACGATGTGTAGCGACGCTTTTTATACGTTTTGCCGGACACGGCAAAACGCTGTAAATACGCGTGTGCAGTGAACTGGGCGCAGCGAATTCACAGCACACACATTGATGTTCCAATAGAAGCCAGTGCAGGAGGATGCATCCTGTACTGGCTTCGCGCTGTTAGCGACCGCCCGGTCGCACCGCCGATACCGGATACCTGCATTTTTTTGCAAAATCTTGCGAAAAAATGCGCCCGATGACGCTACGGTCTCTACACGAGGCAGGATCATGGTTATTTACAGTAGATATCACACGGGGTCGCCATCCCATTGCCGCCAAGCGGCAGGGGGTGCGCCAACGCCTCCTGTCATGTCTCTGCCCGTTGGGTGATCGCCAATCATTCGACGTTTTGCTTCCCGTCGCGCAGTGCTTTTAATAGAGCTCGCTGCGTGGCAACGGGCGCTCAAGATGCAAATCTTGTTCGACCCAATCGTTGGGGTGGAAGTATGTTGGGCGACGCGGACACGGACGCTTCAGTAATGAAGATCGATCCTGGCCATGTTCGAAAGCGGGTCTTAGTCCCGCCCTGGGGGTGCGAGTAATCGTACAACCGGTGCTGCACACGTAGGCTGCACGCACCATCGCAAGGTGGTGAGCCGCAGAGAAGAAATTCAGATGCGGTGGTACCCAGGAGCGCAAGCTGCTGGGATCGCTGGATAGCTTAAGCGTGTAACGGCTTCCACTAGGGAAGCTGTGCAGAGTGCTAGTAAGCCATCGATGCGCTGCAGTCGCATCGGGCCCACAGTTGGAAATCATATCTTGAGTAAGTCAGTGGCTATGGAACATCGCACGACCGAAATCGACGGGCAACCCCTGTGAAAGTCTTCAAGACTAGAGATATCGATGAGACAGTGGCGTACTTGTACGCAGTAGAAATGGTCTAACGCGGGAAGGTCTGGACGTAGTCTGGGTGGCACCAGGCTGTTGTTACGGCACTGCCGATAAAAAAGCGGTTTGTCAGACTGGGAGCGAAGTTGACTAGGTGTGGTTTTTTCACAAGCAAACTGGCGATGTGGCCGAAGTCGTTTGTCTTTTCTGAAAATAGAAGCCGAAAGACGTCAGGGAGCAAGTTGCAGTACAGATGCCTGGCGGCATCACATGGCAATATCGAGTACGGCTTTTGTTGGCGCAAAAGTCGACTCAGGACGTATCGTTTGACGACGATACAGACGGAAATACGCTCTGGCCTGGCAGTCAGATACGTATCATCCACATCATGAAATCATGCATTATTTTTAATCGGGCAGCTTGCCTGCCCGATTTTTACATATTCTTTTCTGCTGCCGCCAGCGATTGTGGCCGCAGAATTTCCCAAACCGGGATACCCAGCGCGTCCGCAATCTTCTCGATGTTCGCAAGAGAAAGGTTCCGGCGTTCACGCTCCACATGCGCAATGAATGTGCGGTGCAGCCCCGCGTGAAAAGCCAGCTCCTCTTGACTCCAGCCTAAACGAGCACGTAGTCCACGCATATTTTCAGCAAGTATCTTGAGCGATGTACACGGTTTTTCGTCGACACACTCAGCAATGGGATTTGGCATCGGCACAGGATCACCGATAGCATCTTTTAAGTCATCCGCTTTTAAGTCAGCACCTTTTGTGTCACAATTTTCGTTTTGGACGCAATCCTATGGCACGCAAGCTTGATCATATTTTTCTCAACAACAACACATCTGCTGTCAGCAGCGATCCGGTGGGCGAAAGATGGACGCTGAATTTGCACTATCACAATGCTCACCACCGCATCCCTCTGCCACGCGATGCCCGGCTTTGGTACCTGCGCGCAGAGGGTAAAATGGTTCTGAAAGGCATGCTCAATGGTGAAAGCACATGGTTCGAAATCCAGACCAGCATGCGACGCGCCTTGCAGCTTGCTGCGGTTTGCATGCTGAATCTTCACGTTGTCCCCTCCGCGCGTGACCGATACGTCTATGGCTGATGCAGGTAAACACCACGCAGCTTAGGCACATTTCATACCAAGAGGATAAAACGCACCGCTATACGAGGTTCACCAATAACAGGAGAACCTCGATGAACATACCATGCACCACAGCCAGCCCCATCCCTGCCAGCAAGTCGGATCTGGTCGAAACCCTGCTCACCACAGAAGACATGTTAGCCATCCTTAAAATTTCACGGCGCACACTAGACAGCTACCTCGCTGACCAAGTGATCCCGCCACCGTTCAAGATCGGCCGGCGTCTGTACTGGCACCGCGAGCAGATCGAGCGCTGGTTACGCCAGCAAGCTCGGCTCTGAGCCGTGCAATAAAAGAAGAAGCCCACCGGCAAGCCGGTGGGCTTCTTCTTTCTGTCCTGCCGCTATATCAACGAGGTCTGGCTCGCGCGAGCTTGCCGGCCAAGGTACCTGCGCGTAGGTGGGTGTAGCGCATCAACATGCTCAGCGTCTTGTGCCCGGTAATGCTGGCCACTTCCATCACTTCCAGTCCGTCCTCGAAAAGCTGACTGGTGGCTTCGTGCCGCGTGTCGTGAAAGCGCAAATCTTCAATGCCAAGACGGTCGCAAGCACGGCGGAAAGCGCGGGTGATCGAGTCTGGTTCGACATCAAAAATCAGCTCTCCACTACGCGGCAAGGCTTCGAGCAGTTCGACTGCACGCGGTGACAACGGTACCACCCGCGAACTGCCGTTCTTCGACATCTGGATCTTGAGTGCCGGAATCGCCGGCTTGTAATCCAGCCAGTGCAAGGCACACAGCTCACCACGGCGCATGCCGGTTTCTATCGCCAGTTGCAGGATGGCCTGCAAAATTTCGGAATCGGTTTCATCGAGGATACGTTGCAGCTCATCCCCTTCGAAGCGCCGATCGCGTGATTTCCCCACTGCGGGCTTACGGATATCGTCGCACGGATTGGAAAGGCGCTCGTAACCCCATTCTTTGCGCGCAACGGTATACAGATGACTCAACACCGCCAGATACAAGCGCACCGTGTTACCCGACAAACCGTCTGCCAGCAAGCGATCGCGAAACAGGGCGAGATCACGGCCGCGCAGTTCGGTGATGTCGAGCGCCGCGAACGACTCCAGTTGCAGGCGCTTGATGCGACTCAGTTCTTGCCGAGCGCCTTTTTTCTGACTGCTCACCTCTTCGCCGTAGCGTACCAGCGCAGCTCCAACCGACAATTCAGGGCGAGCCGTCGGCGCATAAGGACTGCGATCGAACTCGGACTCGACTTGCTGCGCCCAGCGCGTAGCCTGGTCTTTTCGGGGGAAATTTTTGGATAAGAGCGGATAACCTTTGCGACGGATACGAACCTGCCAGCTGTTACCACGTTTTCTGATGCTTGCCATGTGAACTCCAAATCGAATGTTGAAGTCACGTGTAGCGAGCGGTTTTATACCACTGCTCGACAGCCCACTATGCAGTCAGTGGGCCAAAATTGGGCCAAAACGCAAAAAGGACCTAGTCGAAAAACGACTAGGTCCTTGTAATGCTTGGCTCCCCGAGCAGGGCTCGAACCTGCGACCTGCGGATTAACAGTCCGTCGCTCTACCAACTGAGCTATCAGGGAACAACCTTGGATAACCGCTACGCGCTTATCTGTAAACTGGCGGAGAGAGGGGGATTCGAACCCCCGTCAGGATATTATCCTGAACACGCTTTCCAGGCGTGCGACTTCAACCACTCATCCACCTCTCCAGTTCCTGCTAGTGATTCGCGTTGCGTTTCGTTAGCAGAGGCTGCGCATTGTATAGACGGTGATTGGTTTGCGCAAGCCGTTTTTTAGAAAAATTTCAAAATAAATGCACAACAGCGTTAAGCGCCCGTCAGCAAACGCAACAACGGCGTGCGATCAGGTAAAATCGCCCTTTTCACAGACCACGCTGCACACTCCTTCATGCGCATAGCCCTTGCCCAGTTCAATCCGGTTGTCGGCGATATCGCCGGCAATACCCAAAAAATCCTGGACTTCGCCCGACAGGCCATGGCTGCCGGTGCCGATGTACTGGTCACGCCCGAGCTGGCGCTGACCGGTTACAGCCCGGAAGACTTGCTGTTGCGCGACCATTTTTACCGCGCCTGCAGTCAGGGCATGGACGAACTGCTGGAGCTGGACGGCATTACGCTGGTGATCGGCCACCCGGTCAGGCTGGGCAACGAGACATTCAACGCTGCCACCGTACTGCGTGACGGCAACCGTCTCGGCCAGTATCACAAGATGCTGCTGCCTAACGATGAAGTATTCGATGAGTGCCGTTATTTCACGCCCGGCGCAGCGCCCCTGGTCTTCGAGCAAAACGGCGTCAAGCTGGGCGTGTTGATTTGTGAAGATGTGTGGTCGGTCGAGCCGGCCGCCGAAGCACAGGATGCCGGCGCAGAGGCACTGCTGGTACTCAATGCCTCGCCTTTTCACCGCAACAAGGTGGCTGCACGCCAGGAGATGGCGCGCTACCGCGTACAGGAAACCGGCCTGCCGCTGGCCTATGTCAACCTGAACGGCGGGCAGGATGAGCTGGTGTTTGATGGCGCCTCGTTCGCACTGGACCGCGACGGCGCAGTCTGCGCACAAGCTGCCGCCTACTGTGACGAGTTGCTGCTGATCGACTATATCGACGGCGACTTTGTCAGCAGCCGCCATGCCGCGCTGCCGGACGCTACGGCCAGTGTCTATCAGGCGCTGGTTACCGGCGTACGCGACTACATCGGCAAGAACGGCTTCCCCGGCGCCCTGCTCGGTCTGTCCGGCGGGGTGGATTCGGCCTTGACGCTGGCCATCGCGGTGGACGCACTCGGGGCGGACAAGGTGCATGCGGTGATGATGCCGAGCCGCTACACGGCGGATATTTCGCTGACCGACTCGCGCGATATGGTGGCGCGTCTGGGCGTGAAGTATGACGAGATCGCCATCTGGCCGATGTACGAGCGCTTTACCGAGGCGCTGGCCCCCTCTTTCGCCGGCCTGCCACTGGATGCTACCGAAGAAAACCTGCAGGCTCGCATACGCGGCACGCTATTGATGGCGCTGTCCAACAAGGGCGGCAAGCTGGTACTGACCACCGGCAACAAGTCGGAGATGACGACCGGCTACTGCACGTTATACGGCGATATGGCCGGCGGCTTTGCCGTGCTTAAGGATGTGGCCAAGACGCTGGTTTACCAGTTGTGCGAGTGGCGCAACCTGCAAGGCGCGATCATCCCCGAGCGCATCATTACCCGTCCGCCTTCGGCCGAGCTGCGCCCCGACCAGACCGATCAGGACAGCCTGCCGCCTTACGATGTGCTGGACGCGATTATGCAGCGCTATGTGGAAGGCAATCTGTCGGCAGCCGAGATTATCGCCGACGGCTACGCCGAAGCCGATGTACTGCGCGTGGTACGCTTGCTGAAAATCAATGAATACAAACGCCGCCAGGCACCGGTAGGCCCGCGCATTACGCGCCGCGCGTTCGGCAAGGACTGGCGCTACCCGATCACCAACCGGTTCAGCTAATGAAAATCCTGTTTATTCCGCTCCTGGCCAGTCTGGCGCTGCCGGTTCATGCCGCAGCCATCGCCCAGCTCAAGGCCTTTGTCGCCGGCACGCAAACCGTGTCGGCCCAATTTGAGCAGACCGTGACCAACCAGAGCCACCGCGAGCAGGCACATGGCACGCTGGAGATCTCGCGCCCGGGCAAATTTCGCTGGAGCTACGCCAAACCGTTCGAACAGGTAATTGTCGGCGACGGCAAGCGGCTGTGGATTTACGACAAGGAATTGGCACAGGTCACCAGCAAACCGCTGGACAGCGCGCTAGGCTCCAGCCCGGCGGCGCTGCTGGCCGGCAACAATGCCATCGAACGCAACTACATCCTGAAAGAAGCCGGCAAGGAAGGCGGTCTGGAATGGCTGAGCGCCACGCCGCGTCAAGCCGACAATACCTTCCAGTCGCTTAAAATGGGCTTCTCCGGCAATACACTGCAAGAGATGCGCTTAAGTGACAGCTTCGGCAATACCACGCTGATCCGTTTTGTTGCGGTCAAAAAAAATCCGGCCATTCCGGCCGGAAACTTCAACTTCACCCCGCCTAAAGGGGTAGATGTGCTTAGCGAGTAACCCTCTGTGGCGGCAGGCAGCGCCTGCCGCCATTAGCGCAGGGACAGCAGGGACAATACGCGATAACGGCTGACGCCGGACAACGCCGGCAGGATTTCGTAATAGCCCTGATAGGCATCACGCTGGTTGAGTCGGGCATTGAAATCCGCGACAAAACCCTGCGCCCAACTTTGCTCGTCCATGCTCACCAGACGGGAAATGGAGTGCTCGGCCTCGGCAATCGCACTCAAGATAGCTGCGCGCGATTGCTGCACCTGGGCAATGATGCTGACAACGCGCTGCAGACTCTGGCGGACACCCGCATGGTCATCCAGTTGCCAGGGCATCTGAAACGGGTCGGACTCGGTTTCCAGGCGCACGCGCTGTGGCGAGCCGGCCGGAAAACGCACGCCTTCGCCACGCACCATCAAACCCTCGCGCAGCCGTGCCAGTGCCGACTCTTCGACGCTGAATGCCAGCGCCCCGCCATCGTCCACCTCGGCACGCAAACCCATGCCCCCCAGCGCCCGGTTAAAGCGCTGCAGCAGGGTCTTTTCATCAACCCCGTCACCGACGACGACCACCGCAGGCGGCACGCCGCGCTCCGGCCCGATCAGCACAAGGGTTTCCGCCTTGCCTTGGGTCAGCGCAGAAAGATCCATACCGCGCAGCGAAAAACGCTGACGCACTTGCCCGGTCACCTGGAAATGCAGCTTCCCGTCCAGCGTGCCGTCCGTCTTGGCCTCGCGCTGCGCCCATTGCGCCCCGACTTCATCGGATCGGGCCTGCAAGGGCTCTTTTTCAATGCGCCGACTGCCCAGTTCGCGCCCCAAATCGGACTTAAGCAGCTCCAGACGGCGCAATAGCTGATCAACAAAATCAAGCGATTGCTGGGCGCTCGTCAATTGCTGGTTCAGCTGCGTGCTATAACGCCAGCCCGACACCGCTGATTCGCGCTGGCTACTATTTTCCGTGTCAGCGGTGGCGGAGAGCGACCCTGTGCGCGCAGCCGCCACAACAGGCTCGGCCAGCCGGCCTTTCTTGCCAAGTGCTGGAGTATCCAGTGTCGTCAACAAGGGGCGCATATCCGTCCTCAGATCACATTAAACAAGGTCAGCTGGCTAACCTTGCCGTAGGCCTTCTGGCTTGCCTGCAAGGCAAGCGTGTAGGCATTCATTTTGATGAAGGCCTCCGCATAGTCGAGCCGGCCGATATCGGTTGCGTTTTTCTGGTTGGCAAGACTGACGTTGCTGTGGTTGTCGGCCATCATCTTGATGATGTTCTGCGCTCCGCCCTGCTGGGCGATCTTGCTGCCTATCATCTGGTGCGCACTGTCCAGCACACCCAAGGTTTTGCGCACATCATCACCCACGGCCGCCGCCGTCAAGGCGGGATCGTCCAGCTTCACAATCAGCGCTTCCAGCTGGTTGAGCATATCGGGCAACTGCGCTAGCGTGGTATTCGACACCTGACTGACGCCATGCCCCACGACCACCGGAATCGTATCCTCATTGCCGCCAAAACTATACACAGCTGTTGTGACATCCCGTTTAATGGCGGCATGACCATTGGCGGTTCCGGAAAAAAGATAGCGCCCCTCCTGGTCACGGACATTGGCAGAAAACACCAGACTATCGCGCAGGCTTTTAAGCGAGCTGCCCATGGCCTGCAGATCGGCAGCCGTATTGCTGCCATCGGCCGCCCACACCAGCAAGTCACGCATCTGCATCATGTCATTGCTGATGCTGTCCAGATGCGCCTCGTTCAGCGACAAGCGCGTGCTAAGCGCCGTGATATTGGAAAGATACTGGCCGATGGCCGCCTCCTCGCGCTCCAGACGCAGCAGGCGCACGCTGGCTATCGGATCATCGGAGGGCACATTCAGACGGTTACCCGATGACATCTGCTGCCCGAGCTCGGCCAATTTGGCGTTATTGTCCTGCAACACGGCATTCATGGCACTGTGGTACTGGGTGCTGGCAATACGCATCTTCAACTCCTTACAAAATGGCCAGTGTGCTGTCGAACAGCTCGCCGGCCACGGCGATCACCTTCATATTCGCCTGATACATTTTCTGAAATTCGATCAGGTTGACCGCCTCTTCGTCGCTATTCACGCCGCTAGCCGACTTCCATGCGCTCTCGGCCTCGGCGCGCACTGCCTTAGCCGTCTCCAGCGAAGCCTTATTCTGCTGGCTGGCAATGGCCAGCTGCCCGACCAGCTGCGCATAGGCATCGCCAAAGCTCACCTTGCCAAGCGCGGCGACATCCACCTTTTCCTCACGAATGGCGATCAGTGCATTCAGATTGCCGCTATTGGCCGGCGTACCGGCAACAGAGGAAAAAGCCAGCTCTTCCGCCGTCAGCGGCGCCAGACTGACCGCACCATCCGACGCACCGATAATAAATAACGGCTTGCCTTGATTACCCTGCAAATCAAAACCGCCGGCCAGCACCTCGTTTGTCCGTGTCGCCAGCTGGCCCATCAGGCTCTTGACTGCCGTCAGCTGCGGGCGCAGCACATTTTTTTCATAGTCGCCCAAGCCTCCCAGCGTGCCACCGGCGCGCTCGTCGCTCAGCACAAAACGCTCATTGGCAAACTGTAAGGTCAAGCGCTGGGAGCCATCCTGCTGCGGCTCGACCGATAGTGCAGCGGCCGTATCACCCACGACCAAAGGCGCGCCTCCCGGCAAGCTGATGCTCTTGCTGCCATCACCCAGCGTAGTCACGCGCACATCAACCAGCTTGGCCAAGGCGTCGATCTGGCGGTCTCGCTCATCCAGCAAGCCGGCCACATTGCTGCTCATCGCCTCGGCTGCGGCCACTTTCTGATTTAACTGAGCCACCTGCTGCGACAGCAAATTGATCTGGCCGACCACGGCTGCGCGCTGCTCACCCACCGATGCCAGCTGCACGGCAAACACCCGGTTAAGATTGTCGCTACGGCGCACCAGTGCATCGGCCTCGCTAATGACCTGCTGGCGCAAAGGCAGGGAAGCCGGCTCGACACTGACGGCATTCAGCGCGGCATAGAATTTGTCCAGGCCCGCCGACAAGCTCGTGCCACTGCTGCCCATCACCTGTTCCAGTTGCTGGAAATACTCGCGTGAAGCCGCAAGCTGGCCCTGTTGTGATTGTGCCTGCCACATCTGCAGGTTTTTATAGGTATCGCTGTAACGGCGAATGGCAAGAACATCCACGCCGGAGCCGGCGCTCAGGCGATCGCCGCTGGCGGCCGCCAGCGGCGACAACACCACACCCTGACGCGAATAGCCCGGAGTCATCACGTTGGAAATATTCTGGCTGATGGTATTGAGCGCGGCCTGGGCCGCACTGGCACCAGACAGCGCATTGCTGGTCATGCGCATAATATGGACTCGTTATCAGATAGCTGTCGTGGCAAACCGGGCAGCAGAAGCCACGCCCTGCCCATCAAGAGCGACCATAAAGGACTAATCCTTAAGTTCCTGCGCTGCAGAGGCAGGGGTCAACTGGCGTAAAATGGCATCCGCCACACCAAAAGCACGCGAACGGGCGATCTGGTCGGCAACCGCCATCTGCGCGATGCCGGACAGCTCACTGCCGCTGCCCTTGCCGAACAGGCCTTGTTCGCCGGCAATCGCCTGCGTTCCCTTGTCCATGTCCTTGAACATTTCGCGCACAAACACCGCCTCGAACGCTTCGGCCGCCTGCGCCGCTTTTTGCTGCCACGCGGCATCGGCCACGGCAGGCTGCGTATCGGCCACAACTTCGGTCACAAGCGGCAGAGCACTCTGCATCTGGGTTTTAAGCATGGTCTTTCCTTAAATGACTACCAGCTCGCCATCTATCGCACCGGCCTGATCCAGCGCCTGCAGGATGGACATGATGTCGTCCGGCGACGCGCCTATGCTGTTGACGGTATCGATAATGCTTTGCAATTTGACGCCGGCCGGCCAGCGGAACATGCGGCCATTGCCTTCGGCCACCTGCACCTGAGATTGCGGCACGACTTCGGTGCGCCCGCCGGCAAAGGCATTCGGCTGGCTGACCGCATCCTGCTCGCCGATAATCACCCGCAAGCTGCCATGCGACACGGCGGCGGCGCGCACGGTCACGCCCTGGCTGATGACAACGGTGCCGGTGCGCGAGTTGAACACCACGCGCGGCAGCTCGTCGCCGGTGGCGATATTCAGCCGCTCCAGCCTGGCAACAAAAGCAACCCGCTCGGTCGGGTTAAGCGGTGCCAGCACCTCGATCGAGGTGGCGTCACGGGTCGAGGCCAGCGCGCCGAACTGGCGGTTAATGGTATTGACGATATTGGTCGAAGTCTGGAAATTGGGCCGCTTCAGGCTCAGGCGGATGCTGGGCCCGCTGTCGAAATCGGTAGCGATCTCGCGCTCGACCGAAGCACCATTGGGAATGCGCCCGGAAGTCGGGGTATTGACGGTGACACTGGAGCCGCTCTTGCCCTGCGCCGACAAGCCACCCACGACCACGCTACCCTGAGCCAGCGCATAGACCTCGCCATCGGCCGCCTTAAGCGTGGTCAGCAGCAAGGTGCCGCCCCTGAGGCTCTTGGCATCCCCCAGCGACGACACATTCACGTCGACTGTCTGCCCCTTGCGGTAACCGGGCGGCAATACCGCACTCACCATCACGGCGGCCACATTTTTGACCTTGGTGCCGCCCCCCTCCGGCTGCTTAAGGCCGAACTGGTTCAAAAGATTGGCGACCGACTGGCCGGAAAATTTCACCTGGGCATTGTCACCCGAGCCATCCAGCCCGACGACAATGCCGTAACCTATCAACTGGTTCTCGCGTATACCTTCGATACTGACAAGATTGCGCAATAGCTGCGCCTGCGCCAGTACGGGCACACATAACAGCAGCAGGCGCAACAGGGGAAAGAACGGCATCAACTGGCCTTTCAGAACGGCATCCATGGACTATTGAACACCCGCATCAGCCAACCGGCAGCATTGGCATCGCTCAAGGCGCCACGCCCAGCGTAACCGATACGGGCATTGGCAATGCGCTGCGAGGAAATGCGATTATTGCTGTCTACATCATCGACGCGGACATAACCTGTCAGGCGCAAATACTCTTCGCCCTGATTCAGGGTCAGCTGTTTTTCACCCTTGACCAGCATCAGGCCGTTGGGCAATACCTGCTGCACGACAACCGTCAATGAGCCGGACAGGCTGTTTTGCTGCGATGACGAGGCCGCGCCATTGAAATTACGCCCGGCATCGATGCCGACATTGGTCTTATAGGTATTGCTGCCGATCACAGCCGGGCTGATTTCCACCCCGGACTTCTTGTCGAACTGGGTACCGGCACGCTTGCTCGCCTGGGTGGTTTCTTCCAGCACCACCGTCAGCACATCGCCCGGACGAAACGCACGCTTATCCGCCACCAGCGACGCCGCACCATAAGCCGAAAACACGCCACCGCCGCTGCCCTTGGCACTGGCCAAAGGTACCGGCGGCAGTTCGGGCTCGCTCTCCCTGACCTGCGGCATCTGGGCGCAACCTGCAAGCAAAACCAGGCCAAGCCAGAGCATGTATCTCATCGTGCCGACTGGGCCAGGTTCTGCATCATATTGTCGGCAGCCGACAGCACCTTGGTATTCATCTCGTAGGTGCGCTGCGCCGCAATCATTTCAACCATTTCTTCGACTACCTGTACATTCGAGCCTTCCAGCGCGCCCTGTTTGAGCTTGCCCATGCCATCCGCACCCGGATTGCCCTCGACCGGTGCGCCGCTGGCATCGGTTTCCTGAAACAGATTGCCGCCCAAGGCCAGCAGGCCGGTCGGATTCACGAAGCTGGCCAGCGTCAACTGCCCCACAGCCTGCAACTGAGTCGAGCCGGGCACACCGACAGACACCTGGCCACTTTCGCTGATGGTGACCGATGTGGCATTAGCCGGCAGCGTCATGGCCGGCACCAGCGGCAGCCCTTGCGCGGTCACCAGTTGCCCTTCGGCATTAACCTGCAGCTGCCCCGCACGGGTATAGCCAGTATTGCCGTCGGCCATCTGCACTTGCAGAAAACCCTGACCGATAATGGCCACGTCCATGGCTTGCCCGGTCGTGGAAATCGCCCCGCCGGTAAACACCTTCTGCGTGCCGGCCAGGCGTGTGCCATTGCCGAACTGCACGCCGGAAGGTGCCAGATTATTGGCATCGACCTGCGCACCGGGCTGGCGCTCAATCTGGTAAAACAAGTCTTCGAACACCAGCCGGTCGCGCTTGAAACCCACGGTATTGGCATTGGCCAGATTATTGGCAATCGCCCCCAGGCGCGCATCCTGCGCCTGAATGCCGGTCTTGCTGATCCATAAAGCCGGATTCATGATCTTCTCCTTGGCTTAGCCGCGCACCAGACGATTGCCGGCATCGGCCATTTCGCTGGCGGTAGTGAACATTTTCATCTGCAATTCAAAATCGCGCCCCAAAGCCATGGTCGCAATCATTTCCTCGACCGCCGACACATTGCTGCGCTCCAGATGCCCGCCCTTGACGCGCACCGTATCGTCTGCCGGCAAAGTCCCGCCGGCACGGCTGATAATGAAACCGTTGCCATTCTTGCTAAGCTCTTCCGGCACCGGCCTGACCAACTTGAGCTTGGCTACCGGCTGCATCAGCGTTTCACCCTGCGCCTGCACCGACAAAGTCCCATCGGCGGCAATCGCCAGCTGGCTAAATGGCGGCAGCGTGATCGCACCGCCATCGCCCAGCACCGGCCGGCCCTGCACGCTCAGCGTGCCATCGGCACCGACATCCAGACTGCCGGCGCGGGTATACACTTCCTGTCCGCCATCAAGCACCGCCAGAAAACCTTCGCCCTCGATCGCCACATCCAGCTCGCGCCCGGTCGCATGAATCGCACCGGGCCGGCTATTGACCGCAGAAGGCTCCAGCCTTGTCACATGACGGGCATCAAAACCGCTGCCGGCTACCGCCTGACTGCGCGCCACGCCAAAATCGGCGCGAAAGCCGCCGGTTTCGCTATTGGCCAGATTATTGGCATGTACCTGCTGCGCCTTGAGTGCACGGTTGGCTCCGCTCATGGCGGTAAATATCAGCGCGTCCATAATCGCCTTAAATTGCCTGCATCAGAGCCTGAATCGCCTGACTCTCGGCCGTAATCACCTTGGTGTTGGCCTGATAGCTGCGCTGCGCACTCATCAGTTTCACCAGCTCACCGGTCATATCGACGTTGGAGCCTTCCAGTACACCAGCCGCCAGCACGCCAGCCTTGCCGTTACCCGGCACCGACACCACGGCAGTACCGGAAGCGGGCGAATCTATCCAGCTGGCACCGGATACCGGCGACAGCCCGGCCTCGTTGGGGAAGTTGGCAATGGCCAATACCCCGACCGCCATGCGCTGGCCATTACTGTATTGGGCGACCAGTTCGCCATTGCTTTCGATGCGGACCCCGGTCATCACACCCGAGGCATAGCCGTTAACGCTATTGGCCAAGGTGGTGCTTTCGCCGGCAAACAAGGTGGTACCCGAATAGTCGACATTGACCGTCAATGGTGCCGCACCCGCAGGCGTACCCAGAGCAAGAGAGTTGATGGCAGGCACGTTCAGCTGACCATCCGCGCCGAAAGTCAGCGTAGCAGGCGCGCCGGCTGGCTTGCCATCCAGCGTATATTGCACCTGGACTTCATTGTCCCCCGTCCGGACAAAATACTGGGTCAGGTTATGCTTGTCGCCACGCGAGTCATACACCACCGAGACGGTCGAGGCATTAAAAGTCGACGGGTCGTTCTTGTCGAAGGTTCCGGTCATCTTCGTCCACGCGGTAGACAGGTTACCGGTGTATTTGAGTGCAGTGCTGGCCATGGCCGGGATCTGGCCGGATGGAATCTTAAGATCGCCCAGCGCACCCATCGCACCATTTGCCGCATTCATGGCATAGCCCTGCACGCGTCGTGCCGAACCGTCGACCAGAAAACCGTCCTTGTCGGTATTGAACATGCCGACCCGCGTGTACTGGTCCGAGCCGTCGCTGCCACGGGTAATAAAGAAGCCGCTACCGTCAATGGCCGCATCCAGCAGGCGTCCGGTCGACTGCATCCCGCCCATGCGGGCGATATCCTGCGTCTTGGAGGAGATGCCGACACCCATCGCCTGCGAGCCCACATAGAGCGAGGCAAAGTTGGTGCGGCCAGTCTTGTAGCCATAGGACGAGGCGTTGGCAATATTGTTACTGATACTGTCCAGCTGGCTGCTGACAGCATTGATGCCGGAAACTGCGATTTCTAGACTCATGACTATCCTTGAGCGTCGCGGGTAGCCGAACCGCGCAACTGGGTAATGGAAGAAGCGGGAAACTCGCCCAGACCTGCCAGGCGCAGCAAGGGTTCGCCTCCGGACACGGGCAGGCGCACACCCTCGATACGCGCCTCGAACTCGAGCATCGGTTTTTTACCAGATGCCGTTTGCACGCTGACCTCATAGCGGCCAGCAGGCAATTTCAGCGCCGCCGGATCAATACTGAAAGCAAACGCCCCCTCCGGCCGCGCGCCCAGATCCACCTTGGTCTGGCTGCCATCGGCCGCTGTCAGCGTCACCGAAACCGCTTTTTCCGCACCGGGAAGCGTCAGGTGGCCGCTAAGCGGGCCAGAAGCGCTCGACAGTTCAAGCTGATTGGTAGAAACCCGCGACAGATGCCCGACCTGCCCCCCCAGCGCCAGCCCCTGCAGTTCGCGCATCATCAGGGCATTGCCCTTGAGCTCGGACAACATGGAAAGCGAAGTCTGCATCTGGTTCATCTGTACCAGCTGATTGACGAACTGGGCAGGGTCGCTGGGCGACAAGGGGTCCTGATTCTTGATCTGCGCCATCAGCAAAGTCATGAACATGTCTGCATCGCCCAAGGTTTGACCGGCAGCCTTGGCAACCGGTGTCTCCCCCTTGGGTCCGCCAGTGTTCCGCTCATCGACTGTCACGCCTGAAATTGCCATCAGCCTTCTCCCATCTTGAGCAGGTCGCCCTGCATGGAACGTACCCGGGTCATCACTTCGACATTGGTTTGAAAAGCGCGCGAGGCCGCCATCATGTCGGTCATTTCCTCGACCGGATTCACATTGGGGTAGAACACATTACCGTCCGCATCCGCCAGCGGGTTGCCCGGTTCATGCAGCTTGCGCAGCGGCGCTGGGCTTTTGACGACATCCAGCACTGCCACTGTCGCGCCTTGCCAGCCATCCGCGCCCCCTTGTGCCATGGCGGCAAACACCGGCTTGCGGGCACGATAAGCCACTGCCTCCGAGCCCGAGGCAGACTCGGCATTGGCCAGATTACTGGCGATGGTATTCAGGCGGATGGTCTGCGCCGTCATGGCCGAACCCGCGATGCGGGAGATATCCCTGAAAGACATGATTTATTGCCCCGAAATGGCTTTGGCCAAGCCCCTGAATTTCATGTTCAGGAAAGTCAGGCTGGTCTGGAAATCGCTGGTATTCTGGGCAAACTCGGCTTGCTCGACACCCAGTTCCACCGTATTGCCATCCAGCGATGCATGATTGGGCATACGGTATTTTGCCGCCGTATCCAGCGCCATCTCCATATCGCCTTCGCCGCTAGTCGCCTGCTCCAGCGCGGCAGAAAAATCGATATCGCGCGCCTGGTAACCGGGCGTGCTTTCATTGGCCAGGTTAGATGCCAGAATGCGTGTACGCTCCGCCCTCAGTTTGAGCGCTTCAGGATGAATACCCAGCGCCTTGTCAAAAGCTATCCCCATTGACACCCCTAGCCATGTTCAATACCGTTGCTATGACTCAAGATACTGGTTAAGAATAAACCGGTAAAATTGATAGGGGATATTAATAAGCCCCCCGAGATACGTACATGTAATAATTACCAAGACAGCCAGAATGGCAATATTCACGAACCCCTGCCGCCAGGCGCTGATGCTTGGCTTGTTATGTCTGGCCATGGGTGCGCTTGCCGCCATGCCAGCCATACACCAACAACTCGATATCGCGGCAAACCAGGCACTGCAATCGCAGGCAAAAGCCGGCGAAAAGCCGCCCGCTGCCCAACTGAGCTTTATCCCGCCACGCGAAGCCGACCGTCTGCCCCTCTGCCCGTCAATGCTGCAGATACGCAAGATCGACACCCGCAACCCCGGGCGCATGCGTTTTGCCGTGACTTGCCCCGGCCTGTGGCAAAGCATATGGACAGTACGCGCCCGCCTCCTCGCGTCTTCGCCGCAGACGCCAGAAACAGAAGCCGCGCCCGGCAAGGCACAACAAGGCAGTCACAGGGAAAAGGTTGCCACGCAAGACAGCAAGAAAGACGCAGGAGTCGAACCGCCTCACCCGTCAGCGCCATCCAGCTCAGGGGATGGGCGCGTGCTGATCAGACGCGGCGACAAGATAGACATCATCGCCAGCCGCCCCGGCATCGAGGTCAGGGTCAGCGCAGAAGCGCAAAATCATGGCAAGGCTGGGGATATCATACGGGTGAAGAATCTGGCCAGTGGCCGGGTTTTTCCGGCCAGAGTCAGCGCGGCGGGGGTCGTTAGCCCGCTGGAGTAGTGACACGCGCCTGGCGCTGGCGCAAGGATGTCACCACGCTACTGAGTTTGGCGGCGTAATCCGGATCGGTAGCATAGCCGCCTTGCGCCAGCGCACGGGCATAGGCTGCGCCATCACTTCCCACCCCCAGGGCGGCACGATAGCGCGGGTTTGAGGAAATCAGGCGCGCATAGTCGTTAAAGGCTGCGGCGTAATCGGGATAGGCGCGAAAAGACTCGACGCTTTTGCGCGCCTGCCCGTCGACAAATTCATGGGTCACGCTGCGGGTGCGCTCACCTTGCCAGCCCTCCCCCGCCTTGATACCGAACAAATTGAAGCTATTCGCGCCATCCTCGCGCACGATGGGGCGACGCCCCCAATCGGACTCCAGCGCCGCATGTGCCGCGACAATCTCCGGTGCCACGCCCAATGCGCTGGCTGCCTGACGCGCATAAGGCAAAACGGCGCTGGCAAAATCCTCCGCCGACCCCGCAAGCGAAACGGCGCGCGCAGCGCCAGCCTCACCCACCATGGCAAGCCGGCTATGCAGCCAGGCACCATCAGGCGAAAGCGCCGGCATCGCCTCAGATTCTCCGTGACGGATATAGTCGCTGACCTCCTGCCGGGTTTGCCGGTAAAGTGCGGAAAACTGGCCGGCAGCGCCAGGGGCTGGCGCAGGCAGAGTGGCCGCAGCCGGCATCTCCCCTGCCACCAAAAACGGCAGACGCCGGGACTCAGGCAGAAACATAGACATCCTCGTCACCGAACATCACCCGGGTCAACAAGCCGTGCTGCTCGCTCATCAGCCGGCCATTGCGCGTATTCAGCGACTGGCAATGCTGCACCTTGCTACACAAGGCTTCCCAGTGTGCCCGGCAGCGCGTCGCGATATCGGCGGGCAAACGCATAAACACCTGTTCGATTGAAGTCAGCCTGCTAACACCCAATGCTTCCAGCAGCAAACGCTCGCGCTCACAACGGCTGCCATCCAGCGTTGCACTCAGTTGCAGAATGCTTTCAGCAAGCGATGCAAGCCGGGATGCATCACAGTGCACAATGGCGCCGAGTTGCGCTTCCAGCAGATGCTCGAGCTCTGCGTAAGCACTACGGTCAGCCTGAATACCGGCCATCAACTGCTTGAGCACTGCCGCGTTCATCATCCCTGATTGCCATGGTAGCGGGCGATCAGCCCGGCCAGTTTATCCGCATCAAAACCGATTTCACCGCGCGCCAGCGCCTGACGAATCACGGCGACTTTATCCATGTCCACCTCCGCCATGGCGGAAAGCGCATTCATCGCAGGCGCAATACGCGCAGACTCCGCACTGCCTTGCTTCACCTCGGCAGGCGAGGGAGAAGCGGGCGCACCGCTACGCTTGCCGGCGGGCAGTTCACGCAGTTCTGTTCTTTGTGGTGTGATACGCATCTCTTGCCTCGTTTATCCTTGAACCCCTTACCCTAGATAAGGCGACAGCAGCCGGCAAAAACTTAAAACTGTTCCGGCAAAGGTTTAAGCAAGGTGATGCGGCGGTTATCCAGACGGATGTAATGCCCGTATACCAGCTCTTTAAGGATGCGCGCCACCATCTCGCGCGAAGAGCCGATACGCTCGGCTATTTCCTGTTGCGTAAAGGGTTTTTCCAGCTGCAATGCGCCATCTATGTCCACCATCACCTCGCCGAACAGGATGCGGATACGGCCATAGACATCGAGCAAGGCCAGATTGCGGGCCACCAGGGACATGGTTCGCACCATGCCGGCCAGACGCAAAAGAATTTGCTGCCGGCTGACGGCACAAGGCAGACCATCCTTGTCGTCGAATACCATCATCAGGTCCTGACGGCGGAATCTCAGCAGTTCGCACTCTTCATCGGCACAGCAGCCCCATGCACTGCCACCACCATCCAGATAGGAGACTTCCCCCAGTACATCGCCGGGCTTGCTGAACAGAAAAACAAAACGCTTGCCACTCCCATCTTCGGCACAGCACTGAATACGGCCGGACAGTTGCACATAGATGGCATCAAGCACATCCCCTTCACGGAATAAGGTTTCCCCCTTGCGCAAGCGCAACGGTATTCCCACCTCCAGTAGGCGCGCCAGTGCGGCTTCGTCCAGCTCGGCAAAAAAATCGCATTGCGCGACCTGTTGCCGGATATTGTCATTATTTTGGGTCACGATTTCTGCTTCACACTTGCCCTGACAACCGGATACCACAGCAGAAACTATTAAGAAATCTGGCGGTAATCATGCGGCTTTTCACTAGCATTTTTTAACAATAACGGGTATTGATAACCAAGGCTTGCGATAATACCGCAGATAATGACATGTATGTAACAAAATATTTAAAACTGCTATTTTCCTATTGCATTGCAACAACACGCTTAGCCAGCCATCAATGCACCTTGACCAGGCGTTCTTGCAGTACCGAGGCTGGAACCACATCCGGCCGGGCCGAGTTGACGCCCGGCATCAATGCTTCCGTCCGCCCGGGCATGCCGAACATGGCGGACACCTGATGTGCCTGCTCTGTCGTCAACACCAGCATCTCGATACGCCGGTTGACCACCGCTGCCGGGTTCGCACGGTCCAGCGGTGCCCTGTCCGCCATGCCGACCACTTGCAAGATGCTGTCCTTAGGCATGCCGCCATCCAGCAAATGGGCACGGGCGGTCATCGCCCGATTGCTGGACAAACTCCAGTTGGAAAAAGCGGCATGACTCTGGTTGCGGAACTGCAGCGAGTCGGTATGCCCGACGATCAGCAACTGGTTTTCTATGCCACGAAACATCGTCCCCATCCTGACCAGCAACAGGCGAAAACGCTCATTGATCGCTGAACTGCTGCGTTCAAACATCCCCTGCTCATCGGTGTCATGCAGCAGGATGCGCAAGCCATAAGGCGTGACCACCGCCTGCATATTGCCGGCCAGCCCGGCTTCGATCGAAAGCGTCGTCATCATGCGCGCCAGTTTCTGCATCGCCTGCTCGGAGTCAACACGCTGGCGCGCCCCCGCAGAATCGTTCAGCGCCGAGGGCTGGCTGCTGCTCTTGACCTGGGTCTGGGCACGGCTGTCGCTTTGCGGCTGACCCGGAATCGGGTCACGCGGAATCAGGCTGCCTTTAGGATTGCCCGCGTGATCCAGTCGTACCGAACCACCTTCCGCCGTCATGGTCGCACCGCCCGCGTTCAATACCTTTTCCAGATTTTCCTGATCGCGTGCCGCCAGTACCCACAGCACCATAAAGAGACACATCAGCGCCAGTACGAAATCGGCAAAAGCGACCTTCCAAGCCCCGCCATGGCCGGCATCGCTTCCGCGTTTGGAGACTCTCCTGATAATGGTGCTTTCGTGGTGCTCGTCTTTTCTGGCCATTGCCCGCTCCTTAGCTCACGCCTTCGAGCGCATTAATCCACAATTCCAGTTGCGAGAAGCTGGGCTTGGTATTGAGCTGCACCAGACGACGGCCGGCATCGATGGCCAACAGCGGCGGTTTGCCCGCCACATGGGTGACCAGCACCACCTTGACCGATTCGAAATTGGACATTTCTTCCTTCACCTGCTGGTGCATCATATTGCACAAGGGATCAAGCACCCCATAACAGAAGAAAATACCGATAAAGGTCCCCACCATCGCCGCGCCCACCTTGGCAGCGATTTCGCCAGCCGTTGCGCCGGCGCCTACACTGTTCATCGCCATCACGATACCCAGCACCGCAGCCAGAATCCCGAAGCCGGGCATGCCCTCGGAAATCTTGTGCAACGATTTGGATGGCTGCTCCAGCTCCTCCTCGATGGATTCGATTTCGTGGTCCAGCACCCCTTCAAGCTCGTGGGCATTGATCTTGCCCATGGCCATCAGGCGGAAGTTATCAACGATAAAGGCCATTAATTTCGGCTCGTCCAACACCAGCGGATAGCGGGTAAACAACGGGCTTTGCGCCGGATTTTCCACATGTTCGTCCAGCGCCTTCAGGCCCTGGCTGGCGGTAATCAGCAGCTCATACATCAATAGCAACAGCTGGCGCTGAAATTCGGCACCTTGTTTTTTGTGCAGGATGACACGCTTGAGCTGGCCGACCATTTCCTTGAGTACATGACCGGGGTTGCCCAGCACGATGGCCCCCAAGGCTGCGCCGCAAATGATCAGCAATTCGATCGGCTGCCACAATACCGCCAAGGAGCCGCCATGGATCATGAAGCCGCCGAATACGCAGGCGAGGACAATGAAAATACCGAGTAGTTGCTGCATGTTTTGCTTTCAGGGGGTCAGGCGGCAAGCCGCATTTTCATTTTTTTCAGCGCGGCCTTGTTGATCTGGCATACACGTGCCTCGGTCAGATCGAGCACCAGCGCGATCTCCTTGAGGCTCAGGTCGAATTCGTAATACAGCTGGATCACACGTTGTTCGCGCTCATCCAGCAAGCGCAAGGCTTGTGCCAGACTCAAGCGGTCCAGCAAGGCCTCATCCGGACGCGACATCCCCCCCGGCTCATGCCCGGCCGCCAACAGCTCGTCCAGGCTGGCCATAGCCTCGGCACTCTCGGCCTGCATGGCGTGCCCATATGCCTGCGCGCTCAGCCCCAGCAAGGCACAAGCCTCGGCCTCGCCAGGCTCGTGTCCGAGCTTGCGCGTCAGCTCGCGCAAACCATCGCGTACCTTGTGCGCATCCTGACGCACTGCACGCGGCCGCCAGTCCAGGCGGCGCAACTCGTCCAGAATCGCACCGCGTACGCGCAAGACGGCAAAGCCGGCAAAACGCTCATCCGGCACGCCATAACGCCGCAGCGACTCCAGCAAGGCCATCAGGCCTATTTGTTCCATATCCTCGCGCTCGATCACGGCCGCACACTGCGAAGACAGTTGGCGCACGATGCGTTTGACCAGCGGCAAATAGGCATCCAGCTGGCTGCCTTCGTCCTGCAACACCGTTTCGGCGTAATCGGCGTACATGCGCGCTACTCGATGATCAGCTTGGCAACCATGACCTCGGAGAACGGCATCGGCCGCCCTTCACCGGCAAACGTCGCCTTGTAGGCCTGAGCCAGGCGCTGCTGGAAAGCATCGACGCTCATGGAGCTGGCTTGCGCCGCGCCCAGCTGCGACAGGGAACGCACGGCAATACTGCGGAAAAACGGCAATTGTGCCTTGACCTCGGCCTCTTGCTTGTCCGATGTGCGAAACACCAGATCTATCGCCATAAACTGCTGGCTTGCCCCTTCGCTACCCTTGAGCATGACGATAACCTTGTCCAGACTGACAAAACGGCCATCCTTGACCACGGGTGCCGCCGGCTCTGCCGCCTTGGCATGTGCGGAGGCCCCCATCCAGAAGTACATGCCGCCGCCACCTGCCAGCACCGCCACCAGGGCCGCCACTACGCCGATTACTACCGATTTATTCATGAAAAACCTCAGACCCTGCTGAAACCCTGCCCCAGCTCGAACACCTCACCGGGGATATCTGCCTCGGCCAGCGCCTTGCCTGGCGTCTGCCCGCTCTGCTGCTGCCCACCTTGTCGTCCATGCCCTTGACTTGTGCCGGCCTGACCTTCACGCACATCAACGCTGACCTGGGAGAACTGGCGCTGCGCCAGATCCTGGCGCAAGCCCTCACCGATGGACTGCAACTGCCGGACTACATCAGGGTTGGAGGCCGTGAGCTGTACCGACAGCCCGCCACTCTCATGCCGTATGCTGATTTCCAGCGCACCCAGCCTCGGCGGATCCAGCCTGATCAGCGCCTTATCCATGCCATGAGCGCTTTGAAGCTGCAGCCGCTCGCCCAATGCGCTACGCAAGGACTCGCCCCAACTGGCGCTCTTGCCGGCATCAAGCGTGAGCGGTGCCCACTCCGGCAATGGTGCAGCCACCGCCTTGGAGCCCGTCAGCCAGGGCATCCCCGCATCGCTGGCACCGGCCTGCCTGTTCATCTCGCCATCGGCGAGCGCTAGCGGCAAGGAAGGCGAAAACCTAGGCGCAATTTCGCCAGACAATACGGAGGACGAATCCGCCCCCTGTGCCGGCACAGACTGCGGACTCGGCTGAGCAGGCGCTGCCGCCTGGCGCAATAAATGGGAAGCAAAATCCGTCGCCGGCAACCCGTATGACAAAGCAGCGCCAAGAGCCGTCTCGCCCGCACGAACCGGGACAGCGGCCTGCGCGGCTGCATGCCGGCTCTCGATAGCCACACCCTCAACACCCTGATCTGCCGGCAACACGCCCGGCTCTGCCTGTACCTCCCTGGGGGGCATCATGGCGATGGCCACCATGGTCATGGCGGGCAATGCAGGTGCAGGCACGGCCATACCGTTAGCGCCTTCAAGCAGAGGGGACTCCGGCTTGGGCTCGGTTTCTTCGCCAGGGCGCTGCTCTTCCTGCGGCAAATTTGCCAGCAAACCGGAAAAGAGCAGATCGTCCGGACTCGCTGCGTCGCAGGATGCGACAGGCGGTGTGGCGGGCACGGCTTCCGGGCGCGCCGGCACCACAGACAAGGCAGGCGACATCATAAAAGCTCCGGCTCACTGAAAAGTGCATAAGCTTGCTGCCCCTCGCGTGAGGAGGCCAGCAGTGCCATTTCCCGCGCCAGCTGTGCGCTATGGGCGCTGCAAATGGCGGCGGCTTCGCGATATGCCTCACGCAAAGCCAGCAATAAGGCCCGCTCGCGCGTGACGTCGGGCTGGGCAAGATAATGCTGCAACTGCAAATCCAGCTGTGCCAGCCGCGTCCAGTCACACGCTTCGGCCGCATGGATCAGTGCGCCCGGGTCAGGGGTGAGCGGCTTCATGCTGATCCCTTACCCCGATCCAGCCGCCCTTAAGCTGGGCCAGCAAAGCCAGAACCTCATCAATCTGCCCCACCTCCAGCTTGACGCTTGCGTCATACAGCCGGTAGGCACAGTAATCGTAAAGGCGGGCCAGATTGGTCACGACCTCGCCACCGCTATCAAAATCCAGTGCACCGGACAGGCCGTTCAGGATATTGATGCACTTGGTAATGCTGTCGCCCTTTTCCTCGTAGCGGCCGTGCTCGATATGGGCCCGCGCCCGCGCCAGCTCTTCCATCAGTCCGTCAAACAACACCAGCACCAGCTCGACCGGCGATGCCTGACTGGTCTGCGACTCCAGATTTACTGCGTGATAATTGCGATACGCCTCGTAAT
Source organism: Craterilacuibacter sinensis (assembly GCF_009831765.1). GTDB lineage: Bacteria > Pseudomonadota > Gammaproteobacteria > Burkholderiales > Chromobacteriaceae > Craterilacuibacter > Craterilacuibacter sinensis. Next base: position 439,614 of record NZ_WSSB01000001.1, on the reverse strand, counting down.
CCATTTTCCCGCCCCTTGCCTCTGGCGCATCAAACGCCCAGATTGCTGTTCAACATTTCCACGGTTTTAGCCATCTGCGTCTGCAACTGCTGCAGCTGACTGTACTGCTTGAGATAGCGCTGGTAAGCCTGGTCGTAATCCTGGTCGATACGGCTCTGGCGCTTGTCCAGATCGGCCTTGAGCCCGGTTTCGGAATCCCTGCGCTGTTTGAGCACACCCTTGGTCGAGCTCAGCCAGGTATCCAGATAGCTGCTACCGGCTTTAAGCAGGCCGCCAGATGCCGTCGTGCCGTTAAAAAAACTGTCCAGCGCATCCGGCTTGCTGTCCAGAAGCTTGCCCAACTTGCTTTTGTCCAGCGTCAGTGTGCCGTCACGCGCGGCGCTGATACCCATGTCCGACAATTTGACCCCGCCGAAATCCTGGCGGATCAGGCTGTTCAGCCGCTCACGCAGCGCACGCACACTGGCGTCCGAGGCAAAGGCGCCGGCCGCCTGCCCCTTTTCGGCATTGCCGGCCACCGTCAGGCTATTGATGTTTTTGAGCAGCGCGTTATAGCCGTCGACAAAGCCCTGCACATTGGCTGCAGTATCGGTGTCGCTGCGCGCAACATTCAGCACCAGCGGTGCATCACCCGCACCCTGTGCCTTGCTCAGGTTCAGGGTGACGCCATCCACGACGGCAAAGGCATTGCTCGCCTGAGTCAGCTTGACCCCGGTACCCTTCGCCCCCATCCACACCACCGCATCCCTGGCCTCGGTCAGCTGCTTGGGTGCCGTGAGCGCACCCGCCAGCGCGGCATTGCCTGAGCTTAGCGTGATCGTATTGGCCGCCCCGGTCTGGCCTGCCGACAAGATCAGCGTACTGCTGCCGTCCTGCCCGGTCACCACGCCGGCACTGACCTTGCCGGCATTGTCCTTATGCTGGTTGATGGCGCGTGCAATCTCGGTGGACGACAAGCCGGAGACACCATCGGTATCCGCATCCTTCAAGGAAATCGAAAAGCTCTTTGCCCCCACATTCACCGTCAGGGTTTCGCCGCTCGCCACCGCCAGCCCGTTGGGCGGCACAAAGCTGATCTGGTGCGCGCTGGCCACCTGCTCGACAAACAGCGAATAGCGGCCGCCCTGAGCCTTGCCGGTCGCAGTTGCCGTGGCGGCGCCATCGGGCGAGACGGTTGCGCTCATCGCCAGCATATTTTTCTTGGCACCCAGCCCATCCAGTGCACTACGGAAATCCTGCAGCGATTTTTGCAAGCTGGCGAGGGCATCGCTGCGTCCCTTGCTGGCCTTGCTCTGCATATCAAGCTGCGCTTTCGCGCCTTGCACATAGTAGGTGGCCATCTGGCTGGCCATCTGGGCGGGATTGAAGTCGGTCATAGCAATATCCTGTTCGGGCAGTCCACCATAGTGTTAACTAGCGACCAAACACGCTGTTTTCTTGAATTTTTACTAAAACAATTAAGCCACTTAATAAAACCATCCTGTTTATCCTGCGCACTTGCCGGCTAAAAGCGAGGTGTCTGGCGCTGCCAGCTCAGGCCGGCCGCTTCGTCCGCATGCTTTTGCTCGCGCCGCTCCATCTCGCGCAGCAGGTGGCGTGCCGCAGCATCATGCACCTGCGCCATCGCCTCGCGTTTTAACCGCGCAGCCAGCAGACTCTGACGACTCAGCTCGGCATCGGCTTCCGACAAGGCCAGATCCTGCTGCTGGCTGAGTTTGATCTGGCTAAGCTGCCCCTTGTAGGCCGACATATTCATCGCCTGCGAACTGCTGAACACTGCCTGGCCTGCCGATGGCGGCGCACCCAGTTGCTCCAGCAGACTGATATTGTTGCGGTAACGCTGCAGCAAGGCATGCTTGGTTTTAAGCTCGTCGGCCGCGCGCTCTACCTCCCGCTGCCGCACCCCCACCATCACGTTCAAGGCTTGCAAACTGCGCGCTTTGCTCATGCGACAATCTCCTGCAACTGTTGCCAGCTATCGGCCAGCGATGCGCCCGTGTCGGCATCCTGACGCAATAAACCCTCTATCGCCGGCAGCAGGGATAAAGCGCGGTCGGTATCGCGATCAGCACCGGCGACATAGGCACCCAGCGGCAGCAATGCCCTGACTTCCTGATAACGCGCCCACATCGCCTTCAGCGCTTGCGCCGACAATTTCACCTCGCGCGGCACCACCTGCCCCATGCAGCGACTGACCGAAGCGGCAATATCGATGGCCGGATAATGGCCGCGCTCGGCCAGTTCGCGCGTCAGTACGATATGGCCATCAAGAATGGCACGCGCGGTATCGACCACCGGGTCCTGCTGGTCATCACCCTCGGCCAATACGGTGTAGATCGCGCTCATGCTGCCCGTACTCCCTTCGCCATTGCCGGCACTTTCGGCCAGCGCCGGCAACATGCCGAATACCGAAGGCGGATAACCGCGCGTGGCGGGCGGTTCGCCCAGTGCCAGCGCCACTTCGCGCTGCGCCATCGCATAGCGCGTCAGCGAATCCACCAGTAGCAGCACGTTCTGCCCCTGATCGCGAAAATGGGCGGCAATGGTGTGGCACAACTCGGTCGCCTTCAGGCGCATCAAGGGCGACTCGTCTGCCGGCGCCACCACCAGTACTGCCTTGGCCAGGCCTTGTGCACCCAGCGCATGCTCGACAAACTCGCGCACCTCGCGCCCGCGCTCGCCGATCAGGCCCACCACGACCACCTCGGCTTCGGTGTGGCGCGTCATCATGCCCAGCAGCACGCTCTTGCCGACCCCTGAACCGGCAAACAGGCCGACACGCTGACCGCGCCCCAGTGTCAGCATCGCGTTGATGGCACGCACGCCGACATCCAGCGGCGTATCCACCGCACGTTTTTTAAGCGGATTGATGCGTGGCGGATGTGCCGCCAGCGGCATGTCCCCGCCTAGGCGACCCATTTCGTCCAGCGGCTCGCCCAGTCCGTTGACAATGCGCCCGAGCCAGGACGGCCCTATCATCAGGCCGCCGGCATCCGGTGCCGGCTTGACCCGGGCGCCCGTCATCAAACCGACCGGTTTTTTGAATGGCATCAGATACGAGACTTCGCGCCTGAAACCCACTGCCTGCGCGTCCAGCCACTCGCCGCGCGCCGTTTCAATCAGGCAACGCTGCCCGGTTTCCAGCGGACAGCCCACACTTTCCAGCAGCAAGCCGGACACGCCGATCAGGCGACCGGTCACACTGGCCATCGGTACACTGGCAAGGTCAAGTTGCCCCAGCGCATCACGCAGCATCGTCAGCCCCCGCTTGCGCCTTGCTGCGAGCCTTGCTGCGCTTGGCCGGGGCAGCCGTCGCCTCGGCCTCGGTCTGCAGCTTGGTTTTCACAGCCGGCGCAGCCTTGGCCGGCGCACGCTTGCGCGCGCTGGCGGTATCGGTTGTCGCAGCCGGAGCAAGCGCCTCTGGCGCCAGCGCAACCGGAGGCATCTCGCTGCCGTCTGGCGGCAAGGTGGCCAATTGCGTACGTACCTTGTCCAGGCAAGCATCCAGTCGCTGACGACAGCCGGCATCGGCTTCTATTTCAGGAGTGCGGATACGGCATTCACCGGGCGGCAATTTGGCATCGGCCAGCAAATGCCACTGACTGGCCCGCTCCGGCGCCAGCTCGCGAATACGCTCGTATTCCTCGCTGTTTAAGGCGATCTCCACCTCGCCCTTGACCAGAGGCAAGGCAGCCAGGGTTTCCTCGACCAGCACCAGAATCTGTGCCGGACGCAAAGTCAGCTCGCAGCGAATAACCTGACGTGCCACCCGGTCAACCAGATCCACCACGCCTTCGCGCAAAAAAGCCTGATAGTCGTCACAGGTGTGGCGCAATGAGGCCGCCGCCGCATCCAGCGGCGCGGCCAGTGCCAGCAAGCTGGCCAGCGCCTGCTGGCGCCCCTGTTCCAGCCCTTCCTGATAGCCGGCGCGCTGGCCGGCCTCGCGCCCGGCAGCCTCGCCCGCGGCCAGACCCTCGTGGTAGCCGGCATCCATGCCCTGACGGAAACCGTCGGCCACCGAGGCCTGCACCTGCGCGACATCGCCACTGGCAAAAGCGGGAGGCAACTCGCCCTGCACCAGCGGCGGAAAGCGGAAAGAACGCCAGCTCTTCACTCGACGACTTCCTCGGGAAACAGCTGCAGGTCGATTTCACCATTGGCCGCCATTTCCTTGACCAGCTCCATAATCTCGCCGCGCACATCTTCGATGCGGCTCTTGGGCACCGGCCCCAGACGGCGCATCTGGCCCTCGAAGTTCTGTGCCTGGCGTCGCGGCATGGTCTGGATAATGGCGTCGCGCACCGCAGGCTCGGCGCCCTTGAGCGCGATGGCCCACATTTCGAGCGAAACGTCTTCGCAGATGCGCGCAATCACCGTTTCGGTCTGGCGCGACAAAACGAAGAAGTCGTACATCCGCGACTCGATTTCGGACACGATCTTCGGGTCATGCGCGCGCAGTAGCTCGATCATGCGGCCACGATCCCCCGACATGCGGTTGATAATGTCGGCCGTCTGCTGCATGCCCTCGACACCGGTGCTTTGCGTATGCAAGCTGGCCAGGCAGCGGTTGACCAATTCCTCCAGCTCCAGCAGCAGGTCTCTGTCCACATCTTTTAAACGGGCAATATTGACCAGCACCCGGTCATGGCAGGCTTCGGGCAGGGCATCCAGCACCTGGCCTGCCAGCGCCGGCGGCAAAAAAGCCAGAAACAGCGCCTGCATGCGCACATGCTCATGCGCGATACGGTCGGCCAGCCATTGCGGCGACACCCACTGCAGGCGCGCCATCTTGGGACGTATGGCATCGCCGTAGATCTGGTCGAGTACCGAGTTGGCAATATCGCTGCCCAATGCCAGATCCAGCGAACGCTTGAGGAAGGCGCGGCTGGCACCATGTACGCCGCTTTGCTCGCGGTACTCGTCGAAGAATTTCTGGATCGAGGTTTTGACGGTATCGACCTTGATCCCGCTTAAGCCGCTCATCACCTGCGTCACCTGCAGCAATTCCTCGCGGTTCAGACAGCGCAACACGGCTGCCGCAGGCTCTTCCCCCATGCACAACAAAAGAATGGCGGCCTGCTCGACCGGAGACAAGGCATGCTCCTGCGTCTCGGCTGCGGCCAGTGCCGCCGTTGCGGCATTCATGCCGCCATTAAGACTGCTGTTGTCCACTTTTCTGCACCCATTGTTTCACCACCTCGGCCACCCGCTCCGGCTCCTTGGCCGCCAGATCCTTCAGATGGTCGACCAGTACATCGACTGACGAGCCCGCCGGTGGCAGATCATAGTTTTCCAGCAGGGGCACGACCGCCCCTACCCGCCCAGACGCCGGTGCCAGTGCCGCACCCTGCCCATCCGGCGTCACTCCCAGCGCGGCCGGCATCTCGGCCGGCAATTCGCGCTCGGGCGCGCTGCCGGCAAGCGGGGACGCCTGACGACGCAACAGCGCGAGCACGGGTTTCAGCAGCAACAGATAGGCCAGCAAGGCTGCCACGGCCCAGCCCAGCATACGCAGGCCCTCATACCACACTGCCGGGTCCATCCAGAACGGTTCGGCCGGCACTTCGGGACGGAAATCCAGACTGCTGACCAGCAAGGTATCGCCGCGCCGGGTATCAAAACCCAGGCCGTTTTTCAGTACCGCTTCGATATTGGCGATTTGTGCCGGCGTCCAGCGTTTGCCGTCCGGGGCCGCGCGCTGGTTCAGCACCACCGCCACATTCAGGCGGCGCAACTGGCCACGGGCACGTTTGATCTGGGTGATATTGCGGTCGTAAGCATACTGGCGCGTGGTGGCCTGGCGGCTGGCGCCCAGCTTTTCACCGGCCGGTGCAGAAGCGCTGGTATCGATGGGCTGGTTGCTCAGTGAACCGGGAATCCCGACCATGGGCGCATTGGCCGAGGTTTCCGCGCGCGAAGCCTCGTTGGTGACCTTTGGCGCCTCGCCATACTGCTCGCGCGTCTCCTCCACCCTGTCGTTGTCGACATCGGCGGTCACGCTCAAGCGGTAATTGCCTTCGCCCAGACTGGCACCCAGCAAGGCGCGCACATTATCGGCAACCTCGCCCTTGATGCGGCGCGCCGCCTCGCTGTCCTTGCCCTGCACCAGGCCTTCGGACAGATCCACCCGCGCCGACAGCAAGTTGCCGGCCTGATCGACCAGGGTCACGCTGCCCTCGGGCAGCGTCGATACACTGCCCGACACCAGCTTGATCACGGCGGCCACCTGCTCGTCGCTCAGGGTCTGGCCGTTTTTCAGAGTCAGCACCACAGAGGCCGAAGCCTTGCTATCGGCGGCTCCGACAAAAGAGGTGCTCTTGGGTAGCGACAGGTGGACACGCGCAGCCTTGACCGGATCCAGCGCCAGCATGCTTTGCACCAGTTCGCCCTCCAGGCCGCGGCGAAAGCGCACATCCTGCACAAACTGGCTGACCCCGAGCGGGTCTTGCTGATCCATGATTTCCAGACCGGATGGCAGACGTGCCACCACCCCTTTGGACGCCAGCGCCATACGCGCGCGCCCCAGCACCGCATCCGGCACCAGCACCTGCCCGCTTTGCGGATGCAGGCGATAGGGAATCTGCTCGCCGTCCAGCACCGCCATCATGTCGGCGGCGGCGATTTTTTCATCGGCGCCAAACACCGGCTTATAACTGGCGTCGTCGCGCCACAACCAGAACACCACCGCCAGCGTCACCAGCGCGCACAGCGCCAGCATGGGCAAGGCATAGCGCAAGGAGGAAGCAGATACGGACCATGCCGGCGCGCGCGCGCGCCAGGCTTCAAAACCGTTACGCAATCGGGAAATCAAGGCAGGCTCCACAAAGAATCAGACCGGCATCTTGATCAGGTCATCCACCGCACTGACGACTTTGTTGCGCACCTGGGTCAGCATGGAGAACGACAGGCCGGCCTCCTGACTCAGTATCATCGCGCCCACCAGATCATTGCTGCGGCCGCTGTCCACCTCGGTCATCTTGTCCGAGGCCTCGCGCCCCTGCGCGTCCACGCTCTGCAGCGCAGCCATCATGGCATCGGAAAAGCTGTGCGAATCCGCCGCGCTTTCAGGCTGGCTGGCGATATTGGCCGGCTGCGCCAGCGTCGCCATATCGCGCAAGATAGCGGACTGCCCGCTGAGTAACATCAAGCCCGGATTGGTGAGCATGCGCATCCTTACAGACATAAGAGAAAGGTTTGCCATGCCACCTTTATGACGGCATGGTTTACTGCGCCGCAGTTTAAACTTACTTCTATCTTCTATACGCGTGAATTTTCACAGACCCTTACGTGAATTTTCACCTCATCTACCCGCTCTGCATTCAGTAAGATGCTCATCCATGCAACACGTCCGCGCCCGCGAGCCTGACTGCCCTCTCCTGCCAACTTGAAGAAGCCATGCCCAAAGCCAAGATCCTGAGCCCGGAACAAGCGGCACGCGTCCAGCCACTGGACGCCACCACATTAGGCCGGCCTTTTCATCAGCTCCCCCTGCTGATGCCGCTGATTGAAGCCCGGGTCCACGAATTTGTCAGAAGCGAACTGAGCCAGCGCTATCGCGCCGCCTTAGTGCTGGACAGCATGCACTATACGCGCGAAGTCAGCACCTGCCCGCGCTGGAGCTGGCACCGGGTCGGCAGCAGCAGCATAGGCGTGCATATCGAACGCCCGTTGCTGCTGCGCATACTCGACTGCCGCTATGGCGGACGCACGGCGCAAACGGATGCGCCCCAGACCGAGCAGCCCGAGACCGAAACCGAATTTCGTCTGGCCCGGATGCTGGGCGCGACGCTGGCACCCTTGCTGCCCGAATTCATTGCCCAGTCCTGTGGCGATACCCCGCTTCCGCTGCCCCCCGCCCAGCACCTGCCTGTCGCCCCCGGCAGCACGCCGGTCTTTGCGCTGATCCTGCAACTGAGCGAAAACGATGGCAGCCCTTGCGGGGCAATCCGTCTCAGCCTTGACCGCGACAGCCTGGACCGCCTGCTCCGGGCCAGCAGCACGCACCTTGCACCACGCCCGGCAAGCGCGTCCGGCGCGCAAGGCCCTCATTTCGGCGAGACCCTCAGGCTGCGCCTGCAAGCCCGGCTACAACCCCAGAGTCTGAGTCTGGGTGAAGTCCTTGATTTGCGGGTCGGCCAGATTATCCCTGCCCTGCACCCGGGTTCAGCCCATGTCCATATCGGACGCAGCCGTTTGTTCCGCGCCAGCGTGGTCGAACACGAAGGCAGGCTGTGCCTGACCTCCTTTACCGATGAAGAATGAAGCCCACATAATGGAAAAAAACGATCTGGAAGAACTCGACAATCTGCTGGACCGGCTGGATACGCCACCCGCCGAAGCCCCCGTCGCTTCCGCAGCACCGCGCGATATGAGCGGCTTGCTGCGGCGGATTCCGGTTACGCTGACGCTGGAAGTCGGTGAAGCAGAGATTTCGCTGGCGGACCTGGCTGCAGTGAATACCGGCTCGGTGATCGAGCTGGACAAGCAGGCCGGCGAGGCGCTGGACATCCGCGTCAACGGCACCCTGATCGGCCGGGCCGAAGTGGTGATCTGCGGCGAAAATTACGGTTTGCGCATTACCGAGCTGAACAATCTGGGCCTGGACGCACTCTCTTCATGAAGTCGCTTTCCCGTACGCACTATCTGGCCGGTGCGCTTGCCCTGATGCCGCTGGCCGCAGGTGCCGCCGGCACGCTGGATTTGCTTAGCGCCAATGCAGCCGGCACCCAGATCGACTTTACGGTCAAAACGCAGATCCTGATTCTGCTGACCCTGCTTGGCCTGTTGCCGGTGCTGGTGCTGATGATGACCAGCTTTACCCGCTTCGTCATCGTGCTGTCGCTGCTGCGTCTGGCACTGGGTCTGCAGCAGGGCCTGCCCAACCGCATCGTGACCGGGGTCGCGCTGATCCTGACTTTGCTGGTGATGCGCCCGATCGGCCTTGAAGTCTGGGACAAGGCCATGGTGCCGTTCGATCAGGACAAGATCACCATGCAGCAGGCTCTCACTGTCGCGCAAGAGCCGATGTCGCGCTTTATGCTGGCGCAAACCAGCAAGACGGCGCTGGCGCAAATTGCCCGCCTGTCGGGCGAGGCGCATATCACCGAGCCCAAGCAACACGCTTTTGTCGTCAAGCTGGCCGCTTTTTTACTGTCCGAACTGAAAACCGCCTTCCAGATCGGCTGCATGCTGTTTATTCCGTTTCTGGTGATCGATCTGGTGGTGGCCAGCGTGCTGATGGCCATGGGCATGATGATGCTGTCGCCGCTGGTGATCTCCCTGCCGCTCAAGCTCTTGCTGTTCGTGCTGGTTGATGGCTGGTCGCTGACGGTCAATACGCTGGTTTCCAGCATACAGGCCTACTGATGCTGACCCCGGAAATCGCCGTCGACCTGGTCCACGACAGCCTGGCCGTCATCGTGACGCTGGTGGTGCTGCTGGTGCTGCCCTCGCTGCTGGTCGGCGTGCTGGTCAGCCTGTTTCAGGCGGCCACCCAGATCAACGAGCAAACCCTGTCTTTTCTGCCGCGCCTCTTGGCCACCTTGCTGACCATTGCGCTGGCCGGGCACTGGATCACGACCTACCTGATGGATTTTTGCGTGGATATGTTCAATCGTGCCGCCACCCTGGTGGGCTAGATGGAAGGTCTGTTTCCCAAACTGCTGCAATGGCTGCCCATGCTGTGGTGGCCGTTCTGCCGCTTCATCGCCACCTTGTCGGTCGCCCCCTTTGTCGGGGAGACCGCTACCCCCATGCGCGCCCGCGTCGCCATCGCATTGGTGCTGGCAATGATTAGTGCACCGGCCATGCGCGATATGGCGCCGATCGATCCGTTTTCGCTGGCCGGCATCGCCGCCGCGCTGGGCGAGGTCATTATCGGCCTGCTGTTCGGATTGTCCCTGCAACTGGTGATGGTCGTGCTGTCGCTGCTGGGTTTTTTGCTGTCCTCGCAGATGGCCTTGTCCATGGCCACCCTGAACGATCCGGGCAATGGCAGCTCCAGCGATGTGCTTTCCACCTTGCTCTATCTGTTTGGGGCACTGCTGTTTTTTACCATGGATGCGCATCTGGTGCTGGTGGAAGTCATCTACCGCAGTTTTGCCTTGTGGCCCGCTGGCGGCGGCATCCCGCCGCAAGCCATGCTGCAGGTGGTACTGGGGGTGGGCTGGGCCATGTCGGCTGCCCTGTTGCTGGCGCTGCCGGCCATCTTCGCCACCTTCGTCGTGCAAATGGGGTTCGGCCTGATCAACCGCGTGGCACCGGCACTCAACCTGTTTTCCCTGGGCTTTCCGCTGGTGACCCTGTTCGGACTGATGACGCTAACCCTGGTGGCCACCTTGTTGCCCGGCCACTATGTGCGTCTGTGCCAGCAGATCTTCGGACTGTGGGAACGCATGCTGACAGGAGGCGCGCTTGGCTGAGAGCACCAGCGGCGACAAGAGCGAAAAGGCCACCCCGCATAAACTGCGCGAGGCACGCAAAAAAGGCCAGGTACCGCGCTCGCGCGATCTGGCCAGCGCCATCGGCTTGCTGGCTGCGCTCAAGCTGTATGCCTTGCTGATGCCCAGCTGGCTGACGGATTTTCACAGCCTGTTTGCGCTGGCTTTTGCCCCTTTGGGCGGCAGCGGCACACTGGACAATAGTTTCTCGCTGCTGTTTTCCGGCTCGCTTATCCTGCTGGCCGGCATGTTGCTGCCGCTGGCGGCCATTCCGCTGACCATTATCCTGTTTTCCATGCTGCCCGGCGGCTGGGTGTTTGCTGCCACCCATTTCTTCCCCAAGCTGGAGCGCATGAACCCGCTGGCCCATTTCGGCCGTATCGCCTCGGCCCAGCACGCCAGCGAAACCGGCAAATCCATCGTCAAGGCGCTGGTGCTGGGCGCAGTATTGTGGAGCGTGGCCCATCGTGCCATGAATGATTTTTTCGCCCTTAAGGGTGCCACGCTGGACGCGACCCTGATCCATAGCCTGGCCGTGTTTACCGATGCGCTGATGTCGCTGATTCTGCTGTTTGTCGCCTTTGCGCTGATTGATGTCCCGCTGCAAAGCTGGCTGTTTGCCCGCCAGCAAAAGATGAGCAAGCAGGAGATCAAGGACGAATACAAGAGCACCGAAGGCCGCCCGGAAATCAAGCAGCGCATCCGCCAGATCCAGCAGCAAATGGCGCAGCGTGGCGTGCGTAAAAGCCTGCCCGGTGCCGATGTGGTGATCGTCAACCCCAGCCACTATGCGGTCGCGCTCAAGTATGAAGAGACGCGTGCCGAGGCCCCGTTCCTGATCGCCAAGGGCATGGATGAAATGGCGCTGTATATCCGCGCCCAGGCACTCGAACTGGGCATCGAAGTGATCGAAATTCCGCCGCTGGCGCGGGCCTGTTATCACACCACCCAGGTCAACCAGCAAATCCCGACACCGCTTTACCGTGCCGTCGCCCTGGTGCTGAACCATGTACTGCAACTGAAAGCCTTTCGTAGCGGCAAGCGCCGCAACGCGCCCGTCCTGCCGGACAGCCTGCCCGTACCACGCGAAATGAGCGAACCGCGAGAACCGAAATGAACCTGCCTACCCGCATCATCAACGAGTTAAGCCGCCTGAAGGTAGCCGCGCCGATTTTCCTGCTGGCCATCCTCGCCATGGTGATCCTGCCCTTGCCGCCGCTGGCGCTGGACATCCTGTTCACCTTCAATATCGTGCTGGCCATTCTGGTGATTCTGGTCAGCGTCTCGGCCAGACGGCCGCTGGACTTCTCGGTGTTCCCCACCATTATTCTGGCGACGACGCTGATGCGGCTGACGCTGAACGTCGCCTCGACCCGGGTGGTCTTGCTCAACGGCCATGAAGGCACCGATGCCGCCGGGCGCGTGATCGAGGCCTTCGGCCATGTGGTGATAGGCGGCAACTTCGTGGTCGGTCTGGTGGTATTCGTGATCCTGATGATTATCAACTTCATCGTGATCACCAAGGGCGCGGAACGCATCTCGGAAGTCTCGGCCCGCTTTACGCTGGATGCGTTACCGGGCAAGCAGATGGCGATCGATGCCGATCTCAATGCCGGCCTGATCAATCAGGAAGGCGCGCAGCAGCGGCGCAAGGATGTGGCGGCCGAGGCCGACTTCTACGGCGCCATGGATGGCGCATCCAAGTTCGTGCGCGGCGATGCCATTGCCGGCATCCTGATCCTGATCATCAATATGGTGGGCGGGGTCGCCATCGGCGCGCTGATGCACGATATGGGCTTTGCCGACGCCTTCCGCCAGTATGCGCTGATGACCATCGGTGACGGCCTGGTGGCGCAGATCCCGGCGCTGTTGCTGTCGTCGGCGGCCGCCATTATCGTCACCCGTGTCAGCGACGACGGCGACATGCAACAGCAGATCGGCGGCCAGTTGCTGGCCTCGCCAACCGTACTGCTTAGCGCCGCCGGCATGATGTTCGTGCTGGCCATCATCCCCGGCATGCCGTGGCCCACCTTTATCGCCTTTGCCGCCCTGCTCGCCTTTGTCGGCTGGCGCATGCAGAAAAACCGCCACGAACCGCCAGCCAGGGCCGATATCGCCGAAATCCGTCAGGCGCTCGCCGGCGATGCCGAGCCGCCGCTGGACTGGCACGCCCTGCCCTATACCGACATGCTGTCGGTCATGCTGGGCTACCGTCTGGTCGGGCTGATCGACCAGGCACAAGGCGCACCGCTAAGCAAGCGGGTGCGCGGCGTGCGCCAGACCCTGAGCGAAGCGATGGGCGTGCTGCTGCCGGCCATTACCCTGCGCGACAACCTGCGCCTGAAACCGACCCAGTACGCCATCCTTATCGGTGGCAATACTGTAGCCGAGGCCGAGGTTCACCCCGAGCGCCTGATGGCCATCCCCTCGCCCCAGGTCTATGGCCAGCTCGACGGCATCCCCGGCATCGACCCGGCCTATCTGATGCCGGTCACCTGGATAGAAAACGGCGACAAGGCGCATGCGCTGGGTCTGGGTTATCAGGTCGTCGACTGCCCGAGCGTGATCGCCACCCACCTGAACAAGGTGATGCGCGAGCAGATGAGCGAGCTGTTTACGCTGGATGATGTGGCGGCGCTGAACGAGCGCCTGTCGACGCTGGCCCCCAAGCTGGCGGCGGCACTGGCGCAAGCCTTGACCCAGGGCCAGCAATTGCGCGTCTTCCGCCAGTTGCTGACCGAAGGCGTGTCGCTCAAGGACATCATACCGGTCGCCACCACCCTGACCGAGGTCGCGGAAAACGGCAAGGATCCCATCTTGCTGGCGGCCGAGGTGCGCTGCACCCTCAGGCGCCAGATCGTGCAGGCCATTCTCGGCCCCCATGCCGAAATGAAGGCCTTCAACCTGACCCCCGAGCTGGAAAACATGCTGCTCTCCTCGCTGACCCAGTCGCAACAAAGCGGCAAGGCTGCGCTCGACAGTTTCCCGGTCGACCCGAATGTGCTGCAGCAGCTGCAGGTCAATATGCCGGTGATACGCGACCAGATGAAGCAGCACGCCACCGCCCCCATCTTGCTGGTGATGCCGCAGATTCGCCCCATCCTGGCGCGCTACGGCCGCCTGTTTGCCCCTGGGCTGAATGTGCTGTCCTACAACGAAGTGCCGGAAAACCGCGAAGTCAGCCTGATCGGGACGCTGGGCTAAACGCCGCCAGCGCCGGGCTGCAAGCCAGCACCGTCAGCACCGCCACCTCAAACAAGGGCAGCGGCAAAGGCCGGGATGCCATTGCCGGCAAACGGCAGCCAGGCAACAGGCGCGGCGGCCCGCTTTGCACGATATGGCAGGCCAGCAGCGCAAGGCCGGCCTGACGCAAGGCACTGCGGATGGCAGGCAAGCGCGATGTCAGCCAGACGCAACCTGGCACCGACGCAGCCAGCAGCAGCGCCACCCCGCCACCATGGGCACGCAACACCAGCCGTACCAGCCCGGCCTCCTCCAGCTCGATTTCCAGCACCAGATCGGCCAGTGCAAGCGGCAACGCACCACCGGCCTCCGCCTCGCGCTCGGCCAGATCAAGGCGCACGCGTGGCCCGCCCCATAGCCAGAACGGCAGGCTCAGCGGCAAGGCCGGCGCCGCAGGCGTCTCGGGCAAGCCGCCGCCCGCCTGCAGCCAGGCGGCAGAAAAATGCCGCTGCTCGCGCAAAACCTGACGCTGGCTTTCGGCCAGCAGCGCACCGGACAAGGCTGTTTGCCAGTCTTGCGCCAATTGCGCCGGTGCCGGCGTCTTGCGCTGCAATAACGGCGCGCTGGCGGCATCCTGAACCCAGGCACGCCCGCCGGCTTCGGGCGGTGCCAGCGCAGCCTGATCGCTCGCGCGCTGCGGCCAGGCCAGCTCCAGCCGCGGCGACACCGCACGCACCACGAACGGCCAGAGCGAACCAGGCGCAGGGGAAGGCAGATAGGCCGGCCAGCGCAAGCTGACACTCACCCCTTCGCCTTGCAGCAATACCGTACCGTCGGCCTGATGCGCCATCAGCATCAGCTTGAGCAGCTCGCCCGGACGCAACAGCACATCGCCGTCGCGGCTACGCACCGCAATCGGCGGCAAGGCGGCACTGACCGCCATAATGCGTTCACCCATACATTCCCCGCATGAAAAAAGCCGGCGCCAAACAGGCAACCGGCTTGATCAATCAAGACGCCAAGCGTCTATGGCTTACTGCAGCAGCGACATTGCCAGCTGGCTCATCGAGCCGGACTGCTTCAGCATCGAGGTGCCGGCCTGCATCAGCATCTGCTTGGAAGTCATGCTGGCCGATTCGGACGCGTAGTCGGTATCCATGATGCGGCCCTTGGCCATCAGGGTATTGTTATTGACGTTAGCCAGGTTGTTGTATACGTGCTGCAAGCGGTTGGCACCTGCACCAAGGTCCGAGCGCACATCACTGATGGCTTTCAACGCGGTGTCAGCAAGGCCGATTGCGGCGTTAGCAGCAGCATCCAAGTCACCACCTTTCAGGGCATCCGTTGCCGTTTTCATCGTGCCCAACTTGGTGGACACGTCAAAAGCATATTTCTCGGCGCCATCGGCACCAATCTGGAAGGTGACTGCACCCTTGCCAAACCCAGCAGCCGCATCCAATAGCTTCTCGCCACCAAACTTGGTATTACCGACAATATTGTCAACTTCCAAAGCCAGAGCATTAAACTCGGTTTCCATTGCGGTACGATCTGCGGCCGAGCTGGCACCATCCGCAGCCTGGGTCGCCAGATCCTTCATCCGCAGGGTGATATTGGATACTTCGTTCAGCGCGCCTTCGGCAGTCTGCATCATCGAAGTGGCGTTCTGGGTGTTGCGCATGGCAACCGACATGCCGCGGCTCTGGGCATCCAGACGGGTAGCGATCTGCAGGCCGGCTGCGTCGTCCATTGCACTGTTGATGCGCAAGCCGGTACCCAGACGGGTCATAGAAGTGGACAGTCCACTCTGGTTGGCGTTGAGGTTGCTCTTGGTAAACAGCGATGCGGCGTTGGTGTGCAGGCTCAGCATGATAGATTTCTCCGGTTTTGTTATCAATTGAGGCACTCATTCCAGCGCCTTCACTGATACAAGACGACCGGCTTGCAGCAACACTTAAATCCGGCCGCTAAATTTTTTACTCGCATCTTCCACAGCCGGACAAATACGGTTTTCAAGTGCCCACTACAAAATAATCGCGGACTTTACCAACACGACGCTATAGCCTGCATAATGATATGATTTCATCATTTCCAGCCCCGCAAGCCTGCCGTGACCGATCTGACCCTGCCCTCGCTGCCTTTTTTACTGTCACCGGCCAGCCCCGAACCGCTGCTGCCCCGCTTTCCGTCCACGACCGCACTGGACGCGGATGAAGCGGCGCGGGTTCTGCTGCTCTGGCTGGACAAGGTCGGCAATTGCCCGCTGTCGGCCGACACTTTGCAGTTGTCGCTGCAAGCGGCGCGCACCACCAGCAGCCGTCTGCAAACCCGGCTTGATGCGCTGGCACGCGAGCGCAGCCGTGACGACGCAGAGGCCGGCAGCCACTTGCAGGCGCTCGCCCTGCAGCTTGAAATCGCCCTGCATCAGGGTTACAAACGGCTGGCCATGCTGCGCGACCGCAGCGGTGGCGGCTGGCTCGCCAGCAGCAAGCCGCGCGTGGAAGCGCTGGCGCAGGCTCTGGATAGCGCCTGGCAGCTACAGCTTTATTTCACCCGCCATCATGCCCAACTGCCTGCCGGCTTCTGGCTGGATTGCCATCAAATCTATGCCCATATCGCGGCCAAGAACTGGGCACAAAAAACGGCCGGAGAGCCCGCCATCACGCTGGCCGCCCGCTATGCGGCCATCTTGCTGACCGGTTTGATCGCCAGCAACGGCATGGACCAGGCGTCACTGAACGCCTTTATTCCGTTAATGCAGGAAGAAGCCCGCCATCTGCAACTGCTGGCCGCGACGGGCGAGTTGCCGGAAGAGGGAGGCTTTGTCTTCAGCAGTGCCGGCGACACCCCGCCCCGCTTTATCACCGACTGGCCCGCGCGCAAAGCGCCCGGCCCATGGTGGCAGCTGGATTTGGCCACACTACTGGATAGCTTGCAGGCGCGGCTGCAAGCCCTGCCCGAACCGGTATCGCAAATCCAGCTACAGTTGCTGCTGCAACTGCAGCAAAACTGGCGCCACCCGGCACGGCGGCGTCACCGCCGGCGTAGGCGCCTGGAAAGCAATAAGCTGCGCCTGTTAAGTTCGCTGCCCGACTGCTGGGCGGCACTGGCCGCAGAAGCCACAGCGGCAGCAGGTGAAGACACTGGCGCGCCGGAACTGCTTGTAGTCGATCTGAGCCTGTCCGGTGTCCAGTTGCAAGGCGAAGGCCGGCTGTACCATATACAACCGGGCGAGGTGATACTGATCAGCAGCAAACCGCGCCACTGGCGCTGCGGCATCGTGCGCCGCATCAACAGCCATGATGCGCAAACCTGGTACGGCATCGAATACATGGGCAAACAGCCGCAAGCCGTGGAAATACGCCCCGATAACTCGCTCGGCACGAGCTGGCAACAGGCCATCATGCTAAAAGCCAGCCTGCGCCATAGCGGCTGCGGCTTGCTGCTGATGGCAGGACGCGCGTTCAACACCCTGCGCCCGTTCATTGTCCGCCATGGCGCACAGGAAATCGCCATTCAGGCCACCCGTTTGCTGATGCAAAACACCCACTACCAGCTATTCGAATACAAAAACCAGTAGGCGGTGACAACTGCCCAAACCCTCAGCGGACCTAAACCATGCCCGTGATTACCTGTGTGGAAGACCTGCGCCAACTGGCGCAAAAACGCGTACCCAAAGCCTTTTACGACTACGCCGACAGTGGTGCCTACACCGAAAGCACCTACCGCAGCAACAGTAGCGATCTGGCGGCTATCAAGCTGCGCCAGCGCGTCGCCATCAATGTGGAAACACGCAGCACTGCCACCACCTTGCTAGGCCAGCCGGTGCGGATGCCAGTAGTCATCGCGCCGACCGGGCTGGCCGGCATGCAATGGGCCGATGGCGAAATCCTCGGTGCCCGCGCGGCCGAAAAATTCGGCATCCCGTTTACCCTGTCGACCATGAGCATCTGCTCGATTGAAGACGTAGCCGCCGCCACCCGCCAGCCGTTCTGGTTCCAGCTATATGTAATGCGCGACCGTGGCTTTATCCGCGCCCTGATCCAGCGCGCCAAGGCCGCCCGCTGCTCGGCGCTGGTGCTGACGCTGGATCTGCAAATTCTCGGCCAGCGCCACAAGGATCTGAAAAACGGCATGTCGGTGCCGCCCAAGCTGACGCTGGCCAATATTCTGGACATCGGCTCCAAACCCGCCTGGGCGCTGCGCGCGCTGCGCGGGCGCAAAACCTTCGGCAACCTGGCCGGTCATGTTGCCGGTGGCGGCGATATCGTGTCGCTCAGCCAGTGGACGGCCCAACAGTTCGACCCGACGCTCAGCTGGGACGATGTGGCGTGGATCAAGCAGGAATGGGGCGGCAAACTGATCTTGAAAGGCATACTGGATGTCGAAGATGCCAGGCTGGCGGTCGCCACCGGCGCCGACGCCATCGTGGTCAGCAACCATGGCGGGCGCCAGCTGGATGGCGCCATGTCATCGATCGCCGCCCTGCCCGCTATTGTCGATGCGGTAGGCTCGGAGATTGAAGTCTGGTTCGATGGCGGCATCCGCAGTGGACAAGACATTCTCAAAGCCACGGCTCTGGGTGCCAAAGCCAGCATGATTGGGCGGGCATTCCTGTATGGGCTGGGGGCAATGGGTGAAGAAGGCGTCACCCGCATGCTGGAAATTTTGCATAAGGAACTGGATGTCAGCATGGCACTCACCGGCAAACAGACCATCCGCGATATCGGCCCGGATATTCTGGTGCGCTAAGCGGCAAGCCCCCCGCCACAACCGTTTGCGCATCGGCAGCAAGACAGCGGGGGGCAAAATTGGATGCTGATTGACATCAGATCGGCTTCACCAGTCTGGATGCGGCGCTCTTTTCATCGGCTCGGGCCTGACGAATGAAGTAGGCGATGAGCCAACCGAATTTGGCCAGTGCGGCCACGATAGCGGTGATGCTCATTAAACCCGCTTGGGAAAGAAAGAGTTCGCTGAAGATTTGCATTTTAGGCTCCTGGTGCCGGCGCGATAGGGCCGGCGACAGCGCCATCTTCGCCAACCGGAATTAACCCGGGCTTAAGCGCGCAATATCAAATGTTAAGATTTGTTGTATGGCAGATTGGTCAGAAACTCTGCTTTCCGAGAAAGCACGCGGTGTCAGAAGACTTCGCATTGACGCCGCAAAGATGCAGAAACGCAAAAAATACCGGCTCGAAGTCATGGGGAACCCGGCGGCGGCAATAATAGACCCCTTTTTTCCGCGCCGGCAAAGATTTTCTGCAATGGCTTTCATGTGACTGACGCCACGTCTTGCTTAACAGTTCGTGTAGCAAATCGTTTTACCCACGCAAAAAAACCCTGATTTCACAAAGAAATCAGGGTTTTAATATTTTTGGGGTGGATAATGGGGCTCGAACCCACGACAACCGGAATCACAATCCGGGACTCTACCAACTGAGCTATATCCACCACCGTAAAACTGTGGTGCGCCCGACAGGAATCGAACCTGTAACCCCCGACTTAGAAGGTCGGTGCTCTATCCGGTTGAGCTACGGGCGCAAGTCAATCTGTCAGGTACTGCGTGTTCTTGTGGTCGGAGTACAAGGATTCGAACCTTGGACCCCCTGGTCCCAAACCAGGTGCGCTACCGGGCTGCGCCACACTCCGCCAACTGAGGAGCAAACTATACTGGCTAGCCTTTGCGCTGTCAATACCCATTGAGAAAGAGGGCGTAATAATGCGAAAATGCTATTTTGATCCTGCTCCCTCCTCTAGGAATACCACGCATGTCGGCACAACTCATTGATGGCAAGGCAGTCGCAGAAACGCTGATCACTCAAGTACGCGAGGGTGTAGACGCACGCCTGGCCGCAGGCAAGCGCGCACCCGCGCTCGCCGTCATCCTGATCGGCGACGATCCGGCCTCCGGCGTTTATGTACGCAATAAAAAGCGTAACTGCGAAAAAGCCGGCATCCGTTCGCTGGCATGGGATCTGCCGGCCAGCACCACACAGGATGAACTGCTGGCTATCATCGACCAGCTCAACGCCGACGACAGCGTAGACGGCATTCTGGTACAGCTGCCTCTACCCAAGCATATCGAGCCGCAAGCCGTGATCGAGCGCATCGACCCGAAAAAGGATGTAGACGGCTTTCATCCGTACAATATGGGTCGCCTGGCGATCAAGATGCCGTTGCTGCGCCCCTGCACGCCTCGCGGCGTGATGACGCTGCTTGAGTCTTACGGCATCGATCCTAAGGGTAAAAAAGCAGTGATCGTTGGCGCCTCCAATATCGTTGGCCGTCCGCAAGCACTGGAAATGCTGCTGGCACGCGCCACCGTCACCGTCTGCCATAGCGCAACGGCCGATCTGGCAGCCGAGGTCGCTGCAGCCGATATCGTGGTCGCGGCGGTAGGCAAACCCAATTTCGTCAAGGGCGAGTGGATCAAGCCGGGCGCGGTCGTTATCGATGTCGGCATCAACCGACTGGAGAATGGCTCACTATGCGGCGATGTCGAATTTGACAGCGCCCGTGAACGCGCAGCCTTTATTACCCCGGTTCCCGGTGGCGTCGGCCCGATGACTATCGCAACCCTGTTGCAGAACACGCTGGATTCGGCCAATCTGCACGCCTGAGCTCGTTCGCCCCAAGCACGCCACAGCCCAGGCTGTGGCGTTTTGCATGGGTTTTATGCATATGAAAGAGAAGCATGAGTCAAAACAAACCCTCGGCCACCTTGCTGGTCAGCTGCCCGGACAATAAAGGTCTGGTTGCCGCCATTGCCAATTTCCTGATGACCTACAACGCCAATATCATGCATGCAGACCAGCATCAGGATGAAAGCGAAAACCTGTTCCTGATGCGCATCCAGTGGGAACTGGAAGGCTTTACCCTGCCGATGGAAAGCTTCGAGGCGGCATTCGCACCGATTGCAACTCTGCACAATATGAAGTGGCACACGTCGCTGTCGACACAAAAACCGAAGATGGCGATCTTTGTCTCCAAATACGAACACTGCCTAGTGGATCTGCTGCACCGCTGGCGCATCGGCGAGCTGGGCTGCGATATTCCGCTGGTGATTTCCAACCATGAAGACTGCCGCCGCATCGTCGAATTCAACGGTATTCCTTTCCATGTCGTACCGGTGACCAAAGAGAACAAGGCCGAGGCAGAAGCCGAGCAATGGCGTCTGCTGCAGGAGGCCGGCACTGACTTTATCGTACTGGCGCGCTATATGCAGGTGCTGTCAGAGAAATTCGTCGAACGCTATCCGGATCGCGTAATCAACATCCACCACAGCTTCCTGCCGGCTTTCGATGGCGCCAAACCCTACCACCGCGCCTTTGCCCGTGGCGTGAAGCTGATCGGCGCCACCAGCCACTATGTGACGCAAGAGCTGGACGAGGGTCCGATCATCGAGCAGGAGGTCACCCGCATCTCGCATCGCGACAATGTCGAGGATCTGGTGCAAAAGGGCCGCGATCTGGAGAAGGTAGTGCTGTCGCGTGCGGTGCGCTGGCATATCGACAACCGCGTACTGTCCTACAGCAACAAGACCGTGGTGTTCGACTGAGATGGATAAACTGATTCACGATGCCCTCGACCTGATGCGCTGGCGCGTGCGCGAAGCGGCGCACTATCAGTACCCGACGTGGCAGCTCGTCGTAACATTGCTGTTGCTGGGCATGATCGCAGCCGCTGGCGCGGACAGCGTCGGTGGCGACATCGCCGGCAAACTGCTGTTTTTCACCGTGTTCGGTGCTATGGAAACCCTGCTGATGGCGCAGTTCATGCAGTGGTGGCTGCGCCTGGCCAAAGCTCCGGTCGAGACGCCCTTGTTCAGCCTGCTACTGGTGGCAGGACTGGTTCAGGTTTTGACACCGCTGACCAGCTGGTTACCGACGGATGTGGCCGAGGTCGCGACGATAGCCATCGCATTTTATGGTGTAACGGTGATGCTGCATGCACTAGTCGCCGTCTCGGGTGCCAGCCGCATGCGGGTACTGGGCGGGATCCTGCTGTTTTCACCGCTGGCAGCCATGCTGATGGTGTTTGCGTTTTCAACCGGCAGCAATCTGGGGCTGATAGAACTGCCTAGCGAAACACAGGTAAGCAATAGCCAGCCGGCTCAAGCCGCACCTGGCGGCGAGCACGACAGTCTGTACTAAGCCCCCCTAGCCAGGGTCCAATAACAAAGGCGCACCCGACATACTGGCGTGCGCCTTTATTGCAGCTTCGCTTGTATGTCGCCTAAAGAAACAGACGACAGACGACAGACAAGCTACGGCATCAATCAACCTTGGCGATATAGCGCGCCAAAGCAAGAAAAGCGCGCACCGCCTCGCTCTTGACACCCTCTTCCGCACGCAATTTGGCATAGCGCCGCAAAATACCCCGCGTTTCAGTATGCAGGTCCAGTTCAGACTCCGGCGAGGAGACGACAGAGATACGGGCAATCTCGCCCTGTGGGCGCGCCGTCCCCTGACCTATGCACAGATAAACCTTATGTGCATTCTGCGCGGTGATATGGTCAAACAGATACAGCATGGAATTGACACGCAAACCCGTCTCTTCACGCAACTGTCTGAGCAGCGCCTGGGAACGCAATTCGCCCCGCTCTGCCCGCCCTCCGGGCAAACAATAACGCCCACCCAGCACAGCCGTCACCAATACACCATCAGGCAATTCAACGATTGCAGTGGCCCGCCGTACCAAATCCGGCGACAAAGGCCGCTCCAATCTCACTTCTCTGGGTATTTGCATGTATCTCTTTATTAATCTACTAATATCAAAGCCGTAGCGTACTACAGCCTTTTTCCCAAACGTCGATTGTATACACGACTGACCATACTCGCCAGTACTCAGGCAACGTAAAACATGACCGAAACAAACTGGCACGCGCTGCCAGCCAGAACAAACAGATGCCAGATGCCGTGACCGTGGCGGATTTTTTCATCATTCAAAAACCAGTAAATCCCCACGCTGTAAAACACGCCACCCAAGGCCAGCCAGAACAAGCCTGCCGCAGGCAGTGCCGCCATCAATGGCTTGATGGCAATCAGGATCAGCCAGCCCATCACCACATACAGAATCATGGACAATAGACGCGTACGCTTTCCCAGCGTCAATTCCTGCACAATACCGAAAATAGCCAGCCCCCAACTCAGGAAAAACAAGGTCCACCCCCAGGGGCCACGCAAAGTAATCAGCGAAAACGGGGTATAACTACCGGCGATCAACAGGTAAATGGCGGAGTGGTCACACTTCTGCAAAATGGCTTTGGCCCGGCCTCGCGCACTGTGATACAGCGTAGAGACCAGATACAGCAAGACCAGGGACCCACCGTACAGCGAAAAGCTGAACAGCTTCCATGCATCGCCTTGCAAGCTGGCCTCAAGCAACAAGGCCGCCAACGCGGTAATGGCAAACAAAGTACCAAACAGATGGGTAATGCCGTTAAAACGCTCACCATGATACATATCGATACTCCAGCGTCAGGCTTAGCCGACAGGCCTTCAATCAAGCCATGTGCCATAGACAAAGGGCGGGGAAACATCCCCGCCCTTCACATACCGGCCAGACTCAAACAAGCGCCGCCAGTACCGCATCGCGCACGGCTTCTACCTGCTGCGTGCCATCAATGCGTACATAGCGTGGCGCGCTGGCATCACCGCTAGCGGCCATCTTCGAGTAAAAGTCGACCAGCACTTCAGTCTGCTCGTGATATACAGCCAGACGCTTCATCACGGTTTCGGCCTTGTCGTCCTCACGCTGGATCAGCGCTTCACCGGTCTCGTCATCCTTACCTTCCACCTTGGGCGGATTGTAGGTCACATGATAAGTGCGACCGGAAGACAGGTGTACGCGACGCCCAGACATACGGTCGATGATGTTCTGGTCAGGCACATCGATCTCGAGCACATAATCGATGGTCACGCCGGCATCACGCATCGCTTCAGCCTGCGGGGTCGTACGCGGGAAGCCGTCAAACATAAAGCCCTTGGCACAATCCGGCTCGGCAATGCGCTCCTTGACCAGACCGATAATGATGTCATCACGCACCAGACCGCCCGCGTCCATAATGGCCTTGGCTTCCAGGCCCAGCGGTGTGCCGGCCTTGACCGCCGCACGCAACATATCGCCGGTCGAAATCTGCGGAATACCAAACTTTTCCTTGATATAACCCGCCTGGGTTCCCTTGCCAGCGCCTGGCGCGCCCAACAGAATCAGTTTCATGCAAAACTCCCGTGAAATTATGAATCGATGCAAATTGTTGCGTTAAATATATGGCGTACCCGTTCCAGATCTTCCGGGGTATCCACACCGGCAGCCGGTGCCTCCGCTACGGTCTCCACCATAATGGGGTAGCCGTGCCAGAGTACGCGCAACTGCTCCAGCGCTTCGAAAACCTCTGGTGCGGCCGGTGCCAGCGATGAATAGGTAGAAAGAAAGCCGGCCTGATAGGCGTACATACCGATATGCCGCAAAACCGGT
Source organism: Craterilacuibacter sinensis (assembly GCF_009831765.1). Classification (GTDB taxonomy): domain Bacteria; phylum Pseudomonadota; class Gammaproteobacteria; order Burkholderiales; family Chromobacteriaceae; genus Craterilacuibacter; species Craterilacuibacter sinensis. The sequence goes on along the minus strand of NZ_WSSB01000001.1, from coordinate 415,513 downwards.
AAGCCTTGCGGCAAAATGCTTGCATCGTGTGCAAACGCATCGCGGGCATAAGGAATGGGCGCACGGCTGAAATAAAGTGCGCGCCCAGCGTGATCAAGCACCACCTTGACCACGTTAGGATTAAACATTTCGGCCGCATCGTGAATAGGATGCGCTACCGTCGCCATGGGCACGCCGGAACTGGCCATCAGGCCGGCCAGACGGTCGATCAGCAGCGGATCAATCAGCGGTTCGTCCCCTTGCACATTGACCACGATTTCATCGTCGGCCAGAGCGAGATTGGCGACCACCTCGGCCAGACGATCGGTGCCACTGGCGTGATCGGCACGCGTCATCACCGACTCGATACCATGCAGCGTACAAGCAGCCACAATATCAGCGTGATCCGTTGCCACAATAACACGACTGGCCGCACTGAGCGCCGCGCGCTCGGCCACCCGCACCACCATGGGTTTGCCGGCTATATCCGCCAGAGGCTTTCCCGGCAGCCGGCTTGAAGCCATTCGCGCCGGAATCACCACGACAAAACCGCTCATTTCACATCTTCCTCGGGCGGCAACTCACGCGCCTCGGACTCCAGCATCATGGGAATGCCATCCGTAATCGGGAAGGCCAGTCGGTCAGGCTTACAGATCAACTCCTGCGCCACCTTGTCGTACACTAAAGGCCCTTTGCACAAGGGGCACACCAGAATTTCCAGAAATTTTGCGTCCATTACCGTCTCTTTAATTGAACGATGATCCAGTCGGCCAAATCAGGCGCAAGCCGAGCGGCGACTGGCAGCGCCCATAGTCTAGCATGATTGACGCACTGCAACTTTACTGCATCCTTGGTCGTCACCAGTACCGCATCAGCATCATCCGGCACATCTTCAGCACTGAAGATGTGGTGATCGGGGAAAGCAATATTGCGCTGCGTGACAATACCCTGCCCGGCCAAGGTTGCAAAGAAGCGTTGCGGGTGGCCGATACCAGCCAGGGCAACCAAACGCTGACCGGCAAAATCGGCTGCGGCGCGCGTTTGAGCCGGATCAGCCAGAGAAACAAAACGCCCCGGCTCGAGTGTCATGGCAAAAACAGGCAAGCCAGGTGGCAGATCAGGAAAAGCAGCAGCGCGCTCGCCGTTGACCACCAGCGCATCGACACAAGCCAGGCGCGACAGGGGTTCTCGCAAGGGGCCCGCAGGCAATAAGCGCCCATTGCCGACACCACGCGCGCCATCCATCACCACAATTTCCAGTGCACGCCCCAAGCGGTAATGCTGCAGACCATCATCAGACAGAATCAGATCCAGATCCGGCCTCGCCTGCAGCAAGCAGCGCCCGGCTGCCACACGATCCCGCCCAACCACCACAGGTACGCCGGACGCGGCAAACAACAGCGGCTCATCACCCACTTCATCGGCACGACTTGCTTCGTCCAGCAGCGTTGGTACGGCATGGCTACCACCATAGCCGCGACTGATCACGCCTACGCGCAAGCCGCGCGCCTGCAAGGAAGCGATCAGAGACAAGGCCAATGGCGTCTTGCCGACCCCCCCCACATTGATATTGCCGATCACCACCACCGGCACGGATAAATAATGCGTTTTACAAAGTCCGGACTTGAATGCCCAACGCCGCACACCGCTCAGTAAAGCAAACAAGCACGCCAACGGAGCCAGCAACAGACTCAAGCAGAGGCGCGGCGCATACCAGTGTTTTTCTATGCTATTCACGACGCCCGCTCATGGTGTCTCGCTACGCGTGGCGAATGTCAACTGCGTCAATCCGGCTACACGCGCAGCCTCCATCACTTTCACCACCGCCTGATGCTGGGCACGGGCGTCGGCACTGATCACCACCACCGGATCCTTGCGCCCGCTAGCCTCCAGCTTGAGCGCTTCGGCCAGTTGTTCGACCGATGGTTTTGCCAGGCGCATCTTGCCCACCACCGCCTCACCTTCGGCACTGACCAGTACATCCAGTTCGGACGGCTTGGTTTCTGCCATGCCCGCCTCAGCCGAAGGCAAATTAATTTCTATTTCCGAATAGCGGGAATAAGTCGTCGTCACCATCAAAAAAATCAGGATAACCAGCAACAGGTCGATCAGCGGAATAAAATTGATTTCGGGCTCTTCCCTATGCCGCCCACGACGAAAGTTCATGTTTTACCCTTGGTGCCCGTTACGCACGCCCTGAACGGCTTCAACCAGACGAATGGCCTGCGCCTCCATCTCGACCAGCAAGCTGTCGATTTTTGCCCGAAAATGACGGTAAAACATCATACTGGGAATAGCGACAACCAAGCCAAATGCGGTATTGTAAAGTGCGACCGAAATACCATGTGCCAACGCCTGAGGGTTAGTGCCGCTTGGCGATTGAGAACCAAAAATTTCAATCATCCCGATAACGGTACCCAATAGCCCGAGCAGCGGTGCCATCGCGGCAATCGTTCCCAGCGTGGTGAGATAACGCTCCAGTTTATGACCGACGAGGCGCCCCTCATCTTCTATCGCTTCTTTCATGACCTCGCGCGAACTGGCAGCATTGCGCAAACCGGCCGACAATACGCGCCCCAAAGGCGAATGCGCGGCCAGTTGCTCGACCAGTTTGCCGCCTGCACCGGCAAGGTGATAAGCCTGAATAGCATCATCAACCAGATTGGAAGGCGCAACGAGTCGCCCCCTCAGGGAGTACAAGCGCTCAAGAATAATTGCCACCGATACGACGGACGCCAAAATAATGGTCCAGATCGGCCAGCCTGCCGCTTGAATGATCGACCACACCAGCATTCTCCCTCGGTTTGTAGACGCTAAACTGTATCGGTGAAACAGGCCGACCGCAAGCTGCAAGCCGCAATCTCACAAGCATAAGCAAAGACAGTGGAGACCTGCTCCACGCCTGAAAAAATGGGTGCAAGCCTTGTTACGACAGATAATCCACAGCAACTGTGGGTAGTTCTGTGGAAAAGAATGGGAAAATACGCATTAAAGACTAAACAATAAGACCTTACCCGCTTTGCTCACAAAATAAACAACTTCGCTTAATTTTTGTAAAAATCACTTATTAAAGCAAAAAACGCAAAACTAGCACCATCAGAGCATAGATAGCTATATACACCTACCCGTGGACGATTTGACCAAGCATGCTTTTTACAACTCAAACCCAAGATGTCATTAGTGTAACCGCCCTCAACCGCATGGCGCGTAATCTGCTGGAAAACGGCATTCCTTCACTATGGGTAAGCGGCGAGATATCCAACCTCACCCTGGCCGCATCAGGGCATGCTTATTTCTCGCTTAAAGATGCTGGCGCCCAAGTTCGCTGCGTCATGTTTCGCCAACGGGTCAGACAGCTCGACTTTATTCCGCGAGAGGGCATGCAGGTCGAACTACTCGGCTCGGTCACTTTATACGAAGCCCGCGGCGACTATCAAATCGCGGTAGAAAACATGCGCGAGGCGGGACTCGGGCGCCTATATGAAGCTTATGAAAAACTGAAAAAACGCCTAGCAGCAGAAGGGCTGTTTGCCGAAGCGCGCAAACGCCCTCTCCCCCCTCATCCGCGCGCCATCGGCATCGTGACCTCTCCTGCTGCGGCAGCCCTGCGTGATGTAGTGACGACGCTGGCGCGACGCATGCCGAACATCCCCATCATTCTCTACCCATCTCCGGTACAGGGTAATGATGCAGCACAGCAGATTGCCCATGCCATCCGTAGCGCCAGCAAGCGGCATGAAGTCGATGTATTGATCGTCAGCCGCGGAGGCGGCAGCATAGAAGACTTGTGGTCATTTAATGAAGAGCTGGTCGCACGTGCAATTGCTGCTTGCCCAGTCCCCGTGGTCAGCGGGGTCGGCCATGAAACCGACTTCACCATCTGTGACTTTGTTGCAGATCGCCGTGCCCCGACCCCGACGGCAGCAGCCGAGCTCGTATCTCCTAGCCGTGACGCCATGCTGCAGCAACTGGAACGGGGAAAACGCGGACTGGAGCGGGCATTAGCCCGCCTGATCATAGATAAAGGACAGCGCCTAGATTACCTTGCCAACCGGCTGTCACACCCCGGTGAACGACTGGCACGGCAACAACAGGAGCTATCACGCGCCCGCATCCGCCTGGAAGCGCTAATCAAAAACCAGCTCAGACAAGACAACCGGCAACTGGCAAACGCCAGCGCACGACTGGGACGGCTGCGCCCGGCTCCCGAGCAGGCCGCACGCACACTGCAACAACTGGCGCTCAGGCTTGCTCGCGCCAGTGAACACATGCACACCTCGCGCAGCATGACCTTATTGCGACTGGAAACGGCACTCTCGGCCATGAATCCGGAAGCGGTACTTGCCCGTGGCTATGCCATCGTGCAAAACGCGCAAGGCAAAGCGATCAAGTCGCCAAGCGAACTGGGCGACGGTGAACGTGTGCACTTGCAACTGGCAGAAGGTGAGGTCGATGCAAAAATCAGCCTGCCGCACGGCACGCAAACGCAGCTGCCGTTTTAACGAAAGGAAGGCATGATTCGAACCCACGAATCATGCCGCTTGCAATCATGCGACAAACAGCAAACGGCATGATCAAGCTGTGCTTTGACTATTTTTAGCGCGTCAGACTGGCTTAATCGCCAAAACCACAGAAAACTTCGCGCATCATTTTAAGCACCTCCAGCGTACGGATATCCCCAACCCGGTAATACACACGGTTGGCATCCTTGCGCGTGCGCAAAACGCCCTTGTCGCGCATGATGGCCAAATGCTGGGAAATATTGCTCTGCGAGGTCCCGACTTTTTCCACGATATCCTGAACACTTACCTCCTGATCCTCGAGGACAGAGATAATTTTCAATCGCAAAGGATGCGACATAGCCTTCATCGCGCGGGACGTCTGCTCAATCTGATCGTCATTAAACAACAAGGCACTACTCCTGAGTAGGTATTTTTTATAATTAGCGTGGTTTTATGATTACAATAATACCTACAACTGCCTTCAGCATCAAGAAGCCCTAATATTCTGAACGTATATAACAAATGCACGCACTGACTCCCGTACTCCTGCTTATCCTTGATGGCTTCGGTGAACGCGCCGAAAGTGACAACAATGCCATCCTGAATGCACGCACTCCAAACCTTGATCGCCTGCGTACCCTTTACGCCAGCGGCGCCATTGAAGCATCCGAAGGTTATGTCGGCCTGCCCGGCGGACAGTTCGGCAATTCGGAAGTCGGACACCTGAATATTGGTGCGGGACGCATCGTACAGCAGGATATCAGCCGCATAGACAGCGATATAGAAAACGGGGTTTTTGCCAGCAATACAACGCTTAAAACGGCCTTAGACAAAAGCCAAGACCACACTCTGCATATTCTGGGTTTGTTATCGGATGGCGGCGTCCACAGCCATGAGGCGCAAATTCATGCCGTAATCCGGGCAGCAGAAGCTGCCGGCATCAAGAAAATTTTATTACATGCATTTCTTGATGGCCGGGATACACCACCACGCAGCGCCGAAACCTATCTGCGACGCTTACACCATGTTCTGGCCGAATGCCCGCACACAAAACTAGCCACCGTTTGCGGTCGTTACTGGGGCATGGACCGGGACAAACGCTGGGAGCGGGTCGAACCGGCTTACCGGCTGATCGTGGACGGCCAGGCTGAACATCAGGCTGCGGATGGTTTCACTGCGCTTGCCAACGCCTATGCACGCGGCGAAAACGACGAGTTTGTCGCTGCCACTGTAATTGGCGAACCGCAAAGCATTGCAGATGGCGACGTTGTCCTGTTTATGAATTTCCGCGCCGACCGCGCCCGCCAATTCAGCAGCGCGCTGACCGACCCGGCGTTTGACGGCTTTACCGCCCGCCAGCCCAAACTCGCGTATTTCGCCACGCTGACCAGTTATGGCGAGGCCTACCCCAACCCGGTACTGTATGCACCACAAACCTTGCGCAACGGCTTTGGTGAATATCTGTCAGGCCTGGGACTGACACAGCTGCGTATTGCCGAAACCGAAAAATATCCGCATGTAACCTACTTCTTCAATGGTGGCGAAGAGGCGGTTTACCCCGGGGAAGAGCGTATTCTGGTGCCCTCGCCCAAGGTCGCAACTTACGACTTGCAGCCCGAAATGAACGCCCCCGAAGTGACCCGCCATATTGTCGAGGCCATTGCCTCGGGGCGCTTCAATGCCATCATTTGCAACTTTGCCAATGGCGACATGGTCGGACATAGCGGCAATTTCGATGCAGCAATCAAGGCCGTCGAAGCACTGGACAGTTGCGTAGGCCTATGCGTGGATGCCATGCTGGCGGCAGGTGGCGAGGTGCTGATCACCGCTGACCACGGCAATTGCGAGCAGATGCATGATGTCTCGCATGACCAGCCGCACACCCAGCACACGCTAAACCGCGTCCCCTTCATCTACATCGGGCGTAAGGCAGAAATTCGCACAGGCGGCTCGCTGCGCGATATTGCACCCTCGCTGCTGGCAATGATGGGGCTGCCCCAACCTGCCGAAATGACCGGCCAATCATTGATCGAATTCAAGTGAAATTCTGGGTATTACTGTTGTTACTTTCCGGCGCTGCACAGGCTGCGCCGGACCAACCTCCTGCTGTTGCGCCGCACCAGCAGGATCTGTCGTCTGTGCGCAAGGAAATCAGCACCTTGAAAAAGGATATTGCGCAAAAGGAAGCCATCCGCAAGGAGGCGCAAAGCGCGATACGCGAGTCCGAACAGGCGCTGCAAGCCACACGACAGGCGCTCAACCAACTGGACAGCAAGCAGCAAATATCCAGTAGAAAACTGGCCGCTTTACAAAGTCAGCTGCAAGACACTCACGATAATGCACTGGACCTGAAAAGCCGCATTGCCTCCATTTTGCAGCGTCAGCACCGTGGCGGTTCGCATGATGCGATGCGGCTGATGCTGAATCAGGCCGACCCCAACCAGAGCAGCCGCGATCTGGCGTACTACCGCTATATCGCACAAGCGCAACAAGGCTTGATACAGCGCCTGAGCGTACAGGAAAGCGAACTGCAGGCACTCGCCGCGCAAGTGGCACAGGAGCTGGAAAAGCTGGGACTACAAAGCCACCGCCAGGAAAGCCAGCAGGAAAGATTGGCGCGGGAAAAAGCCACACAGGAACAACAAGCCAGCGCACTGGCCAGCGAAATCCGCAACAAGCAAGGTACGCTGAGCAAATTGCAGCAGGACGAAAAACGCCTGTCCAGCCTGATCGCCCAGATCAACCGCCAGATCGCAGCACAGCGCCAGGCAACTGCCCGCAAAAAGGCCGAAGAAAGAAAAGCACGGGCACTCGCCCGCAAGCAGGAAAACGAGCGCCGCCGCAAACTGGCAGCGGATGCCAGATCGCAGGGCAAAACCCTGCCGGCCGAAGCGACACGCCCGCTAAAAGAAGAAGCCGTCGAAGCGGTGGCGGATGCCAGCAGCAGCGGCAAAGCCTTCCGCAGCCTGCAAGGTCGGATGCAAATGCCTGTTTCCGGCAATATCGCCGGGCGTTACGGCAGCAGCCGCCCCGAGGGCAGCAGCTGGAAGGGCCTGTTTATCCGCACCAACCCCGGCCAGTCAGTACGCGCGGTTGCCGATGGCACGGTAGTCTACGCCGATGCGCTGCGCGGCTTTGGCAATGCGGTCATCGTCGACCATGGCGGCAATTACATGACGGTCTACACCGGACTGGGTACTATTAGCCGTGGCAGCGGGCAAGCGGTCAGGGGTGGCGACACACTTGGTAACACCGGCGCGCTAGACAGTGGCGAGAGCGGCCTTTATTTTGAACTGCGTTATATGGGGCGACCCATCAATCCCCAATCCTGGATGCGCTAGCAAAGATACCTATATTATGATGACCCCACCTTTCCGCAAAATTGCCCTGATCGGTGCCAGTGCACTGGCAGGTGCTCTCTTGACTGTCAGCCTGACGGCCAGCGCCGACAAGGACATCGGCTCACCGCTGCCGCTGAACGAGCTCAGGACCTTCGCTGAAGTATTCGGCCGCATCAAACAGGATTATGTCGAGCCGGTCGAAGACAAAAAGCTGATCAACGACGCCATCCGCGGCATGCTCACAGGCCTTGACCCGCACTCGGACTATATGAATGCCGATGAATTCAAGGAACTGCGCGAAGGCACGCAAGGTGAATTCGGCGGTCTGGGCATAGAAATCGGTGCAGAAGACGGGCTGGTTAAGGTCATTGCGCCAATCGAAGACACCCCGGCACAGCAAGCTGGCGTCAAAAGTGGCGATCTGATCGTCAAAATCGACGACACTCCGGTGCGGGGCCTGTCACTCACCGATGCCGTCAAGAAAATGCGCGGCAAACCCGGCAGTAAGGTCACGCTGACCATTGCACGCAAAAATGAAGGCAAACCTGTCGTACTGACGCTGACCCGCGCCATCATCAAGACCAAGAGCGTCAAGTCGCGCCTGCTGGAGCCAGACTACGGCTATGTCCGCGTGGCCCAGTTCCAGGAGCACTCGGCGGAAAACCTGGCACAAGCCCTGACCCAGCTGTATAAGGAAAACAAGACCCCGCTCAAGGGTGTGGTACTGGATCTGCGCGATGACCCGGGCGGCCTGCTCAATGGCGCGGTCGGCGTGTCGGCCGCCTTCCTGCCCAAAAATACGCTGGTGGTGTATACCGAAGGCCGTAGCGAAGACGCGAAAATGCGTCTGTCCGCTACGCCGGAAAACTATCTGGCGCGCGGCGACCGCGACTATCTGGCCAGCCTGCCGGCCGAGGTCAAGAAAGTGCCGTTAGTGGTACTGGTCAATGGCGGTAGTGCCTCAGCGTCCGAAATCGTAGCTGGCGCCCTGCAGGATCACAAACGCGCCATCATCGTCGGCACCCAGACCTTCGGCAAAGGCTCGGTGCAGTCCGTTCTGCCACTCGGCAGCGAGGGCGGCATCAAACTCACCACTGCCCGCTATTTCACACCGAGTGGCCGCTCGATTCAGGCTAAAGGCATCACGCCGGACGTAGAAGTGGAAGAGTCGACAGTCAATGGTGCCGCCGCATCCTTCCGCATCCGTGAAGCGGATCTTGAGCGCCATCTGGAAAACCCGGATCAGAAAAACGGCAAGGACAAGCCGCAGGAAAAGCCGGCCGACAAAACCAAGCCAGACACCCCGACAGAAGGCAAGCCGCAGGGCAAAGACGGGAAGGACGGCAAGGCCGCAGCGGACTTCCAGCTATCGCAAGCCTTGAACATTCTCAAGGTTCAGCAGATATTGATGCAGAAGCAGGCGCAAAAATAAGGGGGCGAGCCATCGCCCCGGAGGTGGGGCGATGCGTGAACGTGAACTTTACAAATGCAGGACTCTGCAGCTACAGGATGCGGTGGCCGCCAGACAGGCGGCCGCATGCCTGGCGGCGATCGGCATTCGCAGCCTGCCGCTGCCACCCATGCGCCGTCTGGTCGTCAGTTACAGCCTGCTTACGCACACCTTGCAGCATATCCTGCTGCAACTGCAGGCCTGCCAGATCCCGCTTCACGACAACGCACTGCAGCACTGGCATCTGAAGCTGCTCGTTTTCAGCGAGGAAGTGCAGCTGTCCAACCTCTCGACACCGGCGCCAGACACCAAGGGCGTCCAGGCCTTCAGCCGGCTGTACCAGCATCACCCGCACGGCGACTACGACGACACGCCGGAAGAATTGCGTCACGAGCGCTGACACCTGCCATTACAACAGCATTCCTGCTACCCTAAGGGGTTTACGCCTTCTGTGACGGAATCCCCCGCATGCTGAAGCCCGAGTTCGTGCTCGCCTTTCGCGAAGCCGCACCCTATATCCACGCCTATCGCGGCAAAGTCTTTGTCATCGCCGTCAGCGGAGAATGTCTGGCTGCCAACCATTTTTCCCGCCTGGCACAGGACCTCAATCTGCTGGTCAGCCTCGGGGTACGCATCGTGCTGGTACACGGTGCGCGTCCGCAAATCGATGCCCAACTGGCTTTGCGCGGCATTACGCGCCGCTTTCACGGCGCACGGCGCGTGACCGACAGCCACACCATGACAGCGGTCAAGGCGGCAATAGGCGAGGCCCGCCACAACATAGAAGCCCAGCTCACCATGGGCATGCCCAACTCGCCCATGCATGGCGCCCACCTGCGTGTTGCCGGTGGCAACTATGTCACCGCCCAGCCCTTAGGGGTACTGGATGGCGTGGACATGCAATATGCCGGACAAGTCCGGCGTGTAGATAGCGCCTCGCTTAGCGCGCGTCTTGCCGCTGGCGAACTGGTCCTGCTCTCCCCCATCGGTTACTCCCCTACCGGGGAAGCATTCAATCTCACCATGGAAGAAATCGCCTATCAGAGCGCACTCGCACTCAAGGCGGAAAAGCTGATCTTTCTGGTTGAAGATGGCGGACTGGTGGACAAGACAGGCCAGCTTCATCCCTCGATCACCATTGCAGAAGCCAAAGCCCTGCTGGATGCAGGGCAAGGCAGCGCGGAAGTCAGTGTTTGCCTGCCGTGGGCCATCCGCGCTACCGAGCAAGGTATCAGCCGTAGCCACCTTGTCAGCGGCAGCGAAGACGGTGCCTTGCTGGTCGAATTGTTCACCCACTTCGGCAGCGGCACCATGATCGTGCGCCAGAGCCTGGTACAACTGCGCCAGGCCAGCATTGACGACATCGGCAGCCTGCTGGCACTGATCCAGCCGCTGGAAGAACAAGGCGTGCTGGTCAGGCGCAGTCGCGAGCATCTGGAAATGGATATCCAGCGTTTCACCCTGCTCGAACACGACAGCAAAGTATTCGGTTGCGTGGCACTGTATCCGTTTGCCGGAACCGGCATGGCCGAACTGGCCTGTCTGGTTGTTGCACCCGAGCAACGCACCGCAGGCTATGGTGAAATGCTGCTGCAAGCCCTCGAAACCCAGGCAAAAAAAGACGGCATCAAGTCATTGTTCGTACTGACCACACGGACGGCCCACTGGTTTGTCGAACGCGGCTTTATCGAATCCGATCCGCAGGCGCTGCCGGTAGAAAAGCGCCAGCACTACAACGGTGAGCGCCGCTCCAAGGTCTTCATCAAGACATTGTAAAACCCTGCTTGCATCAGGCTTGGAAGCCGGCACATGGCTGTGACACAATAGCGGCGTCGACTTCACTGCAACACTCAAGGAAATTCAATGGCTAGAATGGTCAATTGCATCAAACTCGGCCGCGAAGCGGAAGGCATGGACTTCGCACCGCTACCGGGTGAAATAGGCAAGCGCCTGTATGAAAACGTATCCAAAGAAGCCTGGCAGGGCTGGATACGCCACCAAACCATGCTTATCAATGAAAACCGCTTGAGCCTGGCTGATGCGCGCGCGCGCCAGTACCTGATGCAGCAGCTGGATGCCTACTTCTTCGGCCAGGGCGCCGAAGCACCAGCGGGCTACACACCGCAAGTCTGAGTCTGCTGCCAGTCCGGCAACAGATAGCCCGCCACAGCCTCGGGCCATGGCGGGCAATCCGGCCCTTACCTTCAAGGGCGTGACCGCACCAAAAAGAAAATCAAATGACTCAAGCACAAGAATTGCTACTCAACCGCGAGATGGGCCTGATCGAATTCAACCGCAGGGTGATGGCCCAAGGCGAAGACAGCAGCCTGCCCTTGCTGGAACGACTGAAATTCCTGTGCATTGTGTCATCCAATCTGGACGAGTTTTTTGAAGTACGCGTTGCCTGGCTCAAGGATAATGCACAACATAATCCGGGGCGCATTTTGGCCGACGGCAACACGCCCGGCAGCACACTAGGCAACGTCGCCGCCGCCGCCCATGATCTGGTCGCCCAGCAATACGCGCTACTGACCGACACCATGCTGCCTGCGCTCAGGGAAGAAGGCATTGTTTTCCTGCGCCGGCGCGAATGGAGCCAGGCGCAACAGGAATGGGTCAAGGCCTTCTTTTTCCGCGAACTGATGCCGATTCTGACACCTATCGGTCTGGATCCGGCCCACCCCTTCCCCAAAGTGCTCAATAAGAGCCTGAATTTTGCCGTCGAACTGGAGGGGCGCGACGCCTTTGGCCGTGCCTCCGGCATCGCCATCGTACAGGCGCCGCGCATCCTGCCGCGCGTCATCCAGCTACCCGCCGAGGTCTGTGATGGCAACCGGCACAGCTTCGTTTTCCTGTCGTCCATCTTGCACGCACATGTGCACGAGCTGTTTCTGGGCATGACCGTCAAGGGCTGCTACCAGTTCCGAGTCACCCGCAACAGCGAATTGACGGTGGAAGAAGAAGATCTGAAAAACCTGCGCACTGCCTTGCAAGGCGAACTGCGCCATCGCCAGTTCGGCCAGGCGGTCAGACTGGAAATTGCCGATACCTGCCCGCGGCATATGGAAGACTTCCTGCTGACCCAGTTCAATTTGCAGCGTGAAGACGTCTACCGCGTCAATGGCCCGGTCAATCTGGTACGCCTGATGCAGGTGCCCGACCTCGTGGACCGGCCCGACCTGAAGTTCACCCCTTTCCTGCCTAGCCTGCCGCCTGTGCTGCAACAAAAAGCCAATCTGTTCGAGGCGATCAGCAAGCAAGACATCCTGCTGCACCATCCTTACCAGAGCTTCCAGCCTGTCATCGACATGCTCAATCTGGCGGCCTTCGACCCGCAGGTGGTGGCCATCAAGATGACGGTCTACCGCACCGGCACCGACTCGGTACTGATGGACTCGCTGATTGCCGCAGCACGTAGCGGCAAGCAGGTCACGGTCGTGGTCGAACTGATGGCACGCTTTGATGAAGAAGCCAATATCGGCTGGGCAAGCCGGCTGGAAGATGCCGGCGCCCACGTGGTGTATGGCGTATTCGGCTACAAGGTGCACGCCAAGATGTTGATGGTGGTCAGACGCGAGGACGGCGCGCTCAAGCGCTATGTCCATCTGGGCACCGGCAACTACCACCCGCGTACCGCACGCATGTACACCGACTTCGGCCTGATGACCTGCAACGAAGATGTGGCCAGCGACGTCAATGATATTTTCGTCCAGCTCACCGGACTGGGGCGCGCCAGCAAGCTCAAGCTCTTGCTGCAAAGCCCGTTTACCCTGCACAGCATGGTGATGCAGGCCATTGCCACCGAAACCGAGCATGCCAAAGCCGGCCGGCCGGCCCGCATCATCGCCAAGATGAATGCACTGCTGGAGCCTCAGGTCATTCATGCGCTGTATCGCGCGAGCCAGGCCGGCGTCAAGATTCAGCTCATCATACGCGGTGTATGTGCCCTGCGCCCCGGCGTGCCCGGCCTGTCGGACAATATCAGCGTGCGCTCCATTGTCGGGCGCTTCCTCGAACATCCGCGCGTGTTCTACTTTTACAACGACAAGGCAGAAAACCTCTATATCGCCAGCGCCGACTGGATGGGGCGCAACTTCTTCCGCCGTATTGAATCCTGCGTACCCATTCTTGACCCTGTGCTTAAGCGTCGTGTGATCAAGGAGGCCTTGCGCATGAACCTTGTCGACAATTTCAACGCCTGGGAAATGCAGGCCGATGGCAGCTACCGCAAGAAAACGGCGCGCGGCAAGGTCCATAGCGTGCAGCAGACATTGCTTGCCGATTACACCCGACAAATCTGACCACCAGGATGCCAAACTTGGACTCTTCCCTTCTCGGCCACCTGGCTGCCGGCCTGCTGATCCTGATTGGCCTGGCCGGCGTCATTCTGCCGGCACTGCCCGGCCTGCCACTGATGTTTGCCGGCATGCTGCTCGCGGCTTGGCTTGGCGACTTTCAGCATATCGGTGCTTTAAGCCTGGGCCTGCTGGGCATGCTGACACTGCTTGGCATGTTTGCCGACTTTATCGCCGGCGTACTTGGTGCCAAAGCCGGTGGCGCCAGCCGCCAGGCACTCTGGGGGGCATTCTGGGGCAGCGTGTTCGGACTGTTTCTGGGGATTGTCGGGCTGATTATCGGCCCCTTGCTGGGCGCAGCCATCGGAGAATACCTAGCCAGACGCGACATGCTGCAAGCTGGCAAGGCGAGCGTGGCAACCTTTATTGGCCTGCTGCTGGGTACCGTGGCTAAAGTAGGCTGCGCACTGGCCATGCTGCTGGTTTTTGCCAGCGCCTTACTGCTCGGCTAAGCACTAATCATCAGGCTGCTTCCGGCACGCGGGCGCAAGCGCCAGGCGAAACGCGCCATAAACTGGCGGCCACAAGCACGCCCGTTGGCGTAATCCTGCTCCAGGGCAGCCGCCGAGCTACCCAGCGCACGACTCTTCAGCGCCTGCGAAGGCGCAAGCTCCAGCACTTTCACCCCTTTGGGCGGTGAATCGATAAAGGCCTGCGCCTCGCGATATGCCACCTTGTGCCGGTTAACCACCTCGGCGGCGGCCCGCAAGCGGCTGCCTTGCGGCAAATTCACCACCGGCCGCGGAGGAGACTCGACATGCCCCGCCGGCAAGGTACGCACCACCACAATCAAATCACAGCCCAGATCATGCGCGGCCTTGACCGGCAGCGCATCGCTCACCCCGCCATCCCAATAACACACCCCCCCAAGATTCACCCCGCCACGATACAGCACAGGAATGGCACTGGACGCCTTAAGCGAAGCCAGCCAGCCATGATGCTCAAACTGCAGGTATGCCGTGTCCAGCGTGTCACTGCGGCTGGCGCACATATAGAATTCGCGCCCGGCCAGACGCAACGCCGCCCGCGCCAGATCCAGCGGACACTCGCGCATCGTCACATCCATAAACCAATCCAGATCGATCAGATGGCCACCACGCATAAAACGCAGCGGGTTGTAAAACTCTTTGCGCGTGCTGTAACGGCTGATTACATGCCGGGAGTAACCCAACTGGCCGCTGGCATAAGCCGAAAGATTCTGTGCGCCAGCCGAGGTGCCTATCATCAGTTGAAAGGGAAAAAAACCCTCGGCCAGAAAAGCATCCAGCACACCGGCCGTAAAAATACCGCGCTGCCCTCCCCCTTCGCAAACCAGCGCCATCTGGCGAAACTCCAGCCATGGTGCCACCTCCTGTACGCCGGAAAGATGAATGCTATACGTCATACCCCTGCCCCTGCATCCGGTGTCTTATCAGACAAGCTTAGACGCGCAGTGCTCAAATGCCATGACTGAAAACAAAATAGGAAAAACCCGGTAATCACTAGATATTTTGTTGTAAGCCGCAGGAATTGAAAATTAAATTGGAAAAGGGTGGACTGCGGCAACGGGGAGCAACAGGGTGCAGTACTTGGACACTAGGCCAGCAGCATGCGACCTGATCAGGAAAGCGAAGCGATAGACGACAAAAAAGCTGCTTCCGGATGGAAAGCAGCTTTTTTGTTTATTCTGGCGTCCCCACGGGGAATCGAACCCCGGCCGCCGCCGTGAAAGGGCAGTGTTCTAACCGCTAAACTATAGGGACTTTGGTGCACCCGGAGCGATTCGAACGCCCGACCCTTTGGTTCGTAGCCAAATACTCTATCCAACTGAGCTACGGGTGCAGTAGCTGGCGGAGAAAGAGGGATTCGAACCCTCGATACAGGTTTTGCCCGTATGCACCCTTAGCAGGGGTGTGCCTTCGACCACTCGGCCATTTCTCCGTCAAGCGAGTCGCCATATTAATGAACGACCGCTTTGCTGTCAAGCGTTATCAAGCAGAAATTTTCTGATTGAGGCCAAAAGCCTTATGTAATACACGAACAGCCAGTTCTAGGTACTTTTCATCAACCAGAACCGACACCTTGATTTCGGAGGTCGAGATCAGCTGGATATTGATACCCTCTTCCGCCAGTGTGCGGAACATGGTAGAGGCAATGCCGCAATGCGAGCGCATGCCGACACCGACGATGGAGATCTTGGCGACCTTGTCGTCACCCTCCACCTTGGCTGCGCCAATATGGGTCTGCACATCGCGCAGGATGGACAGCGCCTTGTTGTACTCGCCACGCGGTACGGTAAACGAGAAGTCAGTCGCGCCATGGTCGCCCACATTCTGGATGATCATGTCCACTTCGATATTGGCGTCGGCCACCGGCCCCAGAATCTGGTAGGCGATACCGGGACGATCCGGCACCCCCTTGACGTTGATACGCGCTTCATTGCGATCAAATGCGATACCCGCTACAACGGCCTGTTCCATGCTTTCATCTTCCTCAAACGTAATCAGCGTACCCTCGCCCTCTTCCTCGAAGCTGGAGAGCACGCGCAGCCTTACCTTGTACTTGCCGGCAAACTCCACCGAACGGATCTGCAATACCTTGGAGCCCAGACTGGCCAGCTCGATCATTTCTTCGAAGGTAATGGTTTTCAGACGACGCGCTTCCGGCTCTACCCGCGGGTCGGTGGTGTACACACCATCCACGTCGGTATAGATCTGGCACTCATCAGCCTTGAGTGCCGCTGCCAGCGCCACGGCCGAGGTGTCCGAGCCGCCGCGTCCCAACGTCGTAATCGCGCCGTTTTCGTCCACCCCCTGAAAACCGGCCACGATCACCACACGGCCGGCATCCAGATCGGCGCGCATGGCTTCGTCGTCGATAGACGAAATACGTGCTTTGCCATGTGCGCTGTCGGTCGTCAGTTTCACCTGCCAGCCGCAATAGCTCTTGGCTTCCAGCCCGATTTCCTGCAAGGCCATGGCCAGCAAGCCGATGGTAACCTGTTCACCGGTGGACACGATCACATCGAGTTCACGCGGGTTGGGCGTTTCCTGAATTTCCTTGGCCAAGGCTATCAGCCGGTTGGTTTCGCCACTCATGGCAGACAAAACTACAACCAGACTATGCCCCTGGGCCTTCCACTTGGCGATACGCCTGGCAACATTCTTGATACGCTCGGTCGAGCCCACCGAAGTGCCGCCATACTTTTGTACGATGAGAGCCATGCTGAATTGATCTTGGGGTTGAATATCGAGCCTTGATTCTGTCCATAGATCACACGCAAATGCAATACCAAATGCATGGTAAATACAGAAAAATTGCGCAGTGCAATACTACAGCGGGCAACTAAGACTGTATTCGGCAGCTGTGACTGTAAATATTAGCGCGCCCGGGACGGGCAAAGCCGATCAGGGTCAAACCATAGGCCTGCGCCATATTGACCGCCAGTTCGGTGGGCGCCGACATGGCCAGCAAAATCTCCACCCGGCTACTGACCGCCTTCTCGACCATTTCATAACTAGCACGACTGGTAACCAGCGCAGCCCCCGCCGTCACCGCACTACGCGCCCGCCAGCCCAGCAGCTTATCCAGCGCCACATGCCGGCCGACATCCTCGCGCACCGCCTGCAAAGCGCCGTCCGTATCCAGCCAGGCAGCGGCGTGGGTGGCACCGGTCAGCTGCCCCAGTTTTTGCTCGGCGCGCAAGGCGCAGACAGCAGCATCCAGCGCCGACACTGTCAGCGTCTGGCTGAACGGCAATACGGCTTGCTTGATAAAGACGGCATCCAGCTCGTCCACCCCGCACAAGCCGCAACCGGTACGCCCCGCCATCTGGCGGCGCCGGGCTTTGAGTGCGGCAAAACGGGCACCGGCCAGCTCGATATGGACTTCATAGCCGCGACACCCCGCCTTCACCTCGATATCGTAAAGCTCGGCCGGCGTCGTCGCGATGCCTTCGGCCAGACTGAAGCCCAGCGCAAAATCTTCCAGATACTCAGGGGTCGCCATCATCACCGCATGCGAGATGCCGTTGTACACCAGCGCCACCGGCACTTCACACGCTAGCTGGTCTTCGCGCACATCCAGACCGGGCAAAGCCTGCAAACAGACGGTACTCGACGTCTGGGCCAGCGGAAAAATCCCATCTTCAAGGGGTTTGAGCGGAAGTCCAATGACTGTCATAATAACCGCACACGTATAGTGTCTATAAAGATCACAATTATCCAATAAAAAAACCAACAAGTTTCAAATCCTCTACCCTGGAGTCAACCCATGCAAGTCAGCAGACGACAGTTTTTCAAACTGTGCGGCGGCAGCATGGCAGGCACCACGATCGCGGCTCTCGGCTTTACGCCGGGTGTAGCCATGGCCGACGTCAGAAGCTACAAGCTTCTGCGCGCCAGCGAAACGCGGAACACCTGCCCTTACTGCTCAGTAGGATGCGGCATCCTGATGTATAGCCTTGGCGACGGCGCCAAGAATGCAAAATCCGACATCATCCATATCGAAGGGGATGCCGACCATCCGGTCAACCGCGGCGCACTGTGCCCCAAGGGCGCCGGCCTGCTCGATTTCGTACACAGCCCGAACCGCCTCAAGTACCCGGAAGTACGCGAAGCGGGCAGCACCGAATTCAAGCGCATCTCGTGGGACGAGGCTTACAGCCGCATCGCGCGCCATATCAAGACCGATCGCGATGCCAACTTCGTCGAGAAAAACGCCGATGGCGTTACGGTCAACCGCTGGCTGAGCACGGGCTTTCTGGCCGCCTCGGCCTCGAGCAATGAAACCGGCTGGCTGACACAGAAGTTCGTGCGCTCGCTGGGCATGCTGGCAGTCGACAACCAGGCGCGCGTTTGACACGGTCCGACGGTGGCAAGTCTTGCCCCTTCATTTGGCCGTGGTGCGATGACCAATCATTGGGTCGACATCAAGAACGCTGATCTTATCGTGGTGATGGGCGGCAATGCTGCCGAAGCACACCCGGTGGGTTTCCGCTGGGCGCTGGAAGCCAAAACCCGCAACAAGGCAAAAATCCTTGTCATTGACCCGCGCTTTACGCGCACGGCGTCGGTGGCGGATTACTACGCCCCTATCCGTACCGGTACCGATATCGCCTTTTTGTCCGGCGTGATCCGTTACCTGCTGGAAAAAGGCGCGTACAACAAGGAATACACCCTCGCCTACACCAACGCGGCACTATTGGTGAATCCGGACTTCGCCTTTGACGAAGGCCTGTTCTCCGGCTGGGACGCGGAGACCAAGAAATACGACAAGGCCAGCTGGAGCTACCAGCTGGACGAGCAGGGTTTTGCCAAGCGCGACGACACGCTGGCGGATCCGCGCTGCGTGCTCAACCTGATGCGCGAGCATGTGGCACGCTACACGCCAGACGTGGTGGAAAACATCTGCGGCACGCCCAAGGACGCCTTCCTCAAGGTGTGCGAATACATCGCCAGCACCGGTGCGCACGACAAGACGACTTCCTTCCTGTATGCACTGGGCTGGACCCAGCACTCGATCGGCTCGCAGAACATCCGCACCATGGCCATGATCCAGCTGTTGCTGGGCAATATGGGCATGGCCGGCGGCGGGGTGAACGCGCTGCGCGGCCACTCCAACATCCAGGGTCTGACCGATGTAGGCCTGTTGTCGCAGAGCCTGCCGGGCTATTTGCGCCTGCCGTCGGAGAAGGAAACCACGCTCGAGACCTTCCTCGAAGCCACCACCCCCAAGGCGCTGGCCGATGGCCAGATGAACTACTGGCAGAACACGCCGAAGTTCCATGTGTCGCTGATGAAGTCGTTCTGGGGCGATAACGCCACCGCGGAAAACAGCTGGGGCTTTGACTGGCTGCCGAAGTGGGATCAGGGCTACGACGTCCTGCGCTACTTCGACATGATGAACCAGGGCAAGGTCAACGGTTACTTCTGCCAGGGCTTCAACCCGGTCGCCTCGTTCCCGAACAAGAACAAGGTGGTCGCGTCGCTCTCCAAGCTCAAGTTCCTGGTGATCATGGACCCGCTGGTAACCGACACCTCGACCTTCTGGAAAAACCACGGCGAGCAAAACGACGTGGACAGCGCCAGCATCAAGACCGAGGTGTTCCGCCTGCCGACCACCTGCTTTGCCGAAGAGGAAGGCGCTATCGTCAACTCCGGCCGCTGGCTGCAGTGGCACTGGAAAGGCGCCGATGCGCCAGGCGAAGCGCTGACCGATGTCGAGATCATCGCCGGTATCTTCACCCATGTACGCGTGCTGTACGCCAAGGAAGGCGGTGCCTACGCCGAACCTATCCAGAAGCTGTCGTGGGCCTACCGTGACGCGCACGACCCGAAAGCCGAAGAACTGGCCAAGGAGCTGAACGGCAAGGCACTGGCCGACATTCCCGACCCGAAAAAGCCGGGCGAATTCCTCGCCAAGAAGGGCGAGCAGTTGCCGGGCTTTGCCGCCTTGCAAGCCGATGGCAGCACTGCCAGCGCCTGCTGGATCTTCGCCGGCAGCTGGACGCAGGCGGGCAACCAGATGGGACGGCGCGACAATTCCGACCCGTCCGGCTTGGGCAACACCCTGGGCTGGGCCTGGGCATGGCCGGCAAACCGCCGCATCCTGTACAACCGTGCGTCCAACAAGCCGGACGGCACGCCATGGGATGCCAAGCGTACGCTGATCAAGTGGAATGGCGAGAAGTGGGCCGGCATCGACATCCCCGACTTCAAGGCCGACGAGCCGCCAGGCAGCAAGATGAGTCCGTTCATCATGCAGGCTGAGGGTCTGGGCCGCCTGTTCGCGCTGGACAAGATGGCCGAAGGCCCGTTCCCCGAGCACTACGAGCCATTCGAGAGCCCGATCGGCACCAACCCGCTGCACCCGAAAGTGGTCAACAACCCGGCCGCGCGCATCTTCAAGGGCGACGCGGAGCAACTGGGAACCAAGGCCGACTTCCCGTATGCGGCGACGACCTACCGCCTGACCGAGCACTTCCACTACTGGACCAAGAACGTGCTGCTCAACGCCATTGCGCAGCCGGAACAATTCGTCGAAATCGGCGAAGGTCTGGCCAAAGAGAAGGGCATCGCCCACGGCGATACGGTCAAGGTGTCGAGCAAGCGCGGCTATATCAAGGCCAAGGCGGTGGTGACCAAGCGTATCCGTACGCTCAAGGTCAACGGTCAGGACGTGCACCACGTCGGCATCCCGATTCACTGGGGTTACGAGGGGGTGGCGAAGAAAGGCTTCCTTGCCAATACGCTGACACCGTTTGTCGGTGACGCCAATACGCAGACGCCGGAATTCAAGTCCTTCCTCGTCAACGTCGAAAAAGCCTAAGGAGAGACGCCTATGCAATCGCAAGACATTCTGCGCCGCTCCGCGAGCCCGACCCAGCCGCCGATCGCCCGCGCCCACCAGACCGAGGTCGCCAAGCTGATCGACGTCACCACCTGTATCGGCTGCAAGGCCTGTCAGGTGGCATGTTCCGAGTGGAACGACCTGCGCGACGAGGTCGGAGACTGTGTCGGGGTATACGACAACCCGGCCGATCTGTCGGCGCAAAGCTGGACGGTGATGCGCTTTACCGAGCATGAGGAAAACAACAAGCTCGAATGGCTGATCCGCAAGGATGGCTGCATGCATTGTGCCGAGCCGGGCTGCCTCAAGGCCTGCCCGTCGCCCGGCGCCATCATCCAGTACGCCAACGGTATCGTCGACTTCCAGTCCGAGCACTGCATCGGCTGTGGCTACTGCATCGCCGGCTGCCCGTTCAACGTGCCGCGCATCAACGCCAAGGACAACAAGGCGTACAAGTGCACCCTGTGTTCCGACCGCGTTGCGGTCGGCCAGGAGCCGGCCTGTGTCAAGACCTGCCCGACCGGCGCGATCAGCTTCGGCAGCAAGGAAGACATGAAGCACCACGCCGAAGAGCGCGTAGCCGAGCTGAAAACGCGCGGCTTCGAGCAGGCGGGTCTGTATGACCCGCAAGGCGTGGGCGGCACGCATGTGATGTATGTCCTGCATCACGCCGATCGTCCCGAACTGTACGCTGGCCTGAAGAAAGACCCGGCGATCAGCACCACGGTCGGCCTGTGGAAAGGCATCCTCAAGCCGCTGTCGACCATAGGCTTGGCGGTATCAGTGCTGTTCGGCTTCTTCCACTACATCGGCGTGGGCCCGAACAAGGCCGACGAAGAAGAAGACGAAGCCAAGCCACAGAGCGCAGGCAAGGATAAGCCGGACAGCAAGGAGGACAAGGCATGAAGGAAAAGCTGATCCGCCGCTATAACGCGGCCGAGCGCGTCAACCACTGGATCGTCGCCGTATGCTTTATCGTACTGGCGATCTCGGGGCTGGCCTTCTTCTACCCGGCGTTCTTCTGGCTGACCGGCGTATTCGGTACGCCGCAACTGGCACGCATTGTTCACCCCTTTGTCGGGGTGATCATGTTCGTCGGTTTCTTCGTGCAGTTTTTGCGCTACTGGCATCACAACTTCATCGACCGCGAGGACGTGAAGTGGATGAAGTCGGTAAAGGAAGTGCTGTCCGGCCATGAAGTCGGCGACACCGGCAAGTACAACGGCGGCCAGAAAGGCATGTTCTGGATGATGACCCTGTGCATGCTGGGGCTGATTTCCACCGGCATCGTCATCTGGCGGCCCTACTTCGCCCAGTACTTCCCGATCGAGCTGATCCGCATCGCGCTGTTCGTGCACGCCTGGGCAGCTCTGGCACTGATCGCCGGCATCATCATCCACGTCTACGCGGCAATCTGGGTACGCGGCACAGTGCGCGCCATGGTCGAAGGTGTCGTCACCGAAGCCTGGGCCAAGAAGCACCACCCGCGCTGGTATCGTGAAGTGATGGCCAAACGCGCCGAGGAGAAAAAGAGCTAACCATGAGCATCCGCATCGTCCCCGAGGGCGAGCTGACGCAAGCGGCGGGAGATATCCCGCCGCTTTTGTTGCCCGACCCGAAAACGCTGTACCTCACCCGTGCCCAGCGGCTGGAAACACTCGCTGACGGCCACGACATGGCTGACTATCTGCGCTTCTGTGCCCGCATCGCGCGCGCGCAGCACGCACTGGTCGCCGAACACCCGCTGGCGCTGCCGGCGCGCGATGCCTACTTTGCCGAATGCGCACGCCATGGCCTGCCGCCGCTGGGCAGCAGTGCCTGGCCACGCGACCAAGTGTGGCAGGACCTGCTGGATGCGCTACTGGGCAAATTGCTGCCCGGCACCACCGGCGTCATCGCCGACACCATCATGGCGCTGCAAACGCAAGCGCGCGAAGATCGCGAAACGCTGGCCAGCGCGCTGCTGGCCGGACGCTACGACGCGGTTTCCAGCGCCGACGCGCTGTTTGTCTGGGCCGCACTGTCGGTCTACTTCAGCCAGCTCGCCAGCCAGCTGAAGATACACGCCATCGCCGAACCGGACGAAAGCCGCCACCTGTGCCCTGTATGCAGCCAGGGGCCGGTCGCGAGCGTGGTGAAGATCGGTGACAAGGACGGCCTGCGCTATCTGCACTGCACGCTGTGCGAGAGCGAGTGGCATATGGTGCGCGTCAAGTGCAGCAACTGCGAATCGACGCGCGATATCGGCTACTGGTCGCCGGACGACAAGGCCGTCGCCGTGCGTGCCGAAAGCTGTGGCGACTGCGGCAGCTACCTCAAGGTCATGGCACTGGGCAAGGACATGGCACTGGAAGCCGTGGCCGACGATCTGGCGACACTGACGCTGGACGCCGCCATCGAAGAAGAAGGCTTTGTCCGCAGCGGCATCAACCCGTTTTTGTTTCCCGGCAGCTAAACAAGACGCCGGCTGCCCGAGGGTGGCCGGTGTTACTCCCCTCCCCAACATACAAACCAACAGCAATTTGCTATAGCACCGCCACCTCCCACTGCGCCAATGGCATAATCCGACCTTGTCGCTTTTACGTCTGCTCCTCCATGACCCGCCTGCTACGTCTACTTTGGCTCAGCCTGCTGCTGAGCATCGCTCTCCCCGCCACAGCCGAAGCCGTCAGCCGGGACGACTTCGCTGCGAACAAGGAACTGCTGCAGCTTAAGCTCGACAGTCAGCGCGAACTTGCGCAGAAAGATGCTGAAGCGGTCAAGGCAAGAATCGATGCACTGGAAAAAAGGATCGACGAGCAGAACAATCGGGTCACCGATATTGGGCAGGGAATTGACCGCTTTTCAGTGATCATTGGTATTGCGAGTATTTTGGTGACCTTACTCCTCACTGCAGGTGGCTTTATCGGTGGTTTTTCAGTCGCTCAAAAAGCCAAAAGGGAAGCTAGGGAAGAGGCGCAAAAAGAATCCGGAAAAATAGCAGAACAAGCCAGCCAAGAATGGTTCAAGAACAACAACAATACTCTGCTAGAGACAATTGAAGAACTGAAGCTAAAAGCCAAACAAGCACACGGCAACATCGATGACGAAGTCGACGGAGTAAAGCAGCATTCGAGCCAGGCAATGGCTGAAATTCAGAAAAATATGGGTGACTCAAAGATCGGTACGCCCCGCATCAGCGCACAGGAAAAAGAAGCCCTCAAACAAGACGCCGAACACATTCGAGAAAAACCGGAAGCCAGCTACTCTTTCGACGACTGGAACACCCGGGCATTTGACGCATATAACACTGAGAAATACGAAGACGCAGCCCAGTACTGGAAGCACGCAAGCTGCATTCCAAATGCCGGAGCAGGTAACACCGCACAAGCCCTCCTCAATCGAGCACTCACATTAAATCATTTGCGACGTAACGATGAAGCGTGTGCCACCTACCGAGAGCTTATCGATAGATACTCGTTAGACAATACACCCGCCATCCGCGAACAAGTCGCCAAGGCCATGGCCAATATGGCTGTCACCCTCGAAAAAATGCAGAAACCAGACGAGTTGATCTCCATCTGCAAGAGACTTATTGAAAACTACTCATCTGACGACACGCCCACCATCCGCAAGCAGGTGGCGCATGCCTTCAACGGCATAGGTTTTACGCTATTAATGCAAGCTAAGCAGTCATGGCAAGACAAAACACAGACGCTGACCATACTGAACACGGCAAAAGAAAACCTGCTAAAAAGCTTGCAACTCAACGAGAATGAAGGCTCCGCCCTCAGCAACCTGGCCTACGTCCAATGGTTGCTCGACGAGCGCGCAGCCGCCGAGAAATCCTTCCGTACCGCCCTCGACTCACCAAATAATGGTGGCAAAAATCTCTACAAAGACACGCTGACTGATATTGACCAGCACCCCATTGCGGAAGATGCAGACTTCCGGGCGATGGTCGAGCGCTTATGGAACGAACACCAGCAGCAATCGACCAGCCAAACGCACACCCCTACCCTCGCTCAGGAAGAAGCGACGGCCACCCTGTAGCGCGTAGGGTGGCCGACGATCTGGCGACGCTAATGCCCGACGCCGCCATCGAAGAAGAAGGCTTTGTCCGCAGCGGCATCCACCCGTTTTTGTTTCCTGGTAGCTAAACAAGATGCCGGCGGCCTAAGGGTGGCCGGTGTCTTACCTCCCGCCCCGCTATCTGCGCCCCCTCAGCGGCAAAGGGATTGCCAGACAAATACCCGCCGAACCCGGAAAAACGGGATCTTGTCCTGTGACGAGGTGCTAGAGTTCCTGCGTGGTGCAGGATGCCACCGAAGCTGCAGATACCTATCGCGACATGAAATGGATAGCACGCTCCGGGCGCCAGCCATGCTGTAAATCTACAACTCGCTTGCCGCGCCATATGCTGCCGCTACCGGCGGCCAAAGATGCGAAAAGTACTGGAGAACCAGAACATGAGAATGTTGAGTCTGCTTTTCGTTGCGACGGCTCTTGCTGGCTGCGCCTCGGGTCCGCCCTCCCAGGCGAGACAACAGGAGGCCCATACCGAAAGTTGCAAGCCGATATCCGAAGCCGAGGTCGCGGCGCTATTTGATCGCTGGAATCAGTCGCTTCAGACAGGAGACCCCCATCAGGTAGTTGCCAACTATGCAGAGCGCTCCATTCTGTTGCCTACCGTATCAAACAAGCCGCGGCTCACGCCATCTGAAAAGGAAGACTATTTCCGCTATTTCCTGAAAGACCGGCCTTCCGGCAAGATCGACCAGCGGATGATAGAGACAGGCTGCAATACGGCACTGGATGCGGGACTCTACACCTTCACCTTTGGCAAGACAGGGGAAACGGTCAGCGGCCGGTACAGCTACACCTATCGCTGGGATGGCCATGAGTGGCTCATCACCAGCCACCACTCCTCCGCGATGCCGGAGAAAAACTAGCATTCACTTCAATGGCCACCTGCGGGTGGCCTTGCTCATGCTACAGGCTTGCTTCCCGGGCCGGTGTTACCACGCACGCAACACTGGGTTCGTCCGTTTCACACAAACCCCAAGCCATACCGATAGATTGACCTAGACTGGCATTTACAGTGTTACCTGCAATGACAAGGACCATATCTGGGCAAGGCAGGCTGGCATAGGGTACCGGGCACGAGGAGAGGCGATGCTTGACTGGAAAAGCTGGTGGGCAGTGGCAGGCCGGGGGTGCCGGCGGGTACTGCAGTGGGTCGTGCTGGTGTGGGCGATTTCGCCATTTTTCTCGCCAGCCATGGCAGGCAGCGACGGCGATTATTCAGGACGGCGGATCGGGGCTGTCCAGGTCGTGTTCGACGGCGGCCAGAAGGAAAACGCTGCTTACCGCGACGCCGTACTCAAGGCTTTTGGCGCGTTTTCGGGTGACCTGTACGACCCGTCGCGCAGCGACCTGATGCTCAACCAGGTCCGCCGGCTGGCGTTCGTCAAGGATGCAAGCTATCAGGCGCGTCTGGGCGGCAATGGCTCGCTGGAGCTGGTCGTCGACGTCGCCCTCAGCGATGTGGCAAGGCCGCTGGATGAGGTGCCGATCGGCGTATTGCGCGGCCGCGGCTGGCAGGACTTCCCGACCCTGTACGCGGACGACCGCTCGGCACTGCTGGCCAAGCTGGAAAACAAGACGATGGTGTTTTCCAATACCCACGCCTTTTTCGGCCGCCCCGAGGTGCTGACGGCGGGCAATCCGCTGGCGCGGGTGCCTTCCGGTAGTGACGGCACCGACACCTGGCTCGAGAGCAGCGTGGAAGCCGGCTTGTACGGCCTGAGTGCGCTCAGCGACCGGATCTCGGTGTTTGGCGGTGCGAGCTATATCGTGTCGGGCTCGTGGGGGCCGGAGCTGTTCACTGACGAGACGCGCGCGCATGGCGGAGTGGAAGACGCCTACCTCGGCTTTGTCGGCCGCGATACGACCGATCAGGGTGGCCTGCGCGTCTTCAGCCTGCTCTACGGCAGGAAGCCTTTTCAGGTCGATAACGGCATGATCCTCAGGCTGGCTTCGGCTAACGGCGGCGAGCGGGCTGCGTTGCAGTCCAACCCGCGCGACGCCGCCAATCCGCTGGCCCACGCCATGTTTGTCTACGACCGCCACAAGCTCGAGTTCTTCAGGCTGGACCCGGACGAGCTTGAGGAACTCGACACCGGCACCGTGATCAATGGCGTCAATTACGAAGGGCGGGTGCTGCCCGAGTTGCGGCTGGGCGCCATGTGGCTGCAGGTACCCAAGTCGAGGGCTTCCTATTTCACGCCAGACGCTGTGTATTCGCGCGAGGGCCTGCGGGTGGCGGACCTGCGGGCGGCCTACGAGCCTGCTCCCGGCCAGTCCAGCCTGTACGCGCGGGCGGAAATCGCACACCAGAGCAACGAGAATTTCGACATGGACGCCTGGGGCGGCTATGCGGAGGCCGGCTGGCAGTTCCGTGACATCGCCTGGCGCCCGACGCTCAGCTACCGCTATTCGAAATTCACCGGCGACAACCCCGACACCAAGGCCTTCGAGCGCTGGGATCCGCTGTACGCGGGTGGTGCCGGTGACGAATGGGTGCAGGGGCTCAACCAGTACAAGGTGGTGCAGACTTCCAACGTGATCGCCCACCGTTTTATGGCCAGGCTGAACCCTTCGCCACGCTGGGAGCTGACCCCGCAATTCTGGTTGTTCAAGGCCGATACGCTGAACAACCTGGGCGGCGCGCAGGCACTGTCGGTGCTCAGCTCGCGCGATCTGGGCAAGGAAATTAACCTGACCGCGCGTTACGTGGCCAACCCGAAGC
Organism: Craterilacuibacter sinensis; assembly: GCF_009831765.1. GTDB lineage: Bacteria > Pseudomonadota > Gammaproteobacteria > Burkholderiales > Chromobacteriaceae > Craterilacuibacter > Craterilacuibacter sinensis. The sequence goes on along the minus strand of NZ_WSSB01000001.1, from coordinate 387,767 downwards.
TGATTTTTGTCATGTCCGCTGCCTATACCATACCTGGCACGGCGATACGCCGTGCATTGAACGGCGACTACCAAAACTGGTTTAGTGCCAGCGCGCTCATGATCGCCCGCTTCTGATTCATCACCGTCGAGGAACTGTCATGCATACCATCAAAAAATCGCTAGGCCTGCTGCTTTTGAGCGGAACCCTGCTGGCCACACCGGCATTGGCTGAAAACTACAAACCTGTCGACATCAAGCCGATTGATCCGGCTTATTTCATTCCAAAACGCCATGAAGGGCGAACCTACTTTATTACCGGCGGAGCCCGTGGCATCGGTGCGGCATCTGCCATCCGCCTGGCTCGTGAAGGGGCTAACGTGGTGATTTTCGACGTGCTAGACAAAGACGGCAAGGAAACGGTAGCCCAGATCCGCAAGGAAGGCGGGAAAGCCGAGTTCGTGAAAGGCGATGTGCGCAGTAACGAGGATTTGCAAAAAGCCGTCGACCTGACCCTGCGTACTTACGGTGAAATCAATGGCGCCTTGAATTCAGCCGGAATCATGGCTGCCATGGCGCCCGATGCGGTGTTTGATTATCAAAAGCAAAAAAACCTGCTTCCTAGTGCCATTGCGGATGCGGGTGACGAGTACTTTGACACGCTGATGGATGTCAATGCGACAGGTGTATTTAAGTCCATGCGCGCGGAACTGAAGCCGATGCTGAAACAGGGCAAGGGTGGAGCGATCGTGAATATTTGCTCGATTGCAGGCCTCACCGGCCTGGCTGGCAACTCGGCCTATGTCGCCAGCAAGCACGCCTGTAATGGCCTGACCCGCAATGGTGCTATCGACTACGCCCCGTATGGTATCCGCGTCAATTCGGTCAATATGGCCGCAACCGAAACAGCAATGACCGACATGGCCATAAAATATGTCATGGCCGCCAGCAAGGACAACCCAAACACCGAAGTGCCCAATATGGGGCGCACCAAGACGCTCAGCCTTCTGGCCTACGCCGACAGTAAAAAGCGTCAATCCACGGTGTGGGAACAGGCGGCCGTGATCTGCTTCCTGCTATCCGATGAAGCTTCCAACCTCACCGGTGCCATTTACGCAACCGATGGCGGCTGGACGGCATACTGAGCCCGCTGCATCTGCGGCTCGCGCGGGACCAGGACCATCCCGGTCCCGCCCCTTAGGCGTTGCACCAAGGCACAAGGTGGGCTAGTGGCCAGTCTGCGGCGTCAGCCGGTACCGGGCGCCTGGCTGCTGGTGGGTATGGCCCACCAGCGCAGCCACATCACCGTACTGGCGGCGCCAGCGGCCGCAGCGGGATCGGCGTCGACATGATGATAGAGGTGCGGGTTTCACCGAAGTGGTTGATCGCACCAACCAGCGCCTCAAGGTGGGCGATGTCGTGCGCGACCACGCGCAGTCTGTAGGAATCCTCGCCGGTCACATGCAGGCACTCGATCACTTCCGGCATTTCACCCAATTTGGCCAACAGCTTTTGCTTGCCCGGCTGCGGCGTGGTCATACCGATCAAGGCCTGCACACCGTAACCCACAAGCACCGGATCAACGTGCGCGCGATAAGCGCGGATCACGCCCGCCTCTTCCAGCCGTTTCATGCGCTCCGATGTTGCCGGTACTGACAGGCCGACACGCGCAGCCAGTTCGGTCAACGACATGCGGGCATCCTGCTGGATCGCCTGCAAGAGCGCCCACGCCTTGCCATCTATTTCCATTTTTTAAGTCATCCTCGTGTTAATCATTACTTTTTAAGGAAAGCAATCGATTTACCTGAATTATCGCATTCAAAGCCCAGGCCACAAGCATGAAAATACCTTTATCTACACCCGCAAAGAAGGTATCCCATGTCGTCCGGCACTCTATTTCTGCAATCTGCCCTGATCGGGCTTTCGGTAGCGGCACCGCTGGGGCCGATCGGTTTGTTGTGCATGCAGCGCGCGCTTGAGTCCGGTGCCCGTTATGGTCTGGTCAGCGGGCTGGGCGCAGCCAGCGCTGACGCCTTATATGCGCTATTAGGCGCGCTTGGCACCAACGCCCTGATGCATGCATTTACCGGCATCGCTGGGCCACTCGCGCTGGCTGGCGCTTTATTTATGCTGTGGCTGGGCGTGGGCATGCTGCGTGCTCCCACCGCCAGTGACCCGGCCAAGACACCCCGCACCACAGGACTGCCTGCCGCTTACGCATCGGTACTGGCACTCACGGCAACCAACCCGATGACGGTGACCACCTTTATCGCCATCTTTGCGGCATTGGGCAGCCAGCAAGCCGTCGCAGGCGGGACGGCGGTGTTTGTCAGCGGTGTCTTTATCGGGTCGGCACTATGGTGGGTCGTATTGAGCTTCGGCTGCGCGGCGCTGCGCCATCGCATCAACCTGCAGATACGCAGCGGAATCAACCGCGCAGCCGGCGCGGTGCTGGTCGCCTTCGCGCTTTATAAGCTCGCGCAACTGGCCATCTGAGGACGATCACGCGCAGCATGCCGGCACCCTCTTCGCCCCCATAAAAGCAAAGGGCCACACGCGAATGCGTACGGCCCTCTGTTTGAGCGGGCGGGTTATGGCCTGCGGCCTCACCCACCCTGCTGCGTTAAATCACGCTGACCCGCGCATCGCCGGCTTGCAGCTTGCCAATCACCGAGGCGTAGCCAAAGCCCGCTTCGCGGAACATGGCCAGCACGGCGTCGGCTTTTTCCGGCGCAACGGCCGCCAGCAAGCCACCGCTGGTTTGCGGGTCGACCAGCAGCCGGCGCTTCCACTGTGCCAAACCCTCGGCAAAATCGACATCATGGCCGAAGCTGGCCTGATTGCGCTCAATCGCGCCGGGGCCGATGCCGGCTTCGGCAAACGGGCGCGCTTCAGTAATGACCGGCACCTTGTCGAATTCGACCTCGGCCGCAAGCTTGGCACCGCGACAGACTTCCAGCAGGTGGCCCATCAGGCCAAAACCGGTCACGTCGGTCAGCGCATGCACCTCAGGCAAGGCGGCCAGCTTGGCGCCCACCGTATTGAGCTGGGTCGTCGAGGCGATCAGTGCCGCATAGCCGGCCTCGTCCAGTTCGCCGCGCTTCATCGCCTGCGCCAGAATGCCGACTCCCAGCCCCTTGCCCAGAATCAGTACATCGCCCTCTTGGGCGTCGTCGTTACGCTTGAGCTGGTCGGGGTGCACGATGCCCATGGCCACCAGACCATAAATAGGCTCGGGCGCATCGATGGAGTGGCCGCCGGCAATCGGGATACCGGCTGCGTGGCACACCGACTCACCGCCGGCGAGGATGTCGCGTATGGTTTCTACCGGCAACACGTTCACCGGCATGCCTACAATCGCCAGCGCCATGATGGGAGTCGCGCCCATGGCGTAGATGTCGGAAATCGCGTTGGTTGCAGCAATCCGGCCAAAATCGAAGGCATCGTCCACAATGGGCATGAAGAAGTCGGTAGTGGCGACCAGCGCCTGCGACTCGTTCAGTTTGTATACCGCTGCGTCGTCAGCCGTTTCGGTGCCGACCAGCAAATTAGGGAAGACCATCTTCTCGCGGGTACTGGCGAGTATGGTTTCGAGCACTGACGGCGCGATTTTGCAACCGCAACCACCGCCGTGAGACAATTGGGTCAATCTGATTACGGACACGATAAAGTCCTTCCAAATACTATGCTTTTCAAGCCCGCGACCGTAGCACAACTGGGGCAATTTGACGAGGTGATCGACGTGCGGTCCCCTGCCGAATTTGCCGAAGACCACATCCCCGGCGCCATCAATTGCCCGGTGCTGGATGACGCGCAACGCCACGAAGTCGGCACGCTGTACAAGCAGGTGTCGCCGTTTGAAGCACGCAAGGTCGGCGCGGCCTTGGTGTCGCGCAATATCGCGCTGGCGCTGGAAGAACAGTTCGCCGACAAGCCGCGCAACTGGCGGCCGCTGATTTATTGCTGGCGCGGCGGACAGCGCTCCGGCGCCATGGCGACCGTGTTCGCACAGGTCGGCTGGCCGGTTTACCAGCTGCAAGGCGGCTATAAGGCCTATCGCCACGAAGTGCTGGCGCAGCTGGAAAACCTGCCATCCACGCTGGACTTGCGCGTGGTGTGCGGACCAACCGGGTCGGGCAAGAGCCGGCTGCTGGATGCGCTGGCACACGCCGGCCATCAGGTGCTGGATCTGGAAGGGCTGGCCAACCATAGAGGCTCGGTCCTGGGCAAGCTGCCAGGCTCGCCGCAACCCAGCCAGAAATCATTCGACTCGCAACTGCTGGCCGCCATGCGCAAGCTGGATTTTTCCCGCCCGGTATTTATCGAGTCGGAAAGCAAGAAAGTCGGCCAGGTCACCCTGCCCTTGTCGCTGTTCGAGCGCATGCACCAGAGCCCTTGCCTGCTGGTGGATGTACCGCTGGCAGAGCGCGTGCGTTTCTTGCTGGAAGACTACGATTTTTATGTGTCCGACCCGGAAAGCCTGATCAAGCAACTGGGCTTTCTCAAGGCGGTGCACTCCAAGGAGCAGCTGGGGCACTGGTCGGCGCTGATCCGTAGCGGTGAATTCGGCCTGCTGGTCGGCGAGCTGCTGACCTTGCATTACGACCCGCTCTATCTGCGCTCGATGGACCGCCATTACACCCATCTGGCGCAAGCGCAAAAAATCGCGCTGCCTTCGCTCGCGCCCGATGTGCTGGCCGGCGTCGCCGCCACGCTGCAAGCGGCATGACGGCCGCGCCACTTCACGCCCGTCTTGAGTGGCAGGACGGGCAACCCTCGTCGCTGGACTATGGCGATGTGTACTTCTCGCGCGACAGCGGGCTGCATGAAACACGCCATGTGTTTCTGGCCGGCAACCGTCTGGCCGAGCGCTTTGCCGCACTGCCGCAGCAGGCACACTTTACTGTGGGCGAAACCGGCTTTGGCACCGGCCTCAACTTTCTGTGTGCCTGGCAGCTCTTCAAGGCCTGTGCACCCGCCGGCGCACGGCTGGATTTTGTCAGCACCGAGAAACACCCGCTTAGCCATGCCGACCTTAGCCGTGCACTGCAAGCCTGGCCTGAACTTGCCAGCGAAGCAGCGGCGCTGCTTGCGCTGTATCACGGCATGGAAACCGGACACCAGCGCCTGTTGCTGGATGGCGGGCGTGTCAGCCTGAGCCTGCTCATCGGCGATGCGCTGGACACCCTGCCCGAGCTGGATACTCGCGTCGATGCCTGGTTTCTCGACGGCTTTTCCCCGTCGAAAAATCCGGACATGTGGCAGTTGCCGCTATTCGAACAGCTTGCACGCCTGTCCGCACCCGACGCCACGCTGGCAACCTTTACCTGCGCCGGCTTTGTGCGCCGCGGCCTGAGCGCTGCTGGCTTTGCCGTCAAGAAAGTACCGGGCTTTGGCAGCAAACGGGAAATGACCGTGGGCACGCGCCTTGCCGCCGGCACCTTGCCCTGGCAAGCACCCTGGCTATCCCGCCCGCCCCAGACGGGTGGCCGGCGCGCCATCGTGATTGGCGCTGGCATTGCCGGTGCCAGCGCCGCCGCCAGCCTCGCCCGGCGCGGCTTTAGCGTGACGGTACTGGAGCGCCACGCGGTGCCCGCACAAGAAGCCTCGGGCAATCCGCAAGGCGTGCTTTACCTCAAACTGTCGGCCCACCTTACCCCGCAAACCCGGCTATTGCTCGCCGGCTACGGCTATAACCTGCGCACGCTTTATGCCTGCCAGCAAAAAGGCACAGACTGGGATGATTGCGGCGTACTGCAACTGGCACACGACGACGCCACGCGCAAACGTCAGGCGCAACTGGCAGCGGCCTTTCCCGCAAGCTTGCTGCATCCGGTCTCAGCCGCTGCAGCCGGCGTACTCGCCGGTTTGCCGCTTAACCAAGATGGGCTTTTTTTCCCCGAAGGCGGCTGGATCAAGCCGCCACGGCTGGTTGCGGCCTTGCTGGCTACTCCGGGCGTGAGCTGCCGCTATGGCGCCGCAGTGCAGAGCCTGGACAGAACGGACAAGGGCTGGCAGGCAGAACTGGCGGACGGCGGGAGCTGCAGCGCGGATATGGTAGTCATCGCCTGCGCCAATGCCAGCGCCCTGTTTACACAAAGCGCACACCTGCCGCTCAAGCCGATACGCGGTCAGGTGTCGGTAGCCGCAGCCACCGGGGCGAGCCGGCAACTGAAAACCGTGCTGTGCGGTGAAGGCTATATCGCACCGGCGGCTGATGATGCCCACACCTTTGGTGCCAGCTTCAATTTCGAACGCAGCGACAGCGAAGTCTCGGCCGATGAGCACACGGGCAATCTGGCCATGCTCGCCGAGCTGAGCCCGGCGCTCTATCAGGCGCTGGATGGCGACACACTCTCGCCGGCCACCTTGGGCGGGCGCGCCGCCTTGCGCGCGACCACGCCCGACTACCTGCCGCTGGTCGGCATGCTTGCCGACCAGGACGCGTTTGAAGCGGCCTACGCCGACCTGGGACGCGATGCCAGCCTCAAGCTGACGACACCGATGCCTTGGCTGGATGGCCTGTATATCAGCAGCGGCCATGGTTCGCGCGGCATGGTCAGCGCGCCGCTGGCGGGCGAGCTGATTGCCAGCCTCGCCTGCGGCGAAACGCTGCCACTGCCCAAGCCGGTAGTCGATGCGCTGTCGCCCAACCGTTTCTTGCTGCGCGCACGCATCCGCGCAGCCAAGGGCCGTCAATCTTGAAAGCAAGCGCTGCCACACGGCATGCAAAAAGCCCGTCAGACCCAGCCTGACGGGCTTTTTTGCGGCTATAGCCTGTTGGTTTTACAGCCTGAAGCGGGCAAACGCGGCTTCCATCGCCTGCACCAGCTGCGCCAGTTGCAGCAGCGTCGCACGCGCCTGCTGCAAGTCGGTATCGGAATGGACGATACGGCCGTTGATCGATTCGGTACTTTGCGCCATCGCCGTCGTCGCATTGTGCTGCTCGCTGGTCGACAGCGCGATGCCGCCGATGCGCTCCATCACCTGGCTCATGGTGCCGGTAATCTGCTGCATGCGCTCGCGTGCGCCCTGCGTCAGCTCCACACTGTCGCCAACCGAGCGCGAGGTCTGCTGCATGCTGCCGACCGCCTGGCCGGTCTCGGCGAGTATGGTCTGGATCATGCTGCGGATTTCCACCGTCGCCCGCACCGTGCGTTCGGCCAGCTTGCGTACCTCGTCCGCCACCACCGCGAAGCCGCGCCCCTGCTCGCCGGCACGCGCCGCCTCGATCGCCGCATTCAGCGCCAGCAGATTGGTCTGATCGGCGATATCGCTGATCACGCCGGTGATCTTGGAAATCTCCTGCGAACGCAGCTCCAGCGAGCCCAGCAAACGGGCCAGGTCGCCAACCGACTGGCTGGTCTGCGCCATTTTGTCGCTGATATGCAGCATGTCGGCGGCACCGGCGTCGGCCGCCTGTCCTGATACGCGGGCCAGCTCGTCGGTTTCGCGGGTCGCCTCGGCAATATGCGCGATGCTCACGCTCACCTCCTCGATGGCGGCAGCATTGGCACTGGAGATATCGGCCAGCGCATGCGAGTCAGCGGCTACCTTGTCCACCATTGCCCCCACCTGCACCACGCCCTGCCCCAGCGCCACGGCCTCGCCCTGCAATTCACGGAACATGCCGTTCAGGCGCGACACAAACTGGTTGAATGCCTGCGCGGTCTGCGCCACCTCGTCATCGCCGGCCACCTCGATGCGGCGGGTCAGGTCACCCTCGCCCGCCGAAATCTCGCGCATCGCATCGCGCACCCGGAACAGGCCCAGCAACAAACGCCCCAGATAGACCGAGCACAGCAGCAACACCAGCGCACACACCAGCACCACAGCGCCGACGATCATCAGCAGCATGCGATGCAGCGGCGCATCGATTTCAGCCTGGTCCATGGCGACGCCCAGCACCCAGTCGCTGCCGGCGACCGGTTTGAGCTCGACCAGAAAGTCCTTGCCGCCGATCTCCATTGCGCGTGGCTGCAAGGATGCTGCCATCGCGGCTATCGTCGTGCCATCCAGCGCCGGGATCACTTCGGCAATCGGCTTGAGTGCCGTGCCGTCTTTCGGATAGGCGATGACCTTGCCATCCTTCATCATCAGGAACACATGGCCTTGCCCTTCCATCTCGACTGCCAGAATGGACTGCACCAACTGCTCGATCAGGATGTCGCCACCCACAACCAAAGGCTGTCCTTTGACACTGTCGGCGATAGTGATGACCAGTTGCCCTCTGGTTTCCGGCTCGGAGTCCGGATACGGCTCGGTCACGATGATGCCGTTTTGCGATTTTGACTGCTGAAACCATGGCCGCTGCGACGGACGGTACTCTGCACTGGGCTTGGGACGGCCAGGCACCGAGTACTGCATATCCTCGGTTGCGCCATTACCTGCATAGATGATGCTGAAACCACCGGATTCAGCCAACTGTTTGAGGTAGTAGCTGACCTGAGGGTCTGCCGCGCGCTCAAGGCTGCTGCTGATGATTTTTTTGCGTACCCCCAGCCACTCGGACACATACTGCGCCTGGGCATGGGTCACCTGCTGCATCTCGCGCAAGGCTTCCTGCTTGGCGTTACGCATCAGGTTAAAACAGACAATCAGGGTAATACTCAGTGCGACAAACAGCATGGCTGCTGCCGTCAACAGAGTCAGCTTGCTACGTAGGGAACGCATGAAATTTTCCCGCCAGATAAACGAATGGCGTGAATTTTAACAAACTCTTATATAATAAATGAAAATAAAATATAGTTGCTATTTAACCTACCCGTTCTCTATTGGATCAAGATGGCGGCTTTCCTTCCGCCATCAAACTGGGTTTGCCGCCCCAGCCATGTCGCGTAGAGCCTGCGGAATCGGCACGCTCTTGCCCGCGCGGTAATCCACCCACACCAGCGTCACCTCACCGACTGCGTACACTGTCGTGCGATCCTCGCCACAAAAGAAACGGTGGCGCAGCTTCAGGCTGCTACGCCCCAGATGCTCAAGCTCAATGGTGATATGCAAGGTGGCCGGATAGCTGATTTCACGCTTGAAATGGCAGGCGGTATGCGCGATGACCGGGCCGATGCCATCCGGCGTAATCGGGAAGCCTGCCTCCTCCAGCCAGTCGATACGGATCTGCTCCAGATAGCGGAAGTACACCGCGTTGTTAAGGTGGCCGATGGCGTCCATATCGCCCCAGCGCATCACAATGCTTTTTTCACTCAAAACCGGATAATGCTTTTCCATTCCCACCCCCATGATTAATGCAAAAAGGGTAGCGTAAATACACGCCTCTGACCATGCATCCTGTCCGGATCTGCCCCCCTCTCTGTCCATAAACGGCATCACGCCTGTCTTTGCCCATGCGGCATCATGGCACGACACCCCAAACAAGGAGCCCTGCCATGTCGCCACGCTGCGCGCTGATCGTGATTGATGTTCAACAGTCTTTTTTACATCGACCCTATTGGGATGAGTGCGCCTTGCCCGCCTTTCGCGACAAGCTGCTCGCCCTGATTGCCGGGTGCCGTGCGCAAGGCGTGCCCGTGGTGCATATCCTGCACGAAGATGGCGACGGGCCGTTTGCCGCTGCCTCGGGGCTGGTGCGCCTCATGGACTGGCTGCCGGACAATGCCGACGCCACCTTTACCAAGCATGTACACAATGCACTCACAGACAGCGGCTTGCGCGAATGGCTGCAACAGCACGCCATCACACGGCTGATTATTGCCGGCATCCGTACCGAGCAGTGCTGCGAAACCACCGCCCGCGTGGCCTCTGACTTAGGCTATGCCGTCGATTTCGTCAGCGAAGCCACCCTGACTTTTGCCATGACGCACCCGCGTAGCGGGCGCACTTACACGGCCAGGGAAGTGCGTGAGCACACCGAGCTGGTACTGGCCGGACGCTTTGCGACCTTGCACAGCGTCGCAAGCTGCCTTGCCACGCTGCCCGCACAAAACTGATGGCATAATCGGAAACTAACCGGAGCCGCCCATGCCTTTTACCGACCGATTGATCGCACTGGCCATCGTTGCCGTGTGGGGTTTCAACTTCGTGGTCATCAAGTGGGGCGTCGCCGGCGTGCCGCCCTTTTTGCTGGGTGCGCTGCGCTTTGCCTGCGCCGCCAGCGTCGGCTTGCTGTTCGTGCGCCGCCCCAAGCTGCCGTGGCGCGCGCTGGCGGCATACGGGCTGACAGTCGGCTTTGGCCAGTTCGCCTTCCTGTTTTCCGCGATCAAGGCCGGTATGCCGGCGTCGCTCGCCTCCATCGTGCTGCAAAGCCAGGCCTTTTTCACCTTGCTTTTGGGCGCGCTATGGCTGGGCGAGCGCTTCAGCGCGGCACAGCTGGCCGGTCTGGTCGTCGGCAGCGGCGGCCTGCTGCTGATCGGCCTGAGCAGCGGCCAGTCGCTGCCACTTTCCGGGCTGCTGCTGACGCTGGCCGGCGCAGTGTGCTGGGCGACGTCGAATCTGGTGGTACGGCGTATTGTCAGTCACGGCAGCGCGCCGGATATGCTGTCGCTGGTGGTGTATTCCAGCCTGATGCCCATCCTGCCCTTTCTTGCCATGTGGGCACTGTTCGAGGCCCCCACTACCGACTGGTCGGCGGTACTGACTCTCAAAAGTGCGGCGGCGGTCGCCTATCTGGCGCTGGTCGCCACCCTGTTCGGCTATGGCCAGTGGAGCCGGCTGCTGTCGCGCCACTCGGCCAATGTGGTTGCGCCTTATAGCCTGCTGGTACCGTTTTTCGGTGTATTGTCGGCCAGCCTGTTTCTGGGCGAGCGCCTGAGCAGCTTGCAACTGGCAGGCGGTGCGCTGTTGGTTGTCGGGCTGGCCATCGGCAGCCTGGGGCAGCGCCTGCTGGCCCGACTGCGCGGGGTGAACACATGAATGAGGTCTTTTTCATCCTGACGCCGAACTATCTGGCGCTGGATCACGCAGGCCCGGCCGAAGCCATGCGTATCGCCATCGATGAAGGTGCGCGGCTGCGGCTGCATACCGTAGGGCCGGCGGCCGAATGCGTCAGCTCCTTGGGGCTGGTCAGCCACGTCGCGCCCCTGCCTGAAAAACTGCCAAAGCACGCGTTGCTGGTGCTGGTCGGCACCGTTGACGAAGACCGCGATTACAGCACAGCGCCGGCGCAACAACTGGTCGCGTGGCTAGCGCAAAGCGTACGCGCCGACACCCGCATCGCCTGCATCTGCTCGGGCGCGCTACTGGCCGCGATGGCAGGGCTGCTCAACGGGCGGCGCTGCACCACCCATCACGCTTTGACCAGCAAGCTTGCGGCTCTCGCCCCCGGCGCACGGGTCGAACAGGACCGCATTTTTGTCGAAGACGGCCCAATCGCCACCTCGGCGGGCATCACAGCCGGCATCGATCTGGCGCTATGGCTGATCGAACAGCAGGCCGGCGCAGCGCTCGCAGCCCGCGTCGCACGGCGCATGGTGGTCTACGCACGGCGCGATGGCACGGCTGCCCAGCTGTCGCCATTTATGGCACACCGCAACCACCTCAACCCGGCACTGCACAAGGCGCAGGATCTGATTGCGGCCGACCCCGCCCAGCACTGGACACTGTCGAATCTGGCCGAACGCGTCCATATCAGCGAGCGCCATCTGTGCCGGCTATTTCGCACCCATACCGCCAGCAGCGTGGTTGCCTACCGTCAGGCACTGCAAATAGAAGTTGCCCGCGACCGGCTCGCCCTCGGTGCGACCGTGGAGACAGCAGCTGAAGCAGCCGGATTTGGCTCGGCGCGTACCCTGCGCCGGGTATGGAAGCAAATCGTTGGCGGCACGCCTGCCAAGCGATAGCGTTCGCCTCCAATACAAGGGCATGGTTCAATCATGCGTTTGAACCATGCCCGCCCACGGGCGTATGGACGCGATCATGCCCTACCACGAACAAAGCCTGTATCTGCCGGTATCCGGTGGCGATACCCTGCACCTGCGCCGCATCCGCCACGCCACACGCGACGATGGTGCGCCGGTGCTGCTGTTGCACGGGGTGATGGGCAACGGCCGCATTTTCTATAGCGACTCGGGCAAGGGGCTGGCGCCGTGGCTGGCGGCGCAAGGCTACGACTGCTTCGTGCTCGACTTGCGCGGGCGCGGCCAGAGCACGCCCAAAATCAGCCGTGCCAGCCGCCATGGCCAGACCGAGACCATTACCCAGGATCTGCCGGCAGCATTCGAGCTGATCCGCCGCCTGCGCCCGGACCGTCCCATGCACTGGCTCGCCCACTCCTGGGGCGGCGTGCATATGACCAGCTGCCTGGTGCGCTACCCAGCACTGCTTGCCCATATAGAAAGCGTGGTCTACTTCGGCAGCAAGCGCAGCGTGCATGTGAAAAACCTCAGCAAGCTGATCGAAGTCGACCTGATGTGGAATCTGGCCTCGCGTCTGATCATCCGCACTTGCGGCTATCTGCCGGCCAGACGCATAGGCCTGGGCGCGGACAATGAAAGCGACAAGAGCCATCTGCACAGCAAACTGTGGGCCAAGGTGGCACCGTGGGTCGATGCCGATGACGGCTTCGACTATCGCACTGCGGCCCAAAGCGTGACGCTGCCACCGACGCTCTATCTGGCCGCCATGCGCGACCCGTGCCGTGGCCATGTCGATGATGTCCGGCGTTTTCGCGCCGAATCCGGCCCCCACTTCTCGCGCGTTCATCTGCTGGCGCAAAAAACCGGCCATCGCCACGATTACGATCACGTCAGCCTGCTCACCCACCCCGACGCCATGACCGACCACTTCCCCATGGTGGCTGACTGGCTAAGCGGCTGCCGCCAGGATATTACAGAGAACATTTGATTCAACTGCTTCACCTTATATGCAATACCGTGGTAATAAATAGCACCGATATTGATAACAAGGTGCAGCATGGATTTGCCTGTCAAACAAGATGCAGGTCATGAGCTATCCGCTATCGCCGAACAACTGGCCGAACAAGGCTGGTGCACGGTACACAATCTGTTCTCGCCGGCAGATATCCGCGCCCTGCGCAGCGCCTGCCTGAGCGAATGGGAAGACGGCCGCTTTCATCAGGCTGCCATCGGGCGCGGCCTGAACGCAGCACGGCGCAGCGAAATCCGCTCCGACTCGGTGCTGTGGCTGGACGAATCTGATGCGTCGCCCGCCGTCAGCCATTACTTCACCACGATGCAGCGCCTGCGTAGTGCAGTGAACCGCGAACTCTATCTGGGCCTGGCTGAGCTGGAAGCGCACTTTGCCGTCTATCCCGCCGGCAGCTTCTACCAGAAGCATCTGGATCGTTTCCGCGACGACGACACCCGCACCTTAAGTGCGGTGCTGTATCTGAACCAGGACTGGCCCGAGGCATCCGGCGGCCAGCTCAGGCTTTATCTTGACCCCGACTGCCAGACATATAGGGATATTCGGCCCGAGGCCGGCACGCTGGTGCTTTTTCTGTCCGACCGCTTCTGGCACGAAGTGCTGCCGGCAACACAACAGCGCCTGTCCATTACCGGCTGGTTTCGCCGCCGCTCATGACAATGCAATCTGCGATCGGCGCACGCCATGGTAGAATTGTGCGCAATAAACTGGCTGGCGCACCGCGCGCTGCGGCAAAAAACAGGGGAAATGCATGTCCGGCAATAGCATGGGGTTGTTGTTTACCGTCACGTCTTTCGGCGAAAGCCATGGCCCGGCCATAGGCTGTATCGTCGACGGCTGCCCGCCCGGACTCGCCATCAGCGAGGCGGACATCCAGCAGGAACTGGACCGGCGCAAGCCCGGCACCAGCCGCCATGTGACCCAGCGCCGCGAGCCTGACCAGGTCGAGATCCTGTCCGGCGTATTCGAAGGCAAGACCACCGGCACGCCGATCGCGCTATTGATCCGCAACACCGACCAGCGCAGCAAAGATTACGGCAATATCGCCGACACCTTCCGCCCCGGGCACGCCGACTATAGCTACTGGCACAAGTACGGCGTGCGCGATCCACGCGGTGGCGGACGTTCCAGCGCGCGCGAAACCGCGGTACGCGTCGCCGCCGGCGCCATCGCCAAGAAATGGCTACACGAAAAATTCGGCATCGTGATCCGCGGCCATATGACGCAGATCGGCGACATCGTCATCCCGTTCAAAGACTGGGAGACCACCGCGAACAACCCCTTCTTCGCCGCCGACGACAGCGTAGTACCGGCGCTGGAAGCCTATATGGACAGCATCCGCAAATCGCTGGATTCGGTCGGCGCACGCCTGCGCGTGGTGGCGGAAAATGTACCGGTAGGCTGGGGCGAGCCGGTTTATGACCGGCTGGACGCCGATATCGCCTGGGCGATGATGAATATCAACGCGGTCAAGGGCGTGGAAATCGGCGCAGGCTTTGGCAGCGTGACGCAAAAAGGCTCGGAGCACAGCGACGAGCTCACCCCCGACGGCTTTGCCAGCAACCACGCCGGCGGTATCTTGGGCGGCATTTCGACCGGACAGAACATCGAAGTCAGCCTTGCCATCAAGCCTACATCCAGCATCGCGCAAAGCCGCCATTCGATAGACAAGGCAGGCAACGCCATCCTGATGGAAACCCACGGCCGGCACGACCCGTGCGTCGGCATTCGCGCCACCCCGATTGCCGAAGCCATGCTGGCGCTGACCCTGATCGATCACGCGCTGCGCCATCGCGCCCAGTGCATGGACGTACAGGTCGATACGCCGCGCATTGCCGGCCCGGCCCGCTCCATTTAAACAAAGCCTGCACCGAGTACATCATGCTGAAATCCCTGTTTTCCGGTTTCCGCACCAAAACGCCAGATGCACCCGCTGCATCAGCCGGTGCAGACATGACGGCATCCCCCCTCCCCGCCTCGCTCGGGGTCGTCACCCATCAGCCGGTTTACGATGCCCGGCAGAACCTGGTTGCCAATGAGTTTTTGCTCAGCCATGCCATGCGCACAGGCTCGGCACGAACCAAAGAGCCAGGGCAGTTCGACCGGCTGATGCTGAGCACGCTGCTCAATCTGAATGTTTTCGGCCAGTTGTCGCGCCGCGCAGCCATCATCCATCTGTCGTCGCTGACCTCGCTCGCTGCGCCCGAGCTGGCCGGCCTGCCAGCCGAACGCATTATCCTGTTTCTGCGCCCCGCTCCCGGCGAAACACTGACGGCCGAGGTCTTGCAGCAACTGCTTGTTCTCAAGGAACAAGGCTACCGCCTGGCACTGGGCACCGACACGCTGTACCGGCAGCAAGATACGCCACGCAATCACCCCTTGCTGGCGCAGTGCGATTTTATCGTGGTTGATTTTTCCTCTTCGACCGAAGGCGTCCTGGCTCCATTACTAAACCCGACGCTGCCCCATATTGTTGCTTACGCACGCAATATCGCCTCATACGAGGACTACGAAACCTGCCGCCATCGCGGCGGCCATCGTTTTGCCCTGTTTCATGGCCCGTTTATGGCTCAGAGCCAGCCAGACCAGACCCAAGGGCAAACCAGCCCGAGCCAGCTGCGCGTGATGGAAATCATGCGCCTGCTGCGCAGCGACGCCCCTATCAGCGAACTGAATACCCAGTTCAAGCTCGACTCAACCTTGCTGTTCAAGCTGCTGCGTTTTATCAACTCTTCCGCCAACGGTATCGCGCGCAAAATCGTCACGCTGGATGAAACGCTGTTGCTGCTGGGACGAGAGACCTTATTCAAGTGGCTGACACTCTTGCTGTTCAATTCACACAAGGACAACGGACGCAGTCAGGCCCTGCTGGAGCAGTCGCTGTCGCGTGCCCGCTTTATGGAAAGCCTGGGCTATGCGCGCGGTGGCAATAAGGTCGAGAGTGAGCACCTGTTTCTGACCGGTATGTTTTCCATGCTGGGCGCACTACTGAAGCAACCACTGGAACAGGCGATTGCGCCATTGGAGCTCCCCACGACCGTCGTGCAAGCCCTGCTGGAGGGACGTGGCCTGTTCGCGCCCTATCTTGCACTGGCGCAGGCAATGGAAAACCATAACAGCCAGGAGATAGACCGACTCAGTCAGATGCTGGGCATCCCGCTGGAGCAGGTCAACAGTCTGGGTATGCAAGCCATGCAGTGGGCCGAAAATATAAGCTGCACCGACGCTAGCCATTAAACCCAATCGTATCCCTGATGGACACATCCCGATGTTTAAAAACCTGTTTGGCAGCCTGACCGGCAAAACCACCGAAAAGACAGAAGACAGCAAAGCAGTACCCGCGCCGCCAGACAACGCCGATCGCCTGCCGCCCTCCTTCGGCTTTATTACCCACCAGCCGGTCTACGATAGCCAGCAAAAGCTGGTGGCCTACGAATTTGTTGCCTGCGATGCCGTGCAGCGTAGCGAGGCCGGTACCAGCCAGTACGCGCAATATGATCAACTGATGCTGGGCACGCTGCTGAATCTGGACGTATTCAGCCTGCTAGCCAAACGCCGTGCCTTTATCAACCTGTCACTGAGCGTGTTGAACAACCCGCAACTGGCTACCCTGGCCGCACAGCGCGTCATCTGCATACTCAACCCCTCGGCCGGAGAACGCATCGGGCAAGCAGAACTGGCTCAGATACAGCAGCTCAAACAGCAAGGGCTATGCTTTGCGCTGGAGCCGACACAGTTCGGAGAAGGACAGCTGACCCCCTCGTTGCAAAACGATCTGTTCGGGCTGATGGACTATCTG
This sequence comes from Craterilacuibacter sinensis, assembly GCF_009831765.1. GTDB lineage: Bacteria > Pseudomonadota > Gammaproteobacteria > Burkholderiales > Chromobacteriaceae > Craterilacuibacter > Craterilacuibacter sinensis. The sequence goes on along the minus strand of NZ_WSSB01000001.1, from coordinate 371,150 downwards.
ATACTCGATTTTTCCGCCTCGGCCGAAGAGGTACTGATCCCGTTTCTGGACAAACTGCCCGCGCGCTTCCCGCGCGCACGCTGGTATGCGCGCAATATCAACTCGATGGAGGCGTACGAAGTCTGCCTGCGCAGCAGTGCTGCGCACGAACGCTTTGTCCTGTTCCAGGGGCCATTCATCACCCAGGTGCGCAAGATAGAGGGTGTACAGACCGACGCTGGCCGGCTGCGCGTGATGGAGATCCTGCGCCTGTTGCGCAGCGGTGCCGACAGCAAGGCGCTGAATGAACAGTTCAAGCTCGACTCGATATTGCTGTTCAAACTGCTGCGCTTTATCAACTCTCCGGCCAACGGCTTAAACCGCAAGATCTCGACGCTGGATGAAAGCCTGCTGCTACTCGGACGGGAAACCCTGTTCAAGTGGCTGACCCTGCTGTTGTTTACCAGCAACAAAGACGATAACCGCAGTCTGGTTTTGCTGGAACGCTCACTGTGGCGCGCACGTTTTATGGAGACCCTGGGCACGGCTGGCGGCAAAAACCGGCTGGAATGCGAGCACCTGTTTCTGACCGGCATGTTCTCCATGCTCGATGCCCTGCTGCAGCAACCGCTAAAAGAAGCCTTACAGCCCTTATCGCTACCACCTACTGTCGCCAGTGCCCTGATTGACGGCAACGGCCTGTTTGCCCCCTACCTCAACCTGACCCTGGGTCTGGAACAAGAACAGGACGAACGTATCCGCACCCTGTCCAGTGAGCTTGGACTCGCCGTCGAACAGGTCAACCGCCTGCAACTGCAAGCCATGGCATGGGCAGAATCGGTGGCGAATGGGGATCAGCCATAAAAAAGAAATAAAGCGGGAATGTGCCAGCGGCCCGGTATAAGCCGCTGGCGTGCCTTGTCCTGTGGACTCAAAGCATATCCATCATGCTCAGGCAAAGAGGAAATAAAAAAGGACCTAGCCCGACGGGCTAAGTCCTTGATTTTTATGGTGCCGGTAAGAGGAGTTGAACCCCCGACCTTCGCATTACGAATGCGCTGCTCTACCAACTGAGCTATACCGGCGAACCAACTTGTAAAAAAGCCTTGATGATTAAAACGATCAAGGCTTTTGAATTCTGGTCGGAGTGAGAGGATTCGAACCTCCGGCCTCTACGTCCCGAACGTAGCGCTCTACCAGGCTAAGCTACACTCCGATTTTTACGGTGAAGACTATTTTTACAAGTCAAAATCTACCGCAAACTTATCGAAGTTTCAACACTGGTAAAACTTGAAGTAATGGTCGGAGTACAAGGATTCGAACCTTGGACCCCCTGGTCCCAAACCAGGTGCGCTACCGGACTGCGCCACACTCCGTCATGAACTTCAAAACACAAGCTGCTGCGTGATGGTCGGAGTACAAGGATTCGAACCTTGGACCCCCTGGTCCCAAACCAGGTGCGCTACCGGACTGCGCCACACTCCGCCTAAAATCATGCTGCTAACTTGTCAAATTGTGGTCGGAGTACAAGGATTCGAACCTTGGACCCCCTGGTCCCAAACCAGGTGCGCTACCGGACTGCGCCACACTCCGCTTTCAACTTTATTTCCCCAGTTGCTACTTTGCCCGTTTGATTGCGGTACAATAATTGCTTCTGAGGACGAGCATTATCTATTAAATATGTGGTTTAAGCAACTCTCTTTTTATCGCCTAAGCGAAAATTCGATTCCTTCTACCGGCAAACTGTCGGAAGTACTGGAAAAACGTCCCTTCTCCCACTGCATGGGTCTGGATTGGTTCAGCGAAGGCTGGGTGCCGCCCGCAGGTTTTCTGGTCGATCCGGTCTATCCGGTACGCGATTGCCTGATGGTCGCGCTCAAGCGCGAAGACAAGGTGCTGCCGGCCGGCGTGATTCGTGACTTTCTCGATGCCAAGATCAGCGAGATCGAAAACACCGAGCTACGCAAAATAGGACGCAAGGAAAAGCTGGAGTTAAAAGAGCAGATTACCGATGACCTGTTGCCGCGCGCCTTCACCCGCTCCGGCCGGCTGACGGCTTATCTGGACACGCGCCGCCAATGGCTAATGGTCGACAGCGGCACCGCCAGCAAGGCCGAAGCACTCGTTTCGCAACTGCGCGATGCACTCCCGCCCTTCCCCGCCGCCTTGCCGCGCACCAAGCTGGCACCACATACCGCGATGACTAGCTGGGTCGCCGATGGCGAAGCGCCATATGGCTTCGAACTGGATGCCGAGTGCGAACTGAAAGATCCGGGCGAGAACGGCGCCATCATCCGCTGTACGCGCATGGATCTGACCAGCGACGACATCAAACAGCACATCGCCAACGGCATGCTGGTGACACGCGTCGGTCTGATCTGGCGCGAGCGCGTACGTTTTGTACTGACCGATGCGCTGCAACTGAAGCGCATCCAGTTTCTTGATGTCCTGCAAGAAGAAGCCAGCGGCGCGGGCGACGATATGGAAAGCCTGTTCGAAGCGACCTTCACCTTGATGAGCGAAGAACTGGGCGATATCGTCGAGGCACTGGTCGAATCGCTGGACGGTTTGACTGACGAGCAACTGGAGGCGACCAGCCAGCCGGTCGCTACACCAGCCAACCCCGAAACCGGCAGTACACCCTCGACACCGGATGGTGGCGACGATGATGTGCCGTGGAATTAAACAAGGGTAAACCGCAAGGAGGCTATGCCTCCTTTTTTATCGATAGCTAAAAGCTAGCTATCAAAAATACACAATCAATTTAACAAAACTATAACTCGCAACCATAATCGCCCCATCAACTGCAGGACATAGCCATGAGCCACAACAGCAACTGGCTAGACATCTGGTTCGAGCTGTACGCGAACCTGGTCTGGCTGCAATAAACCCGATGGAGCGAATGATGACAAAACTCACTACTCAAGCCGGCGCACCGGTCCCCGACAACCAGAATGTAATGACCGCCGGCCCACGAGGCCCGATGCTGCTGCAGGATGTGTGGTTTTTGGAGAAGCTCGCCCACTTCGACCGCGAAGTAATCCCCGAACGGCGCATGCATACCAAAGGCTCGGGCGCTTTCGGCACCCTCACCGTCACCCATGACATCAGCCGCTACACCCGCGCCAAATTGTTCTCGACCATCGGCAAGAAGACCGAGATGTTCGCCCGCTTCTCGACTGTCGCCGGCGAGCGCGATGCGGCGGATGCCGAACGCGACATCCGCGGCTTTGCGCTGAAGTTCTACACCGAGGAAGGCAACTGGGACTTGGTCGGCAACAACACGCCTGTATTCTTCCTGCGCGACCCGCTGAAATTCCCCGACCTCAACCACGCGGTCAAGCGCGACCCGCGCACCAATATGCGCAGCGCCAACAATAACTGGGACTTCTGGACACTACTGCCGGAGGCGCTGCACCAGATCACCTATGTGATGGGCGACCGCGGCATCCCGGCGAGCTACCGCCATATGCATGGCTTTGGCAGCCATACCTTCAGCCTGATCAATGCCGCGAACAAGCACCACTGGGTGAAGTTCCACTTCCGCACCCAGCAGGGCATCAGGAACCTGAGCGACGCCGAAGCGCAAGCACAGATTGGCCGCGACCGCGAAAGCGCGCAGCGCGACCTGTTGGACAGCATCGACAACGGCGACTATCCGCGCTGGACGATGCTCATCCAGATCATGAGCGAGCAGCAGGCCGCCGAATGCCCGTTCAACCCGTTTGACCTGTCCAAGGTGTGGCCGCATGGCGACTACCCGCTGATCGAGGTCGGCGAGTTCGAGCTCAACCGCAACCCGGCCAACTACTTCGCCGAGGTCGAACAGGCGGCGTTCAACCCGGCCAATGTGGTGCCCGGCATCAGCTTCTCGCCTGACCGCATGTTGCAGGGTCGGCTATTTTCCTACGGCGATGCGCAGCGTTACCGCTTGGGCGTCAACCACGGCCAGATTCCGGTCAACGCGCCGCGCTGCCCGTTCCACAACTACCACCGCGATGGCGCAATGCGCATGGACGGCAACCACGGCAGCACGCTCGCCTACGAGCCAAACAGCTACGGCCAGTGGCAGGAACAGCCGGACTTCAGCGAGCCGCCGCTACAGCTCTCGGGTGCCGCGCAGCGCTGGAACCATCGCGATGACAGCGACGACTACAGCCAGCCGCGCGCACTATTCCAGCTGATGAGCGCGGAGGAGCAACAGCGCCTGTTCGACAACACCGCCCGCGCCATGGGCGACGCCGATATCGAAATCAAGCGCCGCCATGTCGCCAACTGCACTCAGGCCGATCCAGCCTACGGCGCAGGTGTCGCCCGCGCACTCGGTCTGTAAGCGCCAGGCTAAGCAGACGCTGGCATGGTGCGGAATTGACCGGCTTATAAATGAGAATTAATATCATTAAATAAACCAGCAAGGAGACTCAGCACCATGTTTGCTTGGATCAGACGTCACCCGCTGCAACGCAGCAGCGGTCTTGCCATCTTCATCGCCGGCTGGCTCAGCCTGCTCTGCCACTGAAGCCGATACGACAACGCCCCGCACTGCGGGGCGTTGTTGCGTGAGCAGCCGGTTGGTTTACATGGTCAGCAGCTTGCCGCGGAAGTCCGCCAGCGTGCGGTAGCCCTTCTCTTCCATGATTGCCGCCAGCTCGTCACGGATGCGCGCGAAACAGCCGGCACCTTCCTCGTACAGACAGGTGCCGACCTGCACTGCTGTCGCACCGGCCAGGATGTGCATAAAAGCCTCGCGCCCGCTCTTGATGCCGCCACAACCGATCACATGCTTGCCATCCAAGAGACGCGAGAATTCGCGCACATTGGCCAGCGCCGTCGGCAGCACATAGTCACCCCCCAGGCCACCCAGCCCAGCCTTGGGCTTGATCACCACCGATTCACTGTCGATATCGATCACCAGCCCATTGCCAACCGAGTTGATGCAGGTCACGTACTTGAGCGAAGGAAAGCTGTTGAGCACAGATGCCATCTCGGCGAAATGGACCGGATCGAAGTAAGGCGGCAGCTTCACGCCAAACGGCTTGTCATACACCTTGACCACTTCGGAGAGGACATGGCTGGACGCGGCAAAGTCGTAGCCGATCTGCGCCTTGCCCGGCAGGTTCGGGCAACTGAGGTTCAGCTCGACCAGGCACGGCAGATCGGCATCGCGAAACGCCTTGAGCATGGTCAGGTTCTCTTCCAGCGTCATGCCCGACACCGAAACAAACAGCGGCTTGCCGCTGGCGTGGTCGTAGTTTTTGGCGTAATCGAGATAGTACTCGTAGCCTGCATTGGGCAGGCCCATCGAGTTGATGCTGCCGTGCGGCGCACGGGCATAGCGCGGCTCGGGGTTGCCCTCGCGCGGCGACAAGGTGCAGCTCTTGGTGACAACGGCCCCGGCGGCGGAAGCGGCGACTGCGTCCAGCTCTTCGCGCGAGCGGCACATCACGCCGGACGCGTTGTACAGGGGGTTCTCCATATTGACACCCAACCAGGAGACGGACAGATCGACGGCCATGCTTGATTCCCTCAAAATAAAAACCGGACTTAAACCTTTCTATTTTAATAGCCAGTACACCCTAAATGCACTGATCAGGATCAAAACTGCAAACAGCAATACCCGGTAAAACGAAAATAAAAGCAAGCAATGGGATTGGACCCCACCTCACCTACAGCATCTATGCACCAGACTGAAAGTAATTGACCACTGACAGACTAACCGGCATCGCCACCGCCAGAGCACCCGAAGAGCAGTCTCACCGCCAGCATCGGCACTGCCAGCCTGCTACCTGACGCACACAGCCCCCCCCCTGCCAGACCAATCACCCAGACAGATGCCGCACGCCACCGCGCCAAGCAAACCGGCCGAAACCGAGTCGAGCCTGCCAGCGCACAAGCAAATAACCATGACAATGAAAATACGTTAAACCAATGACGCAGCGAGAAACACAAGCTTGAGGATACAAAGACGCCATGGTGTGCGCACTCCTACGCAATGCTATTAATTCCAAAAAGTAATTATGAATGCATTATTAATTACTTAACGTACTAACAAACACGCACCATAATCAATTCACCAAATGACATTGACAAGGAGCGCAACCATGAAGACCACCAAATTATTAGCAGCCCTGCTATCACTCGCATTCGCAGGCCACGCCCTGGCAGACATTACCTTACTCAATGCGTCATACGATCCTACGCGTGAACTTTACAAAGATATTAATCAGGGTTTTGCCCAAGACTGGCAGAAGAAGACCGGCGAAAGCGTAATCATCAAGCAGTCGCATGGTGGATCTGGCAAACAGGCCAGATCAGTCATCGATGGTTTGGAGGCAGATGTCGTTACACTGGCACTGGCTGCAGACATTGACGAGATTGCCAGCCATGCCAAGCTGCTACCGCCAGAATGGCAAAAGCGTTTACCGCAGAACAGCACCCCATTCAATTCGACCATTGTGCTTCTCGTTCGCAAGGGAAATCCTAAAAACATCAAAGACTGGGGCGATCTGGTAAAACCGGGTATCCAAGTGATTACACCTAGCCCGAAAACTTCAGGTGGTGCTCGCTGGAATTATCTTGCGGCTTACGCTTGGGCGCTAAAACAGCCAGGTGCGACCGAAGCATCTGCACAGAATTTCCTAAAGAAGCTGTATGCAAATGTACCGGTGCTTGATACCGGTGCACGCGGCTCGACCATGACTTTCGTGCAACGTGGTATCGGCGATGTATTGCTGGCCTGGGAAAATGAAGCCTTACTGGCCAAACAAGAACTGGGTCCAGACAAGGTCGACATCATCGTCCCTCCCCTGTCGATCAAGGCTGAACCACCCGTCGCGCTGCTAGACAAAATTGTCGACAAGCACGGCACTCGCAAACAGGCTGAAGCCTACCTGAAATACCTGTACACACCGGAAGCACAGCGTGCCGCAGCCAAGCATTATTACCGGCCAACCAACCCTGCGGTTGCCAAGGAAACCGCAGCGAATTTCCCCAAACTAAAGCTAGTCACCATCGATCAGCTTGGCGGCTGGACAAAACTGCAGGCCAAGCACTTTGACGATGGGGGCGTATTTGACAAGATTTCTACCAAATAAGCTTATTGTTGACAGGCTGTGCCGAAGGAGGAATCCGAATGAACCGGATAATCAAGCTACTTGAAGGACTGAATGCACGCTTTTCCGATGGCGCGCCAGTCTTTACCTTGCGCAATCACAGCGTAGAAGCCCAAGTCGGGAATATTCGCCTGCAGAGCGCATTCCAGCCCATTGTTCGCGCAAATAATCAGCAAGAACAAGGTTGGGAGGGGTTAGTTCGGCCATTCCTTCCTGATGGCACAGCTATGCCGCCTCCGGTATTTTTCGACGACTTTTCCGTTGGTCAGGAAATGGCACGTATCGACCGTATTTGCCGCTGCCTGCATCTGGCTAACTTCGTATTGGCCAATGGAAATGGCTACCTGTTCCTCAATCTGCACCCTCGCCACCTGCTCAGTGTAGAAGGAACATTTGGCGCGGCTTTTTCCGAAGTGGCGGCACTGGCCGGCATACCCACGGACCGGATCGTGCTTGAAGTACTGGAGCACTGCACTGACGACGAAAAACGTCTCGCTCGTGCAGTACTAGAATTCAAATCACACGGATTTTTGGTTGCATTAGATGACTTTGGCCAGAACAGCGATACACATACGGTTGACCGCCTATTCCAGCTGAAGCCTCACATTGTTAAATTTGACCGGAGTCTGCTGCATATCAGCAACCCCATAGTCTTACCACGATTGATTCGCGCGGTTAGGGAACTCGGTGCCTTATCCGTGATGGAAGGCATAGAAACGGCTGATGAGGCCTCCCGAGCCTATCTGGCTGGGGCAAACCTACTGCAAGGCTTCCACCTTGGGCGTCCTCAATCCAAACCTAAATACAAAATAGCTGCAAACGCCAAGGAGGCTGCATAGCAAGTATCCCGAACCAACACCAAGCTCACCAAGCCTCCGCCACAACTAGCCCAGCATGATCACCCAGCCCTGAGACGCCACACTCTCAGGCATGGACCTTGCCAACTTTTTACGCCGTATTGAAAACCTGATTCGCCTGGGCACGATTGCCGAAATCGACCCAGGCCGTGCCCGCGTGCGTAACCAGCGAATCACCACTGACCGACTGGCTACCATAGCTGCATACCCGAGCCGGCACCCGCCGCGACGGGGAGCCGCCCTACGCGGGCGAACAGATCATGATCTTTAGCCCCTCCGGCGACACGGCCGCCGGCACCGTGCCGCGCGGCATCAACTCCAGCGCCCACCCGGCCCCATCGGCTTTAGGTCAATGAGCTCTGGAGTAACAATACCCTGATCGCGCAGGCATTCCAGACGGGCACGATATATCCCCTCTGTCTCGGTGCTGAAAGTCAGTGATACGGGGCGGAAAGCCTCCCCTTTGCGCCGGACGATGAATTCCCAACTTCCGCTGGAGCGTTGCCGTTTTGTAGCCATGGCTTTATTCGCGCAATCGGCAAACTATATGGACTACGGATGGTACGCCTGTTTTATGGAGTGGTTACACCCCATATTTCGATGAAAAACGGTGATAAATGGAGAGACGAAATAAAAGCAAAAAACCCGTAGATCATTGATCTACGGGTTTTTATTGGAGGCGGGGGTCGGAATCGAACCGGCGTAGACGGCTTTGCAGGCCGCTGCATAACCACTTTGCTACCCCGCCATAAGGGGTGGGAACAAACTTGCGTTTATTCCTAATAACTGGAGCGGGAAACGAGGCTCGAACTCGCGACCTCAACCTTGGCAAGGTTGCGCTCTACCAACTGAGCTATTCCCGCATTGGGTAAAACTTCACAAACTGTCGATTTTGGAGCGGGAAACGAGGCTCGAACTCGCGACCTCAACCTTGGCCAGGTTGCGCTCTACCAACTGAGCTATTCCCGCAAACCGGTCAATCTGTGTGTGGAGCGGGAAACGAGGCTCGAACTCGCGACCTCAACCTTGGCCAGGTTGCGCTCTACCAACTGAGCTATTCCCGCAAACCGGTCAATCTGTGTGTGGAGCGGGAAACGAGGCTCGAACTCGCGCCCTCAACCTTGGCAAGGTTGCGCTCTACCAACTGAGCTATTCCCGCAAACCGGTCAATCTGTGTGTGGAGCGGGAAACGAGGCTCGAACTCGCGACCTCAACCTTGGCAAGGTTGAGGTCGCGAGTTCGCGCCTCGTTTCCCGCTCCACACACCGCTTGACCGGTTTGCGGGAATAGCTTAGTTGGTAGAGCGCAACCTGGCCAAGGTTGAGGTCGCGCGTTCGAGCCTCGTTTCCCGCTGCAGGCAAATTTCTTGAATAAAAGTAAGTGGTTATGCGGGAATAGCTCAGTAGGTAGAGCGCAACCTTGGCAAGGTTGCGCTCTACCAACTGAGCTATTCCCGCATAACCACTTACTTTTATTCAAGAAATTTGCCTGGAGCGGGAAACGAGGCTCGAACTCGCGACCTCAACCTTGGCAAGGTTGCGCTCTACCAACTGAGCTATTCCCGCATCACATTTCTTGTCTTGCTAACGTTGCCGTCTTCAAGAGAATGCGAATTATAAGGATTTTCCGAAGCCTGTCAACACTTCATGCATCCATTTTTTTATCCGCGAACTCTTTTGCCGCCATGCGCAGATAGTAAACCATTGACCACAAAGTTAAAATTACGGCCACAACCATAAATAAATTTCCGATTACCAGCGTACTTACAAACGGAAAAACAGGATCCGCATACAGCAACAGCAAGATAGCCGCCATTTGCGCCATGGTTTTAAGCTTGCCTATGCTCGCCACGGCCACACTCTTGCGCGCGCCCATCTCGGCCATCCACTCCCGCAGCGCAGAGATGGTGATTTCCCGCCCAATGATAATCATGGCCATCCAGCCCTCGGTCCGCCCCAGCTCCACCAACAAAATGAGCGAAGCCGCCACAATCAGCTTATCGGCCACCGGATCCAGAAAAGCACCAAATGCCGAAGTCTGGCCCAACCTGCGCGCCAGAAAGCCATCCAGCCAGTCGGTCACCGCCGCCAAAAAGAAAATCACAGCGCCGGTCACATTGGCAACATGCGAAGACATCAGGCTAGGCGGCAGAAAAAAGATCGCCACGAAAATGGGGATCAGGGCAACCCTGAGCCAGGTCAGGAAGATAGGCAGATTGAACGGCATGGGGTGATCTTTGTTATTAGTGCAAGGCGTTATAAATCAATTCGGCCAGCTTGTGGCTGATTCCTTCGACCCGGGCAAGGTCATCAATACTGGCAGCCTTTACGCCGCGCAGCCCACCAAAACGGGTTAACAACTGCTGACGACGCTTGGCACCGACACCAGGAACTTCTTCCAGCGTCGACATGGTGCGCGCCTTGGCGCGGCGCGCCCGATGCCCGGTAATGGCAAAGCGGTGCGCCTCATCGCGCACAGTCTGAATCAAGTGCAGCGCAGGATGATCGCTGGGTAATTGTAACGTCTTTTGCAGATAAGGGAGGATTAGCGTCTCCAGGCCGGGTTTGCGCGCCTCACCCTTGGCCACCCCAACAATAGGCAGCACAAGACCCAACTCCTGCATCACCTCCAGTGCGACACCCACCTGCCCCTTGCCGCCATCTATCAGCAACACATCCGGCAACTTGCCCTCGCCTTCGGCCAGTTTGCTGTAGCGCCGGGTCAGCGCCTCGCGCATCGCAGCATAATCATCTCCTGCCTTAGCCGTTGCAATATTGAAGCGCCGGTACTCGGCAGGCTGCATCCCCCCTTTGTCGTACACCACACAGGAAGCTACCGTCGCCTCGCCCATGGTGTGCGAAATATCGTAACACTCCAGCCGCGCCACCCCATCCAGTTCCAGCACCTCGGCCAGCGCAGCCAAACGCGCCGATTGACTAGCCTTGCTGCCCGCACGCTGCGCACAGGCAAGCGTTGCATTTTTCTCGGCCATTTCCAACCAGACCCGCCGCTCACCTATCGGATGACTCACAATATGCAAGGCATGTCCTGCACGCGCCTGCAACGCATCACTCACCACCTCCGGAATGGCATGATTGACCACCAGCACGGCAGGCAAAGGCGCCGTCAGATAATGCTGACCTAGAAAAGCCTCCAACATGACTGAAGCATCGCTATCTTCGGCATTAACAGGAAAAAAGCTTTTGTCACCCAGATGACGTCCGCCACGCACCATCACCAGATTGACGCAGGCCACCCCTGCCTCCAGAACAGCCACCACCACATCGACATCAAGTTGCGAGGTGTTACTGGACACGAACTGCTGCTCCTGCACGCGCGACAAGGCCTGCACCTGATCGCGCAGTTCGGCCGCCAACTCGAACTCCAGCGCCTCGGCCGCCTGCAGCATGCGCTGCGACAAACCATCAATCAGCTCACTTTGCTTGCCCGACAAAAAAGCAGCAGCACTGGCCACGTCCTGCGCGTAAGCCCCGGCACTGATTTTGTCCACACAAGGCGCAGTACAACGCTTGATCTGGAATAACAGGCAGGGACGCGAACGGTTGGCAAACACCGAGTCTTCACAGGTGCGCAGGCGGAACACCTTCTGCAAGATCTGGATACTTTCGCGCACTGCATAGCCATTGGGAAACGGCCCGAAATACTGGTGCGGTTTTTTGGGCTCACCACGAAAGTACGCCAGTTGCGGAAAGGCATGAGCAGAAATCATCAGATAAGGGTAAGTTTTGTCGTCGCGAAACAGAATGTTGTAACGCGGCGCCAGTGCTTTGATCAGATTGTTCTCCAGAACCAGCGCCTCAGCCTCCGAGCGCGTTACCGTGGTTTCAATCGCAGCAATCTGGCGCACCATCAACTGAATGCGCGGACTCAGATCCGACTTCTGAAAATAAGAACTGACGCGGCGCTTGAGGTCTATGGCCTTGCCGACATACAGAACCTTGCCGGCAGCATCCAGCATGCGATAGACGCCAGGCAAAGATGGCAGACCGCGCAGAAACTCGGCCACATCAGATACGTTCACGAACCGCACCACTCTTTCACATCCTTGCGGGCCGTTGTCAGGACCGCTTCGCTACGCGGCTTGGCCGCTTCCGCCCGCTCAAGATTGGTTTTGGCGCGACTGCAGTTATCCGCACGCATGCGCCGGTTATAGTCTTCAACCTTTTTATTCAGCTGCGCTGCCTCATCCTGCAGACTTGCCGCCGAGGCAGCCGCCGGCGTCACAGCTTGACCGACTGCCGGCGCGCTCGCTTCGCGCGCAACCGCCACACCCGTACGCACATCCATCTTCTGCGCCTGAGCGCCAGCTGGAGGCCGGTCGGAATAGACCGTACGCCCGCTGGCATCTTTCCACTTATAAACTTCCGCCACAGCGGAAAACGAAGCCAGCAGCAATGTAGCGCCACATAAAACCACTCTGAAATTCATACTCCCCCCGAAACTGCGTAAACAACCTATCCCCCAAGCACGCCTGCTACCGGCATACCACCACAAAATAGGCCCGGCTAGTCTTTGCCTAGCAACCGGATTCGCCTGTATAATCTGCTTTTGCTGCCAAGGAAGCGCCAGATGCGTATCATCGAAAAAGCCTACACCTTCGACGACGTTCTCCTCGTGCCGGCCCATTCCTCAGTCCTGCCGCGCGACGTCACCCTTTCTACCGTTCTTACCCGTAATATCCAGCTGAACCTGCCTCTGGTGTCTGCCGCCATGGATACGGTAACCGAATCCCGTCTGGCCATTTCGATGGCGCAAGAAGGCGGTATCGGCATCGTACACAAAAACATGAGCGTAGAGCGACAGGCGATGAAAGTTTCCAAGGTCAAACGCCATGAAAGCGGCGTGGTCAAGGATCCGATTACCATCGCGCCCGATATGCTGATCCGCGATCTGGTGCTACTGACCCGTCAGCACAAGATTTCCGGCCTGCCAGTCATCGAAGCAGGCAAGGTCGTCGGCATCGTCACCAACCGTGACCTGCGCTTCGAAACACGTCTTGACCAGCAAGTCGCCTCCATCATGACCCCGCGCGATCGCCTGATCACGGTCAAGGAAGGCGCCAGTATCGACGAAGCCCGCGAACTGATGCACTTCCACAAACTGGAGCGCGTACTGGTCGTCAACGATGCCTGGGAGCTCAAAGGCCTGATCACGGTCAAGGACATCATCAAGACTAGCGAACACCCGCGCGCCAACAAGGATGCACAGGGTCGCTTGCGTGTAGGCGCCGCGGTAGGCACCGGTGGTGACACCGAAGAGCGCGTTGCCGCACTGGTTGCTGCTGGCGTGGATGTGATCGTAGTGGATACCGCGCATGGCCACAGCCAGGGCGTGATCAACCGCGTACGCTGGGTCAAGGACAACTACCCGCAAGTTGACGTGATCGGCGGCAATATCGCCACGGCAGAAGCCGCCCTGGCACTGGTTGCAGCCGGCGCAGACGGCGTCAAGGTCGGTATCGGTCCGGGCTCGATCTGCACCACCCGTATCGTGGCCGGCGTCGGCGTGCCGCAGCTGACCGCGATCCACAATGTCTCCGAAGCCCTCAAAGGCAGTGGTGTACCGATGATTGCCGACGGCGGCATCCGCTTCTCCGGTGACATTTCCAAGGCACTGGCTGCCGGCGCCAACTGCGTGATGCTGGGTGGCATGTTTGCCGGCACCGAAGAGGCACCGGGTGAAGTCGAACTGTATCAGGGCCGCTCGTACAAGTCCTACCGTGGCATGGGTTCACTGGGCGCAATGGCACAAGGCTCGTCGGACCGCTACTTCCAGGACAACGAGGCCAATGCCGACAAGTTCGTACCGGAAGGCATCGAAGGCCGCGTTCCTTACAAAGGCCCGATTGCACAGGTCATTCACCAGCTGATGGGCGGCCTGCGCTCCTCCATGGGCTATCTGGGCTGCGCCACCATTGCCGAGATGCACGAGAAAGCCGGCTTTGTTGAAATCACCTCCGCTGGCATGCGCGAAAGCCATGTCCACGATGTGCAGATCACCAAAGAAGCACCAAACTACAACGTAGGCTAAAACCCTCCGCTGTTGCCGGATACCGCACCCAAGATCAGGGTGCGGTTTTTTTACGCCACTCATAATGACGTTAAAATAACACCTTATTCAGCCCCCCCCTACCCGCCATGTACACGCCACTCCAGAACGCCCGCTCGGAACTACACCAGCGCGACAAACACCGCACCCGCATCCTGCACTGGGGAAACCCTGATAAGCCGCTTCTGGTATTGCTACACGGCTGGATGGATAGCGCAGCGACTTTCCAGTTTGTCGCCGATCATCTGGCTACACACTGGCACCTCGTCGCGCCGGATTTGCGCGGTTTTGGCGACAGTTCGTGGAATCACAGCAGCTACTATTTTCCAGACTATCTGGCGGACCTGGACGCACTACTGGATGCACTCAGCCCGGGCAAAGCCGTCATGCTGGCCGGACACAGCATGGGCGCCATGATAGCGGGGCTTTATGCCGGCATTCGCCCGGAGCGTATAGACAGGCTTATGCTGATAGAAGGTTTTGGTCTTGCACAAACACGCCCCGAAGAAGCTCCCGGGCGCTATGCGCGCTGGCTGAAAGAGCAAAACCAGCCCCCCGCATTTGGCCAACTGGAAAGCACGTCCAAACTCGCGGACAAACTGCAAGAGCGCAATCCGCGCATGCAGGCCGAACACGCAAGCTATATGGCCGAGCAATTGACCCGCCTTGCCGACGGGGCATTGCACTACCGTGCCGACCCGCGCCACAAAGGCGTCAACCCCATTCTGTACCGGCTGGAAGAGGCCAAGGCTTGCTGGCGCAAGATCAATGCGCCGGTGCAATGGGTGCTAGGTGGCGATATGTGGGATCACCCCATGGCCAAGGGCGTGCTCGACACACTGGACGAGCGGCGCACCTGCTTCCGCCTACTGCAGGAAGTCACCATCCATCAGGCAGGACATATGGTGCAATGGGAGCAACCGCAAGCGCTGGCGCAGACCATGCATGACTTTTTCAGCCAGCCATCCGCCTAGCGCCCACGCTGGCCACTGCATCAGACTCAGGACTTAAGCTGCATTACCGATACAGGCTGCGGCTGGGCACACCAGTTATTGCGCGCACGAATACCACCATCGGGCGAGCTGTAACCCAGACAGCCCAGCACGCTATCGAAGATTTCCTCATGCCGCAGCACCCGCCCCGATGCCTGCAGCTTACGTAGCGCGGCAAAGGCACGCGCCCCCTCGGGCTGAGCAAGATAGGCATCAGACGCCCACATCACCACCGGCACATCAAACTGCTCGGGCGGAGCGATGTCACGCGGCGTGGCATGGAAATGACTATTTTCCTCAATCGACTCGCCATGGTCCGGCACATAAACCATCAGCGCCTTGCGCCCTTTAAGGCGCGCAATCACCTCGGCCAGCACATGGTCGGTGTACAGCACACTATTATCAAACGCATTGATCAGCGAGGCTTTGCTGCACGCATCGTCAATGCTGGTGCATTCCGGGGTATAGCGGGCAAATTCGCGCGGATAACGCTGTGAATACTGGTAATGGGAACCCTTGGTATGCAACACCACCAGATGCTTACCCTTGGGATGGGTCGCCAACGAGCGCTCCAACTGGGGCAGCAACAGCATATCGCCCGTGTGCTTGCCGCTACTGAGCTTGTCCGACACCACCATTTCGCGCAGCGCATACTGATCGGCTTTCATGCTGTTATAAAACCACAGTTCGCTTTGCATGGAATACAACTCACTGCTGTAACCCAGTGACTTCAGCACGGCAAAGACATTACGCTCCTTGAGCGTACGCTGTGCATTGTCGGAAACACCACCTTCACGCACAAACATGCAGCGCAACGATAGCTTGGTCGCGGTATCGCAGGAACGCCCCTGAAATGCCAGTACGTTTTTTTCGCCCCCCAAACGCGGCGTGGTATCGCGCCCGTACCCTAGCAAACCGGTATTACGCCCGCGTGTGGTTTCGCCAATCACGAACACGATGGTCGTGTCCTCAAGGCCGGGACTGCTTTTCCAGCTAAATGCCGTCGCAGGATCCAGCAGTTTGCCGTTACTTTGCGCTTCAGCGGCCCGGTTATAAGCCACCATACCTAGGCCCGCGATCCAGTTACTGGGCAAATAACTATGCGCCACCGCACCTGCGCGGCTGGGGCTATAGGTATTATTCGCCTGCGCTTTGGCTTCTTCATACCTGTCCAGCTGACGCAGGGGAAATACAGCCAGCACAAACGCCAGTACTGTCGTCCATAGCGGCAAAGCTCGCTGACCTGGTGTTTTCAACGCCTGCCACATATTGCGCTCTAGCTTGGTTTTCCACAGCAAGGCAAGAGGTGGAAGCGCCGTAACGACCAGCCACAAAACAAAGTCCCAACCTATCGATTCGCGCGCAAGATCAGTGTCGGTCGTCAGCACAGACACCATCACACCGTAGCCAACCACCACATTAAATAGCGTCATGTAGTAGCTGGCTGCCGCAGAAAACAACAGCAGCAGGCTTCCCAGTACGCGGTAGACCAGACGTCCACCCAAACCAGCCAATGCAAATAACAAGTAACTGAATGCCAGCACGGCGACGACCTCAACCCCGATCGAAACGAACTCTCCCGCGCTGGCTGGCACTATATGCCGCAGAAATACATTCGCATTAAGTAGCACGCCAATATAAAGGGATAACAACAAGGACAGTTGAAACTGGGACAGGGTGAGCAGTTTGCGCATCGGCAACTTTTCAACTTTTAAGAATAATGGATCATAACTAAATTTATTAAGCTGGTCAGTTGGAAAAATAAAAAAATTGGCTTTGGCATATCAATGCCGACCAAAGGAACCAACACTCAATAAAATCATGGGCTTGCCTATGCATCGGCATAGGTGCACTTCAACCCCCTGTGCAAAACAGTGATAATTGAGCGCATGCCGTTTCCAGACCGATTTTAGCGAGCCCCCTTCCTCCGTGACCACACTCAAACGACAACTGCTGATCATCGACCCGCAAAACGATTTTTGCGACCTGCCATCTGCGGCCCTGCCCGTCCCCGGCGCCACGGCGGACATGCTGCGACTAAGCCGTCTGATACAAACACAGGGCCATTTGCTTGATGCCATCCATGTTACGCTGGACACACATCAGCAACTGGATATCGCCCACCCGAGCTGGTGGTGCAATACATCATGCGAAGCGCCGCCTCCCTTCACCCAGATTTCGATTACTGATATTGAAAACGGTATCTGGCAAGCGCGTAATCCGCAGCAACAAGATCACAGCCTCGCCTATGTAAAGGCACTCGCCCAAAGCGGGCGTTATCAACTCATGGTCTGGCCGGAACATTGCCTGCAAGGCAGCTGGGGACAGCAAGTCCATAACGGGCTGGCCAAGAGTCTTGCCGAATGGGAAAACAGCCACGGTCTTAAAGTGAATTACATCCATAAAGGTTATAACCCGAACACAGAGCATTATTCGGCCATTCAGGCGGAAGTGCCCGACCCCGCAGACCCGGCAAGCCAAGTCGACAAAACGTGGATAGCGATGCTCGCTCGCGCCGACGCCCTCCTCATTGCCGGCCAGGCACTATCACACTGCGTAGCCAGCACCATAGAAGATTTGCCGACACAGCTGGGCGAGCCCTACCTGCAAAAAATGTGGCTGCTAAGCGATTGCTCAAGCCCGGTACCGGGTTTTGAAACCATCGCAGAAACATTCATGAGCAAGATGGGCGCACGGGGCATGCACAGTGTGCACAGTAGTGCACTGGACTTAAGCCAATTGACAGCAACAAGTCAGCCAAAGGAGTGACACCATGCCTGAAATCCAGCCTATCAAAGCATTCAACGACAACTATATCTGGGTCTTCCAAAGTGGAAATGGCATATGCGCAGTCGATCCGGGTGACCCAAGACCCTTGCTTGCTTGGCTGGCAGAAAAGCGACAGCCACTGACGGCCATCCTGCTCACCCATCACCACCCCGACCATATAGGCGGACTAGCCCGCCTGCGCGAGCACTTCCCCGAAGTGCAAGTGTATGGTCCAGCCTCCATTGCAGGTGTCACCCACCCGGTACGCGAGGGCGGGCAAATCAGTCTGGGCGAACTGGCACTGGATGTTATCGCTACACCCGGCCACACACTGGATCATCTGATCTATCTGGGTCCTGACTTTGCCTTTACCGGAGACACACTGTTTGCCGCAGGCTGCGGGCGCCTATTCGAAGGCACACCAGCCATGATGTACCAGTCGCTATCCCGACTGGCAGGCTTGCCCGACACTACACGCCTCTATCCTGCCCATGAGTACACACTGGCCAACCTCTATTTTGCCCAAGCATGCGAGCCGGACAATCGGACCATCAAGGACAGGCTGGTATGGGCGCAACAATGCATGGAGTCCAGCACCCCCACGCTGCCGGTTCTGCTCAGTGCAGAAAAAGCCAGCAACCCCTTCCTGCGCGCCTCGCTTCCAACGCTTGTGGCGGCAGCGTCCAGCCGTGCAGGACATGCAGTCAAGCCGGGCCTGGAAACCTTTACCATTTTGCGGCAATGGAAAAACGAGTTCGTTAGATAGCAATCATGCTCCATTAATAACAAATGCATCACACTGCAAACCGTGTGCATTTATCGCAATATTGTTGATTTCAATTGATTTATTGCGTTGACAGCCCCCTCTTGCGTGGTAGCATCGGCACGGAATGAAATATCGAATACCGGGCTCTCCTCGAAATGAAAAAACTCACGCTTGCACTTTCCCTGGCTCTCGCCTTTTCCGCATTTAAGGCACCAGTACAGGCTGGGACACTGTTTGGCAAACCCGCAGGAGCCTCGGTAGACGAGGCGATGGCTGCAGGTCTGGACATGATGCTGCTAAACACCAGCTTGCTCAGAAATGGCGACAATCTGTTGTTTCGTGCGCGCGAAGGCTTTCAGATGGCCGAGGTCAACCCGGAGCTGATCCGCAAGATAGAGCGCCAATATGCGGCCAATCCTGCCGGATTACAGCGCAGTATGGCCCGCAGTCAAAAATACCTGTTCTTCATCATGAATGAAGTCGAAAAGCGCGGCATGCCGACAGAGCTTGCCTTGCTGCCTGTCGTGGAGAGTGCCTTCCTGCCAACGGCACAATCCCACGTCGGTGCGGCCGGTTTGTGGCAGTTCATGCCGGCAACCGGCCGCCAGTACGGACTGGAACAGACCTGGTGGTATGACGGCCGCCGCGATGTTATCGACGCCACCCATGCCGCGCTCGATTACCTGCAATATCTGCACGGACGATTTGGCGATTGGGGCTTTGCCCTGGCTGCCTACAACTGGGGTGAAGGCAATGTCTCGCGTGCCATCGCCCGCGTCAGGGCCCAAGGCCAGGTCGAAACTTACGAAAACCTGCGCCTGCCAAATGAAACCCGCAACTATGTACCCAAGTTGCTGGCCGTGCGCAATCTGATTGCCGAGCCGGAAAAATTCGGACTCAACCTGGCCGCCTTTCCCAACAAGCCCTACTTTGTCGCCGTTTCCACTGGCCGCCATATGGATATAGATGTAGCGGCACGGCTGGCCGAGGTATCCAGCGCAGAATTCCGCGAGCTAAACCCCGCATTCAACTTGCCGGTTTACGCACACAAAAGCGGTCGCCAGATGCTGCTGCCCGCCAGCAAGCTGCACCGCTTCGAGCGCAACCTGGCGGCATGGGACAAGCCGCTACTGAACTGGGACGTGTACATGCCGGACAGCAGTACCGATGCACAGAGTCTGGCCCAGCAGTTCAATATGGATGCGAACGAGCTGATCCGGGTCAACAACCAGCGCAACGGCCGCTTTGCCGCAGGGCAACCGGTCCTCGTAGCTGCCAACAACAGTAATGCAAGCCCCGTCGCACTACGGGTATCCAGCGCCGGACGCGCCTCTGCACTGGAAACGCCCATGGTCGCCGCCATCGGTCGCGATGACGCCGCGCCAGCTCAAGCAGATACAACCGAGCGCACGGTGCTGACGCCGGCCATCCAGCAAGCAGCGCCTATCGTACCCCCCCCTGTAGCGCCAGTGCTCGTCGCCACGCGCATCACACCGACGTCCGCCATTGCACCCGTCGTGACAACAACCGCCGCGGTTTCCGGCTTGCAAGCGGCAAGCCCCACCGCTCAGCCTATCGCCGTCACGGCCGAGACAGCCGCCCCTAGCCTGACAATCAGAACGACTCCTGCACTGCAAGCATCAGTCGCCGTACAAGCACTGTCCCAAGCCCAGCAAGCGGCCATGCCGCAATTGCAAAATGGCCAGCACATCGTTGGCACGGGCGATACGCTTTACAATATTTCGCGCCGCTACCAGATGAGCGTGAGTGAGCTGCAAGCACTAAACGGACTGGACAACACCACACTGCGTCTGGGGCAAAGTCTCAAAATCAGTGGTACACCCATTTTGGCCAGGCCCGTCCCGGCCAGCAGTGAAGCCATCGCCCAACTGGCACAACTGGATCAGCCCGCCACCTTCAAAAAAGTCAGCCGCGAGTATGTGGTACAGAGCGGCGATACCGTTTTCGGCATTGCCCGCAAGCTGGGCCTGAACCATGCCGACATCCAGCGCTGGAACGATATCGGGCAACAAGCCAGCCTGCAACCTGGTCAGCGCCTGCTGATTCAGGGCTTGTAAGCCTATTCGGGCAGGCGGCTATCCAGCCACAAGGTCACCGGCCCATCATTGACCAGACTGACCTTCATCTCTGCGCCAAAACGGCCGGTTTCAACCGGCCGGCCCAACATGGCAGACAGGCGCTCGACAAAAGTATCAAACAAGGGGCGGGATAGCTCGGGACGGGCAGCGCGGCTATAGCTTGGCCGGTTGCCCTTCTTCATACTGGCCATCAAGGTAAACTGACTGACCGCCAGCACGTCACCCCCGCAGTCCAGCAGCGAACGGTTCATCACCCCGGACTCATCGTTGAACACCCGTAGCTGACTAATCTTGCGCACCAGCCAGTCGATATCACTCGCAGCGTCCGGCTCCTCTATCCCAACCAGCAATAACAGGCCGCCAGCGATGGCTCCCACCACCTCGCCATCCACCGTGACACTGGCCTCGCTCACCCTTTGCAGCAACACGCGCATTCCTTGCACCCCAGCTTTTCGAAAAGCTGTATTTTACGGGCTTTAGGATACAATCCTGAAATTGCGTATGCTTTCAAAGGCCATTACTCCATGCTAATGCTGATCTCGCCGGCCAAGACTCTGGACAACACCCCCCCTCCGGAAGGCATACCCTGTACCCAGCCTGAGCTGCTGGCAGATAGTGCTGCCTTGATGCCCACGCTGCGCGAATTAAGCCCGCAACAACTGTCTCAGCTAATGAAGATCAGCGACACCCTCGCCATCCTCAATGCCGGCCGCTTTGATAGCTGGCAACCCCCCTTTACCAGCAGCAATGCAAAGCAGGCTGTACTGACGTTTATGGGGGATGTATACGAGGGGCTGGGTGCGCAGCAGATGAATCAGGACGAGTTGCTATGGCTGCAAGACAGGTTGCGCATCCTGTCCGGTTTATATGGCGTATTAAGACCACTGGACCTGATGCAGCCCTACAGACTGGAGATGGGTACGCGTCTGGCCAATGCGCGGGGCCATAATCTGTATGCCTTCTGGGGCGACATCATCACCGACACCATCAACCGGCGCCTGGCACAAGACACCGACCCGGTGTTAATCAATCTGGCCTCGGAAGAGTATTTCAAGTCAGTCAAACGCCAGGCCATCAATGCAGCCATTATCACGCCTGTGTTTCAGGACAAGAAAAACGGCCAGTATAAAATCATCAGCTTTTACGCCAAACGCGCCCGCGGGCTGATGGTGCGCTGGGCGTTGAAACACAAGATCGAACAGGCGCAAGATCTGCGTCGCTTTGACAGTGAAGGCTATGCCTTTGATGCCGTTGCATCGAGCGAACTTGAGTGGGTATTCCGCCGCGACTCAGCAGGCGGCTTATAGCAAAACCTCGTTCAGCAGATGCTCGCCGCGCTCATAGGCCTGCGCATTTTCCAGTGTCGTTCGGGCAATAGCCGCCAAGGCTTCCTGTGTCAAAAACCCCTGATGGGATGTCACCAGCACATTGGGGAAAGTCAGCAGCCGCGCCAACTGGTCATCCTGCAGGCAGGCTGCGGACAAATCCTGGAAAAACACACCCTCCTCCATCTCGTACACATCCAGCCCGACCCCCGTCAGATGGCCTGCCTTGAGCGCATCAATCAGCGCAGACGTATCCACCAGCCCGCCGCGGCTGGTATTAATCAACACAGCCATAGGCTTCATCGCCGCCAGCGCCTTGGCGTTGATGATATGGTGCGTAGCTACGCTAAGCGGCAGATGCAGGCTAAGTACATCACTCTCACCCAGCAGACGCGCCATACTGCAATACTCAAAGCCCAGACTGGCCGCTTCCTCCACTTGCGGCCGAGGATCGCACGCCAGCACACGCATGCCAAAACCACGGGCAATGCGAATGGCCGCCAAGCCTATGCGCCCGGTGCCCAGTACGCCAAATGTCTTGCCCTGCAAATTGAAACCAACGAGTCCATCCAGCGCAAAATTCAGCTCGCGCACGCGTGCATAGGCCTTGTGCGTATGGCGCACCACGCTTAACAGCAGGGCAAAAGCGTGTTCGGCGACCGCTTCCGGCGAATAAGCCGGCACCCGTGTCACCGCCACGCCATACCGGGCACACGCAGCCAAATCCACCCCGTTGTAACCTGCACAGCGCAGCGTCACCAGCATCACCCCCGCTGCGGCCATCCGCTCAACCACGCTATCGTCTATGCAATCATTAACGAAGGGGCAGACTGCATCAAAGCCCAGCACCAGACTCACGGTTTGCGCATTCAGGCGCGGTTCGAAAAAAGTCAATTCATGACCAAAAGCGACATTGGCCGACTCCAGTGCCTGACGGTCATAATGTTTAGTATCGAAAACAGCGATGCGCATATCAGCCCCTTTGCGGGATGAATAACGATGGTGAAGCTGACTGTATCGTAGCAAGTGACCCCGTTAGGACCGGGATATAGATAGAAAAATAAAAACGCCCACCTTACAGGGTCGGGCGCGGGATAAATCCCTTACAAGCTTGTAAACCCAGTTCGATCACGCAAACCTTGTCAACTCTGGCCGCTGTCGGCCCCCGCTGCGCCCAAAGGATAAATGCATCAACCGCTGCAGGTTCTCCCTCAAGCAAGACTTCAACCGTACCGTCACAACGATTCCTGACCCAGCCATTCAAGCCGAGCTCACCACTTAACATGACAGCACTATCACGGAAGTACACACCCTGTACCTTTCCGTAAATACGCAACAGACGCGCAATCATGGTGATGATTTCCGACAAAGAATGGATCAGGGATAGCAAGTATCCAGAATAAAGGCAGACGCAGACGGCGATACACAAAACCTGACTGGTCTCATGACGCTATAGCATGCCTAAAGCTAAGACTTGAAAAAATTTGGGCCGCTATTGAAGCGGCCCCATACCCGATCTGACAACACCCACTGGACGGCAGCCCTGCCGCTGCAAACCATATCCACAATGGATGCTCAAACTTAAACTACCCGAAATAGACTATACGATCATCTAAGCAGCACTGCTTAGCAACTGGCATTCAGATAGGCATCCGCCGGATAGACTGCGCTTTCAACACCAAGCAGTGAGCGGAAAGTGACCTGAAACTTGCGGCCGACCGGTGCAACCTCAACCACCTCGTAGCGATCTACTTCGCCATTGTCTTTTTGCTCGTGTATCTGGAACCCTGGCTGCAACTGGCTTACTTTTATCATCATTGTCTGACCTCCTTTATCAACAATCCCCATTAACCAACCCTTTTATCTTATATAAAAATAAATATTTATCAGTAAATACTAAAATTCTTTACTCGTCAAGAATACGATAGCACTCATTCATTACACATTCATTAAATACCCAAAATGAAAGCACTACAAATGCGAAAATGCTTTTGTAGTGCTTTTTTGCTACACCACCACTGAATAATTAGCCCACGCGCATGCCTGGCAGTACACCCTCGTCAGCATCCAGCAGGAACAGGCCCTGGCTATCTTCCGTACCCGAGCCGCAGACTATCATGCCGGCCGATACGCCAAAACGCATCTTGCGTGGCGCCAGATTGGCAACCACCACCACATTGCGCCCGATCAGCTTTTCCGGCTCGCCATACGCCTTGCGGATACCGGAGAAGATATTGCGCGTCTCAAAACCCAGATCGACAGTGAACTGCAACAGCTTGTCCGAGCCGTCAATAAACTTGCAGTCCAGTACCTTGCCGATGCGCAGGTCGACCTTGGCAAAGTCATCGATGGTAATGGTATCAGCCAGAGGCTCGTACTGTGCCGCTGCGGCGGCTGGTGCTTGCTGTTCCATGCTTTGCTTGTTCGCTTCTATCAGTTTCTCGATCAGCACCGGATCGATGCGCTGCATCAGATGCTGATAAGGATTGATCACATGAGCCAACAGCAGCGTCTCGCTGTCGGACCACTGCAGTTTTTCCAGATTCAGGAAGGCTTCGACACCCTCGGCCAGCTTGGGCAATACCGGTTTGAGGTAGATAGTCAGCAGGCGGAAAGCGTTGATCAGTACCGAGCACACTTCCTGCAGGCGGGCGTCCTGCCCTTCCTGGCGCGCCAGTTCCCACGGCTTGTTGGCATCGACGTAAGCATTGACCAGATCGGCCAGCGCCATCACATCGCGCAATGCCTTGGCGTACTCGCGTGCTTCAAAGGCGGTGGCGATATTGGCGCCTTCGGCCTGCAAACGGGTCAACAGCTCCAGGTCGGAGATGCCGTCGGCCAGCTTGCCGTCAAAGCGCTTGGCGATAAAGCCGGCGGCGCGGCTGGCGATATTGACAAACTTGCCCACCAGATCCGAGTTAACCCGGGCGATAAAATCATCGAGCGAGAGATCGATGTCTTCGATGCGGGCATTGAGTTTGGCGGCGATGTAGTAACGCATCCACTCCGGATTCAGCCCGCAGTCAAGGTAGGACTTGGCGGTAATGAAAGTGCCACGCGACTTGGACATTTTCTGCCCATCCACGGTCAAAAAGCCGTGCGCGAACACGCCGGTCGGCGCGCGGTAGCCGGCGTACTTCAGCATCGCCGGCCAGAACAGCGCATGGAAGTACAGAATGTCCTTGCCAATAAAGTGATACAGCTCGGTACTGGAATCGGCCTTGAAGTACTCATCGAAATCGATGCCGGTTCGGTCGCACAAATTCTTGAACGAAGCCATATAGCCGATAGGTGCATCCAGCCAGACATAGAAATACTTGCCCGGTGCATCCGGAATCTCGAAGCCGAAATACGGTGCGTCACGCGAGATGTCCCAGTCCTGCAGGCCACCCTCGATCCACTCGTTCATCTTGTTCAGCGATTCGGCCTGCAAATGCATCTGCTGTACGCCGTCGGCGCGCAGGGAGCTGCCGCCAGTCCACGCCTTCAGGAAGTCGGCGCAATCGCCCAGCTTGAAGAAATAATGCTCGGAGCTGCGCAAGACCGGCGTCGCACCGGATACGGCCGAGTACGGGTTCTTCAGCTCGGTCGGGCTATAGGTGGCACCGCACACCTCGCAGTTGTCGCCATACTGGTCCTTGGCACCGCACTTAGGGCACTCACCCTTGACGAAGCGGTCAGGCAGGAACATCTGCTTTTCCGGGTCGTACAACTGCTCGATGGTACGCGAGGAAATCTTGCCGTCGGCACGCAAAGCCTTATACACCGTCTCGGCATAGGCCTTGTTTTCCGGACTATTGGTCGAGTAGTAATTGTCGTAGCCGATATGAAAACCGGTGAAGTCGGCCAGATGCTCGTCCTTCACGCGTGCGATCAACGCCTCGGGGGTAATGCCCTGCTTCTCGGCTGCCAGCATAATGGGCGAGCCGTGGGTATCATCCGCACATACATAATGGCAGTCGTGCCCACGCATCTTCTGAAAGCGTACCCAGACATCGGTCTGGATGTGTTCGACCATATGGCCAAGGTGGATCGCGCCGTTCGCATAAGGCAGCGCGCTCGTCACCAAAATCTTGCGTTTCGTCATCGGAAAGCCCCTGGATTCGATTTCAAGCCATCGATTATAACAATAAAGGCAGGGCAGGATCGAAACCGACCCGGCCCTGCCTTTTCATCAGACAAATTTGTCTTAAGCGCCCTGACTGGCAAGTTCCGGCTGCTGATTCTCCCGCTCGGACGTCCTGGCTTCTGCCTCGGCGCGCTCGGCCATGGCCAGCGCCACCATGCGGCTGGCCAGACAGACGAACACCAGCGAGGTCACCAGCGACAGCAAGGCAAAACCCGTCATCCCGCCAGCTTTATAGACCAGGGTAAAGCACTCGATCCCCAGCGCGTAACCCAGCATCGAAATCATGCTCATACTGGCGGAAACCGTGCCCTTGCCTTCGGGACAGGACATCAGGGCAAAACGGTACAATACACCGAACGCCATGCCTTCGCCAAAAGCCATCAGACTCATGCCGGCTACCATGGTGTACTGCGGCGCATCAACAAACAGCACGCCACCCAGCATCAAGGCAAGACCGGCAACAATCGGCCACATGCCCAGCTGCACCGAGCGCCCAAGCGGCCAGCGCTCGGCTACCATAGCCAGAAACAGGTTGCCGGCAATCAGGCCGCCAAACACCGGGATCTGCATCAGGCCATATTCGACAGTCGTCATTCCCAGATCCTGCACCAGCAGCACCGGCGACAGCGCGATCCAGCCCATCAGCGGCAAGGCCAGCAGCGGAATGCACAAGGCCGACAGCACAAAGCGGCGGTTGCGGAATACAGCCAGATAATCGTGCCCGATCTGCGACAGCGGCAGCTTCTCATGGCTGGGCTTGACCGTTTCCGGCATGCACAGCAGCAGACCAATCAGCGAAACAAAAGACAACGCCGCAATCAGCAGGAAGCTGGCGCGCCATGGCGCCAGCTCAAGCAAGGCAGCGCCGGCCAATGGGCCAAGCAAGGGTGCAATCAAGGCCACATTGGCCATCAAGGCCATGACCTTGACGGCGGTTTTTTCCTTGAAGGCTTCCTGCACGGCGGCGTAACCCACCGCATTGATAAAGCACAGGCCGACCCCTTGCAGCACGCGCAAGGCGATAAATGCCTCAATGCTGCTCACCAGATAGGTGGCCAGACAAGTCAGCGTAAAATACGCAACCCCGGCCAACAGCACCGGACGACGGCCGATACGGTCAGACAGAGGGCCGGTCAACCATGGCAGCAAGGCGCCGCCGGCCAGAAATGCCGTCATCGAGGTTGGCACCCAGGATGAGTCCACCATAAATTCGCGCGTCACCGCCAGCATGGCGGGTTGCACCATATCGTTACAGATGTAAACGGCGAACTCGAACAGCACCAGCGCAAGCGGGAACAACAGAGCCGCACGCCCGGAAAGAGTGTGTTTTGCGTGCATATAAAAGAACAAAACCTTTCAAATCAAACAGCAACGGCGCCACAAGGGCGCCGGATAAAGGCGGGTTTGGCATACGGCCAAACGCAGAAAAGGGGGCGATTCTACTTCAGCCGGCACTGATATACCAGCATGTAACCGGTTTTACCCTTGTGTCCTCACACCCCGGTCAAACCGGGCAAGCATCGCCTTAGCCGGGACTAGCGCGTATCATCCGCAAAACAACAAGCGTACTTCGCGCAATCCATTCTCCGACTTGACGAATGCCATCCATGTTTTCCAAAATCAGCAGCTACTTCAGCCCCCACGCCCGCGAGGAGAAAAACAACACCATGACCGTGACTGAAACCCAGCTGCAAGACAGCGTTGCCGGGCTGATCGACAGCAATACCGGCAAGCCCTATAGCGCGGCCAAAGCCATACGCAAACTGTCAGTCAGCGATGACTGCATTTCGCTGGCTGTTGTCCTGTCCTATCCGGCTCAAAGCCAGTTCGAAGCCATCCGTGCTCAGTTTAGCGATGCGCTGCAACCCTTTGCGCAAGGTCGCCGAATAGAAATTGCCGTCAGCAGCCAGATCGTCAGTCATGCAGCCCAGCGCGGCGTGCCTTTGCTTAATGGCGTCAAGAACATCATCGTCGTCGCCTCGGGCAAGGGTGGCGTCGGAAAATCCACAACTGCAGTCAATCTGGCGCTGGCGCTCTCGGCCGAGGGCGCACGCGTCGGCCTTCTGGATGCGGATATCTATGGCCCGTCGCAGCCACTGATGATGGGAGTGGCCGATGCAAAACCCGAAGTCATCGAAGGCAAGGGACTCAAGCCGGTAGAAAACTACGGCGTACAGACCATGTCCATCGGCTATCTGGTCGACACCGATCAGGCTATGGTATGGCGTGGCCCCATGGTCAGCCAGGCGCTGCAGCAACTACTGAGCGACACCCAGTGGGATAATCTGGACTATCTGGTCGTGGACATGCCGCCAGGAACCGGCGACATCCAGTTGACCCTGTCGCAGAAAGTGCCGGTCACCGGCGCCATCATCGTCACCACGCCGCAAGACATCGCACTACTGGATGCGCGCAAGGGCTACACCATGTTTGAAAAGGTCGGCGTGCCGGTGCTGGGACTGGTGGAAAACATGGCCATCCATATCTGCTCCAATTGCGGCCATGCCGAACATATCTTCGGTGAAGGCGGCGCAGCCAAAATGGGGGCGGACTTCGGCATCGAACTATTGGGCTCGCTACCACTGGATATCAGCATCCGTGCCGCCGTCGACGCTGGCAAGCCGACACTGGCTGCCGAACCGGACAGCGCGATTGCCGCGACCTACAAGGCGATTGCGCGCAAAGTTGCGGTCAAAATCGGTGAAAAGGCACAGGATTTCTCCGGCCGCTTCCCCAAGATCGTGATCCAGAACAGCTAAGCCGGCTGTTTGCCCCGCTGGCCTGCCCCGTGCAGGCCAGTTTCCATTGAGTACCCATCTGGAGTTTGCATGATAGGCATGTTCGACTCGGGTCTGGGCGGCCTGTCGGTCTGGCGCGAGCTTGCCAGACAACTACCACACGAATCGGTCATCTATCTGGCCGACCGCGCCTGGTGCCCGTACGGGCCGCGCAGCCACGGTGAAATCGAAGCGCGTAGCACACGCGTTGTCGAGTGGCTGCTGGCACAAGGCGCGACCAGCATTGTTATTGCCTGCAACACCGCCACCAGCGCGGCAGCGGCCAAGTTGCGCCGCCACTACCCCGGCCTGCCCATCATCGGCATGGAGCCCGCCATCAAGCCGGCAGCACTCGCCTCCCGCAGCGGCCATATCGCGGTACTGGCGACTCGCGCCACGCTGTCGGGTGAAAAGCTGCAACGTCTGGCGGCCCACTATCACGAGCATGTACGGATTACATTTTTACCTGGTGATGGCTTTGTCGAGCAGGTGGAAGCCGGCGAACTAGATAGCCCCCAAACCCGCAACACGGTCAAGCAAGCTTTGGCAGACCTCGCTGATAGCGATGTCGACCAGATTGTACTGGGTTGCACCCACTATCCCTTCCTCGCCCCGTTGCTGGCCAGCGCCTGGCCACAGGCCGAACTCATAGACCCTGCCGGTGCAGTCTGCCGCCAGATACGCCGCCAACTGGAAACCCACCACTTGGGCAGCCCTCTAGCGCAGCAGGCAAGCTACCGCTTTGTCAGCACCGCAGAACACACCGGCATGCAGGATTTTATCGCCCGGGTACTGGACATAGAAACAGAAGTCGAGCCACTGACACTCGCCTGAAGCAAGGAAAATGCGGACGCAAAAAAGGCCATCGGAACAGATGGCCTGATTGATTGTGTCTTTTGGTCGGGATAGTAGGATTCGAACCTACGACCCCTTGCACCCCATGCAAGTGCGCTACCGGACTGCGCCATACCCCGACTAAAGAGCGGCTATTATATTGGGTAAATCAATCCTTGCCAATACCCAAATCAAGCCAAGCCAGGATGGATTGCAGCTCTTTGCGCACCTCGCCGGCAGTCATCGTTGCCGGCGCCCCGCTTTGCTGCTGCAGGCGCTGCCGTGCGCCCTGGATAGTAAAACCGTCATCGTACAGCAGGCCACGAATGCGCCTGATCAGCAACACTTCCTGATGCTGGTAGTAGCGACGGTTACCCCTGCGCTTGATCTGACCCAGCTGGAGAAACTCCTGCTCCCAGTAACGCAACACATGGGGCTTGACCCCCGACAGTTCACTCACTTCACCAATGGTGAAGTAACGCTTGGCCGGGATTGCCGGCAGTTCAACAGTTGTCATTATTCTGTTCAACCATGCCCTTCAGTTTCTGA
Source organism: Craterilacuibacter sinensis (assembly GCF_009831765.1). Lineage (GTDB taxonomy): Bacteria > Pseudomonadota > Gammaproteobacteria > Burkholderiales > Chromobacteriaceae > Craterilacuibacter > Craterilacuibacter sinensis. The sequence goes on along the minus strand of NZ_WSSB01000001.1, from coordinate 340,893 downwards.
CTTGCATGAAACGTTACCACACGGCGCGCGGTGATGGGAATCTCCTCGCCGGTTTTGGGGTTACGTCCGGGACGCTGCGGCTTGTCGCGCAGTTGAAAATTACCGAAGCCGGACAGTTTGACACTGTCTCCGACTTCAAGGGCGACACGGATTTCCTCAAAAAACGATTCCACCATGTCCTTGGCTTCGCGTTTGTTCAAGCCCACCCGGTCAAACAACAGGTCGGCCAACTCGGCTTTGGTCAAAGTCATGAACACACCTCAGAAACAACGATAACAAAATCATCCCCCGCTCGCAGGCGGGGGAATACTTCAGGAAAACAAAAGGATACAGGATATCAGGCGCGAAGGCTTGCCTGATGATCGGCAGCAACGGCAGACAGCATGGCCGCAATCACCGGCTCGACATCCTCGTCGGTCAGCGTGCGCGTCATGTCCTGCAACTGGATACGGAAAGCCAGGCTCTTCTTGCCCTCTTCCACGCCCTTGCCGCGATACACATCGAACAGCGCCACTTCGCTCACAATAGGGCTTGAGGCACAGGCAAAGCTCTCCAGCATGGCTTCGACTTCAACGCGCTCATCCACCAGCAAGGCCAGATCGCGACGTACCGCCTGGAAGCGCGAAACAGCCTGCGCCTTCACCGGCACCACATCCTGCGCGGCGGCAAAGTCGATCTCGAACAGCACCGGTGCCGATGGCAGGTCATAAGCCTGCACCCAGCGCGGATGCAGCTCACCGATCAAGCCGATCACCTGACCATCCAGCAACACCTCGGCGCAACGGCCCGGATGCAGCGCGGCATGCGTGGCGGCACGGAAACTTGGCCGGCGCGGTGCCAGCAAAGCCTCGACATCGGCCTTCACATCATAAAAATCGACACGCTCGGCCTTGAGCGACCACTGCTCGGCCGCACGCGGCCCCCAGGCCAGCGCTGCAATCTTTTCCGGCTGGGCGAAGCCGCCCGCAGCCTTGGAGAACACACGCGCCACCTCAAACACACGCACGCGCGGCTGTTTGCGGTTGATATTGGACGACAGCACATCGACCAGACCACCGATCAGCGTCGAGCGCATCACGCTCATCTGGCTGGCGATCGGATTAATCAGGCGCACCGGGTCGAGGTTGGCGGCAAAATCGGCTTCCCACTTTTCTTCGACAAAGGCGTAGCTGACCACTTCCTGATAATCGCGGCCAGCCATAAAGTGGCGCACAGCCGCACGCGGGCGGCGGTTTTCCGGCAGCGGCAGCATGGACTGGCGCGAGCGTGGTGCATCGGACGGAATGGCATCGTAGCCATAGACGCGGGCAATTTCTTCGATCAGATCGACTTCGATCTCGATATCGAAACGGAAGCTAGGCGCGGCAACGGCAAAGCCTTCCGCCGTCGCCTGATATGGCAACCCCAGGCGCGACAGGGTCTGGCCGATTTCGTCAGCCGACAGCGAAATGCCCAGCACCCGCGCTACACGCGCGGTACGTACCATCACATCATTGCGCACCGGCAATTCGCCCACCGCTTCGGTCAGCGGCCCGGCTTCGCCGCCGCAAATTTCCAGCACCAGTGCCGTCGCACGCTCCATCGCATCGCGCTGCAGTTCGAAATCCACCCCACGCTCGTATCGGAAGGAAGAATCCGAGCCAAAGCCCAGCGTCCGCGCCTTGCCGGCAATGGCTTCCGGCGCAAAGAATGCGCTTTCGAGGAAGATGTCGCGGCTGGCGGTAGTCACGCCACTGTCCAGCCCCCCCATGATGCCGGCAATCGCCAGCGCCTTGCTGTCGTCGGCAATGACCATGGTGTCAGACGCAAGCGCGACTTCTTTTTCATTCAGACAGACCAGCGTTTCGCCCGCTTGCGCGAAGCGCACGGTAATGCCGCCATCGACCTTGGCCAGGTCAAAAGCATGCATGGGCTGACCCTGTTCAAGCAGCACATAGTTGGTGATATCGACAATGGCCGAGATGGAACGCAAGCCGGAGCGTTCAAGACGACGGCGCATCCACTCAGGCGTCGCCGCGGCCGCATCGACATTTTTCAGCACACGGCCGATATAGCGACCGCAAGCCTTGCCGGCGGCCAGTTTCACCGCGCGCACTTCGTCATGAACGGCCGCAACCGGAGCAATGGCAAACGGCTGCTGCGCCGTTGCCGTCAGCGCCGACACTTCGCGCGCCAGGCCCTTGATCGACAAGCAGTCGGCACGGTTAGGGGTGATTTTCAGGGTAAACAGGGTGTCGTCCAGCCCCAGATAGTCGCGGATACTGCTACCTACCGGCGCATCGGCCGGCAGCACCAGCAAGCCGTCAACCTCGTCCGGCACACCCAGCTCCTTGCCCGAGCACAACATACCGTTGGACTCGACACCACGCATCTTGGTCGGCTTGATCTTGAAGTCGCCTGGCAGGACGGCACCGGACATGGCGCACGGCACTTTCAGGCCGACGGCCACATTGGGCGCACCGCAAACGATCTGCACCAGTTCGCCGCTACCCACATCGACCTTGGTCACGCGCAGACGGTCGGCGTTTTCGTGCTTGACCACTTCCTTGACTTCGGCCACCACCACACCAGAGAACGCCGGTGCCGCAGGCGTGGTTTCCTCGACCTCGAGGCCGGCCATGGTCAGCAAATAAGAGAGTTCATCGCTGGAAATCGACGGATTGACCCAGCTTCTCAGCCACTGTTCGGAAAATTGCATAGTCTTGTCGGCTCCGCGCTCAGTTGAACTGTTTAAGGAAGGACAGATCGTTCTCGAAGAAGAGACGCAGATCGTTCACGCCATAGCGCAGCATGGCAAAGCGGTCCAGACCGATACCGAAGGCAAAGCCGGTATAACGCTCGGCATCGATACCGACATTGGCCAATACATTCGGGTGCACCATGCCGCAGCCGCCCACTTCCAGCCAGCCCTTCTCGCCCAGCACGTCGATTTCGGCCGACGGTTCGGTAAACGGGAAGAACGATGGACGGAAGCGCACCTGCAGGTCTTCGCGCTCGAAGAAGCGGCGCAGGAAGTCGGTGATGGTGGCTTTCAGATCGGCAAAGCTGACATCCTCATCCACCCACAAACCTTCCATCTGGTGGAACATCGGCGAGTGCGTGGCATCGGAGTCGACGCGATAAACACGGCCCGGTGCGATAATCTTGATCGGCGGCTGGTTGTCCAGCATGTAACGCACCTGGATCGGCGAGGTGTGGGTACGCAGCACATCGCCACCTTCCACATAGAAGGTATCCTGCATGGCGCGCGCAGGGTGGTCTTCCGGAATATTCAGCGCCTGGAAGTTGTGAAAATCGGTCTCGATTTCCGGGCCGTCGGCCACTTCAAAGCCCATGGAGCGGAACAACTCGGTAATACGCTCCAGCGTCAGCGTCACCGGATGCAGACCACCCGTACCCATGCCGCGACCGGGCATGGTGACATCCAGCGCTTCTGCAGCCAGCTGCTGCTCGAGCTTGGCGGCATTGATCGCATCGCGGCGCGCATTGTGCGCGGCTTCAAATGCCTGCTTGGCGGCATTGATCACCGCACCGGCGCTCTTGCGCTCGTCAGGTGCCAGCGCACCCAACTGCTTGAGCAAGCCGGTCAGCTCGCCGCTTTTACCCAGATATTTCGCCTTGACCTGCTCCAGCTCGACCAGATCAGCCACCGTCGCCAGCGCCGACAGTGCCGACTCGAGAATCACATCCACGTTGTTCATTATCGGGATCCAATGTGAAGAAAACTGACCACACGCTTGGGCGTCTGGTCAGCGTTCTTGGAAAGTTTTACGAAAAAAAGGGAGGCTTAAGCCTCCCTTTAAATCATCTGACGATTAAGCAAGCTTGGTTTTTGCGATCTCGACGATCTGGGCAAAAGCCGGCTTGTCGAAGATAGCCATATCGGACAGAACCTTACGGTCGATCTCGATAGCGGCTTTCTTCAGGCCGTTCATGAACTTGCTGTAGGACAGACCGCATTCACGCGCAGCGGCGTTGATACGGGCAATCCACAGACGGCGGAACTGACGCTTTTTCTGACGACGGTCACGATAAGCGTACTGTCCAGCTTTCATTACCGCTTGCTTGGCAACGCGGTAGACGTTCTTGCGACGGCCGCGATAGCCTTTCGCCAGAGCGAGGATTTTCTTGTGACGGGCGCGAGCGGTGACACCGCGTTTTACACGTGGCATTTATAACTCCTTAGGCGTAGGGCAACATTGCACGAACAGACGGCATATTGCTGGCATCTACCATGGTAGTACCGCGCAATTGACGTTTGGTCTTGGTGGTCTTCTTGGTCAGGATGTGACGCTTGAAAGCGTAAGAACGCTTGACACCACCATTGCCCAGAACCTTCAGACGCTTTTTGGCGCCCGACTTGGTTTTCATCTTCGGCATTAGGAAGACTCCTGCTGAAACTGAGTTAGATTAGATGCAAGGTGGACCGGCAAACCTAAGCCTGCCTGACACTTGGGAACCCATACATCACGCTTTTAATAGCCCGCAGGGGGCTATAAAACCAACGCGACAGGACTAGCCTGTCGCGTCAAGGTGATGATTATACCCGATTATTTCTTTTTCGGGGCAATCATCATGACCATCTGACGACCTTCAAGGCGCGGAAACTGCTCAACCACACCAATATCGAGCAAATCTGCCTCGACACGGCGCAACAGCGCAAGACCGATATCCTGGTGCGCCATTTCGCGACCGCGGAAGCGCAAGGTAATCTTGGCCTTGTCACCATCTTCCAGGAAGCGAATCAGGTTACGCATCTTGACGTTGTAGTCGCCATCATCGGTGCCAGGACGGAATTTGACTTCCTTGATCTGGATCTGCTTCTGCTTGGACTTGGCTTCCTGACGCTTTTTGGACAGCTCGTATTTGAACTTGCCGTAGTCCATCAACTTCACAACCGGCGGTTGCGCATTGGGAGAAATCTCTACCAAGTCAACATCCTGCTCTTCAGCAAGTGCCAGTGCCTCGCGCAGACTCACAATACCGAGCTGCTCACCTTCATTACCTACCAAACGAATTTCGCGAGCGGTAATCTCGCCGTTAATCCGTGGTTCGCGTTCCTGAGCTATGGCCAAATCTCCTATACATTAATCTATCGTGCTGGTGCCGATTCAGGCTGCTGGCATCTCTGCCTTAAGCCGGTCGATAAACGCGGAAAGCGTGAGTTGCCCCAAGTCTTCGCCACGTGCCCGTACGGCCACCAGTCCTTCTGCCTTTTCCTTGTCGCCGACAATAATCTGATACGGCAACTTCTGCAGGCTGTGCTCGCGGATTTTATAACCGATCTTCTCGTTTCTCAAGTCAAGATCGACGCGGAAGCCTTGCTTCTTCAATGTTTCGACCACTTCGGTCGCATAATCGGCCTGCGCTTCGGTGATATTCATCACCACCATCTGCACTGGCGCCAGCCACAGAGGGAATGCACCGGCATGGTTTTCGATCAGGATGCCGATAAAACGCTCAAGCGAACCCAGGATGGCACGATGCAGCATCACCGGACGTTTGCGGCCGTTTTCTTCGGTCACATACTCGGCATCCAGACGCTCCGGCAGCACGAAGTCCAGCTGCAGCGTACCACACTGCCAGGAGCGACCCAGCGCATCCTTGATATGGTATTCAATCTTGGGACCATAGAACGCACCCTCGCCCGGCAGCTCCTCCCACTCTACGCCACAAGCAGACAGCGCATCGCGCAGACCCTGCTCGGCCTTGTCCCATACCTCATCAGAGCCCGCACGCTTTTCCGGACGCAAAGACAGCTTGATGGCGACATTATCGAAACCAAAATGCCGATACACCGCCATGGTCAGCTCGTTAAAAGCCTGCGCCTCGGCATTGACCTGTTCTTCGGTACAGAAAATATGCGCATCGTCCTGCACGAAGCCACGCACGCGCATCAGGCCGTGCAAGGCACCGGTCGGCTCGTTGCGGTGACAGGCACCGAATTCGGCCAGACGCAGCGGCAAATCACGATAAGAGCGCAAGCCCTGATTGAACACCTGCACATGCCCCGGGCAATTCATCGGCTTCACCGCGTAGTCGCGCTTTTCCGACTCGGTGGTGAACATATTGTCGCGGTAGTTCTCCCAATGGCCGGACTTCTCCCACAAGGAGCGGTCCATCATCATCGGGGTGCGGATTTCCTGGTAACCGGCCGCATCCAGCGTTTTGCGCATGTACTGCTCAATGTTCTGCCACAGGTTCCAGCCCTTGGGATGCCAGAACACCATGCCCGGCGCCTCGTCCTGCAGATGGAAGAGATCCAGCACCTTGCCCAGCTTGCGATGGTCGCGCTTTTCCGCCTCTTCCAGCATATGCAGGTAAGCCGCCAGATCTTCTTTCTTGGCCCAGGCCGTACCGTAGATACGCTGCAGCATTTCGTTCTTGCTGTCGCCGCGCCAGTAAGCACCGGCCAGCTTCATCAGCTTGAACACCTTGAGCTTGCCGGTCGACGGCACGTGCGGGCCACGGCATAGGTCGGTGAAGTCACCTTCCTTATACAGAGAGAGCACCTCACCCTGCGGAATGGACTCGATAATCTCGGCCTTGTACGCCTCACCGATACTCTTGAAGTAGGCAACCGCCTCATCCCGCCCCATGGTCAGACGCTCGACCGGGATATCCTGCTTGGCCAGTTCGGCCATTTTCTTTTCAATCGCCAGCAAATCTTCCGGCGTAAACGGGCGCTTGTAGCTGAAGTCGTAGTAGAAACCGTTTTCGATTTCCGGCCCGATGGTCACCTGCGCATCCGGGAACAGCGTTTTCACCGCATACGCCAGCAAGTGGGCAGTCGAATGGCGGATCACCGACAGGCCGTCGGCGTCTTTATCGGTAATGATCGCCAGACTCGCGTCTTTTTCGATCAAAAAAGAAGTATCAACCAGCTCGCCATCTACACGCCCAGCCAGCGCAGCGCGCGCAAGACCGGTGCCGATGGATGCGGCGACTTCATGAACAGTAACAGCGGCATCGAAAGAACGAACAGAACCGTCTGGCAGGCGGATATCAGGCATCGCAACTCCAACTCTAAATAAGGAAATGCGCCACAGGGCGAGCATGCATTGGAAAAAAGAATAAAAAAAAGCGCGGCCGAGCCGCGCTTTTTATCATGAAGCAACCCAAGGCTCGAATGGTAACGAGTTTAAAGGGTAGTGGTTGTACTGGACATATCCACCTGAAGCTCCATGCGAATATTTTTGGTAGGCGATACTGGAATCGAACCAGCGACCTCCACGATGTCAACGTGGCGCTCTAACCAGCTGAGCTAACCGCCTGTAAATCTGAGACACAGATATTAATCATTCCGGCACGACTTGGCAAGGATTTTATCCGGAAAACTTGAAAAGCCGGCTTTGCGCTATACTGGCGCGTTGATTTTGCACAAGATTTGCACCCATGCTCAAGTTTACCCTGCACAAAACATCGGGCGGCGCACGCCGCGGCACACTGGAACTCAACCACGGCACGGTAGAAACCCCCGTTTTCCAGCCGGTCGGCACTTACGGCTCGGTCAAGGCCATGAGCCCGCTGGAACTGAATGAAATCGGCGCCCAGATCATCCTTGGCAACACCTTCCATCTGTGGTTGCGCCCGGGGCTGGAAGTCATCGAATCGTTCGGCGGCCTGCACGGTTTTATGGGCTGGGACAAACCCATACTCACCGACTCCGGCGGCTTTCAGGTATTCAGCCTCGGTGCCCTGCGCAAACTGACCGAAGAAGGCTGCACTTTCCACAGCCCGGTCAACGGCGACAAACTGTTCCTGTCGCCCGAGATCTCGATGAAGATCCAGACGGTGCTCAACTCCGACATCGTGATGCAGCTGGACGAATGTACACCGGGTCAGGTTGACCACAAGACGGCAGAAAGCTCGATGCAGATGAGCTTGCGCTGGGCAGCGCGCTCGCGTCAGGCGTTTGACGACCTGAACAACCCGAATGCCCTGTTCGGCATTGTGCAGGGCAACCTCTATACCGACTTGCGCCAGAAGTCGCTGGAAGGCCTGATGGAAATCGGCTTTGACGGCATCGCCATTGGCGGCCTGTCGGTAGGCGAGCCCAAGCCCGAGATGTACCGCATGCTGGAAGAAATGCGCGACATGCTGCCAACAGAAAAACCACACTATCTGATGGGCGTCGGCACACCGGAAGACCTGGTACAAGGCGTGGCCAACGGCATTGATATGTTCGACTGCGTAATGCCGACCCGCAACGCACGCAACGGCTGGATCTTCACCCGCTACGGCGACATCAAGATCAAGAACGCACGCCACAAGCTGGACCATGCACCACTGGATGAAGAATGCAGCTGCTACGCCTGCCGCAACTTCAGCCGCGCCTATCTGCACCACCTGCACCGTACCGGCGAAATCCTCGGCGCCCGCCTCAATACCATCCACAACCTGCATTACTATCAGGAACTGATGCAGGAAATGCGCGATGCCATCGACGCGGATCGCTTTGAAGACTGGCGTGCGTCTTTCCACGAAAAGCGTGCCCGTGGCGCCTGAATCAAAACAATAAATTGACGCCGATGGAACCCGTCATGACATGACGGGTCGGATAGCGCTGACCAATCCGCCACCATCGCGGTTGGAAAAGCATCGCGTCATCGTTACAATCACCGGTCTATCCGTATTCCGGCCTGACACTACCCGAGGGAGTTCACAGATGTTTATTGCCCCTGCCTATGCAGCAGACGCCGCTGTAGCCGGCTTCGATATCATGCAGTTCCTGCCCATGATCGTGATCTTCGTGCTGTTCTGGTTCTTGCTGGTTCGCCCGCAACAGAAACGCATGAAGGAACAGCAGAAAATGCTGTCCGAGATCGTAAAGGGCGATGAAGTCGTTACCCAGGGCGGCATGATAGGGCGCGTGACCAAAGTCACCGACCAGTACCTGACACTGGAAATCACCAGCGGTGTGGAAATCACCATCCAGCGTGGCGCCGTAGCGGCCAAGCTGGAAAAAGGCACGATGAAGTCCCTGTAAACCCCAGGAGCAGGCCGCCTTTGTCGCGGCCTGCTTTTTGCCTAGTACCCTCCCCATGAATCGCTACCCGCTCTGGAAATACCTCGTCATCGCGGTGGCCCTGATCGTATCGACGATCTATACGCTGCCCAACTTTTACGGCGAGACACCGGCTGTACAGATCTCCAGCTCACGCCAGTCGATACCGGTCGACACAGCCGTTATGGCGCGCGTGGAAGATGCCCTCAAAAGCCATCAGATCGCAGCGGATGGTCTCTATCTCGACAACGGCAGCCTGAAAGTCCGCTTCAAGGATCCCGACACGCAAATCAAGGCGCGCGATGTCATCCAGCAGGCACTGGGCGACAACTACATTATCGCGCTCAACCTCCTGGCTGCATCGCCACAGTGGCTGACCAAGATACATGCCAACCCGATGTTCCTCGGTCTTGACCTCAGGGGCGGCGTGCACTTCCTCCTGGAAGTGGATATGAAAGCCGCGACCGACAAGACAATGGAACGCTACGCCGGCGATATCCGCCGCGAACTTAAAGACAAAAAAATCCGCTATGGCAATATCCGCCGTACCGGCACCACGCTGGACGTACAGCTAAGAGATGCTGAAACGCTGGCCGCAGCAGAAAAAGCCATTGTGCGCACCCTGCCCGGCCTGACCATCAAAGCGGATGACACCAACTTCCGCCTGCTGCTTACGCTCAAGCCGGAAGAGATCACCCGCATCGAATCCGATGCCGTCAAACAGAACATCACTACCCTGCACAATCGTGTCAACGAACTGGGCGTCGCCGAGCCGGTGATCCAGCAAGCCGGCCCGAACCGTATCGTGGTGCAGTTGCCCGGCGTGCAGGACACCGCCAAGGCCAAGGATATTCTGGGGCGTACCGCCACCTTGCAAGTCCGCATGGTGGAAGACGACAACGCCAAAGTGGCCGAAGCACTGGCAGGCAACCCGCCGGCCGGCTACGAGCTACTGGACGAACTGACTTCGCGCGGCCCGCAGAAAATTCTGGTGAAGAAGGATGTCGAGCTGACCGGTGACAATATCAATGACGCCCAGCCGACCTTCGACGAAAACGGTGCCCCGGCTGTCAGCATCAACCTCGACTCGACCGGAGCCGGCATCTTCCGCGATGTAACGCGCGAAAACGTCGGCCGGCGCATGGCGATGATTCTGGTGGAAAAAGGCAAGAGCGAAGTCGTGACCGCACCGGTGATCCGCGCCGAAATCGGCGGTGGCCGCGTACAGATCTCGGGCTCGATGAACTCGGCCGAAGCCAACGATACCGCCTTGCTGCTGCGCGCAGGCTCTCTGGCGGCACCGATGCAGATTATCGAAGAGCGCACCGTCGGTCCAAGCCTGGGCAAGGAAAACATCGAGAAAGGTTTTAACTCCACCTTGTGGGGCTTTGCCGCCATCGCCGTCTTCATGGTGATCTACTACCGCGTCTTCGGCGTGATCTCGGTGCTGTCACTGGGCGTCAACGTGCTGATGCTGGTGGCCATTTTGTCCATGCTGCAGGCGACACTGACGCTACCGGGTATCGCCGCTATCGCGCTGACGCTGGGTATGGCGATTGACGCCAACGTACTGATCAACGAGCGGGTACGCGAAGAACTACGCAACGGCATGCCGCCGCACTCGGCCATCCAGGCCGGCTACGCCCATGCCTGGTCGACAATTCTCGACTCCAACGTCACCACCATGATCGCCGGCCTTGCGCTGCTGATCTTCGGTTCCGGCCCGGTACGCGGCTTTGCCGTCGTGCACTGCCTGGGCATCCTGACCTCCATTTTCTCGGCCGTGCTGGTTTCACGCGGTTTCGTGAACCTGTGGTATGGACGCCAGCGCCGCCTGACCTCGATCTCGGTCGGTCAGATCTGGAAACCGGAAACCAAGTAAGGGACTACCATGGAGCTTTTCCGCATCAAACGGGACATCCCGTTCATGAGCTACGGCAAGCTCACCACCGCGATTTCGCTGGTGACCTTTATCCTTGCCGTGTTCTTCCTGTTCAGCAAGGGGCTTAACCTCAGCGTCGAATTCACCGGAGGTACGGTGATGGAGGTGCAATACGCGCAGTCGGCCAATCTGAAGGACATCCGCCAGCGTGTGGACAGCCTGAAACTGGGCGAAGCACAGGTACAGAGTCTGGGCAGCAGCCGCGACGTACTGATCCGCCTGCCGGTGAAAAAAGACGTGAGTTCGGCCCAGTTGTCGAATCAGGTACTGTCCACCTTGCAAGCCGGCGACACGCAGGTCGAACTGCGCAAAGTCGAGTTTGTCGGCCCGTCGGTGGGTGCCGAACTGGTCTCCAACGGCCTGATCGCGCTGAGCATGGTGTGCCTGGGCATTATTGCCTATCTGGCGCTGCGCTTTGAATGGCGCTTTGCCGTATCGGCCATCATTGCCAACATGCACGACGTGGTGATCATCCTCGGCTGTTTTGCCTTCTTCCAGTGGGAGTTCTCGCTGACGGTACTGGCCGGCGTGCTGGCGGTGCTGGGCTACTCGGTCAACGAGTCGGTGGTGGTATTCGACCGTATCCGCGAAAACTTCCGCAAGCCGGGCATGCGCAACAAGAGCACGGCCGAAGTCATCGACAACGCCATCACCTCGACCATGAGCCGTACCATGATCACCCACGGCTCGACCGAAACCATGGTGCTGTCCATGCTGCTGTTCGGCGGCCCTGCCCTGCACGGCTTTGCCATGGCACTGACCATCGGCATCGTGTTCGGCATCTACTCGTCGGTACTGGTGGCAAGCCCCTTGGCGCTATGGCTGGGCATCAAGCGCGAACACATGATCAAGCCGCCCAAACAGAAGCAGGAAGCGGTGGTCTGATCCACCCGATCGCAGACAAGGGCCGGCCTAGCCGGCCCTTTTTCACCCCTGTGTTTGCCGGAAGGCTTGGCCCCAGACCGAGCCTTGCGGCAAGCAAACCGGAAAGCCCCTTATGGAACTGATTCAATTCGTCATCGACTTTATCCTGCACATCGACGTGCATCTGGCTGAACTTGCCGCCGCCTATGGACCATGGATCTACGCCATCCTGTTTTTGATCGTGTTTTGCGAAACCGGGCTGGTGGTCACGCCTTTCCTGCCCGGTGACTCGCTGCTGTTTGTCGCCGGCGCACTGGCGGCAATGGGCGAAATGAATATCCACGCCATGGTGGCACTGTTGATCTGCGCGGCGATTATCGGCGACGGGGTCAACTACGCCATCGGCCGCTATTTTGGTGAAAAGCTGGCGGCACGCTACCCCAAGCTGATCCGTCCCGAGTACCTGGCCAAAACCCATACTTTCTACGAAAAGCATGGCGGCAAGACCATCATCCTCGCCCGCTTCGTACCTATCGTGCGCACCTTCGCGCCCTTTGTCGCGGGCATCGGCAAGATGGGCTATCGCCATTTCGCCTTTTACAATGTCACCGGTGCGGTGCTGTGGGTAAGCAGTTTCGGCTATGCCGGCTACTTCTTCGGCAATATGCCCATCGTTAAAAAGAACCTGACGCTGCTGATATTCGGCATTATCTTCGTCTCCATCCTGCCCGGCGTGATCGAGCTCTGGCGCCATAAACGCGCACAAAACAAGCAGGCGGCACAATGAAACGCATACAGAAGCTGTCCGACCATCTGGTCAACCAGATCGCCGCCGGCGAAGTGGTCGAGCGCCCGGCATCTGCCTTGAAAGAAATGCTGGAAAACAGTCTGGACGCGGGGGCGAGCAAGATCAGCGTCGATCTGGCGCAAGGCGGCATCAAACTGATCCGCGTCAGCGACAACGGCTCGGGCATCGCGGCGGATGATCTGACGCTGGCGCTGGACAGGCACGCCACCAGCAAGATTGCCTGTCTGGATGATCTGGAACAGGTTGCCACACTGGGTTTTCGCGGCGAAGGGCTGGCCAGCGTGGCCTCGGTGTCGCGCCTGACACTGGTAAGCCGGCCGCAAGGCGAACCCCACGCCCACCAGATTGTCGCCATAGATGGCACTCTGCATCCGGTCGAGCCGGCCGCCCACCCCGAGGGCACCTCGGTCGAGATGGTGGATCTGTATTTCAACACGCCGGCGCGGCGCAAATTCCTCAAGAGCGAAGCCACCGAATACGCCCATTGTGCAGCCACCTTCGAGCGCATCGCCCTGGCCCACCCCGGGGTCGAGATGATATTGCGCCACAACGGCAAGGTGGTCAGCCGCCTGCCGGCACAAAGTCTGGCCGACCGTGTCGGTGCCATCTTAGGGCGCGACTTTGTCGATGCCTCGCTGATCATAGACAGCGCAGCGGCAGGCTTGAGCCTGCGTGGTCTGGTGGCATCCCCTACCTTTTCCAAAGCCAGCCGTGACGCACAGTATTTCTACGTCAACGGCCGCTTTGTACGCGACAAAACCGCACAGCACGCGCTACGCCAGGCCTACCGCGACGTGCTGCATCATGAGCGCCACCCGGCTTACGCCCTGTTTTTCACGCTGGATCCGGCCGGTGTCGACGTCAATGTCCACCCGACCAAGATCGAGGTGCGCTTTCGCGAAAGCCAGGCCATCCACCAGTTTCTGTTTCACAGCGTCCACAAGGCGCTGGCCGCCAGTGCCGGCAACAATGCCACGGCCGCCACACCCAATGCCAGCGTAGCAGCGGTACCGACCGACGAGAGTAGCAAGCCAGTTCCTACGCCCATCGGCATGCCGGTCAACCCCACGCCAGCCACAGCGCCCTTATTTCCGCCTGTGCGCACCGATAGTCCGGCACGCAGCCACACCCCGTTTGCGCCACGCTTCGAGCAGCAACGCATTCCGCTCACGGTGGCACGCGAGGCGGTCGGCGTCTACGACAAGCTGTTTACCGGTCTGCGTGACGAAGAGCGCGCCACCACCCCGCAGCCGGTGACAGATCCGGTGCCATTCACACCAGCCCCGCCAGCACCAGACAACGGGGACGGCATTCCGCCGCTGGGCTTTGCGCTGGCACAATTGCACGGCGTCTATATTCTGGCGCAGGCGGTAGATGGGCTGGTACTGGTCGATATGCATGCCGCCCACGAGCGCATCGTGTACGAGCGGCTGAAAAATGCACTGGAAAGCGATGTCATCCCGATGCAGCCTCTGCTGCTGCCGGTATCCTTCGGGGCGGATCGTTTTGAAGCGGCCTGCGCGCAGGAGCACGGCGAGGCCATGCAAAAGCTGGGGATAGAACTGGCGCCGCTCTCGCCCACCCAGATAGCCATACGCGGCGTCCCCATCTGGCTGAAAGACGGCGATGCGGTCGAACTGGCGCGCGCGGTACTCAAAGATGTACGCGAACACGGCATGAGTGCGGTACTGACCGAGCGGCGCAATGAACTACTGGCTGGCATGGCCTGTCACGGCGCCGTACGCGCCAACCGCCAGCTGACGCTGACCGAAATGAACGCCCTGCTACGCGATATGGAGGCCACCGAGCGCTCCGGCCAATGCAACCATGGCCGCCCGACCTGGACGCGGCTCAGCATGCGCGATCTGGACAAGCTATTTATGCGCGGGCAGTAAGTGCACGCGCCTCGCCATCCTGACCCAGCAGGGACACAAGCTTCGCAAGATAAGCCAGCCCTTCCGGCCACTTTTGATGGCCGGATGCCACATTGACATGCCCGGCCTGCTCCAGCCATTCCAGCCTTGCGCCCCAACTGTCGGCCAGCGCCTTGGCACGCATGCTGCGGCAAAATGGATCATTGGTGCTGGCCAGCACCAATGCAGAAAAAGGCAGCGCGGCATGCGGCGCTGGAGCAAAGTCCAACAATGCCGATGGTGCATCCTCCCGCTCTACATCGGCCGGTGCGACCAACAAGGCGCCGGCAATAGCCTGCGGATAAAGCCGGGCATAGTGCGCCACCGCAATGCAGCCCAAGCTGTGCGCCACCACAATCACCGGTTTTTCAGCCTGCGCAAGGGCCGCATGCAAACCCGCCAGCCAGTCCTCACAGCGAGGCAGATGCCAATCGCGATTGGCGACACGCCGCGCCCCCAAGCACTGTTGCCAATGGCTTTGCCAATGCTCGGGTGACGAGTCATTCCAGCCCGGCTGAATCAGAAACTCGAAACGGTTTGCAGCAAGCGTAACGCCTGGTGCGGGTCGTGATTGCAGCATGCGGCCCACCCTTTTTATGCAATGCGATAAGTGATTGTTCCACACCCTTTTTATATTAAAAAGTAATTTTTAATAAGATTAAAATAACCAAAAATAATAAATAAGCTTATAAAACCATCGAAACGCTGTTCACAGCTTCTGGCGGACAAAAAAATCCCTGCTCGGCGGCAGGGATTTTCTCGGGGATCAGTCGTCCCAGTGCTTCCTGTGTTTCTTGCGTTTTTTGCCATGGTAATGGCCATGGCCCTTATAACTGTTCTTTTTGGTGGTCAGCGCCACACCGGTTCCGGCACCAAGCGCACCACCGATAATGGCACCTTCGCGCCCGCCCACCGCATTACCGACCAAAGCGCCCGTCGCGCCACCCAGTGCACCACCGAGAATCACGTCGGTACTGGATGCGGCCAGTGCGCCGCCAGCCGGCAAGGCCAGCGCCGCCGCCACTATCCATACTGCTAATTTCATATCCGCCCCTTGGCTGACTTGCTATCAATGGCGGCATTGTAAGGCCAAGTCTGCATCAGGGCGCGAGGCAAAGTGTTGCCATTTGTTACGCACGACACACTTGCTTCACATTCGCATCAGGTACGCGGCAGCGTCACGCCGACCTGACCCTGATACTTGCCGCCCCGGTCCTTGTACGACACATCGCACACTTCATCCGACTCGAAGAACAGCACCTGCGCCACGCCCTCATTGGCGTAGATCTTGGCTGGCAGCGGTGTGGTATTGGAGAACTCCAGCGTCACATAGCCTTCCCACTCCGGCTCGAACGGGGTGACGTTGACGATGATGCCGCAGCGCGCATAGGTGGACTTGCCCAGACACACGGTCAGCACTTCGCGCGGAATGCGGAAATACTCGACGGTACGCGCCAGCGCGAAACTGTTGGGCGGGATGATGCAATAGCCCTTGCCCGACACCTCGACAAACGACTCAGGGTCGAAGTTTTTCGGGTCGACAATCGTGCTGTTGATATTGGTGAACACCTTGAATTCGTCGGCGCAGCGGATATCGTAGCCATAGCTCGAGGTGCCGAAGGAAATGACTTTTTGCCCGTCCACCACCTTGACCTGATCATGCTCGAACGGCTCGATCATGCCGCGCTCGGCAGCCATGCGACGTATCCACTTGTCTGACTTGATGCTCATTTCGTTTCTCTTTGGCAAAATTCTGTAGCGGGCGATTCTACCCCAAAAGCCGGCGCGATTGCGCAGGCGATACCGGGAGAAATACCAGACATTTTTCCCGCATCAAGCAAAAACAGACCAGATAATAGCCAGAAAAGCTTGAGCCAGATCATTGACATAGCTTAACTACAGGCATATGTTTGAGAACAATTATCAATAAGAACGAGTTATACAGGGATGACGCTTGATAGACTACGCACCGGTGCTCACGGCATGGTCACCCGCCTGAATCTGGACGAGGATACGCTGCACCGCGTAATGGCATTCGGCCTGATACCGGGGCAGACTTTCCATATCACGCGGCGCGCAGCTTTCGGCGGTCCCATCATGCTGGAAGTCGGCACCACCCACTTTATGCTGCGCGGCAAGCTGGCACGCCAGATCGAAGTCCAAACTCGCGCATGAAACGCTTTGCCCTGATCGGTCAGCCCAATACCGGAAAGTCCTCGTTATTTAACCGTTTGACCGGCCTGTCGCAGCGTGTGGGCAACTGGCCGGGGCTGACCGTCGAACTGGCGCACGCCAAGCTATTGCTGGGCGGACAGATGGTGGAGCTTGTGGACCTGCCCGGCATTCATGACCTGTCCGGTTATACCGAAGACGAAGCCGTGGTTCGAGACGTCCTGTCCGCCACGGCTTTTGATGCCCAGCTTATCGTACTCAATGCAGCCCAGCTTGACCGGCAGCTTCCTCTGGCCATTCAGGCTATCGCCACCGGCATTCCCGCCCTTGTCGTGCTGAATATGGCTGACGAAGCCGAGCTACTGGGCATCGATATCAATACCCAACAGCTCGCTGCCAAACTGGGCGCGCCCCTTGTCCTCGTGTCCAGCAAACGCATGCAGGGCTGGGACGCCTTCAAAAAAGGGCTGGATAGCCTTGCGCGCACCCCCCAGCCGGCGGTTAATGCCCGGCTTGATGCCATCGCCGACACCCGTACCGCACAAAATCATGCCAGGCAGGCGCTTGCCGGCTCCTGGCATTTGCCGCCCACCCTGCCCGCCCGCCTGAGCCACCGCCTGGACCATTACCTGATGCACCCGCTGCTGGGACTGGTGCTGTTCGTGCTTATCATGGCGCTGGTTTTCAACGGCACTTACCTGCTGGGCGGACCACTGCAGGATGGTCTGGGCAGCGCCCTTGACTGGCTCAAAAATCACTGGCTCGCCGCTGCCGTAAGCCCCTTGCCAACCTGGCTGCAGAGTTTGCTGCTGGACGGAGTATGGCAAGGGCTCAGTACGGTACTGACTTTTGCGCCCATTCTGTTTGTGTTTTTCGTCCTGATGGCCTTGGTGGAAGACAGCGGTTACCTTGCGCGCGCGGCCTATCTGACCGATGCGCTGATGTCGCGCCTGGGGCTGGATGGTCGTGCTTTTGTAATGCAATTGATGGGCTTCGGCTGCAATGTGCCGGCCATTATGGGCACGCGCGTGATGCGCGAGAAAAAGCAGCGGCTGTTGTCCATGCTGATCATCCCGTTTTCGCTGTGCTCGGCCCGTTTGCAAGTGGTGGTGTTTTTTGCCAGCACGCTGTTTTCACCGGCAGTCGCCCCTTGGGTTCTGATGGCGTTTTACGTGGTGAGTATCGCTGTGGCGATACTCACCGCACTGGTTTTCAAGCATAAATATTGCGCCAGCGAAGCCTATCTGATGGAGGTACCGCCTTACCGCCTGCCCGGCTTCAAGCATGTACTCACCCGCGCCTACGGTGAAGTGCGCGCCTTTTTCGAGCTGGCGTCGACCTTTATTCTGCTGGGTGTGGTGCTGGTCTGGCTGATGACCCATATCTATCTGGGCGAACATACACTGGCTGATCACCTGGGTACGCTGCTCTCCCCGGTGCTAGACCCTATCGGCATCCGTCATGAGCTGGCCATTGCGCTCTTGTTCGGCTTTGTCGCCAAGGAAATCCTGCTGGGCAGTCTGGCGGTGATCTACGGCGTCAGCGATGCCGGCCTTGCCGGTGCCGTCATGCAACACCTGGACTGGGTGTCGGCCATGAGTTTTGTACTGTTTACCCTGATCTATGTGCCCTGTTTGTCGACGGTCGCTGCCATACGCCGCGAATCGCACAGCCTGTCTTTTACCGCCTTGTCGGTCAGCTGGTCTGTCGCTCTGGCCTGGGTCTTGTGCCTGGTGTTCTATCAGATCACCAGCCGTCTGGTGTAAAGCCCGCACGATCGCAACCAGGCCAGGCGGCTTGCCGCGCGAACCTTGCGGCCTTACACTGGCCGCCGCTACAGCGCCCTGATCTGCCATAAACCGGATCGCGCTTCCTCTTTGCTTCCCCCTGATCGTACTCATGCCATTTATTGCTTTGGGCCTTATGCCCGACCTCGCCCGCGCCGCCGGCGAAAAAAATTATTTGCAAGCGACCCCCATCCAGCAAGCCGCCATCCCCGCGATCTTGCAAGGTTGCGATGTGCAAGGCTCGGCGCCAACCGGTTCGGGTAAAACCGCGGCCTTTGCCCTGCCGCTACTGCAGGCCTACAGCCAAAGCCGGCACGAGATGCCGCGCAAGACCCAGACGCTGATCCTGCTGCCCACGCGCGAACTGGCGATCCAGGTTGCCGACAGCCTGGCTTTTTTCGCCCGCCACCTGCCCCATACCCCCAAAATCATCACACTGGTAGGCGGCGTGGCACTGAATCCGCAACTGATGGTATTGCGTGGCGGCGCCGATATCGTTCTGGCGACTCCGGGGCGCTTGCTGGATGTACTCGCGCACAATGCGCTCAGGCTCAATCACGTCAAGACACTGGTACTGGACGAAGCAGACCGCCTGCTGGAACTGGGCTTCAGCGATGAAATCAGCCAGATCCTCGCACTTTTGCCGGCCAAACGGCAGAACCTGCTGTTTTCGGCCACCTTCCCGCCCGGCGTCAAGGCGCTGACCAGCGGCTTATTGCAGCAGGCGGTGTTGATTGACGTACCGGCAAGCTTAGCCGCCCCACGCCCGGCCATCCGCCAGCGCGCCCTCACGGTTGACACCACACGCCGCACCGCCTTGCTGCGCCACCTGATTGCCAGCGAAGCCTGGCAGCGGACACTGGTATTTGTCGCCAGCCAGCATGGTGCGCGCCACCTGGCCGAAAAGCTGGTCAAGGCGGGGCTTAGGGCAGAAGCCTTCCACGGCGAGCTAAGCCAAGGGCGGCGTAACCGGGTATTGGCTGAATTTCAGGATGGCAAGCTGCAGGTTCTGGTGGCCACCGATGTGGCGGCGCGCGGGCTGGATATCGCCGCGCTGGATGTGGTGGTGAACTATGATCTGCCGCGCGCCAGCGATGACTATACCCACCGCATCGGCCGCACCGGGCGCGCCGGCGCCAGCGGTCTGGCCATCAGCTTTGTCACGGCACAAAACGAAGCACACTTTTATCTGATCGAAAAACGCCAGCAGCAGCGCGTGGCGCGCGAGCAGATTGCCGGCTTCGAGCCCGAGATGCCTGTCGTCACCCCCGCAAAAGCGGTGACCGATGACAAGGGCGGCATCAAGGGCAAGCGCATGAGCAAGAAGGACAAGCTGCGCGCGGCACAGGCTGCTAGCTCAAGCCCAGACAGCACCGACGCGTGACAGGGCAGCGGCAAAAGCGTCCGAGCCAAACAGCTCGCCCACCTCGGGCGGGCACACAAAGGCATGGCGCTCGCCGTCCAGCATGAAACTTAAAGCATAGGCGTGCAGATAGCCCCGGTCGGCGGGGCTGCCGCTATATAGCGCATCGCCCAGTATCGGCGCAGACAGGCTTTTCATCGCCACACGCAACTGGTGGGTGCGCCCGGTATGCGGACGCAGCACAAACAGGCGCAAGCCCGGCGCGACCGACTCGGTCGTAAAGCGGGTCACGGCAGGTTTTAGCTGGCTCGGGCATAACTTCCATGCCCCGCCGCGGCCCTTTTCCATATCCCCCTTGATCCAGCCCTGTTTTTTCTGCGGCTTGCGCTCGGACAAGGCTAGATACACTTTTTCGACTTCACGCCCGGCAAATGCCGCCGACAAGGCCGAGGCCACCGCTGCCGAGCGTGCCACCACCAACAGGCCCGATGTCATCCGGTCCAGTCTGTGCACCGGCCACAAAGCTTCATCCGACAGCCCTGCGCGTAAACCCTCCATCAAGCCGGCCTCCTCGCCTTCGCGATGGAAGCTGATGCCGGGCAGCTTGCTGATGATGTAAAAGCGCGGATCGGTATGAATCAGCCTGTACATAGGCGGCAAGACGGCAGGGGCATCACTCATAGCGGGTTTTTCAATTGCTCGGCCGCAGCCATACGCATCTGTTTGCGTATCTGAGCGGCAGCAAAGCGCTGTTTTTGTTCATCGGTTTCCAGCAGCAAAGGCGGCACCGGCATGGACTTGCCCTGCTCCATCGCCACCATGGTGAAATAGCAGCTGTTGGTGTGGCGCACGACACGGGTACGGATATTCTCGGCAATCACCTTGATGCCTATCTCCATCGAAGTACGCCCCACATAATTGACCATGGCCAAAAAAGTCACCAACTCGCCCACATGAATGGGCTGCTTGAACAGCACCTGATCCACCGACAACGTCACCGCGTAATGGCCGGCATAGCGGCTGGCACAGGCGTAAGCCACCTGATCCAGCAGTTTGAGCAAAGAGCCGCCATGCACATTGCCGGAAAAATTCGCCATATCCGGTGTCATCAGCACCGTCATGCTCAGCTCGCGCTGCCCCATCAAAACATCCATCTTGGTTTCCACTCCAGATCCGGCAACAGGGCCGAAACAATTATTAGCACATTCTATAATGCAAAAATAATGCAAATGGACGACAATTGCGCCCAATCACACGAAAAGCCCGACATCCTGCCGCAAAATACAGTGACAAGCCACTGGTAAGCGCAATGCGGGCTATCTACCATAAAGCAAGCGTGTCATCAGAGGCCAATAAACACTCTGGCCTTCTCCCGCAACGCCTATCCAACAAAAACAGGAAACTCGCCATGTCTAAACTGTCTCTGCGCCTGACCGCTACCGTTGTAGCCGGCGCCCTTGCCCTCACCGCGTGCACCACCAACCCGATGACCGGCCAGAGTGAAATGAACAAAACCGCAACCTACGGCTTGGGTGGTGCGGCTGTATGCGGTGCCATCGGCGCACTGGTCTCCGGCAGCAAGGGTGCACGTAATGCAGCGCTGGCTTGCGGTGCCATCGGTGCCGGCGTCGGCGTATACATGGACAACCAGGAAAAAGAACTGCGTGCCAAACTGGCCAATACCCAGGTTCAGGTTAACCGCGTCGGCGACCAGATCAAACTGGTGATGCCGGAAAACATCACTTTTGCACTTAACAGCGCCTCGCTCAATAGCGGCGCACAGCGCTCGCTCGCCGATGTGGCCGGCGTGCTCAACCAGTACCCGGAAACCACCATCACCGTCAACGGCTACACCGACAGCACCGGTGCGCTGGCTTACAATATGAAGCTGTCGCGCGAGCGCGCGCAATCGGTGGCCAATATCCTGCGCAACAATGGCGTAGGCGGCAGCCGCATCGCAACCCAGGGTTATGGCCCGGAAAGCCCGGTCGCCAGCAATGCCACGGCAGCAGGACGCGCCCAGAACCGCCGCGTGGAAATCCTGATCAATCCCAAGCCACAATAAGCCGGCTTTCCTACGCAAAAAACCGCCGCTCCCGGCAAGGGGGCGGCGGTTTTTTATCTTACAACGCTTAAAGCAGCAGGCCGATCAAAGGCGCCAGCAGCACCATCGCCACTCCGCACAACATCATGGTCAGGCTGGCGACCACGCCTTCTTCCTCGCCAATCTCACTGGCTTTGGCCGTACCCGCACCATGGGCTGCCGCACCAAACAGAGCACCGCGCGCCAAAGGGCTACGCACCCGAAACAGCAGTAACAGCAACTCGCCCAGCGACATGCCGACCACACCGGTTATTACCACGAAGATCGCCACCAGTTGCGGGTTCGCCCCAAGATGGGCGGCACTCGCCAGGGCAAACGGCGTACTGACCGAGCGCGGCGCCAGACTACGCACCACCATTTCCGGCAGGGAAAAAGCATGTGCCAGCCAGACCGAGCTGCCTACACCGACCACGATGCCGGTAAGTACACCAGCAAGCAAGGTGATCCAGTTAGCGCGAATCAGTGCACGTTGCTGATAGATGGGGATCGCAAAAGCCACGGTCGCCGGTCCCAATAGCCAGGTCAGATAGCGTGTATCCTGCCAATAGTGGGCAAAGGGTATGTCGCACAGCAAAAGCAAAGACACCAGCAATACCGGCACCAGAAAAATAGGTGCAGACCACCAGCGCTTCAGGCGCTGGTGCAGGCACTTGACCAATACATACAGCAGCAGCGTCACCAGCAGGCACAACACCGAACTTAGCGCAAACATAGCGCGCCCTCCTCCCGCTTGGCACGCAAATGCCTGAAACGCAGCAAGCGGTAACAGCGATCAACGACCAGCGCCGTTGACAGCATCACGCATGCCGTCGACAGCACGATCACCGCCATAATGCGTATCCCATTCTGCTCGAACAGCGCGGTAAACTGCACCACCGCCACCACCGCAGGGATGAAAAACAGCAACATCTCGGCCAATAGCCAGCGCGAACCTTGCTCCACCCAACTCACAGGCAGCCACTTGGCTTGCAAGACCAGAAACAGCAGTACAAGCCCCAACACGCCACCAGGCAGCACTGGCATAAAGCGCTCGCACAAAGCCTGAGCACACCACCACCATAAGGAAAGCAAGGCAACTTGCCATACCGTGCATAGCGTTTTTTTAAGCGCGGGGAACATGGTCGTTATACTGTCGAGTGGACTGAACTATCCAGTGTATGCGCGGTCTACAAATAGATAAAATGAATTAAACTAACAATAAACATTCCAGAAAGGAATGCATGGATATTCGTGCCTTACGTTACTTTGCCGCGGTGGTACGCGAACAAAGCTTTACCCGTGCTGCCGACAGCCTGTTTGTCACCCAGCCCACCATCAGCAAAATGGTGCGCCAACTGGAAGACGAGCTGGGAACACCACTATTGCTGCGACAGGGGAAAAGCATCTCGCTGACAGATGCCGGCAAGGTGACGCTTGCCCGCGCCGAAGACATGCTGCACAGCATGCAGTTGCTCAAACGCGAGCTAATTGACCTGTCTGAACTCAAATCCGGCGAACTGGTATTCGGCTTGCCACCCATGGTGGGCGCGGCCTACTTTGCCCCTGTTGTCAGCCGCTTTCGCGAGCACTACCCCAAGATCGAACTCAAGCTGGTTGAAACCGGGGCGCTGGCAGTAGAAAGCCAGATACGCACAGGAGAGGTCGAACTCGGCATTGCCGTACTGCCGGTCAATACCGACGATTTCAGCTCGCTGGCCGTAGTCAACGAACCGCTCTGTCTGGTAGCGCCTGCCAACTCGGCTTGGCATGGCCGGGAATCCGTCTTGCTGGCGGAGCTCACCGAGCAGGCTTTTGTACTCTATCCGCCGGACTTTACCCTGACCGCGCACATTGCCAACGCTTTCCGCCAGATGGACAAGCCGCTGAATATTGTCGGCACGAGCGCACAATGGGACTTTCTGGCCGAACTGGTCGGCGCCCGCCTTGGCATTACCTTGCTGCCACACTCGGTCGCCCAGCGCCTGGATCCGGCCAAATTCGACCTGATAGCACTTGCCGACCCCGATTTGAGGTGGCATCTTGCGCTGATCTGGCGCAACGGCGCCTACCTCTCACATGCCGCCCGCGCCTGGATCGAGACCACGCGCAGCGTATTGCCCCCTACTAAGGACAAATCATGAAACGCTGGATACTGCTACTGACGCTCACCTTGCTGAGCGCCTGTTCGACCCTGGGACTGGAAAAACCCAAAGTCAGTCTGGTCGATATCAAGCCCAGCAGCAAAAGCACACTATTCGAACAAGCTTTCGATGTCAGCCTGCGCATCAGCAACCCCAACGGTTTTGCGCTGTCGGGCAAGGGTGTGAAATTCACACTGCAGGTAGATGACAAAAGGCTGGCAGACGGCATGAGCAACAAAGCATTTGAAATTCCGGCCCGCTCAAGCAGTGTCATCACCGTCAGAATGCACACCTCGCTAGCGGACTGGCTCAAGCAACTGGGCAATGCATTGACCAGCCCGAATCGCGGTATCGCCTACCAGCTGGAGGGGCAGATTACCGATGTGAACGGCATTGCCAGCCTGCCTTTTAGCAGCAAGGGCAACTGGTCTTTGGCCGAAAAAATTGGACTCAAACCTTAATAGACAAAAAGGCGGCGCACCAGCGTACGCCGCCTTTTCCCACACCATCGTGTCAGTTGCGCCTTAACTGCAGCACGACAACCACTGTCACCGTTGGCAAGTTTACCCGCATAGCCAGACACACCCTCCCCCCGCACTACGCTTTAGCCTTTCCACTCCTTGGCACCAAGCGAATGGACATGCACACCCATTAGTCATACCATTCGTAGCACATACACATAAACAATCCGGCCGCACCCGCCACAAGCTTGCATGGGGGCGATGCGACAAGGTGACCATGATGCCCATTGTGCTTGGTTTGCTGATTGCGCTACATATCTGCTGGCCAGTCTGGCGTAAACAGCTAGCCAGTCGCAGTTTATATGCGAGCGATTATGTGCTGGCACTGGCCATCGGCACGCTGGAACTGGGACTGATGGCCATGCAATACCATTCCATCTCGGCAGCGACCACCTATCTGTTTGCCGGCATCCCCGCTACCACCTATCTGCTTGCCACATCACTGGACATGTTTTCAGCAGAGTCTTAATTCTGTAAGACCGGCCCGGCGCAATAATTAATTGCGATCACTCGCCATATTTGATATAAAATTATTAACCTTTATCATTAAAATGGAGGATGCCATGATGGCTGCGTTGCTAGGCGTGCTGGTTGCCGCCCATATCTGCTGGCCCATCTGGTACTGGCAACTACACGGCAAACCCTTGCGCCGCGCCAACTGGCTACTGGCATTTTTGTTTGCAGCACTGGATCTTGGCTTTATCGCCAGCCAGATACAGGGTGAAACCGGTCAGGCCGTCCTGCTATTCTCCGGCATCCCCGCCGCCATCTATCTGTTCGCCTTCCTCAGCGAAAAGCCGCACAAACAACCCTAAGCAAAAAGCATCTGGACGCCGAAGCGTCCAGTATCTGTTTAGCCCTTAGCGCTACGCGCACGCTTGATCATGATTCCGATCAGCACGCATACGATCACAGTCGTTGTCCCGATCACAGCCAGACTCGCCCGGCCCACATTATCCGACAATAACAGCGTCCACAGTTCCATCTGACTTTCCTCCCGGCTCGCTCACAAAATATGCATTAAGATTAAATTGGCACGCAAAATGCCAACTTGATCAAGATCAAGCCCCGGCCAATCCCTCGCGCTTGCGACAGGAAAAGCGCCGCCTTATTGCCTGTGGAGGAGAGCATGCCGGCAATTGCCGTGATTGGAGGTGGCATCAATGGCGTGATGAGCGCATGGACATTGGCGCGCGCAGGCCACACGGTCACCTTGTTCGAACGCGATACGCTGATTTCACACACAAGCCAGGCCTCATCCAAGCTGTTGCACGGCGGGCTGCGCTATCTGGAAAACGGCGAGATTGCGCTGGTGCGGCGTGCGCTGGCCGACCGCGACTGGTGGCTGGCACAAAACAGCAAACTGGCCAGCCCGCTGGCTATCTGTCTGCCGCTCTATCGCCACGCCCGCCGCTCGCGCTGGCAGCTCAAGGCCGGCTTGTGGCTTTATGACCACCTGGCCGGGCATTCCGCCCTGCCCCGTCATGCATTTGTGCCGCCCGCTGCCCTATTGCAAAACGGCGACCGGCTTTGCCCGCACCAGTTGCTGGGTGGCTACCGCTACTACGATGCGCAGATGGACGATGCCAGACTGGGCTTATGGGCAGCACAACAAGCCCGTACGGCAGGCGTCAGCCTCAATGAACATGCGCTCGTCAGCCGGATCAACTGCGATGGCAGCCTGCAGCTAGGCGGGCAGCGCCTGCAGTTTGACGCCATCGTCAATGCCTGCGGCCCGTGGGCCGAGCGCTTACTCACCGAGAGCCAGATCGCCAGCCCCTTAATGCTGGACACGGTACGCGGCAGCCATATCGTGCTTGATCGTCCCTTGTCGCAAGGCTATCTGCTGGAAGTAACGGGCGAGCGGCGGGTGGTGTTTGTCCTGCCCTGGCAAGGACAAACCCTGATCGGCACCACCGAACAGCGGCAAGCGCCCGATGCGCCAGTCGCGTGCAGCGATGCCGAGGCCATCTATCTGCTGAGGCTTTATAACGACTACTTCCCGCCGGCAAGCGAAACCGAGATTTGCGGGCGTTATGCCGGTATAAGGCCGCTACTGAAAAGCGCACGCGACCCTAACCGCGCGCAGCGCGAACATGCGCTGATTACGCAGGGCCGCTTGCTGTCGGTGTTCGGCGGCAAGTGGACCACCTCGCCTTCGCTGGCACGCGAGGTGGCTTTGTGTGTGGAGCAGCAACTCAGAACATGAAAAAAGCCGCCCGGTTTACCCGGGCGGCTTCTGGTTTTGACTGGACGATCTATCAGATCATGTTCTTGCTTTTGAGCAGCTCGTACATGGTCTTGCCGATCTCGGCCGGGCTGCGGGTGTAGGCGATGCCGGCTTTCTCGAAAGCCTTGAATTTCTCTTCGGCCGTGCCCTTGCCGCCGGAGATGATGGCACCGGCGTGGCCCATGCGCTTGCCTTTAGGGGCGGTCACGCCAGCGATATAGCCAACGACCGGCTTGGTCACATAGGACTTGGCAAATTCGGCCGCTTCTTCTTCGGCCGAACCACCGATTTCACCGATCATTACGATGGCGTCGGTATCCGGATCATCCTGGAACAGTTTGAGCGCATCGATATGCGACAGACCCGGGATAGGGTCGCCACCGATACCGATACAGGTCGACTGGCCCAGACCCAGAGCGGTGGTCTGTGCCACGGCTTCATAAGTCAGCGTGCCGGAGCGGCTGACGATGCCGATACGGCCCGGGTTGTGGATGTGCCATGGCATGATGCCGATCTTGCACTCGCCCGGGGTGATGATGCCTGGGCAGTTCGGGCCGATCAGGCGCACGCCGGCTTCGTCGACGGCTTTTTTCACATACAGCATGTCCAGTGTCGGCACGCCTTCGGTGATGCAGACAATCAGTTTCACGCCGGAGGCGACGGCTTCGAGGATGGAATCCTTGGCAAAAGCTGCCGGTACATAGATTACCGAAGCATCGGCCTGGGTTTCACGTACCGCATCCTTCATGGTGTTGAACACCGGCAGACCCAGATGCTCGGAACCGCCCTTGCCCGGGGTCACACCGCCAACCACCTTGGTGCCGACTTTCAGCGCCTGCTCGGCGTGGAAAGTCCCGTTTTTGCCGGTAAAGCCCTGCACCAGCACCTTCGTGTCTTTATTTACGAGAACGCTCATCTTGATATCCTTGTTCGGTGCGGGTGATTACAGGGCAGCTACGGCGGCAACAATCTTCTCGGCCGCGTCGTTCAGACCTTGGGCCGAAGTCAGCTTGAGACCGGATTCTTCCAGGATCTTGGCACCCAGTTCGGCATTATTGCCTTCCAGACGCACCACTACCGGTACCGTGACATTGACTTCCTTCACGGCCGCGATAATGGCTTCGGCGATCATGTCGCAACGCACGATGCCGCCGAAGATGTTGATCAGCACGCCCTTGACCGAGCTGTCGGCCAGAATCAGCTTGAACGCTTCAACCACGCGCTCCTTGGTAGCGCCACCGCCTACATCAAGGAAGTTGGCCGGCTGACCACCCTTGAGCTTGATGATGTCCATGGTGGCCATCGCAAGGCCAGCACCGTTCACCATGCAGCCTATATTGCCTTCCAGCGCCACATAGTTGAGGTCAAACTCGGACGCTTTCACTTCGCGCTCGTTCTCCTGGCTCTTGTCGCGCATCGCCAGCAGTTCCGGGTGGCGGTACAGCGCGTTGGAGTCGAGGTTGATCTTGCCGTCCACGCAAGCCAGTTCGCCGTTTTCGCGCAGCGCCAGCGGGTTCACTTCGAACAGGGCAAAGTCGTTTTCCATAAACGCGTCGTACGCGCCCAGCATCAGCTTGCTGAATGCAGCAATTTGCGCGCCCTTCAGACCCAAAGCAAAGGCGCAATCGCGTGCCTGGAATGGCTGCATGCCAACCAGCGGATCGACTTCGACCTTGATGATTTTTTCCGGGGTTTCTTCGGCGACTTTTTCAATCTCGACACCGCCTTCGGTGGAGACCATAAACACTACGCGCTGGCTGCCACGGTCAACCACGGCACCCAGATACAGCTCGCGCTCAACCGGATACATGTCTTCGCACACCAGTACCGAATGCACCGGCTGGCCGGCGGCGTCGGTCTGGTAGGTCACCAGATTGGTGCCGATCAGGCGCGCGGCTTCGGCAGCGGCTTCTTCGCGGCTTTTCACCACTTTCACACCGCCTGCCTTGCCACGACCACCGGCATGCACCTGGGCCTTGACCACGGCAAACTTGCCGCCCAGCGCATCGTAGGCGGCGGCAGCTTCTTCAGCCGTAGCGGCCAGAATGCCTTTTTGTACCGGCAGGCCGTAACGGGCCAGCAGCTCTTTCGCTTGGTATTCGTGCAGGTTCATTTATGGTTTCCTTTTATTGGAAATCGGACGGCCTTCATGAGCCATCCTGATTTTTTTTGCCCTAAGGCTTGCGCCTTAGAGCCTGGGCTTCGCTACGGGAAATCAGGGCGCGGCGTAACGCACACGGATGGCAATCAGCAAAATGCCGCCCACACACGCCAGCAACACAGGCCATTTCAGGCGCCGTCTGGCGGCACCCGACATGACATAGACCGAAACGGGGAAGGTCGCACCAGCCAGAAACAGCTTGATCCCCCGCATACGGTCGAATACGCCGGCCTCATCAAAGCCGATTTTCACTAGCCACATCAAGGCTGCCACCAGCATCAGCACGCCCAGCATGACTGCGTTGGCAATCAACTCCATCAGGCACTTTCATAAGACCAGCCCCGAAGAGCCGGCCGGATTCAATCAACCGTGCAGTGCGCGCTTGTCAACGGCCAGCGCCGCTTCGTGCACCACTTCGGACAAGGACGGATGGGCATGGATAATGCGCGCCAGATCTTCGCTGGCTGCCTTGAATTCCATGGATACCACGCCTTCGGTCACCAGTTCGGACACCATAGGCCCGATCATATGCAGACCCAGGATGCGGTCGGTTTTGGCACAGGCCAGGATTTTAACCGTGCCTTGTGCCTGACCCAGACCCAGCGCGCGACCGTTGGCGGCAAAGCCGGAAGAGCCCTTCTTGTACTCGATGCCTGCGGCCTTGAGTTGCTCTTCGGTCTTGCCGACCCAGGCGATTTCCGGACTGGTGTAAATCACCCACGGGATCACGTTAAAGTCGACATGCGGCTTCTGACCGGCGATGCGCTCGGCCACCGCCACGCCCTCTTCGGACGCCTTGTGTGCCAGCATAGGGCCACGCACCACATCGCCAATCGCCCACACATTCGGCAAATTGGTGTGGCAGTTGTCGTCCACCACCACGAAGCCGCGCTCGTCCAGCTGCAAGCCGACCGCGTCGGCCCCCAGGCCGCTGGTATTCGGCACGCGGCCGATGGAGACGATCAGCTTGTCGAATTCGGCCACCGTCGCTTCGCCGCCGACTTCATAAGCTACGCTGACCTTGTCACCCAGATTCTTGATCTCGCCTATCTTCACGCCCAGCTTGATATCCAGCCCGGTGTTTTTGGTCAGCGTCTTGAAGGCTTCCTTGGCAATTTGCTGGTCGGCCGCGGCGAGGAAGGTCGGCATGGCTTCTAGGATGGTGACGTCGGCACCGACGCGCTTCCACACCGAACCCATTTCCAGACCGATCACACCGGCACCGATCACGCCCAGACGGGCAGGCACGGCATCTACATTCAGCGCGCCTTCGTTGTCGAGCACGGTGACGTTGTCGATGGTGACACCCGGCAACTGGCGCACGCTGGAGCCGGTGGCAACAATCACATGCGTCGCTTCAATGGCATCGACCGTGTCGCCGTTTTTCACTTCCAGCTGCCACTTCTCGCCGCTGCGGCCCTTGAGCGAGCCCAGGCCATGCAGACTGGTCACCTTGTTCTTCTTGAACAAGAAACCGATACCGGCGGTGAGCTTGTCGACGATGCCATCCTTGCGCGCAATCATCTTGGCCGCGTCAAACTTGGCGCCTTCCACGCTGATGCCGTGCTCAGCAAAATCGTGGGCAATGGCGTGGAAGTTTTCGCTCGACTGCAACAGCGCCTTGGATGGAATGCAACCGACGTTCAGGCAGGTACCGCCCAGCGATGGCTTGCCGCTTTTACCGACAAAGGCATCGATACAGGCAGTATTAAAGCCCAGCTGGGCGGCACGAATAGCGGCAACATAACCGCCGGGGCCGGCGCCGATCACAACGACGTCGAATTGTTGGCTCATGGTGTATTCCCTTGATAGGCCAAGCGCTACCCGCAGTGGGCAGGCGCCGGCTCAGGTCTTGCTGACAGCAAGCAGCAAGATACCGAATGCAATCATGAACAGGATCAGGATGGATTTACCGAAGGTCGAGAACCAGTCTTCCTTCACCCCCATTTTGCGCTTCTTGATCATCAAGAAAGCCAAAGCAAAAGCGGCGAGGATGGAAGCAATGCCGTAGAACCAGTCGGGGATATTCATAAAGCTCCGTTCATGTCTTGTGGCGCACCGGCTGCTGCGCCCTTCACGGGCGCCGCAGCCGGCAGGCCGGATTACAAATCAAGAATGAGGCGGGCCGGGTCTTCTAGCAGATCCTTGATCGTCACCAGCGTCAGCACCGCCTCGCGACCATCGATGATACGGTGGTCGTAAGAGAGCGCAAGATACATCATCGGGCGCGCAACGATCTGACCATTCTCAACAACTGCGCGATCTTTGGTCGCGTGCATGCCCAGAATCGCCGATTGTGGCGGGTTGATGATAGGCGTGGACATCATCGAGCCGAAAGTGCCACCGTTGGTGATGGAGAAGGTGCCGCCGGTCAGGTCTTCCATCGACAGCTTGCCGTCGCGTGCCTTGACCGCAAACTCGGCAATCTGCTTCTCGATTTCGGCGATAGACATCTGGTCGGCGTTGCGCAGGATAGGTACCACCAGACCGCGCGGGCTGCCCACGGCGATACCGATATCGAAGTAGCCGTGATACAGGATGTCATTGCCGTCAACCGAGGCGTTCACCACCGGGAATTTCTTCAGTGCTGCGACTGCCGCCTTGACGAAGAAGGACATGAAACCCAGCTTGACGCCGTGCTCCTTCTCGAACTTGTCCTTGTACTTGGCGCGCAGATCCATCACCGGCTTCATATTCACTTCATTGAAGGTGGTGAGGATGGCGTTTTGAGCCTGGCTTTGCAGCAGACGCTCGGCTACGCGCTGACGCAGGCGGCTCATCGGCACGCGCTGTTCAGGACGATCAGACAGCAGCGCACCGGCGTTTACCACCGATGGGGTGCTGGCCAGCGCTGCACCGCTCACGCTGGAAGGCGCAGCCAGTACCGGGCCGGCCTGTACCGGCGCCAGCGGCTTGGCAGCGGCAGCCTGTACATCTTCTTTCAGGATGCGGCCATCACGACCGGAACCGGCAACATTCGCCAGATTCACGCCACTCTCGGCGGCCAGTTTGGCGGCCGACGGCATGGCTGCAGCAGGCGCAGCGGCAACTGCCGCCACTTCCGGCGCGGCAGCAGGGGCAACGTCGCCTGCCTTGGCTGCGGTGTCGATACGGGCAATCAGCTGACCGGACACGACGGTAGCGCCATCGGCTTCGATAATTTCAACGATCACACCTGCCAGCGGTGCCGGCAACTCCAGCACGACTTTGTCGGTTTCCAGATCGATCAGGTTTTCGTCGCGGGCGACGGCTTCACCGACCTTTTTGTGCCAGCTCATCAGCGTGGCTTCGGATACGGACTCGGGCAGTTGCGGAACTTTGACTTCGATAATCATATTCTTCTCCGTTGGGGGCCGCTGCATGCGGCCCCGGAACTAGCACTTCAGGTGTGATCTTATTTGCCGAACGACAGGGCTTCTTCGACAAAAGCCTTCAGTTGGGCTACGTGTTTGCTCATATAGCCAACCGCCGGCGATGCGGACGAAGGGCGGGCCGCATAAGACAGCGTCTGTTTGGCCCCCATCAGGTCTTCCAGACGGTGACGCAACTGGTACCAGGCGCCCTGATTCTTCGGCTCTTCCTGCACCCACACCACCTCGCTCGCCTTAGGGAAGCGGGCAAGCTCTGCGGCCACCTGTTCGGTCGGGAAGGGATAGAGCTGCTCGATGCGCACGATGGCGACATCCTGTTCCAGTTCGCGCTCTTTGCGGCCGGCAACCAGGTCGTAATACACCTGACCGGCACACAAGAGAACGCGCTTGACCTTTTTCGGGTCGGCCATCGCGTTGTCGCCAATCACGGCACGGAAGGAGCCGTTGCTGCAATCCTCGATCGCGCTCATCGAATCCTTGAAGCGCAACAGACGCTTGGACAGGAAGATCACCAGCGGTTTACGGAACGGACGCAGCATCTGGCGGCGCAGCACATGGAACATCTGGCTGGCTTCGGACGGCATCACGATTTGCATATTGTGCTCGGCGCACAGCTGCAACCAGCGCTCCAGACGAGCCGACGAGTGCTCAGGGCCCTGACCATCGTAGCCATGCGGCAAGATGGTGGTCAGACCGCACAGGCGGCCCCACTTGGTTTCGCCCGAGGCGATAAACTGGTCGATGGCCACCTGGGCGCCGTTGGCGAAGTCACCGAACTGGGCTTCCCAGATCACCAGCTGGTCCGGGCTGTTGCAGGCATAGCCATACTCGTAGGCCAGCACCGCCTCTTCGTTGAGGATGGAGTCGATGACCAGGAAGTCGCCCTGGTTTTCCGACATATGGCGCAGCGGCACATAGCTGCCGTCGTCCCACTTCTCGCGGTTCTGGTCATGGAACACCGCATGGCGGTGACTGAAGGTGCCGCGTCCCGAGTCTTCACCCGAGATACGCACGCCATAGCCGGACTCGACCAGGGATGCGTAAGCCAGCGTTTCGGCCATGCCCCAGTCTACCGGCTGCTCGCCGGCGGCCATGGCGATACGGCCCTTGACCACGCGATCCACCGTATTGTGCAGCTTGAAGCCTTCCGGCACCTGGGTGAATTTCTCGGTCAGGCGCTGGATATCGGCCAGCGGCAAGGAGGTATCGGTCGGGTGCGCCCAGTCCGTCCCCATAAACGGGGTCCAGTCGACGGCAAACTCACGGCGGTAGTTGGTCAGCACGGTCTGCTCGACGTGCTCGCCCTTGTCCAGTGCATCGCGGTAAGCCTGAAT
Source organism: Craterilacuibacter sinensis (assembly GCF_009831765.1). Taxonomy (GTDB): domain Bacteria; phylum Pseudomonadota; class Gammaproteobacteria; order Burkholderiales; family Chromobacteriaceae; genus Craterilacuibacter; species Craterilacuibacter sinensis. Next base: position 307,196 of record NZ_WSSB01000001.1, on the reverse strand, counting down.
CAGCGCCTGCCCTTCTTCGGCGCTCATCACGCCCTCGCCCACCAGACGCTCGGCGTACAGCGCACGCGAGCCCGGATGCTTGGCGATCTTCTTGTACATCATCGGCTGGGTCAGGTAAGGATCATCGCCCTCGTTGTGGCCCAGTTTACGGAAGCACACCAGATCGATCACCACGTCCTTGTTAAAGGTCATGCGGTAGTCGAGAGCCGCCTGCATCACATAGCACACCGCTTCCGGGTCATCGCCGTTAACGTGGAAAATCGGTGCTTCGATCATCTTGGCTACGTCGGTGCAGTAGCTGGTAGAGCGGATATCGCGCGTGTCCGAGGTGGTGAAACCGACCTGGTTGTTGATCACGATATGGATGGTGCCGCCGGTACCGTAACCGCGCGTCTGCGACAGGTTGAACGTACCCTGGTTGACACCCAGGCCGCCAAAGGCCGAGTCGCCGTGCAGCAGCACCGGCACCACGGTCTTGCGCTCGCCATCCTTGCGTCGCTGCTGGCGCGCGCGCACCGAACCTTCAACCACCGGGTTGACGATTTCGAGGTGGGACGGGTTGAACGCCAGCGAAACATGCATCGGGCCGTTAGGCGTCGGAATGTCGCTGGAGAAGCCCATATGGTATTTCACGTCGCCGGAAGCCAACTCCTTCGCCGGCTTGCCTTCGAACTCGGCAAACAGGTCGCGCGGCAGCTTGCCCAGCGTGTTGACCAGTACGTTCAGACGGCCACGGTGGGCCATGCCGATAATCAGTTCCTGCACGCCCTGCGCCGTTGCGTTCTGGATCAGATGATCCAGCGCCGCGATCATGCTTTCGCCACCTTCGAGCGAGAAGCGCTTCTGGCCGACATAGCGGGTATGCAGATAGCGCTCCAGCGTTTCGGCGGCGGTAATCTGCTTGAGGATGCGGCGCTTGCTCTGGGCATCATAATGCGGCGTGGACAGGTCGCCCTCGAAGCGGCGCTGTACCCAGCGCTTTTCCTCGGTCTGGGTGACATGCATATACTCGACGCCGATATTGCCGCAGTAGGTCTGCTTCAAGCGGGCCAGAATCTCGGACAGCGGCAACTGCTGCGGGCCGATCATTGAGCCGATATTGAACTGCAAAGCCATATCCGCATCGGTCAGGCCATGGGTGGCCGGATCGAGTTCACGCAACTGCACCTGATCCATGCGCTTGAGCGGGTCAAGGTTGGCGTGACGCGAACCCAGTACGCGGTAAGCCGAAATCAGCTTCAGTACCGCCACCTGCTTTTGCATGGACTCCCAGTCGCCTACCGCGCTCACACGCTGGCCGGCTACCGGCTTTTTCGTCAGCTGGATAAACGACTGCTGGATGGGCAGATGCGGCACATCGCGCTCGGCCGCACCCGGGGCAAGGGACAGCTTGTCAAAATATTCACGCCACTGGTCAGGGGTGGAGCTCGGATCAGCAAGGTACTGCTCGTACAGCTCCTCGATGAAAGGTGCATTCCCGCCAAACAGGTAGGAATGGCCAAACATGGCTTGCATCATGGGTTCGGGCCCTTTGATTCGGTTTAAGACAGCTACCAGAAGCGTTCTGGCAAACCCCTTTGGCTTGCCGCAACGCTCCCGTGGAAAAAACCGGCCACCCAAGGTACGGGCAGCCGGCCTTGCATCAATCAGCGGTCGCTGACCGGTGCCACATCGCGACGCTCGGCGCCGGTGTACAACTGGCGCGGACGGCCGATTTTCTGTTGCGGGTCGGCAATCATTTCGGTCCAGTGTGCAATCCAGCCCACGGTACGCGCCAGCGCGAAGATAGGCGTGAACATGGAGACAGGAATACCAATGGCCGACAACACGATGCCGGAGTAGAAATCGACGTTCGGATACAGCTTGCGCTCGACGAAGTACGGGTCTTCCAGCGCAATCTTCTCCAGCGCCATCGCCAGCTTGAACTTAGGATCATCCTGCAGGCCCAGTTCGCGCAGTACTTCGTCGCAGGTCTCTTTCATGATCGCGGCACGCGGGTCCATATTCTTGTACACGCGGTGACCGAAGCCCATCAGCTTGTAGCGCTTGTCCTTCACGCCATCCATGAATTCGGCCACATTGTCGGCGCTGCCGATTTCGTCCAGCATCTTCAGTACCGCCTCGTTGGCGCCGCCATGCGACGGACCCCACAGGCAGGCGATACCGGCAGCGATACAGGCAAACGGGTTGGCACCGGACGAGCCGGCCAGACGCACGGTCGAAGTCGACGCGTTCTGCTCGTGATCGGCATGCAGCGTGAAGATACGGTCCAGCGCGCGCGCCAGTACCGGATTGACCTTGTACTCTTCGCACGGGGTCGAGAACATCATGTGCATGAAGTTCTCGGCATAGGTCAGACCGTTCTTCGGATAGGAGAACGGCAGACCCTTGCTGTAGCGATAAGCCTGGGCGGCAATAGTCGGCAGCTTGGCGATCAGGCGATGCGCCGAAATGCGACGGTGTTCGGCATTGGTGATGTCGAGCGAGTCGTGATAGAAGGCAGACAACGCGCCAACCACACCCACCATGACTGCCATCGGGTGTGCATCGCGGCGGAAGCCCTTGAACAGGCTGAACAGCTGATCATGCAGCATATTGTGACGCATGATGCCGCGCACGAACTCGGTGCGCTGGGCGGCATTAGGCAGCTCGCCGTTCAACAGCAGATAGCAGACTTCGAGGTAGTCGCACTTCTCGGCCAGCTGCTCGATCGGGTAGCCGCGGTAGTACAGCATGCCCAGATCGCCATCGATAAAGGTGATCTTGGATTCGCACGAAGCCGTCGCCAAGAAGCCCGGGTCGAAGGTAAACATGCCGGTCTTGTTGAAAGAGCGGATATCCACCACTTCCGGCCCCAACGTACCAGCCAGCACCGGCATTTCGATCTGGTCGCGGCCTTCGTTGTAGGACAGCGTAACTTTCTTGTTCGTTTCCACAGACTTACTCCCTGGTATATAGGTATTGTTTTGCGACCACTACTCAGACACTGCGCAACATGGCGACGATAGGCGCGAGCGTCACATCGTCGGTTTCCACCTTGCCGTTCACCAGTTCCAGAAATTCCGTATCCGGCAGATCCAGAATCCGCACATAGGCGGCAAACTCGTCAGGCGTCAGCTGGTCGTAACGCTCGGCCAGAAAACGCGTCAGCACCAGATCCAGCTCCAGCAGGCCGCGGCGCGAGCGCCAGCGCACCCGCTTTTTTTCGATCGGATCGATGAGTTCACTCATACCGCACGCTTGACCATCAGGTCCTTGATCTTGCCGATGGCGCGCGTCGGGTTCAGGCCTTTAGGGCAGACATCGACGCAGTTCATGATGCTGTGGCAGCGGAACAGGCGGTACGGGTCTTCCAGATTGTCCAGACGCTCGCTGGTTGCTTCGTCGCGCGTGTCGGCGATAAAGCGGTAGGCGGCCAAAAGGCCGGCCGGGCCGACGAACTTGTCCGGGTTCCACCAGAAGCTCGGGCACGAGGTCGAGCAGCAGGCGCACAGGATGCACTCGTACAGGCCGTCCAGCTCCTTGCGGTCTTCGGGCGACTGCAGGCGCTCGCGCTCTGGCGCCGGGCTGTTGTTGACCACATACGGCTTGATCGAGTGGTACTGGGTAAAAAACTGGGTCATGTCGACGATCAGGTCGCGAATCACCGGCAAGCCGGGAATCGGACGCAGTTCGATCGGCTGCTTCAGGTCACGCACATCGGTCAGGCAGGCCAGGCCGTTCTTGCCGTTGATGTTCATCGCATCCGAACCGCACACGCCTTCGCGGCAGGAGCGGCGGAAAGAAATGGTCTCGTCCTTGACCTTGAGCTTGACCAGCGCGTCCAGGAGTTTACGGTCGGTCGAATCGATTTCGACCGAAATATCCTGCATATAGGGCTTGGCGTCCTGATCCGGGTTGTAGCGATAGACGCGGAACTGGATGGTTTCGTTAGTCATGATGTCTGTCGCCTCAGTAGGAACGGGTCTTCAGGGCGATGGCTTCGACGGTCAGCGGGGTCATATTGACCGGCTTGTAGTCGAGCTTGTTGCCATCGCGGTGCCACAGCGTGTGCTTGAGCCAGTTCTGGTCATCACGGCCGTTCGGATTGGCCGGCGTATCCTCGGCATCGTCGCGCACATGGGCACCACGGCTTTCGGTACGGGCATTGGCCGAGATCATGGTGGCTTTGGCCACTTCGATCAGGTTTTCCAGCTCCAGCGCTTCCAGGCGGGCGGTATTGAATACCTTGGACTTGTCGGCGATTTCGATGGTCTTGATCATCTCTTCGACTTCGAGAATTTTGGCCACGCCCTGGGCCAGCATGTCCTTGAAGCGGAACACGCCGCAATGCGCCTGCATGGTGCGCTGCATGGCGCTGCGCGCTTCGTGCACATTGGTGCCGTTCTTCTGGCCGTCCAGTCGCGCCACACGCGCTACCGAACGCTCGATGGCCGCCATATTCAGCTCAGGCAGATTCTCGGGCTGGGTCTTGATGAAGTCGATCATCGAGTTGCCCGAGCTCTTGCCGAACACCAGCAAGTCGAGCAGCGAGTTGGTACCCAGCCGGTTGGCACCATGCACCGAGGCGCACGCGCATTCGCCGGCGGCGTAGAAGCCCTTGACGATATCGCTGTGGTTGTCGGTGGTGGACAGCACCACTTCGCCCTTGTAGTTGGTCGGAATGCCGCCCATCTGGTAGTGGCAGGTCGGCACCACCGGAATCGGCGCCTTGATCGGGTCGACACCGGCAAACTTGATCGAAATCTCGCGGATGCCCGGCAGCTTGGACATGATCACCTCGGGGTCGAGGTGGGTGATATCCAGCAGCACATGATCCTTGTTCGGGCCGCAACCACGGCCTTCATTAATTTCAGTCACCATGGCGCGCGACACCACGTCACGCGAAGCGAGATCCTTGGCGTTCGGCGCGTAACGCTCCATAAAGCGCTCGCCGTCCGAGTTACGCAAAATACCGCCTTCGCCGCGCACGCCTTCGGTAATCAGCACGCCCGCACCGGCAACGCCGGTCGGGTGGAACTGCCAGAATTCCATGTCTTCCAGCGGGATGCCGGCACGTGCCGCCATACCCAGGCCGTCACCGGTATTGATGAAGGCATTGGTGGACGAAGCATAAATACGGCCGGCACCGCCGGTGGCGAACAAGGTGGCCTTGGCCTGGAATACGACGATTTCCGACGTTTCCATTTCCATGGCGACCACGCCCTGGACATTGCCGTCGGCGTCGCGAATCAGATCCAGCGCCATCCATTCAACAAAGAACTGGGTATTGGCGCGTACATTACGCTGATACAAAGCATGCAGCATGGCGTGACCGGTACGGTCAGCAGCGGCACAGGCACGGCGCACCGGCTTCTCGCCAAAGTTCGACATATGGCCGCCGAACGGACGCTGGTAGATGGTGCCATCGTCGTTGCGGTCAAACGGCATGCCGAAGTGTTCGAGCTCAACCACCACTTTCGGTGCTTCGCGGCACATGTATTCGATGGCATCCTGGTCGCCCAGCCAGTCCGAACCCTTGACGGTATCGTACATATGCCAGTGCCAGTGATCCTTTTCGGAGTTGCCCAAGCTGGCGGACACCCCGCCCTGCGCCGCTACGGTATGCGAGCGGGTCGGAAAAACCTTGGAAATGACTGCGGTCTTGAGACCGGCTTCAGACAACTGCAAGGCTGCGCGCATGCCGGCGCCGCCGGCGCCGACGATTACTGCATCAAAATGGCGAACTGGTACGTTCATTGCAGACCCCAGACAACTTTAACCGAATAGATGAAACAGCCCGTGAGCCACACGATAGTGAACACATGCAGGCTCAGGCGCAGACCGGTAGGCTTGATGTAGTCCATCCAGACATCACGGATACCGACCCAGACGTGCAAAAATAGCGCAAGCAAGGTGATCTGGGTAAACAGGCGCACCCAGGTCTGGCTGAACAGGGCTTTCCAGCTGTCGAAATCGGAAGGCATGGCCAGCAGCAGCACGACCAGTGCTACGGTGTAAGCCAGCATGACGACAGCGGTCACGCGCTGCATGATCCAGTCGCGCAAGCCGTAATGGGCACCAACCACGTTGCGGTTTACCATAACAAGAACCCCAGAATAGCGGTCAGGACAAGGCTGACAATCAGCACCAGCTTGGCGGTCGCACGCGCGGTTTCCAGCTCCAAGCCTTTGTGCACATCAAGAAACAGAAAACGGATGCCGGCGCAGAAGTGGTGCAGGTAAGCCCACAAAAAGCCGATCAGCACCAGCTTCATCAGCGGATAGGCGATGATGGCGCGAAAAGTATCGAAGTCCTGAGCAGAACTCAGCGTACCTGCAAACAGGTACATCAAAAGAGGCAGGGAGAAAAAGAGCGCCACACCGCTGACCCGATGCAGGATCGAGACGATACCCGGCACGGGCAATCTGATCTTGCCAAGATCTAGGTGCTTTGGTCGTTGCTTCTGCATATGGCTTCCTAAGTATGTTTTTTTGACCAAACCGTTGTAACCGGGCTCTGGACGACAAGCCCACCAAACCAGTGCTTCATCTTGCAAAGCCGGAGACAAAAGCCTGACCAACCCTGCTTGACGCAGTGCGCCATCGACTAGATGGCTGCGCCATTCTACCAAACACAAACGACATTATCATCGAGTTCGTCATTATTTTGTGCTATGCGATAACCTTAAGGCATTACCGTATAAGCCAAGGCGTCGGTCAGGCAGTAACGCTGCCGCCATAGCACCGCATCCCCCATCAGCGGACCGGACAAGGACAGCACCGACAACGCTGCACGTCCTGGCTCCACACTCAAAAGCGCCGCTTCTTCCCGCGGCAAGTGCTCGACCCGGAACTGCTCGGCATGCACATGCACCCTCACTCCATAGCGTCGCAACAGGAGCTCATGCAGACTGGCCGAACGCGCACGCAAAGCGCGCGCATCCAGATCGTCAAAACGCTCGGCGCTGAGCAGGATCTCGTCGGTCGCAACCGGCAAGCCCTGATGCCGCCACAACAAGCGCACCCGAAACAGCGGCGCTCCCCGCCTCAGCAACAGGGCCGATGCAACCTCCTCGCCGGCACTCAATCGCGACACGCCGAGAAATTCCCGCACCAGTACATCGGCCGGCCCGCCAAACACACCCGGCATCACAACCGCCCCGCCGCCCCAGTCTCCCGGCAGCGGCGCGACAAAAGTCCCCTTACCCTGCAAACGCAGCAACACACCATCCGCGACCAGCTCCGCCAGCGCCTTGCGCGCCGTCCCCTGGCTCACCCCCAGTTCGGCAGCCAGATCCCACTCGCTGGGCAGCATCTCGCTCTCGCCCCACTCCCCGGCACACACCCTTTGCAACAGATGCGCCTTGGCCTGGCGATAGAGCGGTTCTTTACTGATGGCATTTGCATTCATCGCATGCTTTTTATCACCAAATTTCCGCCGAGTAAATACAAGTCTTATATAAGACACACAAGTTGACGCACAACTCTAAAAATACCTGTATCAATCCACACACAAACCAGCACAAATAAATAAATGGCCGTGGTAAACTCATTTGCCGCAATATTGCAAAGCACCATTCCGAGCTGTGAATATCAAAGGAGAATGCGAGAAATGAAAGCCCCCGTACGTGTTGCCGTTACCGGCGCTGCCGGCCAGATCGCCTACAGCCTGCTGTTCCGCATTGCCAGCGGTGAAATGCTGGGCAAAGACCAGCCAGTCATCCTGCAGTTGCTGGAAGTGCCGTTTGAAAAGCCACAGCAGGCGCTCAAGGGCGTGATGATGGAGTTGCAGGACTGCGCCTTCCCGCTGCTGACTGATATGGTTGGTACCGATGACCCGCTGGTGGCTTTCAAGGACGCCGAATACGCTCTGCTGGTCGGTGCCCGTCCACGCGGCCCGGGCATGGAGCGCGCCGATCTGCTGCAGGAAAACGCCAAGATCTTCACCGCACAAGGCAAGGCACTGAATGACGTTGCCCACCGCGACGTGAAGGTGCTGGTTGTCGGCAACCCGGCCAACACCAATGCCTATATCGCGATGAAGAGCGCACCGGACCTGCCGGCCAAGAACTTCACCGCCATGCTGCGCCTGGACCACAACCGTGCAGCCAGCCAGCTCGCGGCCAAAACCGGCAAGGCTGTTGCCTCCATCGAAAAACTGCTGGTCTGGGGCAACCACTCGCCAACCATGTACGCCGACTACCGCTTCGCCACCATCAATGGCGAAAGCGTCAAGGCCATGATTGGTGACGAAGCCTGGAACCGCGACGTATTCCTGCCAACCGTAGGCAAGCGCGGCGCCGCCATTATCGAAGCACGCGGTCTGTCTTCCGCCGCCTCCGCCGCCAATGCCGCCATCGACCATATGCGCGACTGGGCACTGGGCACCAACGGCAAGTGGACCACCATGGGCATTCCGTCCGACGGCAGCTACGGCATCCCTGAGGGTGTGATGTACGGATTCCCGGTAACGTGCGAAAATGGCGCATACGAGATTGTGCAAGGCTTGGAAATTGATGAATTCAGCCGCGACCGGATGAACTTCACCCTGAACGAGCTGGAAGAAGAGCGCGCAGCGATTGCTCACCTGCTGGGCTGATTTCCCGCCCCGCTAAAAAAAGCGCACCTTTTGGTGCGCTTTTTTGTCTTTGCATCTAGACACGCGATACATTTGTATTTAATTATTCTCTGAACTAAATGGAGATCACCACCATGATCGAAGCCGAAATCCTCAACCAGATCGATGCCAAGCTGACCGATCTGACGACCCGCAACACCGATATTCGGGGGTATCTTTGACTACGACGGCAAAAAAGACCGTCTGGAAGAAGTCACCGGCCTGACCGAAGACCCGAACATCTGGAATGACCAGAAAAAAGCCCAGGAACTGGGGCGCGAACGCAAGATGCTGGAAGATGTCGTACTGGTCATCGAAGGCATACAGTCGGCACTGACCGACAGCCGCGAACTGTTCGACATGGGTCGCGAAGAAGAAGACGACGACACCATCCTCGCCGTACAGGCCGATCTGGCCGAAGCCGAAGCCAAGCTGGCCAACCTTGAATTCCGCCGCATGTTCAGCGATCCGATGGATCCGAACAACTGCTTCGTCGACATCAAGGCCGGTGCAGGCGGTACCGAAGCACAGGACTGGGCCGGCATGCTGCTCAGAATGTATGTGCGCTGGGCCGAACGCCGCGGCTTCAAGGTCGAAGTACTGGAAGAGTCCGAAGGTGAAGTCGCCGGCGTCACCAGCGCCACCATCAAAATCGAAGGCGAATACGCCTATGGCCTGCTGCGCACCGAAGTGGGCGTACACCGTCTGGTACGCGTGTCGCCGTTCGATTCCAACGCGCGCCGCCACACCTCGTTTTCCTCGGTCTTCGTCTACCCGGAAGTGGATGATTCGTTCGAAATCGACATCAACCCGTCCGACGTGCGTACCGACACCTACCGTGCCTCCGGCGCCGGTGGTCAGCACATCAACAAGACCGACTCGGCCGTGCGCCTGACCCACAACCCGACCGGTATCGTGGTGCAGTGCCAGAATGACCGCTCGCAGCACCGCAACCGCGATGAAGCGTGGCAGATGCTGCGTGCCAAGCTGTACGAACTGGAACTGAAAAAGCGCAACACCGCCAAGCAGGAACTGGAAGACAGCAAAACCGATGTAGGCTGGGGACACCAGATCCGCTCCTATGTCTTTGACCAGTCGCGCATCAAAGACCTGCGTACCGGCTATGAAGTCGGCAATATCAAGGGCGTGATGGACGGCGACCTCGATCCATTTATCGAAGCCAGCCTCAAGCAAGGGGTCTAAATTGGCTACAACAACCGAAATGCGGCCCCGCTGCTGCGTCAATCCGTAATGACTGGAGACACAATGTCTGAACACGAAACCGCATCACCCATCCAGGATGAAAACCAGATCATGGCCGAGCGCCGCAGCAAGCTAAAAGCGCTGCGTGAAGGCGGCGTGGCCTTCCCGAACGACTTCCGCCGCGAAGACATGGCCGGCGACCTGGCCAAGAAGTGCAGCGACAAGAGCAAGGAAGATCTGGAAGCCCAGAAGATCCAGGTAGTCGTAGCCGGACGGATGATGCTCAAGCGTGTCATGGGCAAGGCCAGCTTCGCGACGCTGCAGGACAGCAGCGGCCGTATCCAGCTTTACATCAACGACCAGGGCGTCGGCGCCGAAAAGCACGAGTCCTTCAAGCACTGGGACCTGGGCGACATTCTGGGCGCCAAGGGCGAACTGTTCCGCACCAACAAGGGCGAACTGTCGATCAATGTCACCGAGCTGCGCCTCTTGTCCAAGAGCCTGCGTCCGCTGCCGGACAAGCACCACGGTCTGGCCGACCAGGAAACGACCTATCGCCAGCGCTATGTCGACCTGATCGTCAACGAAGCCTCGCGCGACACCTTCATCAAGCGCTCCAAGATCGTACAAACGGTACGCGACGTGATGGTGGGCGAAGACTACCTCGAAGTCGAAACGCCGATGATGCACCCGATCCCGGGCGGCGCCGCAGCCAAGCCGTTTGCCACGCACCACAATGCGCTGGATATGCCGCTGTATCTGCGTATCGCACCCGAGCTGTATCTGAAGCGTCTGGTAGTCGGCGGTCTTGAGCGTGTATTCGAGATCAACCGCAACTTCCGCAACGAAGGCATGAGCACCCGTCACAACCCAGAATTCACCATGATGGAGTTCTACGAAGCCTATAGCGGCTACGAACGCATGATGGAAATGACGGAAAAAGTGATCCGTGCCTGCGCCATGGCGGCTTGCGGCACCACGCGCATCAGCTACGGTGGCAAAGATGTCGACCTGGAAAGCCCGTTCGCGCGCTTCACCATCGTCGGCGCTATCCAGCACTTCAACCCGCAATACAGCGATGAACAGCTGGCCGACGCCGAATGGCTGAAGAGCGAGATCAAGAAGCTGGGCGGCAAACTGCCACCGGCGCCGGGCCTTGGCAGCCTGCAGCTGACCCTGTTCGAAGAGTGCGCCGAAGGCCTGCTGTGGAACCCGACCTTCATCATCGACTACCCGGTCGAAGTGTCGCCACTGGCACGCGGCTCGGATGCAGACCAGTCGATCACCGAGCGTTTCGAACTGTTTGTCGTCGGCCGCGAACTGGCCAACGGCTACTCCGAGTTGAACGACCCGGAAGACCAGGCTGCCCGTTTCATGAGCCAGGTTGAACAGAAAGACGCCGGCGACGACGAAGCCATGCACTATGACGCCGACTACATCCGCGCCATGGAATACGGCCTGCCACCGACCGGCGGCTGCGGCATCGGTATCGACCGTCTGGTGATGCTGCTGACCGACGCACCATCGATCCGCGATGTGATCCTGTTCCCGCACATGCGCCCGGAGTGAGTTTGAACGCATTGCTTGCCTAGCTTGACCACACCCCCGCCAGCCAAGACTGCCGGGGGTTTTTTATGCCGAAAACTCGCCGCTTCCTGCTCCCGGCATATTGCAAGTGCCGCCAGCGATTTGCATGCCGGCTCATAGCGGTAGCCATACCCGTGGCTCATTTCGCACAAATCCTGCCGCCAGCGCATAAAGACGCCTGCGCCGAGGATATTTACTTCGCACACAGGCATGCCAGTCATCATGTCCATTGCAAGCCTCAGGTTGCCGAAGTGTCATGCCGTGCCTACAATCGCGCCAAGCTCAGCCATCAGGACCCCTACCATGTCGAACCCTGTTTTTGATCTCTTGATTTCTGCCCGCTGGATGATCACCGTTGAACAAGATGGTGAAATCCTGGAAGACCATGCCCTGGCCATCAATAACGGGACGATTGTCGCCCTGCTGACGCCCTCGGAGTCGGCTGCCGCCACCGCCAAGCAGCATGTGCGGCTGGATAATCATGTATTGATGCCCGGCCTGATCAATCTGCACGGCCACAGCGCCATGACCCTGCTGCGTGGCCTGGCAGACGACAAGGCGCTGATGGACTGGCTGTCCAATCACATCTGGCCCGCCGAAGGCCGACATGTGCGGGACGAATTTGTCTTTGATGGCGCGCTGATTGCCATGGCGGAAATGATCCGTGGCGGCACCACCACCATCAACGACATGTACTTCTATCACGGGGCCATGGCGCGCGCCGGCCTCGCCGCGGGCATGCGTACCTTTGTCGGCGCCTCCATCCTCGAGTTTCCGACCAATTACGCCAACAATGCCGACGAATACATCAGCCGCGCGCTGGATGAGCGGCGTGAATTTCTGGGTGAAGAGCTGATTACCTTTACCCTGGCACCGCATGCGCCTTACACCGTTGCCGACGACACGTTCCGCAAGGTGGTGATGCTGGCAGAAGAACAGGACATGCTGATCCATTGCCACATCCATGAGTCGGCAGGCGAAATCAGCGACAGCATGCGCGACCACCACCAGCGGCCACTGGCACGCCTGAAAGCACTGGGGCTGCTCTCTCCGCGCCTGATTGCCGCACATATGGTGCATCTCTCGGACGATGAGATCGAGCTGGCCGCCCGCCACGGCATCTCGGTCGCCCACAACCCAAGCTCGAATATGAAACTGGCCTCGGGCATTGCCCGCATTCCCCAGTTGCTGGCCGGTGGTGTCAATGTCGGCATCGGCACCGATGGCGCAGCCTCCAACAACAAGCTGGACATGCTGGCCGAAACGCGCATGGCCGCCTTGCTGGCCAAGGTCGGCGCGATGGACCCGACCGCCGTGCCGGCGGCCACCGCCATCCGCATGGCGACACTCAATGGTGCACAGGCTTTGGGCATTGCCGACAAGGTTGGCAGCATCAAGGTCGGCAAACAGGCCGATTTGATTGCCATTGATCTGGCCACCGTAGAAACCGCTCCCGTGTTCGACCCGATTTCCCATGTGGTTTACGCCGCAGGGCGCGAGCAGGTCAGCCATGTCTGGGTCAAGGGGCAAGCCCTGATGGCACAGCGCCAGCTCAAGACACTGGACGAAGCACAACTGATAGCCAGCGGCAGAAGCTGGCGTGAACGCATTCTGGCAGGAGATCAAAACGCATGAGCAATGTCGACGCACAAGAACTGGAAAAATTCAGCCAGCTAGCCCACAAGTGGTGGGACAAAGACAGCGAGTTCAAGCCGCTGCACGAGATCAACCCGCTGCGCCTTGATTTTATCGATGGCTATGCTGCGCTCGCCGGCAAGACCGTACTCGATGTGGGCTGCGGCGGCGGCATTCTGGCCGAAAGCATGGCAGAGCGCGGTGCCAGCGTGACCGGTATTGATCTGGCCAAGAAATCACTGAAAGTGGCGCAGCTGCATAGTCTGGAATCGGGTGTGCCTGTCGAATACCGCTGCGTGGCGGTGGAAGATCTGGCGGCAGAAAAGCCGGGCTATTACGACGCGGTGACCTGCATGGAAATGCTCGAGCATGTACCGGATCCGCAAAGCATCGTGCGTAGCTGCGCGCGTCTGGTCAAACCGGGTGGCACCGTGTTTTTCTCCACGCTCAACCGCAACCCCAAGGCTTACCTGCTGGCGGTGGTAGGTGCCGAATACGTACTCAATCTGCTTACCCGCGGCACCCACGACTATGCCCGCTTCCTCAAGCCTTCCGAGCTGTCACGCATGGCACGCAACGCCGGGCTGGAGCTACTGGATATCCGCGGCATGAGTTACAACCCGGTTACCGGCATCCACAAGCTGGGATCCGACACCGACGTCAATTATCTGATGGCTTGCCGCCGCATTGACTGATACATCAATGAAAAAAACCTCTCCAGCCTATGGCCGGAGAGGTCAACACCCGTGTCGTTCCTGCAAGACTCCCCAAGAGGAGCGCCTGTTGCCATCCCGAAATGGCAGCCAGACTTGCTTGCATGATATGAATTTAGCGAAGAACTGTTAGCCCCTGTTTTTACCCTCGCGCGGCCCAGATCAAACAAGCGTTTGAATCCTACGTCCACAGCAAAATACCCGCAAGGCATTTCACGCCAACCAAGACATAAGTGATGGTTTTCCGCCACAACTACAAAGTTGTGGTGAATGCTAAAATAGCCGCCACAGCCAACCCGACAGATCACGCCAAGCCTGCATGTCCTTTAAAGCCAACGACTCACTGACCGAGCAAATCGCCCAGCATCTGGGCAAACTCATTATCCAGGGCACGCTCGCCCCGGCAGAGCGTATTCAGGAGTTACGAATCGCCACCGAACTGGACGTCAGTCGCGGCTCGGTACGCGAAGCCCTGCTGATTCTGCAAAGGCGTCATCTGGTCGAGATCTACCCGCGCCGCGGCGCCGTCGTCGCCAGCCTGACGCAGGAAGATGTCAGGGCATTTTTTGAGCTGTGGTTTTTATTGCTAAACCGGGCCGCCACCAATCTGGCCCTGTCCTGGAAAAATGATGATCTGGCGCATTTTTTTGCGCTGGAAGCGGAGCTGGCCGAGCATAAGCTGCATGCCGATTTCAATGCTTTTTTTGACACCAGCTTTATCTTTTTACAGACGCTGTACGACTTTGCCGGCAACCGCTATCTCGAGGATGCCCTGAATAACCTGCAGCCGGTGACCCAGCGCTGCCTGTACGCCATTTTCCGTAGCGGCGACATGCAACTGGAGCGCGCGCAATGTTTTATCAGTGACCTGCTTAAAGCCATCATCGCACGCGACCTTGCGCGTCTGGATGCGGTCACCCAGCATTTAAGCAACACCTACCGCGCATTGGTACAAGAGGCCACTGCGACACTGGCCAAGGCATAAAAAAACGGGGCCATGCCCCGTCAGCCTTATTTGCGCAACCAGGTCTGATACGACCAGCGCAAACCGTCTTCCCGGCTATGCCCTTCTTCTGCCGTCTGCTGCCATTCATTTTCAGCCCAAGCCGGAAAATGGGCATCTCCCGCGACATCCAGATCAATCAGCGTCAGCTCCATTTTTGCCGCCAGCGGCAAAGCCTGTGCAAACAGCTCGCCGCCACCGATCACACAGGCCTCGGCCACCGAGGCAACAGAGGCCAGCGCTTCAGGGAGCGAGTGCACAACCTCGGCGCCCTCGGCCTGCCAGTCCATCTGGCGCGTCACCACGATATTGCGCCGCCCGGGCAAAGGCCGGCCGATGGAGTCCCAGGTTTTGCGCCCCATAATAATGGGCTTACCCAGCGTCACCGCCTTGAAATGTTTCAGATCCTCAGGCAAATGCCAAGGCAGGCGGTTGTCCACGCCTATCACCCTGTCGTTTGCCATGGCGACCACCAAGGTCATCAGTGGCGTACTCATACCGCCACCTGCGCCTTGATATGCGGATGCGGGTCGTAGCCTTCCAGCTCGAAGTCTTCAAAACGGAAGGCAAACAGGTCTTTGACCGCCGGATTGATCTTCATGCGCGGCAAAGCGCGCGGTGCGCGTGACAACTGCAGCTCGGCCTGCTCCAGATGATTGCTATAGAGGTGGGCATCGCCCAGCGTATGCACGAAGTCCCCCGGTTCAAGATCGCACACCTGCGCCACCATCATGGTCAGCAAGGCATAGCTGGCGATATTGAACGGTACGCCCAGGAAGATATCGGCCGAGCGCTGATACAGCTGGCACGACAGGCGGCCACCCGCCACATAGAACTGGAACAGGCTGTGGCAAGGCGGCAAGGCCATCTCGTCTACCAGCGCCGGATTCCACGCCGACACCATCAGCCGGCGCGAGTCCGGATTGGTCTTGATCATCTGCACCACATTGGCAATCTGGTCGATATGACGGCCATCGGCCGCCGGCCATGAACGCCACTGGTAACCGTACACCGGCCCCAGGTCGCCGTTCTCATCGGCCCACTCGTCCCAGATGCGCACGCCGTTTTCCTTGAGGTAACGGATATTGGTGTCGCCGGACAAAAACCACAGCAATTCGTGCACGATGGACTTCAGGTGCAGCTTCTTGGTCGTGACCAATGGAAAGCCGTCCTGCAAGTTGTAACGCATCTGATAGCCGAACACCGAACGGGTGCCGGTACCGGTGCGGTCGGATTTTTCATCGCCATGTTCAAGCACATGGCGCATCAGGTCTTGGTACTGCTTCATGGCGCACATCCGTTAAAATTCAGGCTATCTAGTTTACAGGCAAAAAAGCGCGTCCAACAGCGTTGAAAAACCAGCTTATTTGCAAAAAATACAACAACAATTCAAGCATTTTGAATATGAGGGACTTGAAACTCCGTCAATGGTAAACTCGCCGCCATACCCTGAACCCTGAATAAAAAAACCGGCAGCACGCATGGCAGAAGACTCCGATCTGGAACGCACAGAACCCGCCTCAGAGCGCCGGCTGCAACAGGCGCGCGAAGACGGCAATGTGCCACGCTCGCGTGAGCTGGCGACTTTTGCCGTCACCATGACCGGGGTTGCGCTCTTGATCGCGCAGGGGCCGGCCCTTTACCGCGCGGTGGGCGACATCGCAGTAGGCATGCTGCGCTTTGACAACCAGAAGCTGAAAACGCCGGAACTGGCGGTCGAGGCATTCAAAAGCGCCAGTATCGACATGTTTATGGCGCTACTGCCCTTTTTAGGCGGCCTGGCCATCGTCGCCCTATTCACACCGCTCTTGATCGGCGGCTGGAATCTGACGCTCAAGGCGATTGAGCCGAAATTTTCCAAGCTCAACCCGGCCTCAGGCATCAAGCGCATGTTTTCGGTACAGGCGCTGGCCGAGGGCGGCAAGGCCATTATGAAAAGCGCACTGATCGGCGGAGTCGCCACCTGGGTGATCTGGAGCGAGCGCGGCGAGCTGATGGGGCTGGTAAGCCAGCCGCTGGAGCAGGCACTGGGCAGCATGATGGGGCTGATCGAACACACTTTCCTGATCGTGGTCGGTGCCATGCTGTTGCTGGTGGCGGTGGATGTGCCGCTGCAGCTGTGGCAGTACCACAAAAAGCTCAGGATGACCAAGGAAGAGCTCAAGCAGGAAAGCAAGGAGCAGCAAGGCTCGCCCGAAGTCAAAGGCCGTATCCGCCAGCTGCAGCGCGAGGCGGCGCGGCGGCGCATGATGCAGGAAATTCCGGGCGCCAATGTGATCGTCACCAACCCGACCCATTACGCTGTGGCACTCAAATACAGCGACGATATGCGCGCGCCGCAAGTCGTGGCCAAGGGCACGCTTAAACTGGCCGAGCGCATCATTGCCGCCGGCAGCGAGCATAAGATTGCCACCATGCGCGCGCCCAGCTTTGCCCGCGCCCTGTATTTTCATGCCGAACTGGGCGCTGACATTCCGCCCAAACTGTTCTCGGCGGCGGCGCAGGTGCTGGCTTATATCTACCAGCTCAAGGTCTATGAAAGCCAGGGCGGTCTGGCACCGGTTTACCCGGAAAAGCTGGAAGTCCCGCCTGAACTGGACCCGAACAATAAACAAAAAGCAGCAGCCAGACCGGCTGATGCGCACTGACTGACGGCATGAACCAGATTCTAGATTCACTGAAGATGCTCAAGTTGAGCAAACTGGCAGGGCCGGTACTGATCATCCTGATTCTGGCGATGATGGTACTGCCGCTACCGCCGGTAATACTGGATATCTTCTTTACCTTCAATATCGCGATTTCGGTCATTGTGCTGATGGTCGGCATCAACACGCGCCATCCGCTGGAGTTTTCCGCCTTTCCCGCCGTGCTGCTGATCACCACCTTGTTGCGGCTGTCGCTTAACGTCGCCTCCAGCCGGGTGATTCTGATGGAAGGCCATACCGGCCCGGCCGCCGCCGGTAAGGTGATCGAATCCTTTGCCCACTTCCTGATCGGCGAGAATGTCGCCATCGGCATTATCGTGTTCATTATCCTGACCATCATCAACTTTATGGTGATCACCAAAGGTGCAGGCCGGATTGCCGAAGTATCGGCCCGCTTTACGCTGGACGCGATGCCGGGCAAACAGATGGCGATTGATGCCGACCTCAATGCTGGCCTGATCGGCGAGGACGATGCCAGAAACCGTCGCCAGACCATTACCGAAGAAGCCAACTTCTTCGGCGCCATGGATGGTGCGTCCAAATTCGTCCGTGGCGATGCCATGGCCGGCATCATGATCATCGTGATCAATATTGTCGGCGGTCTGATCATCGGCATGATGCAGCATGATATGCCGGCAGGCGAAGCCGCCAAGACCTATACCCTGCTCACCATTGGCGATGGCCTGGTCGCCCAGATTCCGGCCCTGATCATCTCCACTGCCGCCGGCATCGTGGTGGCACGCGTCGGCACCGACAAGGACCTGTCCGAGCAGTTTATCGGCCAGCTATTCTCCAACCCGCATGTGCTCTATATCACGGCAGGTGTGATCGGCCTGATCGGCCTGATCCCCAATATGCCGCATACGGCTTTCCTGATGATTGCCGGCTCACTGGCGGCGCTGGCCTGGTGGCAAGAGAAGCGCCAGCAAAGGGAAAAACTGGCGCAAGCACAATCCAGCCAGATCGCCACACCCACCGCTTTGTCGGCTTCGGGCGGCGAACAGGCCATGACCGAGGTAAGCTGGAATGATGTACAGCCGGTGGACATGCTGGGGCTGGAGGTCGGTTACCGGCTGATTCCACTGGTCGATCGCGATCAGGATGGCGAGCTGTTGCGCCGCATTCGCGGCATACGCAAGAAAATGGCGCAAGAGATGGGCTTTCTGGTCGCCGCCGTCCATATCCGCGACAATCTGGAAATCCGCCCCAATGCCTACCGCATCCTGCTCAAAGGAGTCGAAGTCGGCGTAGGCGACGCCTATATCGGTCAGTTTCTGGCCATCAACCCCGGCCATGTCAGCGCTGAAGTGCCCGGCACGCCGACCACCGACCCGACTTTCGGCCTGCCCGCGCTATGGATAGATGCAGCCCGGCGCGAAGAGGCACAAAGCCTGGGCTACACCGTGGTCGATGCCAGCACCGTGGTCGCCACCCATCTGTCCAACCTGCTGCAGTCACATGCCGCCGAACTATTGGGACGCGAAGAAGTACAGGCACTCATCGACCATCAGGCCAAAGAGTCGCCCAAGCTGATCGAAGATCTGGTACCCAAAGTCATTGCGGTCGGCATTTTGCAAAAAGTTCTGCAGCAACTGCTGAGCGACGGCCTCAATATCCGTGACTTTCGCACCATTATCGAAACGCTGGCCGACCATGTCCCCATTACCCAGGACATCGACGAGCTGACCGCGGCCGTGCGTACCGCCCTGTCGCGCGCCATTGTCCAGCAACTGTTCCCCGGCGAGAACGAACTGCCGCTCATGTCGCTGGACCCACAGCTGGAAAACATTCTGTTGCAGGCGGTGCAGTCCAAGGCCGGCGGCGGACTGGAGCCAGGGCTGGCTGAAAACCTGCTGGCCAATGCCGCCCACCAGACCGAAGAAGTCGAAAACCAGGGCCTGAATCCGGTGTTGCTGACACCTCCGGGTTTGCGTCCCCTGCTTGCGCGTTTTCTGCGTCGGGCGCTGCCGCAGTTACGCGTGATTTCGCATAATGAAATACCGGATAGCAAAACCATCCGTATAATCGCAGTTATTGGAGCCGGCAAGGGTTGAGGACGACATAACAGATGGTGGTCAGAAAGTTTTACGGTAAAACTACGCGCGATGCCTTGCGCCAGGTCCGCGAGGCGCTGGGCGCAGACGCGCTGATCCTGTCCAACCGCCCAACCCAGGGCGGTGGCGTAGAGATCATGGCCGTAGCCGATGCCGATGTTGCCGCCCTGTCGGATACGCTGGCACCTGCCGCCACACGCCACCCGCCGCGTAAGACGCCGGCGCCGGCGGCCATCCTGCCCGCTCAAGGCAATGCAGCCGCACGCGCCCTGTCGCGCAGCTATGCCATGCCGATCGAACCGCTGGAAGAGCCACCGGCCACGGCGCAGCCGGAACACAGGCAAGCCGCAGCCGCCGAGCCTGCACGCCCTGCCGTTTTCAGCGCCGCAGCACGGCCGGCCCCGCCAGCGCCCGTAGCCCCGCCCCCTGCCCCGGCAGCAGAAACCAAGCCATCGGCAGCCGTACAAGCCGCACGCGCGCCCCAGCCGCCAGAAGAAGACATTGCCGACGACATCCGCCATATCGGTGAAGAAATCCGCCTGCTGAAAAGCCTGCTGCAAAACCAGCTGGCAACCTTTGCCTGGTCGGAAATGGAAGGGCAAACACCCAATCGTGCCGAGCTGTTCCGCTATTTGCTGACGGCAGGCTTTAGCCCGGCGCTGATACGCCAGCTCACCCAGAAACTCCCCCCGCAGTACGATGCCGAAGTCGCGCAAAAATGGGCGCGTTCGGCACTGATGCATAATTTGAAATGCATGGATCCGGCCAGCGACATCATCGACCAGGGCGGGATTTTTGCACTGGTCGGCCCCACCGGTGTTGGCAAAACAACAACAGTCGCCAAACTCGCCGCCCGCGCCACCATGCGCTACGGTGCCGAGGGTGTGGCGCTGATCACCACCGACAGCTATCGTATCGGCGCACAGGATCAACTGCGCATCTACGGCAAGATTCTGGGTGTGCCGGTATTCTCGGTGCAAAACGAAGGCGATTTACAGCTGACACTGGCCGATCTGACCCAGCGCCGGGTGGTGCTGATCGATACAGTCGGCATGAGTCAGCGCGATCAGCGCGTCCTGCAGCAAATCCGCATGTTTGCCACGGCCGGGCGGCCGGTACGCCGTCTGCTGCTATTGGCTGCCAATGCCGATGGCCGCACGCTGGAAGACGTGGTCAAACATTTTCGCAGTGATGACTTGACCGGTTGCGTACTGTCCAAGGTCGACGAAGCCGTCATGCTGGGTGCCAGCCTGGACGTCATCATCCGCAACCGCCTGCGCCTGTTTTACATCACCAATGGCCAGCGCGTACCGGAAGACCTGCATTGTGCCAATGCGGACTTTCTGATTGATCGGGCCTTGCGCGCAGGGCAACTGGCGACCCCGTTTCACGGGCAGGCCGATGAAATCCCGATGATCAATGCCGCACAGTCAGGCTGGTTGTAACATGAGTGACCAGGCCGCCAGCCTAAGGCAACTCAGCCAGCAAAGCGCGCACCTGCCGCCCTTATTCGCCCTCACCGGTGCCAGCCATAGCGGCATCTCGACCCTGTGCGCGGGGCTGGCCGCGGCCAGCGCGCTACAGGGGAAGCGCCCCCTGTTGCTGGATCACCAGAATGGCCAGGAGCTGGCACGCCTGGCTGGCGTTCCCCCCTCCGCGTCGCTGGCCAGCCTGAACATCAGCCGCGGCGGTCTGACTGACCTGATGGTGAATTCGCGTCATGGCGTAACGCTGGTTAATCTGTATGCCCAGCCGGAAGAACGCCACCGCCTGTCTGCCCGCGTGTGGCAACGTCTGGCCAGCGAATTTTCCGCGCTGGAAAAAGACTGCGGCCTGACGCTGGTCGATGCGCCGGACCCGACCCAGGATGCAGCACCACTGGTGATTGCCGACAACCTGATTCTGGTCATCAGCCCGCAAGCCGAATCCATCACGCGCGGCTATGCCAGCATGAAACGGCTGGCCGGCGAATTCGGCCGCCGCCGTTTCAATGTGCTGGTCAACCGGGCAAGCGGGCAGGAAGAAGCGCAAAACGTGTTCGCCCGCTTGTCATCCGTAGCCGGCGACTATCTCGGCGTTTCCTTGCGCTGGGTCGGTTTTGTGCCGGAAGATCAGGCCATACGCAAGAGTCAGGCATTACGCCGGCCAGTGGTGGAAGCCTTTCCGGACAGCGAAGCGGCCCAGGCATTCAGCCAGCTGGCCGCCATGCTGCCTTTATGGCATGCACCGGACACCGGCCATGCCCGCTCCAGTTATCTGGAACAATTATTGAGCACCAGTAAGACCCTTACCGAAATCACGGATCGTTAACCATGGCTCTGGCCACGCATCAAGCCCACGCCTACGCACAAGCGGCTGCCACCGATCGCCCGGATGTAATGCAGTACACCCCTTTGGTCAGGAAGATTGCCAGCCTGATGATGGCCCGCCTGCCGGCATCGGTCGAACTGGATGATCTGGTACAAGTCGGCATGATCGGGCTATTGGAAGCCGCACGCCAGTTCGATCCGCTGCAAGGCGTACAGTTCGAAACCTTTGCCGGCACGCGCATCAAGGGCGCCATGCTCGATGAGCTGCGGCGCATAGACTGGATGCCGCGCCAGCTCAGGCGCAATGCCCGCATGATTGAAGACGCGATCAAACGCGCGACCCAAACGCTGGGGTATGCGCCAAGTGAAAGTGAAATTGCCGACGAGCTGGCGGTATCGCTGGAGGATTACCAGGCCATGCTGGGCGACTGCATGGGCGTGCGTCTGGTGTACTTTGAAGACTTTCATAGCCATGACGGCGAAGAACTGAATGATGCACTGGCCAATATCGCGGACGACAATACGCCGGACCCGCTCCTGACGCTGGCCGACAGCGGTTTTCGCCAGGCGCTGATAGACGCCATCGCGACCTTGCCCGAACGTGACCAGCTGGTGATGAGCCTGTATTACGAGCAGGATCTCAACCTCAAGGAAATCGGCGCGGTACTGGGGGTCTCCGAATCCCGCGTCAGCCAACTGCATACCCAGGCCGTCACCCGCATTCGCAGCAAGCTACGCGAATGGCTGTAAACAACAAGGATAGACGTGGATAAACTCAGCATCATTGCCATCATGGGCGGGCTGACCGCCATTCTGGCAGGACAAGCACTGGAAGGTGGCCACTTAGGCTCGCTACTGCAACTTACCGCCTTTATGATCGTCATCGGCGGCACGGCCAGCGCCGTCATGCTGCAAAGCACACCACGCCAGTTCGTCAACGGCCTGAAAATGCTCAAGTGGGTGTTTTACCCGCCGCAGTTCAATCATGAAAAAATGATACGCGACATCATCCAGTGGAGCCAAAGTGCGCGCAAAGGCGGCTTGCTGTCGCTGGAGGGCTATGTCTCCCTGCAGCACGATCCTTACACCAAAAAAGCCCTGCAGATGCTGGTTGACGGTGCGGCCCCCGAAACACTGCGTTCAGTGATGGAAGTCGAGATCACCATGTTTGAACATGCGCGCAAACAAGCCGCCAAAATCTGGGAATCCGCCGGCGGCTACGCGCCAACCATCGGCATTATCGGCGCGGTTCTTGGCCTGATCCATGTCATGGAAAACCTGTCCGACCCGACCAAACTGGGCTCGGGTATTGCCGTTGCCTTTGTCGCCACCGTGTACGGCGTCGGCTCGGCCAACCTGTTTTTCCTGCCGGTCGCCGTCAAACTCAAAAACCTGATCGCGACCGAAATTGCCACCAAGGAGCTGATACTGGAAGGCGTTATCGCTATTGCCAACGGCGAGAACCCGCGCATTATCGAAAGCCGCCTGCGCGGCTTCCTTGCCATGTATGCCTAAGCTGCCGGCAACTCGTGCAGCGTGACCCCGGGTGCCGGCTTTTTCAGCCAGTGCTGCAATAGTTTGTATACCGCCAGATCAAACACCGGCGTGCCTTGCAAGCAGGCCACATCATCGCCCGAGCCTAAGTAGCACCAACGCTCGAATACATGGGACACCGACTCGCCGGTCACCTCGTCGTTTTCGGTCAATGCAATCGCGCCGGCATACGGCCAGCTTTGGGTTTTCAGGCGCAGCAAAGCATTTTGCAAGCGCGCATTATGCGCAGCGGCGCTTTCCTTGCCGCAACAGGCCCCCAGACAGCGCCGGTTTTTAAAGCTTTGGCATGGTGCACCTTTGCGGGTCGTGACCGTTTCGACCTCCAGAATGGCCGGACATAGCTGATGTGCACGCGCAAGCTCGCTCAATGCCTTTTTGGCTTCGCGCGGACTACGAAACAGGCCATACAAATCGGCCGTACGCGAAAAGTCCAGCGTGCGCGCAAGGCTGACACTCACCCGCAACAAGCCATCCTCCCCCGCTTCGCTCAATTGCAAGGCACACAATTCGTTCGTCTGGCGCGCACGCGGGTTGTAACGCGGCCGCAAGGCGGACAACTGCTGCAACTCAAGCAATGCTGCGCCAAACTCACCCAGTGTTTCCTGCCACGCTACATGGGCGATGCGCTCATGAATGCGCGGCAGTTTGGCGTCCAGCGTCCCCGCACCATAGTGGGCAAACACCCTTTGCCTGAGGTTAAGGCAACGCCCGGCATAGAGCGCCTCGCCATTGGCGGCATAAAGGGTGTACACCCCCGGCGTATCCGGCAGGGTATCAGCCAGCTCCTGCGCCATGCCCTCCGGCACACTAGGAAGCGCCAACAAGGCTGCTGCCGCAGAGCACACAGCCTCGGCACCCAATTCGTTCCGTGCCAGACATAAAAACCGGTATACGGCCTCGGCATCCGCCAGCGCACGGTGTCGTGCCGGCAGCACGAGCTGGTGCCGCTCGATAATGCTGTCCAGACTGTGTTTGAAGTATTGCGGGTACAAGCGGCGCGACAACTTGACCGAGCACAGGGTATTGGCGTTGAACGCCAAGCCGGCACGGCGAAATGCATTTTTGAGAAAACCGTAATCGAAACGCGCGTTATGGGCAATCAGCAAGCGCCCTTCCAGCTTTTTCC
Organism: Craterilacuibacter sinensis; assembly: GCF_009831765.1. Lineage (GTDB taxonomy): Bacteria > Pseudomonadota > Gammaproteobacteria > Burkholderiales > Chromobacteriaceae > Craterilacuibacter > Craterilacuibacter sinensis. The sequence continues at coordinate 282,709 of NZ_WSSB01000001.1, read as the reverse complement.
ACAAGGCTGGTGCCAGTTCGGCGAATGCCGGCGCATCGGCCACCATCGCATTGCTGATCCCGGTCATGTCTTCGATGAAGGGCGGGATGGGCTGGCCGGGGTTGACCAGCATTTCGATGCGTTCGACGTTTTCGCCGTCCACCAGAATCAGGCCGATTTCAGTAATCCGGTCGCGGGTAATGTGGCCTCCCGTCGTTTCCAGATCGACAATTACGTAAGCTTGTTCAAACAACATGGGCAGATCCGCTTAAAAACCGAAATATTTTTCAGCCTGGCCGGCCAAAAACAGAGATTCACAAACCACTGACAAATAAGGCATTTTTAACGCGATACTGTCGGAAAATGGCAACAATAAGGGCGTATTCTAAACGACGACGAACAATTTAATCAGAAAAAGTGTTGACGAAAAAAGAAGGATTCCGTATAGTTCGCATCTCTCGCAGCAGACAACGCAGCGAGACACAGCAAGAAACAGTGCACCCGTAGCTCAGTTGGATAGAGTATTTGGCTACGAACCAAAGGGTCGGGCGTTCGAATCGCTCCGGGTGCACCAGCGAAGTCCCTATAGTTTAGCGGTTAGAACACTGCCCTTGCACGGCGGCGGCCGGGGTTCGATTCCCCGTGGGGACGCCAGCACCCCTTGCTTGTAAGATGTTTTACCTGTGCACCCGTAGCTCAGTTGGCTAGAGTATTTGGCTACGAACCAAAGGGTCGGGCATTCGAATCGCTCCGGGTGCACCAGCGAAGTCCCTCTAGTTTAGCGGTTAGAACACTGCCCTTGCACGGCGGCGGCCGGGGTTCGATTCCCCGTGGGGACGCCAGCACCACTTGCTTGTAAGATGTTTTACCTGTGCACCCGTAGCTCAGTTGGATAGAGTATTTGGCTACGAACCAAAGGGTCGGGCGTTCGAATCGCTCCGGGTGCACCACATAGTCCCTATAGTTTAGCGGTTAGAACACTGCCCTTGCACGGCGGCGGCCGGGGTTCGATTCCCCGTGGGGACGCCAGAATAAAAATAAGGCCACTATCACCCGATAGTGGCCTTATTGCATTTACACACCATCCCCGCACTTCATTTCTGTATAAAATATCCGCCATTTGCTTGCCCGCCCTCCGGCCGGGCCTGTTCCGCACAAGAGGCTGCACATCATGAGCAATCCGACACCACTCTGGGCCGAGTTTATCAAGGCCGTCAAACACGAAGTCATTCCGGCACTAGGCTGCACCGAACCCATCTCGCTGGCACTGGCCGCCGCCATCGCGCGTGAACAGTTGGGCACCCTGCCCGAACGCATCGACGCCAAAGTATCCTCCAACCTGATGAAAAACGGCATGGCAGTGACCGTCCCCGGCACCGGCATGGTCGGCCTGGCCATTGCCGCAGCCGTCGGCGCCATTGGCGGCGATCCGCAAGGCGGCTTGCAGGTACTGAAGAAGCTGACCCCCGAACAGGTCGCATCGGGCAAAGCCATGCTGGATGCCAGGCAAGTCAGCGTCAGCATCACCGACGTTCCCAACATCCTCTACAGCGAAGCGACACTCTACGCCGGAGGCGAATCGGTGCGCGTCTGCATTGCCAACGCCCACACCAATGTAATCCTGATCGAGAAAAACGGCGAAACCCTGTGGCAGGCCGCCAGTCAGAGCACGACAGCAGGCGGCCACTATTCGCTAGGCCATGCCCGCATGCATGATGTCTACGAATTCGCCACCCAGGCGCCACTGAGCGAGATCGAATTCATTCTGGAGGCCGCGCACCTGAACAATGCATTATCGGATGAAGGCATGAGCGGCCGCTACGGCCTGCATATCGGTGCAACCTTGCAGCGTCAGGTCAAACAAGGCCTGCTCTCCCAGGGCCTGCTGACCGAAATCATGATGCGCACCACGGCAGCATCGGACGCCCGCATGGGCGGCGCCCCACTACCGGCCATGAGCAATTCCGGTTCGGGCAATCAGGGCATCGCCGCCACCTTGCCGGTCGTCGTGGTTGCCCGCCACCTGAATGCCGACAATGAAAAGCTGGCGCGTGCGCTCATGCTGTCCCACCTGACGGCCGTCTACATCCACAGCAAGCTGCCTGCCCTGTCCGCCCTGTGCGCAGTCACCACCGCCTCCATGGGGGCCGCCGCCGGCATGGCCTGGCTATTGGACAGCAAGGAAGAGTCGGTCAAGATGGCAATTTGCAGCATGGTAGGCGACCTGGCAGGCATGATCTGCGATGGCGCATCCAATAGCTGCGCCATGAAAGTCTCAACCTCGGCCGCATCGGCCTACAAGTCGGTACTGATGGCACTGGACGACAGCCGTGTCACCGGCCACGAAGGCATTGTGGCGCATGATGTCGACGAGTCGATCAGCAATCTGTGCGCACTCGCCAGCCGCAGCATGCTGGAAACCGACCGCCAGATTATCGAAATCATGGTGCAAAAAGCGCGTTAAAAAACAGGCGACCGGTAACGGTCGCCCTGAACAGCCATCAGATGCGGTAGCTGGCGGCTGTCATCAGCCTGGATGAAAGCTTCATCCCTTGGCGCACCGGCAGGGGCAAACGCGCCGCGCCCAGCGCATGCGCCATATCCGCGTGTCTGAGCTCGTCATCACGCATCTGCGTCACAATGGCCCGGCTTTTGCCATCCTCTTCGGGCAGGCTTTGCAAATGGCTATCCAGATGCGCGCCAACCTGATGCTCCGTCTCCTCCAGAAATCCCAGATTCCAGCGATCCCCAAGCAAGCCCGCCGCCACCCCAATCGCCAGCGAACCGCCATACCACAAAGGATTAAGTACACTGGTGCGCCCGCCAAGCTCGCGGATACGCTGCTCGGTCCAGGCCAGATGTTCGACCTCCTCATGCGCGGCCTCTTTCAAGGCCTCACGGGCAGCAGGATCGCGCGCCGTCAGCGCCTGTCCCTGATACAGCGCCTGTGCACACACCTCGCCACAATGATTCACCCGCATCAAACCCAGCGCATGCTGTTTTTGCTCATCACTCAGCGTCACCTCATCCAGGTTTTTACCGGGATGGGGGCGCGAACTCAGCGCTGGCGCAAACAAGGTACGCAAGCCCTTGTCAAACTCGACAATAAATTTATCAATCATGTGATGCCTTTTTGCCATATCCAATGAACATCATTATACCTTCACAGCACACGCTACGGATGCCTGCGATATAATCGCCCGACAGCAGCACTCCTGCATCACGCCCAGCCATAAGGGCATATACAAACAAGGACCCGAGTCGATGAACCTGAACGCAATTTCCGCCGGCAAGGACATGCCGAACGACATCAACGTCGTAATCGAAATCTCCGCCAATGGCGCCCCTATCAAGTACGAACTGGATAAAGACTCCGGCGCGATCTTCGTTGACCGCTTTATGGGTACCGCCATGTTCTACCCGGCCAACTACGGCTTTGTGCCGCAGACCCTGTCGCTGGATGGTGATCCGGTAGACGTTCTGGTCGTGACCCCGTTCCCGCTGCCGCCAGGTGTGGTCGTTCGCTGCCGTACGCTGGGCATGATCAAGATGGAAGACGAATCCGGCATCGATGCAAAACTGGTGGCCGTACCCGTTGAAAAACTGTGCCCGATGTACAGCAATATCCAGAAACTGGAAGACCTGCCTGAACTGCTGCGCAACCAGATGGTGCATTTCTTCGAGCACTACAAAGATCTGGAAAAGGGCAAGTGGGTCAAGGTACAAGGCTGGGGCACCATGGAAGAAGCCAAAGCCGAGCTGGTGGATGGCATCGCGCGTCACCTGCAGGAAGGCTGATAGCCGGTTCGCTCCGCGAAAAAAGCCGGCCTTGCCGGCTTTTTTCGCATGAGACAAGCAACAAAAGCGGAGAACCCCGATAGGCAGACCACACCATCCGTGAAAGAATCCGGCGTCGTTTGGTAACAGGGCAAAAATTTGGACATCGTGGCGCACGGCGCAACGCCCGAGCACATCCTCCGGCGCTTGCAGCAAAAAGGTTATACCGTCAGCCGGCAATATGCCGCTGCAACGGGTGCCGCACGTCTAAGCCACCCTGATTTCACCCTTGACCTGTCCGGCCCCACGCCAGAACAGGCTAGGCTGCAAGCCCAGGCAGGTCGTTATATTGATCTTGCCGGACACTGGCACCCAGCCGGAGAGCATATGGGTTATGCCCTGTATGCCGGCGGCAGTGATACTGCCATTGCCCTGGCCCGCCCCCTCCTGGATGCACTGGCCCCGCTTGGCAACGCCTGGCTGATGACCGGCCCCGCTGGCAGCGCCACCTTTATGCGCCAATACATGGACGCCTTAGGCTATAGCCTGCACTACGGACAGGCTGCACACGCTATGCAGTTCACGCCCGCCGATTTACTGCAGCACCTGCAAGAACAAGCGCACCTGCTTGAGCGGATCAGACAACTGGCACAGCGCTATCTGGCAAGCTACCCGGCCCCGGCACCCGCTACATCAAATCTCCCGCCCGACACCAGACAACCTCACTTTGCCCAAGCCCTGGCACAGTGGTTATTACTATTGAGCGACACGTCCATACCCGGACCAAATTGAACAGCCGGTAAAAACGGCAAAACGGCCCCAAAGGGCCGTTTTCATATAGCAGAACAACAATTCAGATCAGGCAGCAGCGCCCGGCTTTTTGCGCGAAACAGCTGCACCGGTAGCCTTGGCAGTGTTCGCCGCAGCTTCTGCGCTAGCCTCGGCAAAATCGCTACCCATTTTTTTCGCGGTCTTCGACACATTATCAAAAGCAGCGCTCGATGTGGTAATCAGCGTCTTGAGTGCATTGACAGCAACATCGGAGCCGGCAGGTGCATTCTTGCTCAGTTTGTCCAGCGAAGTCAGTACCGCCTGGTTCGACTCGGAGACATGGTCTTCAAAGAAGGCAGCCAGTTCATTCTGGGTCTGCACAGCGGCATCATACAGATTGCGCGCCACATTCAAGCTTTGATCAATAGCCGGCTGCGCCTGGCTGGACTGATACTCGGCAAATGCCTTTGGATCCTTGATCTCGGTCAGCGCCTTGACGGCCTGGGCGTTATCGTTCAGCAGCTTGCGCGACAATTCAAGCTGCAGGCTGGCCATGCGCTCGGTGCCGGACAAAACGATGGAAGACAGGCGAACTGCCTTATCGAGATTGGCCTGACCGAAGGCTGCAAAATCTTGTGCATTGGTAAACATGCGAGACTCCTCTTTCACAAAAATTTCAGATCACAACAGCACCAAACCCATCAGCGCCAAACCGATGTTGCGCTGCAACAATGTGGATATTAGTCAGGCACTTGCACCCGGTCAAGGGAATGTTGCGCCGCGCCATTTCATACCCTTACTTTCGATGCATTTGTACAACACCTGTCAATTTCACAACAACAAATCAACAAAACAACATATTGCCAGTCCATACGCGTTGAAAGACTGCTATCAAAGATTTACACTCTGCAATTGATTAAATCTATGCAGACTCAAGACACCACAATGAGCCAGACGGCCACTCCTCTCGAAATAAAGTCCGCCAGCCTGGATTTGCTGGCACTTCAACTGCGCAGCTCCGATCCTGTGCAGATAGAAGCCGAACTGGACCATCGTTTTGGCCAGCGCTTCACCGATCAACATGAGGCTTTTGTACTTGATCTTGAGCTGCTGACAGAGCCAGCCGGGCTTGATCTGGCCACCGTACTGGCCAGCTGCATCAAGCGCGGCATCCGCATTGTCGCCCTGCGCCATCCTGATCCGGCGCTGGAAGCACTCGCCCGACAGCACCACCTGGCCTATACGGCATCAGGCACACCAAGCCGCCCCCAGGCTCAAGCAAATATCGAGCCTGCGCAAATGGCGCTGCGCCAAACCATGATCATCGACAAGCCGGTGCGCGCCGGTCAGCAAATCTATGCCAAGGATGGCGATCTGATTGTGCTGGCCATGGTCAGCGCGGGTGCCGAAGTGATTGCCGATGGCCATATCCATGTCTACGCCCCCTTGCGCGGCCGGGCATTGGCCGGTGCTCACGGCAATACGCAGGCTCGCATTTTTGTCCATGCCATGGAGGCTGAACTGGTCTCCATCGCCGGCGTATACCGCACCATAGAACAGGCACTACCTACTTCGATCCAGGGCAAGCCGACACAGATTTATCTGGAAAACGAACGCCTCGTCATCACCGCCATTGGCGAATGACTGGCCGACCATCTTCATCAAGGGATATAGACGTGGCAAAGATTATTGTTGTGACCTCAGGTAAGGGTGGCGTAGGCAAGACCACCACCAGCGCCAGCTTCGCCTCCGGCCTTGCCTTGCGCGGCCATAAAACTGCTGTCATCGACTTCGATGTCGGCCTGCGCAATCTGGATCTGATCATGGGCTGCGAACGGCGCGTGGTCTACGACCTGATCAATGTGGTGAATAACGAGGCCAGCCTCAATCAGGCACTGATCAAGGACAAGAACTGCGACAATCTGTACGTATTGCCGGCGTCACAGACACGCGATAAGGATGCGCTATCGGAAGAAGGCGTAGAACGCGTACTGAAGGATCTGGCCGACATGGGTTTTGAGTACATCGTATGCGACTCTCCCGCCGGCATCGAACGCGGTGCACTGATGGCACTCTATTTTGCCGATGAAGCCATTATCGTGACCAACCCTGAAGTCTCGTCGGTACGCGACTCGGACCGTATCCTCGGCATTTTGTCATCCAAATCCAAGCGCGCTGTCGAAGGGCGCGAGCCGGTCAAAGAGCACTTGCTGATTACCCGCTACTCGCCTTCCCGAGTGGAGAAAGGCGAAATGCTGTCGGTGGATGATGTAAAAGAGATTCTGCGTGTACCGCTGATTGGGGCGATTCCCGAGTCACAAAGCGTACTGCAGGCATCCAACTCGGGCACTCCCGCCATTCATATGAAAGGCAGCGATGCTGCCGAAGCCTACACCGATGTAGTGTCGCGCTTTTTGGGTGAGAGTTGCCCGATGCGCTTTATCGAGCCCCCCAAGGTCGGTCTACTCAAACGCCTGTTCGGAGGTTAATGGATGTCGCTGATTGATATGATTTTTGGCAAGCGCCAGAAAACAGCTACCATTGCACGCGAGCGCCTGCAGATCATCCTTGCTCACGAACGCGGCGGTCGTAGCGCACCGGATTATCTGCCGGCCTTGCAGCGTGAATTGATGGAGGTCATTTCGAAGTACGTTGCCGTCAACCAGGATGACATCAAGGTTCAACTGGAACGTCAGGACAACTTTGAAGTACTGGAAGTCAACATCGTGTTGCCGGAAAAAAACCGCTAAAACAGACAAGGCTTGCTGCCCATGCCTAAGCGCATGGGTACGCCCTTCCTTTCGCCCGCCCTGCGAGGCACGCCTCAGGCGTAATTGACTCTTTTGTATGACGCTAACTGAACTTCGTTATATCGTGGCGGTTGCACGCGAGCGCCATTTCGGGCGCGCCGCCCAAACCTGCTTTGTCAGCCAGCCCACCCTCTCCATTGCCATCAAGAAACTGGAAGACGAGCTGTCGGTCACGCTCTTCGAGCGCGGCGGACAGGAAGTCGCGGTCACCGAAATAGGCGAGCGGGTCGTTGAACAGGCAAGGCGCGTACTGGAAGAAGCCGAAACGCTGAAACATCTGGCAGGCGAACACCAGAACGAACTGGCAGGCCCGTTGAAACTGGGCGTCATCTTTACCATCAGCCCGTATTTGCTGCCCAAACTGATTCCGGCGCTGCGTATTCTGGCACCCGACATGCCGCTCATTCTGGAGGAAAACTATACCGCGCGACTGGCCGAAATGCTCAAGCGCGGCGAAGTTGACGCCATTATCGTTGCCGACCCGTTTGACGAGCCCGGCACCCAGGCATGGCCACTCTATGACGAGGCCTTTGTCGTTGCCACGCCCAAGGGTCACCCGTGGGAAAAGCGCAAGCATATCAATGCCGACGAGCTGTCACACGAAAGTGTATTGCTTTTGTCTGCCGGCAACTGCTTCCGTGATCAGGTTTTGCAAAGCTGTAGCGAGCTGGCTGTGCGCCAGAGTCAGGCGGGCGGGCTGGCCAGTGCCGTACAGGGTAGCTCGCTCAATACCATACGCCATATGGTCGCCAGCGGCATGGGCATCACCGTATTGCCAGCCACCTCGGTATCCGCTGCCGACGAAGGTTTATTGTCCATCATTCCATTTGCGCTGCCGGCACCGACCCGCCGCGTTCTACTGGTGGCACGCAAGCAATTTTTCCGCAAACAGGCACTGGACGCACTGCAACAGGCCATCTTCCGCTGTGGCCTGGAAAACGTCAGCATGCTGGAATCCCCTTAAAATGGTCAGATCGCGTGGGGAGCTTCCCCACGCAGCATGATTTGGCAACGACTTACAAACCCTTGGCATTCCGAGCCCAATACCCGGCTACACCCTCGCTGCAGGGCATCTATCATGCCTAGCATTTCATCCGCATTGCACCCCAGCTGCAAGGTTATTGACCACCTGATGCTGCACCACGCCCGAACGGCCAATCAGGAAAGAGCCCCCCTCCCCCAGAACAGCTGAAAAGTTTTTTCACCAGCGAAAACTTGCTTGCCGGCAAGCACGGCCATGACACATCGTCCTTGTATGGAAAAACAAAGTACCGCCTAAACGCATGGCACCGGACATGCGTGCTTGCATCGACATACGCTGACAAGATACGACATAAAAAAGGGTGCCGTTAGGCACCCTTCTCTATCTGCACAGCCTCGATTTAAGCGGCTGGCTCGGCCTTCTGGCGCAGACGCAGGTTCAGCTCCTTGAGCTGCTTCTCGTCGACATGATTAGGTGCATTGGTCAGCAGGCACTGGGCGCGCTGGGTCTTCGGGAAGGCGATTACGTCACGGATAGACTCGGCACCCGCCATCAGCGTCACCAGACGGTCCAGACCGAAGGCCAGACCACCGTGCGGCGGCGCGCCGAACTTCAGGTTGTCCAGCAGGAAGCCGAACTTGTTCTGCTGCTCTTCCGGGCTGATCTTGAGCGCGGAAAATACCTTCTCCTGCACAGATGCCTGATGGATACGGATGGAACCGCCACCGAGCTCCCAACCATTGACCACCATGTCGTAGGCACGGGCGATGCAGGCCGCAGGATTGCTTTCCAGCAGATCCTCATGCCCCGGCTTGGGTGCGGTGAACGGGTGATGCACGGCCACCCAGCGATCGGCCTCTTCGTCGTGCTCGAACATCGGGAAATCCACCACCCACAGCGGACGCCATTCGCGCACGAAGAAACCTCCGGCCTCGCCACGCTCGTGACCGATCTTGATACGCAGCGCGCCGATGGCTTCGTTCACTACCTTGGCCTTGTCGGCGCCAAAGAAGATAATGTCGCCGTTGTCGGCACCAGTGCGTGCCATAATTTCTTCCAGCGCAGGCACCGACAGGAACTTGACGATAGGCGACTGCAGGCCGCTGGTTTCGTCATTGGTGATCTGGGTCTTGTCATTGACCTTGATATAGGCCAGACCCTTGGCACCATAGATGGAGGCGAACTTGGTGTACTCGTCGATTTCCTTGCGCGAGATCGAAGCACCACCCGGCACACGCAGGGCAACCACACGGCCATTGGCCATGTCGGCAGCGCCACGGAACACCTTGAATTCTTCAGTCTTCATCAGGTCGGTCAGTTCGGTGAACTTGAGGTCCACGCGCATATCCGGCTTGTCCGAACCGTAGTAGAACATCGCGTCGGCGTAAGTCATGCGCGGGAAATCACCCAGCTCCACACCCAGCACGTCGTTGAAGATCTGGCGTGCCATGCTCTCGGTGATATCCATGATCTGGTTTTCATCGAGGAAAGACGTTTCGATATCAATCTGGGTAAATTCAGGCTGACGGTCGGCGCGCAGGTCTTCGTCGCGGAAGCACTTGACGATCTGGTAGTAACGGTCGAAACCGGCCACCATCAATAGCTGCTTGAACAGCTGTGGCGATTGCGGCAGGGCAAAGAATTCGCCCGGATGCACGCGGCTAGGCACCAGATAGTCACGGGCACCTTCCGGCGTGCTGCGGGTCAGCATCGGGGTTTCGATATCGATAAAGCCCTGCGCGTCCAGATACTGGCGCACGCCCATCGCCACGCGGTAGCGCATGCGCAGGTTTTTCTGCATCGGCGCACGGCGCAGGTCGATGACACGATTGAGCAGACGCACGTTCTCGGAGATGTTCTCGTCGTCGATCTGGAACGGCGGCGTAGTGGCGGTGTTGAGGATTTCGATTTCCTTGGCCAGGATTTCGATTTCACCAGAGATCATCTTGCTGTTGGCAGTGCCTTCCGGACGGGCACGAACCAGACCGGTGATGGACAGCACAAACTCGTTACGCGCGCTGTCGGCGGTGGCGAAAGCGTCCGGGGTATCCGGATCGATCACCACCTGCACCAGACCCTCACGGTCACGCAAGTCGATAAAGATCACACCGCCATGGTCACGACGACGGTGAGCCCAGCCCTTGACGGTGACAGTCTGGCCCAGATATTTGGTATCAATCAGTCCGCAGTAATCGGTTCGCATCATATTCTGTTTCTTAAAGGGTTGAAGTGGGGTTCGCGCCGGGGGCTTGTCGCTTCTTGCCGGCCGGTTGGGGCGCGCCCGGCGCCACCATACCCATGGAAATTGCGTACTTGAGCGCCTCGTCGACAGTCATGCCGAGCTCGCGCGTCTCTTTCTTGGCCACCATCACAAAATAGCCCGAAGTCGGGTTAGGGATGGTCGGCACATACACGCCTATGTATTCGTCGCCGAGGTCAGCCAGAGACTGGTTGACGCTATCGGGCAAAGAGCCGGTCTGAAAAGCAACCGTCCACAAACCCTGATGCGGAAACTGAACCAGCAAGGGTTTCTTGAACGACTGGCCGGTATCGGAAAACAAGGTGTCACTCACCTGCTTGACGCTACTGTAGATGCTCTTGACCACAGGAATGCGCGACATCAGCGCATCCCAATAATCGAACAGACGCTGTCCCAGCACATTGGCAGCCACCATGCCGGTACCCAGCAGCACCAGTACCGACAGCACCACGCCCAAGCCCGGGATATCGAAACCGAACAGGCTATACGGACGCCAGGCATCAGGCAACAGCAACAAAGTCTGATCCAGCGTGCCGACTATCATGTCCAACACCCACAAGGTCACCGCCAGCGGCAGCCAGATCAGGATGCCGGTGACAAGATAAGCCCTGAGGGTCAGCTTGATATGTTTCATCTCAGCCACAACCGCCACAACCGCCGGTACCACAGGCATGAGCGGAAGCGGGCTTGCTGCCGTTCTTGAAATCGGACTCGTACCAGCCCGAACCTTTAAGCTGGAAGCCGGCACAGGTCAGCATCTTGCTGTAATCGGCACTACCGCACGACGGGCACTGAGCAACGGGCTCATCGCTGAGTTTTTGCAAGTGTTCGTGCTGTTTGCCACATTTTTCGCAACGGTATTCATAAATAGGCATCTTTTTTCCCCGAGTCGACGACTACTTGATGCAAAATAACTATATTGCATCGCAACAAAGATATTCGTCCGTAGATGATGGACATCATCCCGAACAAGCGACCCGCTAGCAAGAGCGAAGTTTTAGCCGGACATTATATCCGATTGCAAGGCAACACAAAAACGCCGCGACAATATAGCGGCAACAATCGCATGCAAGCATAGCGCCCTCACCAGCACACAAAGGAAAACCATGAACATCAATAACCAGTTTCTGGCCGGCAAGAAAGGCCTGATCGTCGGCATCGCCAATGAGCACAGCATCGCCTATGGCTGCGCCAAGAGCCTGCGCGAAGCCGGTGCCGAACTTGCGATTACCTATCTCAATGCCAAAGCGGAAAAATATGTACGTCCTCTGGCCGATCAGGTCGATGCCCGTCTGGTCATGCCGCTGGATGTGGAAGAACCGGGCCAGATGCAGGCGCTGTTCGCGGCGATCACCGAGCAATGGGGGCAACTGGACTTCGTTATTCACTCTATCGCCTTCTGCCCGATGGATGATCTGCACGGCCGCGTCACCGACTGCTCGCTGCCAGGCTTCCAGCAGGCAATGCGCGTTTCCTGCTACTCCTTTATCGAACTGGCCAGACACGCCGAACCGCTGATGAAAAACGGCGGCACCTTGCTGACCATGAGCTACCACGGCGCCGACAAGGTCGTCGAAAACTACAACATCATGGGGCCGGTCAAGGCGGCACTGGAAAGCACCACCCGCTATATGGCCCATGAACTGGGCGCCAAGGGCATACGCGTACATGCCGTCTCGCCAGGCCCGCTAAAAACCCGCGCGGCCAGCGGCATTGCCCACTTTGACGCCTTGATAGACGACGCAACCCAGCGCGCACCACAACACCGCCTGGTCGATATCGAAGACGTCGGCGCGACCTGCACCTTCCTGGTATCCGATGGCGCACGCTCCCTCACCGGCCAGACCATCTATGTCGATGGCGGCTGCAACATCATGGCCTAAGGAGTAGATGATGACACATGACGACAACGCATTCGCCAACATCATGGCGCAGGCCCACCGCAATGGCCCGATACCGATGGCGGTGGCCCACCCTTGCAGCCGCGAAGCCCTGCAAGGCGCAGTCGAAGCGGCTGACAACAATATCGCCACCCCTATTCTGGTCGGCCCGGCAGGCAAGATTCGCAAACTGGCCGACGAGATGGAACTGGAGCTGGGCGATTTGCAGATTATCGACGTGCCGCACAGCCATGCGGCAGCAGAAAAAGCAGTCGAACTGGTACGCAATAGCCAGGCTGATATCCTGATGAAGGGCAGCCTGCATACCGACGAATTTATGCATGAAGTGCTGGATCGGCGCACCGGCATACGCACCGACCGCCGTATCAGCCACACCTTTATCATGAAGGTGGAGAGCTACCCGCGCTATCTGTTCATTACCGATGCGGCCATCAATATCGAGCCGGATCTGACCACCAAGCTGCACATCTGCCAGAACGCCATTGATCTGGCGCATGCGCTGGGTATCAGCCAGCCCAAGGTGGCCATTTTGTCGGCAGTAGAAACCGTCACCCCGGAAATCCGCTCCACCATCGATGCTGCCGCCCTGTGCAAAATGGCCGAACGCGGCCAGATCACCGGCGCCTTGCTGGATGGCCCGCTGGCTTTTGACAATGCAATCTCCCATGCTGCCGCCGACACCAAGGGCATCCATTCCAGCGTGGCGGGCGAACCGGACATCCTGCTGGTGCCCGATCTCGTTTCCGGCAATATGCTGGCCAAGCAGCTGACCTATCTGGCAGCAGCTTCGTCCGCCGGCATCGTTATGGGCGCGCGCGTGCCCATCGTGCTGACCAGCCGCGCGGATGACGCACAGGGACGACTGGCTTCGACGGCGGTCGCCAATGTGCTGGCACGTCACCGCCGTATACGGGATCACGTATGACGCGCGTGCTGCTCGCCGTCAATGCCGGCTCGTCCACGCTCAAGTTTCGCGCCTATCAAAGCGGCAACCAGACCCTGCTGCTGCAGGGTCTGCTGGACCGCTTCGGCAGCGAGCAGGCGCAGCTGAGCATCCGCGACCAGCATGGCCACAGCCACAGCCGCGCAATTGGCAAGGCGGGGCGCGAAGCCGGCGTCGCGGCCATGCTGGACGCGCTGGCGCAGCATGCGCTGACACCCGAAGGCGTGGTGCACCGCGTGGTGCATGGCGGTGCACGCTATCAGCAAGCAACCGCCATCACCGCGACGGTACGCCGCGAGCTGGAAGAACTGATTCCGCTGGCACCGCTACACCAGCCCGCCAGCCTGGCCGTTATCGATGCATTCAGCGCACTGGATGGTGCCTTGCCGCAACTGGCCTGCTTCGATACCGCGTTTCACGCCGGGCAAGACAGCGTGGCCACACGCTTCGCCATTGCGCGCCACTGGCACGATGAAGGGGTGCGCCGCTACGGCTTTCATGGTCTGTCCTACGCCGCCATCAGTCGCCAGTTGCCGGCACTGGGTCTGGCGGCGGCGCGCACCGTTGTCTGCCATCTGGGCAGCGGCGCCAGCGCCTGCGCCATCCATGCCGGACGCAGCATCGCGTCCAGCATGGGCTTTTCCGCGCTGGACGGGCTGATGATGGGCACCCGCCCCGGCAATCTGGATCCGGAGGTGGTGCTTTACTGGCAGGAAAAGCACGGCATGAGCGTAGGCGAAGTCAGAGACGAGCTCTACAAGCGCTCCGGCCTGCTGGGGGTATCCGGCATTTCGGCCGATATGCGCGAACTATTGGCCAGCGCTCAGGCGGAAGCGGCGCAAGCCATCGAGCTTTATTGCTGGCGCGCGGCACGCGAAGTTGCCTCGCTGGCGGCGGCAATGGAGGGGCTGGATGCGGTAGTGTTTACTGCAGGCGTCGGTGAACATTCAGCGGAAATCCGCGCACGCATACTCGCCAGGCTTGGCTGGCTGGGCTTTGAACTCGATACCCAGGCCAACAACACAGGGCAAACGCGGCTGACAAAGGCAGACAGCCCGCGCCACGCCTATGTCTTGGCCACCGATGAGGAAGGCGAGATGGCCAGGCAAGCGGCCGGTTTTTTTACCCGCTAGAAAAATCGCCCAAAAAGCAAAAGCCCCGCTAATGCGGGGCTTTTGCGTATTCTGTTCGATCGCTTGGGATCAGGCCATAGCCTTGATCTGGGCGGACAGGCGGCTCTTATGGCGAGCGGCCTTGTTCTTGTGGAACACACCCTTGTCGGCGATACGGTCGAGAACCTTTACGGAAGCCTGGAATACGTCTTTAGCTTCGGTTTTGTTGCCGGCTGCGATTGTCTTAAGCACTTTCTTGACTGCGGTACGGAACGCAGTACGCAGGCTGGCGTTATGCGCGCGCTGCTTGAGAGCTTGGCGTGCACGCTTGCGAGCTTGTGCGCTGTTAGCCATGGATCTATCTCCTGATGAGCGGAATCTGAAACCCGCGATTCTAAGTGTTAAGCACTGGTTTTGCAACAACAATCCCGCGCGCGTAAACTGGCGGGCTATTGCCAACAGAATAACAAGTCGTCACTCCCCATGAATCTGCTCAAGGCGCTGGCTACGGTCAGCAGTTTTACCCTGGTTTCCCGCATTCTCGGTTTCGTGCGCGACGCCATTATTGCCCGCGTATTCGGCGCAGGCTTTGCGACAGACGCCTTCTTTGTCGCCTTCAAACTGCCCAACCTGCTGAGGCGCATCTTTGCCGAAGGCGCCTTCTCGCAGGCTTTCGTGCCGGTACTGGCCGAATATCGCCGCAACAAGACCGAAGAAGAAACCCGCGCCTTTCTGGCCGATATTTCCGGCTTGCTGGGTCTGGTGCTGGTCGCGGTCACGGCGCTGGGCATGCTGATTGCCCCGTGGATTATCTGGGCCTCCGCCCCGGGTTTTGCCGGCAGTCCGGAAAAATTTGCACTGACAGTTGACCTGTTGCGCATCACTTTTCCTTACATCCTGTTTATTTCGCTGTCGTCACTGGCCGGCAGCGTACTTAACACCTGGCGCCAGTTTTCGGTGCCGGCCTTTACCCCTACGCTGCTGAATGTCTCGTTTATTGCCTGCTCGCTGCTGCTGGCACCCTACTTCGACCCGCCGGTGCTGGTGCTGGCGTGGGCGGTATTTATCGGCGGTATCGCCCAGCTGGCCTACCAGCTGCCCTATCTGAAAAAGATAGGCATGCTGGTCTGGCCAAGGCTGAACCTGAAAGATGCGGCGGTATGGCGCGTGATCAAGCTGATGGGGCCGGCCATCTTTGGCGTGTCCATCGCGCAGATTTCGCTGGTGATCAACACCATTTTCGCCTCCTTCCTGATTTCGGGCAGCGTGTCGTGGATGTACTACGCCGACCGCCTGATGGAGTTCCCGACCGGCATCCTCGGCGTGGCGCTAGGCACCATTCTTTTGCCTTCGCTATCGCGCCATGCAGCGGAAAAGTCGCCCGAGGAGTATTCAAAGCTGCTGGACTGGGGCATACGCCTGTCGCTCTTGCTGGCGCTGCCGGCATCCATCGGCCTGGCGGTGATGTCCAAACCGCTGATCGCCACCTTGTTCATGTACGGTAAATTCTCGGCACACGACGCGCTGATGACGCAGCAGGCGCTGATCGCCTACTCGATCGGCCTGACCGGCCTGATCCTGATCAAGGTACTGGCACCCGGCTTTTACGCGCGCCAGGACATCA
Organism: Craterilacuibacter sinensis; assembly: GCF_009831765.1. Taxonomy (GTDB): domain Bacteria; phylum Pseudomonadota; class Gammaproteobacteria; order Burkholderiales; family Chromobacteriaceae; genus Craterilacuibacter; species Craterilacuibacter sinensis. The sequence continues at coordinate 266,550 of NZ_WSSB01000001.1, read as the reverse complement.
AGACCCCGGTCAAGGTCGGCATCTTTACCTTGGGCATGACCCAGCTGATGAACCTGGCCTTTATCTGGGAGCTGCGACACGCAGGCCTCGCGCTGGCCATCGGCCTGGCGGCACTCATCAATGCACTCACCTTGCTGATCTTGCTGATCCGGCGCGGCATCTATCAGCCGCAAACCGGCTGGGCTGGTTTTACCCTCAAGGTCACACTGGCCTCGCTTGCCATGGCGGCCGTCCTGCTGGCACTGGAGCAGTGGCTGCCGGGCAACTGGCATGGCCATGCCTGGCAACGGGCCTTGTGGCTGAGCGGGCATATACTACTCGGCGCCATCGCCTACTTCGGCCTGCTGTTCGCCATGGGCCTGCGTCCGCGCGAGTTTATGCGCCGCGAGATGTAAAACCAGCAGACGCACAAAAGCCGGCACTGAGCCGGCTTTTTTTACATCAAGACACACATATCAATCGCGATAGAAACGGCGCCATTCGCTTTGTTTGAGCAGGCTGCGGCATTCATAGCGGTTCAGGCGCTTACCCATAAAGCGGCCGGTGCGATAAGCCTGGTCTCCCGCTTCGATAGCGCGGCGCCGCTCGCGCCGCGACATATCATCGACTTCGCGTGCCACGCGCTGACGCGCCCTTTTGTAACTCCATTCTTTTTCTTCATAACGGTCGGCACAATACTTCATTGCGCCGGCAAACGAACCCAGACGCTGCGGGCTGGCGGCCTGTACCGGCGCGGCCAGCACCAGCGCCGTCAATGCACCCGCCAGCGCAACGCCAACTTTATTTCCCAAGAACATTTTCATGGTTGATCTTTCTTGCCAAGCCTGAATAATGCAAGAAAGATACTTTGCACTATCAAAAATAGCAAGAACCTATCTGTTGCCAATTGTTGCGTATTAAGTATCCGCCTGTGGCTTGGACTTGCCAGCCAGCAAGCGATGCAGGCGCGTGCGCAAACCGTCCAGATAGGTATACACCACCGGTACCACAATCAGCGTCAGCAAGGTCGAGGTCACCATGCCGCCGATAATGGCCTGCGCCATCGGCCGCTGCGTTTCCGAGCCTTCACCGCTAGACAGCGCCAGCGGCAGCATGCCGAAGATCATGGCCAGGCTGGTCATCATAATCGGACGCAGCCTCACCCTGCCCGCTTCGACGATGGCATCCAGCCGGCTCATACCCTCGCGCCGCGACTGGCCGATAAAATCGACCAGCAAGATGCCGTTTTTGGCCGCCAGCCCCATCAGCATCACGATGCCGATCACCGAGAACATATTCAGCGTCGAGCCCCACAACCATAACGCGACAAAGACACCGACAAAGGCCAATGGCAAGGACACCATGATGGTGACCGGCAGGGTAAAGCTGCGAAACTGTGCAGCCAGAATCATGTAAATAAAAATCACCCCCAGCGCCAGCGCCTGCACCGCATAGGACAGCGACTCCTGCATATCCTGTTTCTCGCCCTGCTGCGACAGGGTGATGCCCGGCGGCAGGCTGCCATCTGCCAGCACCTTGTCCAGATCGGCAAACACCGCCGCCGGTGAACGGCCGCTGATATTGGCGCTCACGCCCACCTCGCGCAGCATGTCGACCCGCTCTATCTGGCGCGGGCTGCTTTCCGGCTCGATACGGGTCAGCGCCGACAGCGGCACCATCTGGCGCGCACCATCCGCATCATTACTGCCGGCCACACTCAGCACATCCAAAAGCTCGCGCTGGCGCTCCGGCTGCGGCACCTGCAAGGTCACATCATAGTTTTCACCATCCGGTGCCTCCCAGGTGGTGACGGTACTGCCGGCCAGCAGGGTCGACAGCGTTTCGCCTACGCGTGCAAGATCCACCCCCAGGCCTGCCGCCGCATCACGCTCCAGACTGATGCGCAAACCGGGGTCGGCTTCGGCCAGACTGGACTGCACATCACTGACACCGGGAATGGCGGCGATTTTTTTCACCAGTTGCGCCGCCGTGGCCTCCAGCTCGGCGATATTGCCGCCACGCACCCCCACATTCAGCGGTTTGCCGCCACCGCCGTGCTGGCCAGAGGCAGAAACGGCATCCACTTCGATGCCGGCCACACCGGCTGCCGCCAGACGTGCGGCATCCATGAGGCTCTCCAGCGAACGCGTGCGGCCGGCCTTGTTGCCGACATCCACCGTCAGCCTGGCCTCGGTCTTGCCGGCGCCAAAGCGGCCGCCGGCAATCTTGACAGCGATGGACTTGACCTCGGGAATATGGCGCAAACGCGTCTCGACTTCGCGCGCCTTGCCCTCGGTGTAAGCCAGCGTTGCCCCCGGCGCCGTTTTCAACACCACAACAAACTCGCCCTTGTCGGCGCGCGGCAGAAACTCGCCACCGATGAGAGGCACCAGCATAAAGCTGCCGACCAGCGCGGATAGCGCCAGCAGCAGTACACTCTTGCGCCAGGCCAGTGCCAGCCGGATCAGGCGCACATACGCCCCCGCCAGACGGTCAAGCGAAGACTCGAACCAGTCCAGCATCCGGCCCAACGGCCCCTTATGCTGGTCGCCATGATGATGCGGGTCGTGCCAGATGGACGACAGCATCGGGTCCAGCGTAAAACTCACCAGCATCGAAATCAGCACCGCCACCGTCACGGTCAGGCCGAACTGGTGGAAAAACTTGCCGATCACCCCTTCCATAAAGCCCACCGGCAAAAAGACCGCCACCACGGTCAGGGTGGTGGCCAGCACGGCAAGACCGATCTCGTTGGTGCCGTCCAGCGCCGCCTGAAAATGGCTTTTGCCCATGGCAGCGTGGCGCACGATGTTCTCGCGCACCACAATGGCGTCATCTATCAACAGGCCGATAGACAGCGACAGTGCCATCAGCGTCATCAGATTGAGGGTGAAACCCAGCGCCCAGATGGCAAACATGGTGCCTATCAGCGAAATGGGCAACGTCAGGCCGGTAATCACCGTGCTGCGCCAACTCCCCAGAAACAGGAACACAATCAGCACCGTCAGCGCCGCGCCCTCGAACAGGGTTTTTTGCACATCGGCGAGCGAATTTTTCACATCCAGCGACTTGTCGCTGCTGATGGTCACCTGCGTGCCTGCCGGCATACCGCCTTTCAACGCCGCCAAGACTTTTTTCACGCCATCGGCCACTTCGACGATATTGGCGCCACGCGCAGCGCGCACATCCACCCCGACCCCGGGCGCACCATCGATCAGTGCCACGCTGGTCTTTTCCGCTTCGCCGTCACGCACCTCGGCCACATCGGCCAGCCGTACATCGCCCCCGTCACGCCGCGCCACAATCAGGCTGGCAAAGTCGTCGGCGCCTTTTAGCTTGCCGGCCAGGCGCAAGCTCAGCTCGCTGCTGCCGCGCGTCAGCTGCCCGCCCGGGTAGTCGCGGTTGGCGGCACGAATGGCATCGGCCACCTCGGGCAAGGACAAACCCAGCGCCTCCAGCTGCAACGGGTCGACATCGATGCGAATCTCGCGCCGCACCCCGCCCACCACCTTGACTTCACCGACACCGGACACCGTCTGCAAACGCTTTTTCAGCGTATTGTCGACCCAGCCGGTCAGCGCGCGCGCGCTGACGTCCTTGCTATTGAACGAAATACTCAGCAGCGGTTCATCATTGGGATTGAACTGCGACACCGCCGGCGTGTGTATCTCACGGCGGAAGCTGCCCTGCACGCCGGAGACGCGGTCGCGCACCTCCTGCGTCGCCAGATTGGGGTCGGTCGACAACTCAAACTCGACCACCAGCGTAGACATGCCCTGCATCGAATAGGAACGGATATGCTTGATGCCGGCGATGGTGTTGATCGCCTCTTCCAGCGGGCGGCTGACTTCACTCTCCACCACCTCGGGCGAGGCGCCCGGATAACTGGTCGTGACGGCCGCCACCGGAAAACGGATATCGGGAAACTCTTCCACCGCCAGACGCTGCCAGGCAAACAGGCCCAGCACCGTCAAGGCAATCATCAGAACGGCGGCAAAATAAGGATTGTTGACGCTAACGCGGGTGAGCCACATGGCAGGGCGCCTTAAGGGGTAGGAGTGAGTTTGACGGCGTCGCCTGCATTCAAACCGGCCAGCGCCGAACTCAATACAACTTCACCCGGCTGAACCCCGGCAACAGCGACCTGACGCTCGGCCATGGACAGCAGCTTGATTTCGACATTGCGTCGCACAAGCTTCCCCTTGCTGACCAGCATCACCCAGGGCCGGGTTTCCCGCTCGCGTAGCGCCCCTAGCGGCAGGCTCACCAGCGTACTTTCCTGCGCAAGCACGATTCCGCCCTTGGCAAACTGCCCGGCCTTGAGTTCGCCCTGAGGATTGGCGACACGGACATACACATTGAAACTGCGGGTACCGGCATTGGCCACCGGATTAATGCGCACCACCTCGCCCGTCACCGCCTCCCTCCCACCTTCCAGCTGCAAAAGCACGCTTTGACCGGGCCTGACCTTGGCAATCAGGCGCGAAGGCACGCTGGCCACCGCCTCCAGCACCGACAGATCGGCCACCGCCAGCACCTTCTGGTTACGCGCCACCATATCGCCGACGTTGATCTTGCGCTGATACAGCACGCCGGAGATCGGGGCGTGCAAGCGGGTGTCGGCCAGACTACGCTCCGCACGCGCCAATTGTGCCGCCTGCGCCTTAAGCTCCCCCTCGCGTATGCGGTAATCGCTTTCCAGTTCGTCTATCGCCAGTTTGGAAATAAAACCCTGGGCAAACAGCTCGCGCTGCTTGTTCAGCTTGATACGCGCCAGCGCCAGCCTGGCCTTTTGATTATCCAGTTGTGCCTGCTGCTCCTTGACCGACTCGCCCAGACTTTCGCTATCCAGTACCGCCAGCACCTGACCGGCCTTGACCTGCTCGCCTTCGCGCACCCGCACTTCGCGCACCCGCCCGTCGACCTCGGCTGCCATTTCGCTGAAATTAAGCGCCGTCAGGGTCGCCGTTACCGGCAGCGTATCGCGCACCGTCCCGTTCGCCGCCCGCAGCACATCGCCCGGGCTTAGCGCACGAATAACACCCGGTGCCGAAGCGGCCTGCTTGCTTTGGGTCTCCACGCCTTTTTCGCCACAAGCGCCCAATAACAGCAAGGCCAGCAAACAGACTCGTCGGTCAATGCGCATTCCATCCCTCTTCTTAATTAAGTGGCCGACGCCGGTGGCGCCACGCCCTTGGGCAGCAATAGCCACAAGCTGCCTTTTTGTTTCATCCGCCCGGCGTACATACCCGCTTCGGTGCCGAAGCCCCAGAAAAAGTCGGCGCGGATCGCCCCGCGAATCGCCCCGCCGGTGTCCTGCGCCAGCATCACGCGCTTTAGCGGCTGCTCGGACAGCGGCCAGGTGGTGCTCAGGAAGACCGGCGAGCCCAAAGGAATAAAACGCGGATCGACCGCAATACTGTAACCGTCGGTCAAAGGCACGCCCAAAGCGCCCAGCGGGCCGCCATCGGCGCTACCCAACACCCGGAAGAATACATAACTCGGGTTCACATTGAATAGCTCATTCATGCGATCCGGATTTTTTTTAATCCAGTCCTGTATGCCCTGCATGGACGCATTGGCCATGGTCAGCTCGCCCTGATCGACCAGATGGCGGCCGATCGAGACATAGGGGTAACCGTTCTGTTCGGCGTAACCCACGCGCAGCATGCTGCCGTCTTCCAGCTGGATACGGCCGGAGCCTTGAATCTGCAGGAAAAACAGCTCCACCGGGTTTTCTACCCAAGCCAGAATCTGGCTGCCAGCCACACCCTTGCCGGCACTGATCTCGCTACGCGCGTAATAAGGGCGGAACTGATTGCCTTCGATACGCCCTTTGAGGCGGCTGGTACGGCTATCAATGGCAAACTCGGACAGTTTCGCCACCAGTTCACCCCCGCCCTCCACCACCTGCAGGCGGTTGCTGCCGGCTTTACGCAAGTTCAAGGTCGTGCGGCTGCGCTGCGCTGGCGTCACATCAAGCACCACCAAGTCCGGCGGCACGCCGTAGACAGGATAAGGCGTGCGGGCGCTCTGGCTACGCGAGCCATTTAACAGGGGCTCGTAATAACCGGTAATCAGCCCCTCGCCGGCGCTGCCATCCAGAATGCGCCAGGCGGAGAAATCCTGTTCGAAATAACGCCGTACGGCAGCGGTGTCGGTCTCGTCCAGCGTCTGCGCCCGACTGCAGGCCTCGCCCCAGCCTGCTTTTTTCTGCAAGACACGGCAACTGGTGCGCAAGGCTTCCAGCGAGCGCGTCAAGGCGGCATCGTTCCAGCCGGGCACGGCGGCGAGTGATGCCGCTTCGTAACGCACATTGCCCTGCGCGGGAATGGAGCCGGTAGACGTGGATGGCGGCGTCACACTGGAGCAGGCCGCAAGCCAGAGCAGGGGAAGGCCGAGCAGTAATCTTGATTTCATGATGATTTAAGCCGCAACAGGCATGGCATCCACCACGCCGGCTGAATGAATAGGAGAAAGGCGGAATTGTGCCTATCGGCATGCAATGCCACAAGACAAGGCTGCGTTGTTCCACCAATAAACAGGACACTGCCCCTAATGAAGACATGGCCACAAAAAAGCGCCTGCCGTTTCAAACGGCAAGCGCTTTTTATTACCAAGCGGCCAGTTTAACCCTGGGCAGCCTGCTCGGCGGCGACTTCGGCGCGCACCTTGTCCATGTCCAGATCCTTGACCGCCTGAATCAGCTCGTCGAACTGAGGAGCCCGCATGGCACCGGCCTGATTGAAAACCATAATGCCGTCGCGCATCACCATCAGCGTCGGAATCGAACGGATATTGAAGTGCCCGGCCAGTTCCTGCTCGCTTTCGGTATCGATTTTGCCGAATACGATCTCCGGGTGCTTATCCGCAGCCGCTTCGAATACCGGACCAAACTGTTTGCACGGGCCGCACCAGGGCGCCCAAAAATCGAGGATGACGATGCCCTCAGGCGTCACGGTATCGTTGAAGGTGTCGGCAGTAATATTAAGATAAGCCATCCTGGTCTCCCTTAAGCATGGAGGGCAGCCATAGGCAGCTGCCCCGATGGCATCACAGATGGGCACAATCCGCAGCGCCACAAGGGCGACTGCGGATTGTATTTGCCGATCAAAACGATAAAACGCAGCTATCAGCCGCCAACAAAAGGCAAGGCGAGAAATAGCTTGATGGTGATGGCGTTGATGATATCGATAAAGAAGGCCCCCACCATCGGCACCACCAGGAAGGCCAGATGCGACGGGCCGAAACGCTGGGTGACCGCCTGCATATTGGCAATCGCCGTGGGTGTCGCCCCCAGACCAAAACCGCAATGACCGGCGGCCAGCACGACCGCATCGTAGTTTTTACCCATCATGCGGAAGGTAATAAAGTAGGCATACAAACCCATGGCGGTGGCCTGGGCAATCAGCAGCACAAAGATAGGCAGCGCCAGTGCGGCCAGGTCCCACAGTTTCAGCGACATCAGTGCCATGGCCAGGAACAGCGACAGACTGACGTTACCCACCAGCGACACCTCGCGCTCGAATACCTTGTGCACCCCCATCATCTCCAGCCCGTTACGCAGGATGACACCGATAAACAGCACGCAGACAAAGGTCGGCAACTCGAACGGCGTACCCTTGATCAGCGCGCCGAGGGCGGTACCGCCCAACAGGCTGACCGCGATCAGCGCCAGCGTCTCGATGAAGCTGAACTGGGTGATCAGGCGCACATGATCGGGCTGCTCGAAGCCCTGCGGCTCGTCGTCGGCATTATGCTCGGCGCCCGGCGCCTTGACCTTGCGCATCAGCAGATTGGCCACCGGACCGCCGATCAGGCCGCCCAGCACCAGACCGAAAGTCGCCGTGGCGACGGCCAGCTCGGTTGCCGATGCCAGTCCGTACTTGTTCTGGAACACCGCACTCCACGCGGCACCGGTACCGTGACCGCCCGACAATGTGATCGAGCCGGCCAGCAAGCCCATCAGCGGGTCCAGCCCCATCAGCATGGCCAGCGAAATGCCCAGCGTGTTCTGTACGACCAGCAGGCCAGCCACAATCAGCAAGAAGCGTCCGACCATCTTGCCGCCAGTTTTTAGCCGCGCAAAATCGGCCGACAGGCCGATGGAGGCAAAGAAGGCCAGCATCAACGGCGTCTGTATGGCGAGGTCAAACTGGACCTGCACCCCCATGCTCTGACGCAAGACCAGCAGGATAATGGCGACCAGCAGGCCGCCGACCACCGGCTCGGGGATGTTGAAGGTACGCAGCAGCGAAGTGCGTGCGACCACCATGCGACCGATCAGCAGCACCAGCGATGCCGCCACCAGCGTGCCGTAAAAATCGAGTTGGATCATTAAATCTCCCTTTTTTAAACACGCGCCATGCGCGTGTGAGTCGTTCAGGCCTCCTGATGCCGGACTTGCCAGCATTGGTGTATTTTTTTGTTGCGGAAATCTTCCGGCACCGAAGACGCGCTGATATCACGTATCCGGTAGCGTGCGGCCAATGCCGCATCCAGCGTAAAGCTGCGCAGATTATTGGAGAAGTACAGCACCCCGTCCGGCTTCAGCAAACGCATGGCACCATCCACCAGGCGCGCCTGGTCACGCTGCACATCCAGCACTTCCATCATTTTTTTCGAGTTGGAAAAGCTGGGCGGATCCATCACGATCAGATCGAAAGCCTTGCCGTGATAAGCCGCATCCTCCAGATACTGAAACACATCGTCGCGCACCAGTTGATGCTGCTCCAGATCCAGACCGTTAAGAATGAAGTTGCGACGCGACCAGTCCTGATAAGTATTGGACAGATCCACCGTTTCCGATGCCACCGCACCGCCCGCTGCCGCATAGACGGTGAAACTACCGGTATAGGCGAACAGGTTCAAAAAGCGCTTGCCGGCGGCTTCATCACGCACCCGGCGCCGCGTGTTGCGATGATCGAGAAACAGGCCGGTATCGAGGTAATCATCCAGATTGACCCAGAATTTTTCACCCTGCTCGGTCACCACAAAGTTATTACCGAACTGGCCGACTTTTTCGTATTGGTCCAGCCCCTTCTGACGGCGGCGGGTCTTAAGCGAAATGCCGTCGCGCGCACAGCCGGTCACACTGGCGATGGTGTCCAGTACCGCAGCAATCCATGCGTGATATTCGGTATCTTCCATCTGCCAGCCGGTGTCGTACTCCTGCAGATGCACGCGCGTGCCGTAGATATCGACGGCAAAGGGAAACTGCGGAATATCCTTGTCGTAGACGCGCCAGGCCTCGGTTGGCTGGCGTTTGGCCCACTTGGCAAGATGCTTGAAATTCTTGGCAAGACGGTTGGCAAAAGGCGTGATGTCGACCATTTTCGTCTCCCTTGGTGTATACAAAACGCGCCAGTATAGCGCAGCTTGCTGCCAAACTCCCGCCAGCCGGCCAATGGCAGCGCTGGCAAGACTGCCGGACAAGGCAAAAAAAATAGGGCCTACTGTCTAAACAGCAGGCCCGTCATTACGATGGTACAAGGCAAAATCAGCCTTCTGTCCCGTATAAGGCCACCAGTTTGCGATATACCGACTCCGCCACATATTGACGTATCACCTTCTCCCAGCCATTGGGTCCCACCAGGCCTTTGACCATGGTCGATGACACCTCGGCATACTCGCGCGGCGGCAATAGAAAAACAGTGGTGATATCAGGATGCAGGTCGGAATTGATATAGCGCATGGTGCGCTCATACTCATAGTCACTGGCGGTGCGGATGCCGCGCACAATATAGTTGGCCCCTACGCTTTGGGCGTAATTGACCAGAAACTGGTTCTCGAATACCTCCACCCGCATCTTGCCCAGACCCTGCGTCACTTCCCGCAACATTTCGGCACGCTCTTCCACGCTGAAGGTGCAATGCTTTTCCGGGTTGACCCCGATCGCCACCACAACTTCGTCAAACAGCTCCACAGCCTCGCGTATCATCCATAAGTGCCCATTGGTCACCGGGTCGAAGCTTCCTGCGTAGACGGCTCGTTTCAACGGCTCAATCCTTTTATAGAGGGCATAAATAGATGGCTAACTGTAGCGTGCAGCGGCCGGAGGGACAAGGATTTCTGCTGCAACGCAAAAAAACCCCGCTTTAGGCGGGGCTTGCGTCGACAATAAACCACACTGCGGTTTAATTAATCTCCTCGGCACGGTGGCACGCCACCTGATGCCCGCCGACTTCACGCAGCAGCGGCTCTTCTGCCGAACAACGCGTTTCGGCAAACGGGCAGCGCTTATGAAAGGCACAGCCCGACGGCGGATTCAGCGGGCTGGGCAACTCGCCATGGATCTTGATCTTGATCTTGCGGTCCTCCGGGTGGATGGATGGCGTCGCCGACAACAAGGCCTTGGTATAAGGATGTAAGGGGGTCGCGTACAGCGCCTGCTTGCTCCCCACCTCCACTGCCCGCCCCAGATACATCACCATCACATCGTCGGCCACATGCTCCACCACCGACAGGTTGTGCGACACGAAGACATAGGCCGTGCCCAGCTCCTGCTGCAAATCCATAAACAGGTTCAGCACCTGCGCCTGAATGGAGACATCCAGCGCCGAAGTCGGCTCGTCCGCCACCACGATCTTGGGCTTGAGCATCATCGCACGCGCGATGGCGATACGCTGACGCTGGCCACCGGAGAACATATGCGGATAGCGGTAGTAATGCTCGGGACGCAGGCCGACGATGCTCATCATCTCCTTCACCCGCGCCTCGCGCTCGGCAGCCGTCATATTGGTATTGATCAGCAAGGGCTCGGACAACTGGGCGCCAATTTTCTGCCGCGGATTGAGCGAGGCATACGGATTCTGGAACACCATCTGCACCTTGCTGCGCATAGCCTTGATATCGCTCTTGCTACCCGAAGCGACATCCACGCCATCCAGCACCAGCGCACCGGCAGTCGGCTCCTCGATCAGGGTCAAGGCACGCGCTAGCGTCGACTTGCCGCAACCGGACTCGCCTACCACCGCCAGCGTCTTGCCGGCGGACAGGTCAAACGAAATACCATTTAGCGCCTTGACCACCGCCTGCGGCTTGAGAAAGCCTTGCGACACCGTGTAATGGCGGGTCAACTCGCGCGCACTCAGTACCGTGCTCATAAGGCAGCCTCCTTGGCTAGCAGGGGGAAGTGACAGCGCACTACGCTGTTTTCGATCGCAGTCAGACCCGGGCGCTCGCTGCGGCAGCGCTCGGCAACATACGGGCAGCGCGGCGACAACAGGCAACCGCTTGGGCGGTCATACTGGCCCGGCACAATGCCGGGCAAGGTATTCAGACGCGCAGCACCCTGGCTGTGTTCGGGGATGGAGGCAAGCAAAGCCTCGGTATAGGGGTGAACCGGCGTACGGAAGATGCCGGGCACCTGCCCAAGCTCGGCCACTTGCCCGGCGTACATCACCGCCACGCGGTGCGCAACCTCGGCAATCACCGCCAAATCATGGGTAATCATGATCAGCGCCATATTCTGGCTTTGCTGCAAAGACACCAGCAACTCCATGATCTGCGCCTGAATGGTCACATCCAGCGCCGTGGTCGGCTCGTCGGCAATCAATAGCTTGGGCTTGCACGCGATCGCCATCGCGATGACCACACGCTGGCTCATCCCGCCGGAGAGCTGGTGCGGGTAGGCATCCAGCCGCGAGGCCGCCGCCGGAATTTCCACCATTTCCATCAGTTCCAGCGCGCGAGCCTTAAGCGCCGCGCCGCGCAGGCCCTGATGCACTTTCAGCACTTCCATGATCTGGTAGCCGACGGTGTAGCTGGGGTTAAGCGACGTCATCGGGTCCTGAAAGATCATGGCAATATCCTTGCCGACAATCTTGCGGCGCTCACGCGCGCTGATGGTGAGCAAGTCCTTGCCGTCAAAGCGCAGCGTGTCGGCCACGATGCGGCCCTGCCCTTCCAGCAGGCCCATCATCGCCATCATGGTCACCGACTTGCCCGAGCCGGACTCGCCGACAATACCGACAATTTCACCGGCAGCAACTGACAGGTCCAGTCCTTCAACCGCATTAAACGGCTTGTCCTTGCTGCCAAACTGCACAGAGAGGTTCTTGATTTCCAACAGACTCATCACGCTCTCCTTAGGCTGCACGTTTGAGTTTAGGGTCAAGCGCATCACGCAGCCCGTCACCCATCAGGTTGATCGCCAGCACCGAGAACAGAATGGTCAGGCCCGGCATCGTCACCACCCACCATGCGCGCTCGATATAGTCGCGCGCCGAGGCAAGCATGGTGCCCCACTCAGGTGTCGGCGGCTGCACGCCAAGGCCGAGGAAACCCAGTGCCGCGGCTTCGAGAATGGCCGAAGAAAAGCTCATGGTCGCATGCACAATCAAAGGCGCCATGCAGTTGGGCAATACCGTGACAAACATCAGGCGCAGCTTGCCGGCTCCGGCCACACGGCTGGCGGTCACATAGTCGCGGTTAAGCTCGGTCAAGGCCGAAGCGCGGGTCAGGCGCACATAGCCCGGCAATGCCACCACCGCGATGGCGATAATGGTGTTGATCAGGCCCGGCCCCAGAATGGCAACAATGGCCACCGCCAGCAGCAAGGCAGGCAGCGCCATCATCACATCCATCAGACGCATAATGGCCGGCCCCAGCACCTTGGGTGAAAAAGCGGCCACCAGACCCAGAATCACACCGGGAACCAGCGACGCCAGCACAGAGACCACACCGATAAACAGCGACATGCGCGCGCCGTGCACCAGCCGCGACAGGATGTCGCGCCCCAGCTCGTCGGTACCGAACAGGTAAGCCATGCTGCCGCCCTCGCTCCAGGCAGGCGGCGTCAGCAGATGGTCGCGGAATTGCTCGATCGGGCTATAAGGCGCGACCCATGGCGCAAAAATGGCAGCCAGAAAAACCACCACCATAAAAGCAAGGCCGGCAACGGCGCCCTTGTTGAAGGCAAAACCCTGCCAGAACTCGCGCAAGGGACTGGGGTAGTGCTGCACCGGCTCGTCGGCGGCCGGCAGGATGGTGCTGTTGTTTTGACTCATGGCAGCTTCCTTACTTGGCATGACGGATGCGCGGGTTGGCGATGCCGTACAGGATGTCGACGACAAAGTTGGTCAGAATCACCAGCGTGGCAACGATCAGGATGCCGTTCTGGACGATGGGGTAATCACGGCGGCCGATGGCATCGATCAGCCATTTGCCGATGCCCGGCCAGGAGAAAATGGTCTCGGTCAGCACGGCTCCGCCCATCAGTACGCCGACTTGCAGGCCCATGACGGTCAGTACCGGAATCAGCGCGTTTCTGAGGGTATGCACAAAAATCACCCGTGCCGGCGACAAGCCCTTGGCGCGCGCGGTGCGGACATAGTCTTCCTGCATCACTTCCAGCATCGACGAACGGGTCATGCGCGCAATCACCGCCAGCGGAATGGTGCCCAGTACGATGGACGGCAGAATCAGGTGCATCAGCGCATCTTTAAAGGCGCCGGCGTTGTACTCTGGGTCCGCCGCCTCGGCGCGCCAGGCATCGATCAACATAAAGCCGGTATCCGGCGGAATGTCGAACATCAGGTCCAGACGGCCCGACACCGGCGTCCAGCCAAGCGTCACCGAGAAGAACATGATCAGCACCAGGCCCCACCAGAAAATCGGCATGGAAAAGCCGGTCAGCGCCAGCCCCATCACGCCATGATCGAACAGCGAACCGCGCTTGATTGCCGCCAGCACGCCGGCCAGCAGGCCCAGCACACAGGCAAACAACATGGCGCACAACGCCAGCTCCAGTGTGGCCGGGAACAGGGTAGTGAACTCGGTCCAGACGCTTTCGCGCGTGACCAGCGACTCACCCAGATTGCCCTGGAACAGATTGCCCAGATAGTCGAAATACTGGGCATACAAGGGTTTGTCCAGCCCCAGACGGTGCAGCGCCTCGGCGTGCATCTGCGGGTCGAGTGAACGCTCGCCCATCATGACCTCAACCGGATCGCCGGGAATCATGCGGATCAGGCCGAAAGTCAGCAAGGTAATGCCGAAAAAGGTCGGAATCAACAGACCCAGACGGCGCAAAATGAAGGTAAACATCGTTTTTCCACTCCCGATGTCCGGCATACCGGCATCGTTGTCAGCCCCCGACGCCAGGACCTAAGCCCAGGCACTTTAAAATGGCCAGATTAACTGGCCATAAAACCGCAGCCTGAAGGTGTTGCTCTTAACAGGCGCCATCCATCAGGCTGCGCCCTGCCGCAAACTGCCGGCAGGGATTTAAACGCGATGATTACTTCACACCCACGCCATAGAAGGCATTCAGGCCAAACGGGCTAACCTTGAAGCTTTCTACATTCTTGCGTACCGGCTGATTGATCGTCGAGTGTGCAATCGGCGTGATCGGTACTTGCGACTTGAGAATTTCCTGTGCCTTGGCGTACAGCTTGCTGCGCTCGGCGACATTGGTGGTGACCTTGGCCTTTTGCACCAGATCATCAAACGGCTTGTAGCACCACTTGGAGTAATTGCTGCCGGACACCGAGTCGCAACCATACAGGTTGTTCATCCAGTTATCCGGATCCCCATTGTCTCCGGTCCAGCCGATCAGGATTGCGTCATGCTCGCCCTTCATGGCGCGCTTCATATACTCGCCCCACTCATAAGTGACGATCTTGGCCTTGACGCCGATTTTGGCGTAATCCGCCTGCATCATCTCCGCCATCAGCTTGGCATTAGGGTTATACGGGCGCTGTACCGGCATCGCCCACAAGGTCATCTCGAAGCCACTCGGGTAGCCTGCCTTGGCGAGCAAAGCCTTGGCCTTGGCCGGATCGTAAGCACTGGACTTGATTGCCTTGTTGTAAGACCACTGCGTCGGTGGCAATGCGTTGTCGGCCTTTTGCCCGGCACCCTGATAAACCGCGCTCAGGATGGCATCCTTGTTGATGGCCATATCCAGCGCCTGACGCACTTCCAGCTTGGCCAGTTGCGGCTTTTTCACGTTGTAAGCCACATAACCGAGGTTAAAGCCCGGCTTGGAAATGACGTTGATTTTCGGGTCGGCCTTGATCGATGGCAAATCGGCCGGACGCGGATAAACCGTCACCTGACACTCGCCTTTTTTGAGCTTCTGTGCCCGCACCGACGGGTCGGTCACGATGGCGAATACCAGATTGTCCAGTTTGACGTCGGCAGGCTTCCAGTATTGCTTGTTGCCGGCGTAACGGATCTGCGCATCCTTCTGGTAGCGCTTGAACACAAACGGGCCGGTACCGATAGGCTTCTGATTAAGATCGGACGGTTTGCCTGACTTGAGCAACTGGCCGGCGTATTCGGCAGACTGGATAGAGGCAAAGCTCATCGCCAGATTCTGGATGAAAGCCGCATCAACATTCTTCAGCGTGAAGCGCACGGTCTGCGGGTCGAGCTTCTCGACTTTGCTGATATTGCCGTCCAGCCCCATATCGGTGAAATAAGGGAATTCGGTCGGATAAGCCTTGCGGAACGGATGGTTCTTGTCGAGCATGCGCTGGAAAGTAAACAGCACGTCGTCGGCGTTAAAGTCGCGCGCCGGCGTGAAGGACTCGTTGCTGTGGAACTTCACACCACGGCGCAGCTTGAAGGTATAGACCTTGTTATCCGGGGAAATAGTCCACGACTCGGCCAGACCCGGAATCACCTTGGTGCTGCCACGCTCGAACTCGACCAGACGGTTGAAAACGGTTTCGGCCGAGGCATCGAAATCGGCGCCCGACAAATACTGCGCAGGGTCAAAACCGCTCGGGCTGCTTTCCGAGCAATAGATCAGCGTTCCGGCGGCCTGACTGGCTGCTGCGCTGGCCAGCAAGCCGGCTGCGATCAGTAATTTCCTGGTTTTTTTCATTATCAATTCCACTTCTCTTTTGGATGGGATGGCTGCAGTCTGGGCACTCACGCTGCATTCAAAATACATTATTTAATAACAATGAAATTGACAAGTGGCTAACAGGGATAATACCAAAAATATGCCAAATAAAATCAAAACCAAGCAATTTAATGCCATGAAAAATAAGCACTTGATTATTATCAGCATATTCATTGCGAATGATTGTTGATCCATAAAAAAACAGCCCCCGGCAAATCATGCGGGGGCTGGGCAACTCAAGGGCGCTCACACCCTGAAGCCAGACTTACTTCACGCTGACGTTCTGGAAGGTGTAGTCACCGAACGGGCTGATCTTGAAGCCGTTCACTTCCTTGCGCATCGGCTGGTTGACGGTCGAATGGGCAATGGTCGACCATGGCATATCGCGCTTGAACACTTCCTGAGCCTTGGCATACAGCTTGGTGCGCTCGGCCAGATTGGTCGACTTGCGTGCCGCCAGTACCAGCTGGTCGAACTCCTTGCTGCAATAGCGTGCGTAGTTGGAGCCGCCTACCGCTTCGCAAGTCAACAACACGCCGAGGAAGTTGTCCGGCGAGGCATAGTCACCGGTCCAGCCGATCAGGCCGGTGTCGTGCTCGCCGTTCTTCATGCGCTTGAGGTACTCGCCCCACTCGTAGCTCTGGATCTTGGCTTTGACGCCGATCTTGGCCCAGTCAGCCTGGATCATCTCGGCCATCAGCTTGGCATTCGGGTTGTACGGGCGCTGTACCGGCATCGCCCACAAGGTGATCTCGAAGCCGTTGGGGTAGCCGGCCTTGGCCAGTGCAGCCTTGGCCTTGACCGGGTCAAACGCAGGATTTTTCAGCGACTTGTTATACGACCACAGGGTAGGCGGAATCGGATTGGATGCTTCGATGCCCTGGCCTTGGTATACCGCATCGATAATCGCCTTGCGGTTGATCGCCATATCCAGCGCTTTGCGCACTGCCGGATTCTTCAGCTGCGGCTTTTCGACGTTGTACGACAGATAGCCGATATTGAAGCCCTGCGAAGTCATCATTTTGAGCTTGGGATCAGCCTTCATGCCGGCAAGATCGGTCGGCTTGGGGTAAGACATGATCTGGCACTCGCCGGCCTTCATCTTCTGGTAGCGCACCGACGGGTCGGTCGTGATGGCATACACCAGATTGTCGACTTTGACCGCACCCTTCTTCCAGTAGTCCTTATTGGCAGCGTAGCGGATCTGAGCGTCTTTCTGGTAACGCTTAAGCACGAAAGGACCGGTACCAACCGGCTTCTGGTTGATGTCGCCAGCCTTGCCCGCCGCCATCAGCTGCCCCACATACTCGGCCGACAGTACCGACGCGAACGGCATGGCGATCTTGGCCAGCAGGTCGGCATCCGGTTCTTTCAGCGTGAAGCGCACCGTTGTCGGGTCAACCTTTTCAACCGAGACAATATTGGCGTCCAGGCCAGTGTCGGAAGCGTACGGGAACTCGACCGGATAGGCCTTGCGGAAGGCGTTGTTCTTGTTGACCATGCGGTCGAAACTCAGCACCACATCGTCGGCGTTAAAGTCGCGCGTTGGCTTGAAGTTCTCGGTGGTGTGGAACTTGACGCCTTTTCTGAGCTTGAAGGTGTAAACCTTGCCGTCAGGCGAGACGGTCCAGCTTTCGGCCAGGCCCGGCTGCAGCTTGGTCGAGCCCTGTTCGAATTCGACCAGACGGTTGTAAAGCGGATGACCGGAAGCATCGAAGCTGTTGCCGCCGGTATATTGGGCATTGTCGAAGCCTTCAGGACTGGCTTCGGAGCAGTAGATCAGCGTGCCACCAGCAGCGTGGGCCAACTGGGCACCGGCGATCAGGCCGGCGGCGAGCAAAGCACGTGTCATTGTCTTCATGGTTTCTCCTCATGATTCCCGTGTGTGGAAAGTGCCCGGCGCACACGCCAGGCACATAAAGAAGAACACTAGGCAACAATGATGCCATTTGCAACAAAATACTTCACGTTAAATGTATTTTGTATACTTTTTGCTGCATCAGATTTTACGCAGCACCACACTACCGACCGAGTAGCCGGCACCAAAGGAAGACAGCACGCCAATCTCGCCTGCGTCCATATCGGCACTGTAAAGATGAAAAGCAATCACTGAACCGGCCGAACTGGTGTTGGCATAGCGGTCCAGAATTACAGGCGCTTCGTCCAGCGTCGCCTCGCGTCCCAGCACGCGGCGTGAAATCAGCTGGTTCATGGCCAGATTGGCCTGGTGCAGCCAGAAACGGCGTACCGATTCCGGCGCGATAGCAAGGCTGGCCAGATGGGACACGATATGCTCGCCCACCATAGGGCACACTTCCTTGAACACCTTGCGTCCCTGCTGCACAAACAACTTGTCCGGCGCACCCATGCCGGCCTCGTCGCAGCGATTGAGGAAACCCGCATTATTGCGGATATTGTTGGAAAACTGGGTCGCCAGCTTGCAGCCCACAATCTCGAAGCGCTGGGCCGAAGTGGCCAGATCCGCACGCTCCAGCACCACGGCCGTGGCGGCGTCACCAAAGATAAAATGGCTGTCACGGTCGCGGAAATTCAGGTGGGCCGAACAGATTTCCGGGTTCACCATCAATACGGCGCGCGCAGAACCGGCCGCGATGGCATTGACTGCCGCCTGAATGCCGAAAGTCGCCGACGAGCAGGCCACATTCATGTCGTAGCCGTAGCCAGCTATCCCCAAAGCCTGCTGCACCTCGATAGCCATAGCCGGATAAGCACGCTGCATATTGGAACAGGCAACAATCACCATATCGATATCGGCGGCCGTTTTGCCTGCATTTGCCAGCGCCTCGCGCGCGGCAGCCACCGCCATCTCGGCCTGGACGGACACCTCGTCGTTGCTGCGCTCGGGCAAATGGGGCGTCATACGCCGGGGATCAAGCACCCCGTTTGCATCCATCAGGTAGCGCTGGTGAATGCCGGACGCCTTGATAATGAACTCGGCGCTAGACTCAGCCAGTGCCGCCACGCGACCTTCGGCAATTGCAGCCTGATTTTCTACATTAAAGGCCTGTACATAGCTATTGAATGCGGCCACTAGCTGCTCATTACTGACGGCATTGGGCGGAGTAAACAGACCGGTCCCGCTGATCACAACCTTGTTCATGCAAGAAGCTCCATGGCCGGCACAACAACGCCCGCCTTTATCAATGTTATACACAAGTATTATCTGGCCGATAATACACCACGCCTTGCAATAAACCGCAATAAAACCCTCCCGGAACAGCATAATTCCTAGTAAAATTATCGGCTTTCCGGCCTCTCCTGCCTTATACAGCACGCATAAAAAATTTCGCAGTCAATACTTGACCAAAACACTCAGGTATAGACATAATCCGCTACGGATTGCGAAACCATATAAAAGCAGCAAAGACAGGGAGAACACCACACCATGCGCCTGACTACCAAAGGACGCTTCGCCGTCACCGCCATGCTCGACCTCGCCATGCGCGAAGCCGGCGGGCCGGTCACGCTGGCCGGCATCAGCGAGCGCCAAGGCATTTCCCTGTCGTATCTGGAACAATTGTTCGGCAAGCTCAGACGCTCTGAGCTAGTTGAAAGCACGCGCGGACCGGGCGGAGGCTACACACTGGCGCGTGAGGCTGAGACGATTTCGGTCTCCCAAATCATCGCGGCAGTAGATGAACCGGTCGATGCCACCCAGTGTGGCGGCAAGGAAAATTGTCGTGGCAGCCAGCGCTGCATGACGCACGACTTATGGACCGAACTGAACGCCACCTTGTACGACTATCTGTCCAAAATCAGCCTGAACAGCCTGGTCGACAAGCAGCGCGCCAAGGAAGTCAATGTAATGCAGGACCAACGCGAGTCGCCAAAGCACAGGGCGCATGCCGAGGCCACACCCAGCGCCCTTTAAGCGCCGGCACCCATTCGGAGAATTCAAACATGAGCCAGCTCAAGCTTCCCATTTACCTCGACTACTCCGCCACCACGCCTATTGACCCGCGTGTGGCCGAAGTGATGATTCCCTACCTGACCGAAAAATTCGGCAACCCCGCTTCGCGCAGCCATCCTTTTGGCTGGGATGCCGAAGCCGCGGTAGAGAACGCGCGCGTCGAAGTGGCCAAGCTGGTGGGTTGTGACGCCAAGGAAATTGTCTGGACCTCGGGCGCAACCGAGTCCAACAACCTGGCCCTCAAGGGCGCGGCCCAGTTTTACAAGACCAAGGGCAAACACCTGATTACGGTCAAGACCGAACACAAGGCCATCCTCGACACCATGCGCGAACTGGAGCGTCAGGGCTTCGAGGTCACTTACCTCAATGTGCAGGAAAACGGTCTGATCGATCTGGAAGCACTCAAGGCCGCGATCCGTCCGGACACCATTTTGGTGTCGGTCATGTTCGTCAACAACGAAATCGGCGTGATTCAGGACATCCCCGCCATTGGCGAGTTGTGCCGAGAAAAAGGCGTCCTGTTCCATGTCGATGCAGCGCAAGCCACCGGCAAGGTCGATATCGATCTGGACAAGCTCAAGGTCGATCTGATGAGCTTCTCGGCCCACAAAACCTACGGCCCGAAAGGCATAGGCGCACTGTATATCCGGCGCAAGCCGCGCGTCCGTCTGGAAGCGCAAATGCACGGCGGCGGTCATGAGCGCGGTTTCCGCTCCGGTACGCTGGCCACACACCAGATCGCCGGCATGGGCGAGGCTTTCCGCATTGCCCGCATGGACATGCATGCCGAAAACGAGCGCATCCGCATGCTGCGCGACCGCCTGTGGCACGGCATTCAGGATATGGAAGAGGTGTATATCAACGGTGACGTCGAGCAGCGCGTACCGCACAACCTCAATGTCAGCTTCAATTTTGTCGAAGGCGAAAGCCTGATCATGGCGATCAAGGATCTGGCCGTATCCTCCGGTTCGGCCTGCACCTCGGCTTCGCTCGAGCCATCCTATGTGCTGCGCGCGCTGGGACGCAATGACGAGATGGCGCACAGCTCCATCCGCTTCACCATCGGCCGCTTTACCACCGAAGAAGAAATCGACTACGCAATCAAGCTGCTCAAAGAGAAAATCGGCAAACTGCGCGAATTGTCCCCGCTGTGGGAAATGTTCAAGGACGGGGTAGATCTGAATACCGTCCAGTGGGCTGCACACTGACATCGACGGACCCGGGCCGGCAAGCGTCGGCCCGAACCGGCAACAAGGAGAAACACCATGGCTTATAGCGAAAAAGTCCTCGACCACTATGAAAACCCGCGCAATGTCGGCGCCTTTGAAAAAGGCGACGACACGGTAGGCACCGGCATGGTCGGCGCTCCGGCCTGCGGCGACGTGATGAAGCTGCAGATCAAGGTTGGCGCCGATGGCGTGATCGAAGACGCCAAATTCAAGACCTATGGCTGCGGCTCGGCCATTGCCTCGTCCTCCCTCGTGACCGAATGGGTCAAGGGCAAAACGCTGGATCAGGCAATGGCCATCAAGAATACCGAAATCGCCGAAGAACTGGCCCTGCCACCGGTCAAGATCCACTGCTCGATACTCGCCGAAGACGCCATCAAGGCTGCCGTCAGCGACTACAAGCAAAAACACGGTCAATAAGGAGACATCATGGCGATTACCCTGACTCACGCTGCTGCCGATCATATCCGCAACTTCATTGCCAAACGCGGCAAGGGTCTGGGCATCCGTCTGGGTGTCAAGACCTCCGGCTGCTCGGGCATGGCTTACAAACTCGAATTTGTCGATGTGCCAGGTGAAGACGACATTACCTTCGATAGCGATGGCGTAACCGTGTTTACCGACGCCAAAAGCCTGGCCTATCTGGACGGCACCGAGCTTGATTTTGCCAAGGAAGGGCTGAACGAAGGCTTCAAGTTCAACAACCCCAACGTCAAGAACGAGTGCGGCTGCGGCGAAAGCTTTAATGTCTGACAGTGTCTCCGGCTACGGCCGGAGACACGCATAAAGGGGGCCTGCGCCCCTGCAGGACTGCCATGAATTCCGACTTTACCCAGGACTACTTTGCGCTGTTTGCTCTGCCGCAGCGCTTCGCGCTGGATCTGGCCTTGCTTGAGCGCAACTGGCGTGCCATCGCCGCAGAAGTGCATCCGGACCGCTTTGCCAGCGCACCGGACGCGGAACGCCGCCGCGCACTGATGGTGGCGACCCGTGTCAATGAAGCTTATCAGACGCTGAAAAAACCCATTTCGCGCGCACGCTATCTGTTGTCACTCGCCGGCGTGGACACGCAGGAAGAAACCAACACCAGCATGCCGGCCGACTTTCTGATGTTGCAGATGGAGTGGCATGAGGCACTGGCCGACGCCAAGGCCGATAGCGATATCGAGGCACTGGAAAAGCTGTCGCGCGAGATCCAGAGCGATATGCGCGAACTGGAAACGGCACTGACACAAGGCATAGACCACGAACACGATCTGGAAGGCGCAGCGGTTTTAGTGCGAAAATTGCGCTTCCTGGAAAAAATCGAGCAGGACACCGGCGACGCCATCGAAGCGCTGCTGTACTAGAAACGCGGGTTTACGCTCGCACGACAAAGACCCGAAGACGCCATGGCCCTATTGCAAATAGCCGAACCCGGCCTGTCAGCAGCACCTCATCAGCATCGCCTCGCCGTCGGCATCGACCTTGGCACCACCAACTCACTGGTCGCCACCGTGCGCAGCGGCACGGCAACCGTCCTGCCCGATGCCCACGGCCGCAGCCTGCTGCCCTCGGTCGTGCGCTACCTGAGCGATGGCCAGAGCGTGGTCGGCATCGATGCACAAGCCGAACAAAGCCGCGACCCGCATAACACCATTGTCTCGACCAAACGCTTTATGGGGCGCAGCCTGTCCGATATCGCCGAAGCGGCGTCCCTGCCCTACCGCTTTATCGATACGCCGGGCATGTTGCAGATCCAGACCCATAGCGGCGCCAAAAGCCCGGTCGAAGTATCGGCCGAAATCCTCAAGACCCTGCGTCTGCGCGCAGAAGCCAGCCTGGGGGGCGAGCTGACCGGAGCCGTCATCACCGTGCCGGCTTATTTCGATGATGCGCAGCGTCAGGCCACCAAGGATGCTGCGCGTCTGGCGGGACTTCATGTCTTGCGCCTGCTGAACGAACCCACTGCTGCGGCTATCGCCTATGGTCTGGACAATGCCTCCGAAGGCACTTACGCCGTCTATGATCTGGGCGGCGGCACGTTGGATGTATCCATCCTCAAGCTGACCCGTGGCGTATTCGAAGTCCTGTCCACTAGCGGCGACGCTGCCTTGGGCGGGGACGACTTCGACCACCGCATCTATTGCTGGATACTGGCCGAAGCCGGCCTGTCCGGCTTGAATCCCCAGGATACCCGCTTGCTGCTGACCCGCGCACGCGAAGCCAAGGAACATCTGAGCGAACACAACGATGCCCGCATTACCGCCATCCTGTCCGATGGCCAGGCGCTGGATCTTGTGCTGGCACAGGACACCTTCCATAACATCACCCGTACCCTGATCGACAAGACACTGCTGCCCATGCGCAAGGCGCTGCGTGACGCACGCATCGCGGCGGCCGATATTGCCGGCGTAGTCATGGTCGGCGGCGCCACACGCATGCCGGCCATCCAGCAAGCCGTCGGCCAGTTCTTCGGCCAGCCGCCGCTAACCAACCTCGACCCGGACAAGGTAGTCGCGCTTGGTGCGGCCATTCAGGCCAACGTGCTCGCCGGCAACAAAGCCGGCGACGACTGGCTGCTGCTGGACGTGAACCCGCTGTCGCTCGGCATCGAAACCATGGGCGGGCTGACCGAGAAGATCATCCCGCGCAACACCACCTTGCCGGTGGCGCGCGCGCAGGAGTTCACCACCTTCAAGGACGGCCAGACAGCCATGAGCATTCATGTGCTGCAGGGCGAGCGCGAACTGGTGGCAGATTGCCGCTCGCTGGGGCGCTTTGTGCTGACCGGCATTCCGCCCATGGTGGCCGGTGCGGCGCGCATCCGCATCAGCTTCCAGATCGACGCCGATGGCCTGCTGTCGGTATTCGCCCGCGAACTGACCTCAGGCGTTGAAGCCAGCATCACCATCAAGCCCTCTTACGGCCTGTCGGATGACGACATCAGCCGTATGCTGACCGAATCAATGGATCACGTGCAGGATGATATCCAGGCGCGCAAACTGCGCGAAGCCATCGTCGATGCCCAAAGCCTGATGGATGTCACCCGCACCGCACTAGAGAGCGATGGCGATCTGCTGGACAACACAGAACGCGCACAGGTCGATACTTGCCTGAATGCGGTCGAGGGCGCGATTGCCCTTGGCCATACCCGCGCCATCAACGAAGCCACCGCTGCGCTGAACCACGCCACCGATACCTTTGCCTCACGCCGCATGGATCGCAATATCCGTCGCGCGCTTAAAGGCCACAATATTGCAGAACTCTAAGGACTGACCGTCATGCCCCGTATTATCGTGCTCCCCAACGCCGACCTGTGCCCGGATGGTGCCGTACTCGACGATGTTGCCAACGGCACCAGCATCTGCGATGCCCTATTGGCCCACGATATCGAAATCGAGCACGCCTGCGAAAAATCGTGCGCCTGCACCACCTGCCATGTCATCGTGCGCGAAGGCGGCGAATCGCTGAACGAAGCAGACGAGCTGGAAGAAGATATGCTGGACAAAGCCTGGGGACTGGAAGCACAGTCGCGCCTGTCCTGCCAGGCACTGGTCGACGGACAGGATCTGGTGGTCGAGATCCCGCGTTACACCATCAACCACGCCCGCGAACACCACTGAGCCCACGACACTGGAGAGCGCCATGAAATGGTCTGATATTCACGACATTGCCGCCGAACTGTACGACACGCATCCCGATGTCGACCCGAAAACCCTGCGCTTTACCGACTTGCACAACTGGGTCATCGCCCTGCCCGGCTTTGACGACGACCACAGCCGTGGCGGCGAAAAAGTACTGGAAGCGATTCAGCAAGCCTGGATAGACGAGGCCGAGTGAGGCCTGCCACAAGCGAGTTTGATTAACACCCCGTCCTGCACGGGGTGTTTTTTCATCTAGAATGCATTATTTGTCCACTGGAGTCCCCACCATGTTCAGACTGGTTATCGCCGACAAGAATTTTTCTTCCTGGTCACTGCGTCCGTGGCTGGTGCTCAAAATGCTGGCAGAACCGTTCGAAGAAATTCCGCTACGCCTGTACCAGCCGGATACACATGCACGTATCCTGAAGTTCAGTCCCAGCGGCAAGGTGCCGGCCCTGCTCGACCATCAGTTGTGCATCTGGGATTCGCTGGCTATTTGCGAATATCTGGCCGAATGTTTTCCTGCTGCCGGCCTATGGCCGCGCGAAGCCACCGACCGCGCGACTGCGCGCGCCATTACCGCCGAAATGCACTCGGGCTTTAGCGCGCTGCGCCAGAACCTGCCGCTGAATGTGGTCGCGCAATATAGCGGTCTTAGCTTTGACGAGGCGACACAGGCCGACATCCAGCGCATCAGCCAAATCTGGCAATCGCTGCGCCATGACCATCAGGACGGCGGCCCCTTCCTGTTTGGCGGCTTTACCATCGCCGACGCCATGTATGCACCGGTGGCACTGCGCTTTGCCAGCTATGGCGTAAGCCTGCCTCCACTGGCTCAGGCTTACGCCGACCATATGCTGGCACTACCGGCCATGCAGCAATGGGTAGCAGAAGCCAGAGCCGAACAGGATGGCAAGGATAGTTGATTTTTCCGCAAGGTGATGGCGCGCTCTTTATTAGAGTTTGCTAAACTGTCGTGCTTATTCGGGAGCAGCACTATGAGTACACCCTTTATCATCGGCGTGGCCGGTGGCAGCGGTAGCGGCAAGACCACCGTCACCCGCAAAGTTGTTGAAACGATAGGCAGCGACAAGGCAGCCGTCATCATTCAGGACAACTACTACCGCGACCAGAGCCATCTGACGATGGAACAGCGCCTGCACACCAACTACGATCATCCGCATGCCTTTGACTGGCCGCTGCTGATCGAACACATTGATGCCCTGAAAAACGGCGTGCCGATCGAAATGCCGATTTACGACTTTGCCAACCACACCCGCGCCCCGCAGACCGAAACCGTGGTCAGCGCACCGGTCATCGTGATCGAAGGCATTTTCGCGCTGTATGACTCGGCACTGCGCGATCTGATGTCACTGAAGATCTTTGTCGACACCGATGGCGATGTGCGTTTTATCCGCCGTCTGCAGCGCGACATTGCCGAGCGTGGCCGCACCATGGCCAGTGTGATCGAACAATATCTGGGTACGGTTCGCCCAATGCACAACCAGTTTGTCGAGCCAACCAAACGCTTCGCCGACGTCATTCTGCCGCATGGCGTCAACGACCCGGCAGTCGATTTGATTACCGCACGGGTAGGCAATCTGTTGAAGTAAGGGTCAGCCCCGGGTACGACACCACGTAAAAAAAGCCGGAACGAATTCCGGCTTTTTTGTATTTTCCGCCAAGATCAGGCCGTCTTGACCGGAATCTTGTTGCCGATCTTGACCCGCCATTCGGCCGGGCCGCTCTGGTGGACCGACGAGCCCTGGCTGTCGACCGCCACCGTCACCGGCATGTCTTTCACCTCGAACTCGTAAATCGCCTCCATGCCCAGATCGGCAAAGCCGACCACACGCGAGCCCTTGATCGCCTTGGATACCAGATAAGCTGAACCGCCAACGGCCATCAGATACACCGACTGGTGCTTCTTGATCGCATCTATCGCTGCCGGACCACGCTCGGCCTTGCCTATCATGCCCAGCAGGCCGGTCTCGGCCAGCACCTGTTCGGTGAACTTGTCCATGCGCGTAGCGGTAGTCGGGCCGGCCGGGCCGACCACTTCGTCGCCGACCGGATCGACCGGGCCTACGTAGTAAATAAAGCGCCCGGCCAGATCCACCGGCAGTTGCTCGCCCTTGTTGAGCATATCGACGATGCGCTTGTGCGCGGCGTCGCGGCCGGTCAGCATCTTGCCGTTCAGAAGCAGCACCTCGCCCGGCTTCCAGCTCGCCACCTCCTCGCGGGTGACGATGTCCAGATTGACTCGGCGGCCACCGGCAGTGCCGTACTCGATCTGCGGCCAGTCTTCCAGCTTGGGGGCTTCCAGTTGTGCCGGGCCCGTGCCGTCCAGATGGAAATGCACATGGCGCGTGGCGGCGCAGTTGGGGATCATCGCCACTGGCAACGAGGCTGCATGGGTCGGGTAATCCATGATCTTGACGTCCAGCACCGTAGTCAGCCCGCCCAGACCCTGTGCGCCGATACCCAGCGCATTGATTTTTTCCAGCAGCTCCAGACGCAGCTCTTCGACGCGGGTCAGCGTCTCGCCGCGTGCGGCTTTTTCCTTGACCAGATGGATATCCACCGGTCCCATCAGGCTTTCCTTGGCCAGCAACATCGATTTTTCCGGCGTGCCGCCGATGCCGATGCCCAGAATACCCGGCGGACACCAGCCGGCGCCCATGGTCGGAATGGTCTTGAGTACCCAGTCAACCAGCGAGTCCGACGGGTTGAGTGCGACAAACTTGGACTTGTTCTCCGAGCCGCCACCCTTGGCCGCGCAGATCACCTCGACGTGATCGCCCTCGACAATCTCGTAGTGCACCACCGCCGGGGTATTGTCCTTGCTGTTAGTTCGTTTGCCAGCCGGGTCTAGCAGCACCGAAGCACGCAGCTTGTTGTCAGGGTTGAGGTAGGCACGGCGCACACCCTCGTTCACCATCTCCTGCACCGACAATGTCGCATCCCAGCGCACATTCATCCCGACCTTGAGGAAGACCACGGCGATACCGGTATCCTGACAGATAGGGCGATGGCCTTCGGCGCACATGCGGCTATTGACCAGAATCTGTGCCATCGCATCCTTGGCAGCCGGGCTTTCTTCCGCCAGATAGGCTGCGTACAGCGCGTCGATAAAGTCCTTGGGGTGGTAATACGAGATGTACTGGAAAGCGTCGGCAATGCTCTGGATAAAATCATCCTGGCGGATAGGGCGCATCGGGTTTCTCCATGGTTTGGGCTTCAGGCCGTTACCCCTCAGCAGCAGGGCGCGGCCTGTTTCGTCATTGGCCGCTATTGTAGAATGCCCATACGATATACGTCACGCCTGATTATGGCACTTGCAATTAGACGACCGGTCTAATAAGATGCGTTCCATGTCCAGACACCCGCTCTACCCTGACACTCAGGCCCATATCCTTGATACCGGCGAGATGCTGATCCAGCACCGCGGCTTTACCGCGCTGGGCTTGGCCGAACTGCTGCGCGAGGCCGGCGTCCCCAAGGGCTCGTTCTACCACTATTTCAAGTCGAAAGAAGACTTCGGTGTTGCCCTGCTCAGCCGCTACTTCGCCGATTACGATACCGCCTTGCAGCTTGGCCTGGGTGAAAACGCGCCCGGCAACCAGCGCGAACGCCTGCTGGCCTATTTTGCACGCTGGGTCGAGCGCGCCGAGTGCCACGATCACAGCAATACCTGTCTGGCGGTCAAGCTGTCGGCCGAAGTCTCCGATCTGTCCGAGCCTATGCGTGAAGTGCTCAAGCGCGGCATGGATCAGGTCATGGCCCGTCTGGCTAGCGCCATCCAGGCCGGCATCGCGGAAGGATCGCTGGCACCACACCCCCAGCCGGGAGTACTGGCCGAATCACTCTACGCCAACTGGCTGGGCATGGCCTTGCTAAGCAAGGTTGCACGCGACAGCACGCCACTACGCCGCCTGTTGGTCGAAACAGCACAACGCTTGCAAGCTGAGCCTTAACAGATCCACACCCCTTAAACCAAACTGCCAGCCGTCTTTTGATGTACTGGCACACACAACAACTAGCCGACCGGTCTAATCAAGGAAGAAAACATGCAACTCGACAAACTGTTCACCCCGCTGACCATGGGTGCTGTCACCCTGAAAAACCGCGTACTGATGGCACCACTGACCCGTCTGCGCAATACCGAGCCGAGCGATCTGCCAACCGACCTGGCCCGCGACTATTATGTGCAGCGCGCCAGCGCCGGCCTGATCATCAACGAAGGCACCCATATTTCCCCTACCGCCAAAGGCTATGCCGGCGCACCCGGCATCTATAGCGAAGCGCAGGTTTCCGCCTGGCGCGATATCAATCAGGCCGTCCACCAAGCCGGCGGCCTGATGGCCATCCAGCTGTGGCACACCGGCCGCATTTCGCACACCAGCGTGCAGCCGCATGGTGAAGCACCACTGGCGCCTTCGGCGATTGCAGCCCAAAGCAACACCAATATCCGCGATGAAAACGGAGACCTGGTGCGCGCGCCCTGCTCCACGCCGCGCGCACTGGAAAGCGCCGAAATCGAAGACCTGATCGAAGACTACCGCCGCGCTACCGACAATGCGCGCCGCGCAGACTTCGACCTGGTCGAGATCCATGGCGCCCACGGCTACCTGCTCAACCAGTTTCTGTCACCGGAAGCCAATACCCGCACCGATGCCTACGGCGGCAGCATCGAAAACCGCGCCCGCCTCTTGCTTGAAGTCGTCGATGCCGTCGTCGCTGAATGGTCGGCCGATCGCGTAGGCATCCGTATTTCGCCGCTGGGCGTGTTCAACGGCCTGTCCGATGTCGGTCAGGAAGACATGGCGCTGTATCTGGCTGACGAACTGGCCAAACGGAATCTGGCTTATCTGCATATCTCCGAGCCGGACTGGGCCGGTGGTCCGGCCTACAGCGAAGCGTTCCGCCAGACGCTGCGCGCCCACTATCCGGGCTGCATCATCGGTGCCGGCGGCTACACTGCAGACAAGGCTGAAGCCTTGCTGGAGAAAGGCTATATCGATGCCGCCGCCTTTGGCCGCAGCTTTATCGCCAACCCGGACCTGCCGGCACGCCTGCAAGCAGGGGCAGAACTGAATGCACTGAATCCGGCGACGCTCTACGGCGGTGGCGCCGAAGGCTATACCGATTACCCTGCGTTGTAAGCGATCGCGTCATCAACGCGTCACACTGCGCACACAAGCTGAGCACTGCCACCCCCTTTAAAGGAGAGCACGATGAAACGCGTTCTGTTTGTTTTGACCAGCCACGACAAGCTGGGGGACACCGGCCACCGTACCGGCTTCTGGATTGAAGAGTTTGCCGCACCCTATTACCTGCTGCACGATGCGGGCGTCGAGGTGACGCTGGCGTCCCCCCTGGGGCTGCAGCCGCCGATCGATCCAAAAAGTGCCCTGCCCGAGTTCCAGACCCCGGCCACCGTGCGCTTCAATGCCGACACTGTGCTGCAGGACAAACTGGCGCACACCCTCACCCTCAAGGAAATCGAAGCGGCAGACTTCGATGCCGTGCTCTACCCCGGCGGTCACGGCCCGCTGTGGGACCTGACCAATAACGAAGCCTCCATCTTGCTGCTGCAATCTTTCGACCGTCAGGGCAAACCGATTGCTGCCGTCTGCCATGCGCCGGCCGTCCTGCTACATGCCAAGAAAAGCGATGGCACACCCTTGGTCGCCGGACGTCACGTGACCGGCTTTACCAATGGCGAAGAAGCCGCGGTCGGTCTCACCCACATCGTGCCCTTCCTGCTGGAAGATGCGCTGATCGACGCAGGCGGCCTCTACGCCAAGGGCGCGGACTGGGGCGTCTTTACCCAAGAAGACGGCCTGCTCATCACGGGGCAAAATCCGGCTTCCTCTGAAGCTGTCGCCATGAAACTGCTGGGCCTGCTTAACGCCTAAGCCGGATAAAGCGGCATCGGCAACACCCGATGCCGCTTCTTGCTGTTTTCCGGCACGCCCTTATCCTGCTCCCGATTTACACATGGCATAATCCGCACACAAACTTACTTGTGTGAGCACCATGTCCTATCACCTTATAGTCCAGGCCCCCCAACTCAACGATCAGGCCTTGCAACAGCTAGCCGGCCTTGCCGGCGCCAGCCATATCCAGCGCCTGTCCGCCTCCCGCGCCCGCCTGTCTCCTGCCTCCCCCACCGCACGCGCAGTGCTCATGGCTACGGCACAGACACTGGCGGTCGATGTCGCGCTCATGCAGGATGGACTGCACTTTTCCGATTTCGGCTTATTGGTGTCGGACATGGACTCGACGCTGATCACCATCGAGTGCATAGACGAAATCGCCGACATGCTGGGCATCAAGCCGCAGGTGGCCGCCATTACCGAGCGCTCGATGCAGGGCGAGCTAGACTTTGCCCAGTCGCTGACCCAGCGCGTGGCCTTGCTTGAAGGACTGGAAGAGGCCGCGCTGGAGCGCGTCTATCGCGAACGGCTGCAACTCACCCGTGGCGCCGAAACCCTGCTGGCTGCATGCAAGGCACACGGCGTGCGCTTTATGCTGGTCTCCGGCGGCTTTACCTTTTTTACCGAACGCCTCAAGGCGGAGCTGGGGCTGGACTACGCTTACGCCAACGAACTCGAAATTGTCGACGGCCGCCTGACCGGGCGCATCAAGGGCGGGATTGTGGATGCGGCCGCCAAACGCCAATTGCTGATCGCCAAACGCGAGGAACTGGGCCTGCGTCCGGAACAGGTGATCGCGATGGGCGACGGGGCCAACGACCTGTTGATGCTGGCCGAAGCCGGGCTGGGCATTGCCTTCGACGCCAAACCGGTGGTGCGGGCACAGGCAGACGTCGCCATCAACCATGTCGGGCTGGAGGGGGTCGTCGGCCTGTTTGAAGCTCTGTGAGCAGAAAGACCAGTATGCTGCCCGAACTCGACACAGTCTCCTTCGACGCCGACCTGCCGCTGGGCCTGCGCCCGGCACAGGACTACAGCAGCAAGCTTGCGCGCGAGACGCGGCTGGCATTACGGGTGCTGGCCGCGCCAACCGGCACCCCGGACGGCGCCGACCCGCTGCTGCAGCGACTGGAAGCCAAGCTCGATCTGGCACTGGAAGTCGCGCTACTGTCCCGCTACCCGGAAAGCGCCCCCTTGCACGCCTGCCGTCTGGGCCTGAACAGCCTGGCCTGGCATAGCAGTCAAGACCAAAGCCCCGGCGAGACTCTCCTGCTTGAGTTAAGCCCGCATGCAGACTCGGCGCTGACCCTGTTTCTGCCGGCTACGGTACTGGCCAGCCAGCGCCAAGGGCCGCAAGCCTATGCAATCACGGCTTCAATCGAGGATGCCTTAAGCGAAAACACCCGTCCTTTGTGGGAAAAGTGGATTTTTCGACGTCACCGCGAACAAATTTGCCGACGTTAACAAGTATTCATTTTCGAACAAGATAACCCTGCTCCCGCCTGTAATTTCCAGGCAGACACCAGTAAACCATGCAAATAACCGCAAACGAACCGACAAAGTCACAAATCGAACAAAACAAAAATTAAAATACATAAAATGAGCACCCGCACACTGTTTGCGAGTGCTCATTTTTTATTGATCTTAATAAATAAATGATAATAAAATGATCTTAATAAATAGAAACAATTCTGATTACGGGCATAAAAACCCAAATAAGCGGGCGGGCAAACAGCGTTTAATGTCAGTACCACGTGAACACTGACATCCAGCGCAGGCTTTATCGCCAGACAATAGCAACAACCATTTACGCATTACGGATAATAAACATGACTCACGAAGCCGTCGCCACACCGGACAACAAACCGTCCAGCTCGCATGTCAAAGCCACTCTGCCTGCTTTCCCGGCCTGGAATAGCCGCGATACTACCTGGATGCTCAGCCTGTTCGGCACCGCTGTCGGCGCCGGCATTCTGTTTCTGCCTATCAACGCAGGTATGGGCGGTTTCTGGCCGCTGGTACTGATGGCGCTGTTGATCGGCCCGATGACCTTCCTCGCCCACCGCGGTCTGTCGCGCTTTGTCTGCTCGTCGGCCAAAGAAGGCAGCGACATCACCGAAGTCGTCGAAGAGCACTTCGGCGTAGGTGCGGGTAAAGCCATCACGCTGCTCTATTTCTTCGCGATCTACCCTATCGTCTTGATCTACGGCGTCGGCATCACCAACACCGTGGACAGCTTTATCGTCAACCAGCTGGGCATGGAGTCGCCACCGCGCGCGCTGCTGTCCATCGTGCTGATCATGGGCATGATGTCGGTGATGCTGGCCGGCGAAAAGCTGATGCTCAAGGTGACCCAGTTCCTGGTGTACCCGCTGGTCGGCATTCTGGCCTTTATGTCGCTGTATCTGATTCCTGACTGGAAAATGGATGCACTGATGGTGATGCCGTCGGCTGTCGATGCCCTGGGCACCGTGTGGCTGACTATCCCGGTTCTGGTATTTGCCTTTAACCACTCGCCAGCCATTTCCCAGTTTGCCGTCGCCCAGCGCCGCGAATACGGCGTACATGCCCGCAAGAAGGCCGACCAGATCCTGCGCAACACATCCTTCATGCTGGTCGGTTTCGTGATGCTGTTCGTGTTCTCTTGCGTGCTGTCGCTGACCCCGGCCCAGCTGGCAGATGCCAAAGCACAGAACCTGCCTATCCTGTCCTACCTTGCCAACGTGCATAACAGTGGCTTTGTTTCCTACTTCGGTCCGCTGGTTGCTTTCGTTGCCATCGTCTCCTCCTTCTTCGGCCACTATCTGGGTGCGGCAGAAGGCATGAACGGCATCATCGTCAAGCAGATGCGTAGCAGCGGCAAGACTCCGGACGCCAAGAAGATCAACCGCTTCATCCAGGTATTCATGGTACTGACCATCTGGGCCGTTGCCGTGATCAACCCTAGCATTCTGGGCATGATCGAAGCTCTGGGCGGTCCGATTATCGCGGCCATCCTGTACCTGATGCCGATGTACGCCATCAGCAAGATCCCGGCGATGAAAGAGCATCGCGGTGCGATCAGCAATGTGTTTGTTGTCGCAATGGGTCTGCTGGCAATGACCGCCATTTTGTTCGACTTCATCAAGTAAGCTGCATACGATCAGCACAGCGCTGACATGAAAAAAGGAGGCCCGTTCAACGGGCCTCCTTTTTTACATCACATAGCGCGCTTTAAGCGAGCGCCACCAAAAGCTTGCCGTGTATCCCGCCAAAGCCGCCATTACTCATCACCAGAATCTGGTCACCCGGCCGCGCTTCGGCCACTACGGCAAAAAGCAAGGCATCCAGGTCATCAAAGCTGGCCGCAGCATTCCCCAGCGGCGCGAGTGCCTGTACCGGGTCCCAGCCCAGATTGGCACCATAGCAATACACCAAATCGGCATCACCCAGCGAGCCTGCCAGCGCATCCTTCATCGCGCCGAGTTTCATGGTATTGGAGCGGGGCTCCAGCACCGCCAGAATGCGTGCATTGCCCACCTTGGCGCGCAGACCGGCGACCGTAGTGGCAATCGCCGTCGGGTGATGGGCAAAGTCGTCATACACGGTCACCCCGTTCGCTACGCCTTTCACCTCCATGCGCCGCTTCACATTCACAAAGCGGGACAAGGCATCGATACTCTGCTTGACCGTCACGCCGGCATGGCGTGCCGCGGCAATTGCGGCCAGTGCATTCAGACGGTTGTGCTCCCCCATCAGGCCCCAGCCTACCCGGCCCTGCTGCACGCCATCCAGCAACACCTCGAAGCTGCCGTCAGCGGCGACATCCCCCACCTGCCAGCCGCCATCGACACCGAAAGGCTCGACCGGCGTCCAGCAACCGCGCGCCAGCACCCGCTCCAGCGCGGCCTCGCGGCCATTGGCCACGATCAGTCCTTTGGACGGCACGGTACGCACCAAGTGATGAAACTGGGTCTCGATCGCCGGCAGATCGGCAAAAATATCGGCGTGATCGAACTCGAGATTGTTCAGCACGGCGGTGCGCGGGCGGTAGTGTACAAACTTGGAACGCTTGTCGAAAAAAGCAGTGTCGTATTCGTCGGCCTCGATCACGAAAAACGGGCTTTCGCTGGCCGGATCCTGCTGTGGCGAGCCTGGCAGGCGGGCCGAGATACCGAAGTTCTCAGGAATGCCGCCAATCAGAAAGCCCGGAGCCAGACCGGCATCCTCCAGTATCCAGGCCAGCATGGCACTGGTGGTGGTTTTGCCATGGGTGCCGGCCACCGCCAGTACCCAGCGCCCCTGCAAGACATGCTCGGCCAGCCACTGCGGGCCGGAAATATACGGCAGGCCGCGATCGAGGATCTCTTCCATCAAGGGTTTGCCGCGCGTCACCACATTGCCCACCACATACATATCCGGCTCCAGCACAATCTGCTCGGCGCCAAAGCCTTCGATAAGCTCGATGCCCATCGCTTCGAGTTGGGTACTCATCGGCGGGTAAACATGGGTATCGCAACCGGTGACGCGGTGCCCCGCCTGCTTGGCGATGGCGGCAATACCGCCCATAAAAGTGCCACAAATGCCTAGGATATGGATGTGCATGGAAAACGTCGCGTAGATAAGGCCATAAGGCCGAAAAACGCAAGCTTACGCACGAAGCGCGTCACTCTCAAGCATACGGTGTCGCTGGAAATGCAAAAAGACCCGCCAGGCGGGTCTTTTTATCGGGGCAGAACAGCGCTTACAGGCCGTAAGGATGTTGCAGCACGATGGTTTCTTCGCGATCCGGACCGGTAGACACGATGGCAACCGGTGCACCGCACACTTCGGCGATGCGGGTCAGGTAAGCCTGAGCATTGGCCGGCAGCTTATCCCAGGTTTTGGTCCCGAAAGTCGTTTCGCTCCAACCCGGCATCACTTCATAGATAGGCTCGCACTTGCTGACCGCATCCGAACCGAACGGCAGGATATCGATCTTCTTGCCATCAAGCATATAGCCCACGCACAGCTTGATCTCTTCCAGACCGTCCATTACGTCCAGCTTGGTCACGCACAGGCCGGTTACGCCATTGATCTGGATGGAGCGCTTGAGCGCGGCAGCATCGAACCAGCCGCAACGACGCGGACGGCCGGTGACCGAGCCGAACTCATTGCCACGCTCGGCCAGGAAAGCACCGATTTCGTTTTCCTGCTCGGTCGGGAATGGACCGGAACCTACGCGGGTGGTGTAGCCCTTAACGATACCCAGCACATAGCTGAGCATTTGCGGCGCAACACCGGCACCCGGTGCAGCAGCACCGGCTACGCAGTTGGACGAGGTCACAAACGGGTAGGTACCGTGATCGATGTCCAGCAACGTACCTTGCGCACCTTCAAACAGCAGCGGCACGCCAGCAGCGTTCTTGTCGTACAGCGTACGCGACACATCGGCAACCATAGGCTTGATGCGCTCGGCCAGCAGCATGGTCTGCTCGAGGATGGCCTCGAAGCTGACCGGATCGGCCTTGTGGTATTGGGTCAGCTGGAAATTGTAGTAATCGACATTTTCCTTGAGCTTGGCCGCGAAAGCCTCGCGGTCGAACAAGTCAATCACGCGCAGAGCACGGCGAGCGACCTTGTCTTCGTAAGCCGGGCCGATGCCGCGACCGGTGGTACCGATCTTGCCGGCGCCCTTGGCCAATTCACGCGCCTGATCCAGTGCAACGTGGTAAGGCAGGATCAGCGGGCAGCCTTCGGCGATCTTCAGGCGCTTGTCAACATCGACACCGGCAGCGAGCAGCTCGTCGATTTCTTTGAGCAAGGCTTCAGGCGACAGCACCACACCGTTACCGATGAAGCACTCAACACCGGCGCGCAGGATGCCGGACGGGATCAGGCGCAGGATGGTCTTCTTGCCGTTAACGACCAGGGTGTGGCCGGCATTGTGGCCGCCCTGAAAGCGCACCACGGCTTCAGCGTGATCGGTCAGCCAATCGACGATCTTGCCCTTGCCTTCATCACCCCACTGGGTACCAATTACCACTACGTTCTTGTTGGACATCGGAAGCAACCTCTTCTTCTCGGTCAAAATGAGTTCAATGAAACGGAACGATCTGCCAGCCTTCGCTCGTTGCCACCAGTTCACGGTCGCAGCCCAAGGCTTCGGCAGATTCGCCCAGATAATCCAGTACCACGATCTCGCCGGTCGCGCGTAAACGCGCCACTTCGTTTGATGCATCAGGCAACTGGCGTGCAGCCACCCGGATGCCGCGCGCAGGATGACGCGCAGGCAAAATACGAATCAAGTCGCGCAGATCCAGACTGAAACCGGTAGCCGGACGCGCACGGCCAAAGCGCCGGCCGACATTATCGTAACGGCCGCCACGCGCCAGTGCATCGGACCAGCCCGGCGCATAAGCGGTGAATAGCAAACCGGTATGATAGAAACCGCTGCGCAATTCGGCCAGATCAAAGCTTAGCTCGACCTTGCCCTGCAAAGCGCGGGCAATAGCCGACAACTGCATCAAGCCCAGCTCTATCTCGGGCAGGGACGGCAGGCGTGAACGCGCGCTTTCCAGCATGCTGGCCGGGCCATACAGCTCGGGCAAAGCGATAAAAGCCGAACGGTAAGGCTCGGCTACCCCGGCAACCAGCTCGCGGATTGTGGCGCCATCCTTGCTTTGCAGCGCGGCAAACAGCTCGCGGGCACTCGTAGCATCCAGTGCGGCGGCGGCAACCAGACCACGGAAAATCGCGATATGGCCGACGTCCAGACGGATATTCTCCACCCCGCCCAGACGCAAGGCGTCCAGCATCAGACCTATCACTTCCAGATCCGCCTCGATGCCGGCGTAACCATAAAGCTCGGCGCCCACCTGCAAAGGCTCGCGCGAACTCATCAGCCCGTTCGGGCGCGCATGCACCACACTGCCGGCGTAACACAGGCGCGTGACGCCGGTACGCTCCGACAGCAGGTGGGCATCGATACGCGCCACCTGCGGTGTGATGTCGGCACGCAGACCCAGTTGCCGGCCGGACAGATGGTCATCCAGCTTGAAAGTCTTGATATCGAGCGCACCATCGTCTTCC
Source organism: Craterilacuibacter sinensis (assembly GCF_009831765.1). Classification (GTDB taxonomy): domain Bacteria; phylum Pseudomonadota; class Gammaproteobacteria; order Burkholderiales; family Chromobacteriaceae; genus Craterilacuibacter; species Craterilacuibacter sinensis. The sequence goes on along the minus strand of NZ_WSSB01000001.1, from coordinate 228,937 downwards.
GACACCAGTGCCTCGATATATTCGATCAAAGGCGGAGAGACCAGCTCGTAGCCTGCGGTGCGGAACTGCTCCAGCATCGCCGCCTTGGCGGACTCCACCTGACGTGCGGTTGCCGGCAAAATGTCGGCAATATGTTCGGGTAACAGCCAGTTGCGCATGTTTGAAATCGCTACACAATAAAAGGCGGGAGACACTCCCGCCTTGGCTTTAACGAATCAGCCGGTTATCCGGCTGATAACGGATGATATTACTACTTTCCAGCTGCCGCTGGGTTCTTGAAATACTTGAAGAACGCGGAGTCAGGCTGCAAGACCATTACATCGCTCTTGTTCTTGAACGATTCCTTGTAGGCCTGCATGCTACGCCAGAACGCATAGAACTCGGGATTATTGCCATAAGCCTGCGCATAAATCGCACCCGACTTGGCATCGCCCTCACCCTTGATCCGCTGCGCATCCTTGTAGGCTTGCGACAGAATGATCTCGCGCTGACGATCGGCATCGGCACGGATACGTTCGGCCTCGGCAGCACCTTCACTGCGTAGCTGGCTGGCAACGGTCAAGCGTTCGGAACGCATGCGCTCGTACACGGACGTGCTGATTTTATCCGGAAAATCGACGCGCTTTAAGCGCACATCGAGAATTTCGACGCCCATTTTACGTGCTTCTGCATCAGCGCGCTGCTTTACTACCGCCATCACCTGTTCGCGCTTGCCGGAAATCACATCAGAAACATCCTTCTGACCGAACTCGGCGCGCAAGCCGTCATTGATGATCTGCTTCAGGCGCGACACGGCCGCCAGCTCGTTGCCACCCACGCTCTTATAGAACTGCTCGACATTGACCACGCGCCACTTCACATAGCTGTCGACCAATACGTTCTTTTTCTCGCGCGTATTAAAGAGCTCGGGCGCTTCGGCGTCGATAGTCTGCGTACGCTTGTCAAAGTAACGCACATTCTGCAGGAAAGGCACTTTGAACTGTATGCCAGGCTTGGAGATGATGCGTACCACCTCACCAAACTGGAACACCATTGCATACTGGCGCTGATCCACGGTAAACATCGACATGGAAAGCAGCAACAGGCCCGCGACCAGCGCGACCAGGGTCGGTATCAGTTTATCCATGGTTTACTCCTCGCCCGTAGTTTCAGCAGTCCGCCCGGCGCGGTCTGTCAGGTCACGCCCGCTGCGGGCAGGGGCAGCGGCAGCCGGCTTGGCCGCCACGGCAGGCGCAGGCGCAGCGGCAGACGCCGCCTGGGCAGGATTAGCTCCCGGTGCCGCTTGCTGCATCAACTTGTCCAATGGCAGATACAGAAGATTACCACCGCCTTTCTGGTCAACCACGACCTTGGAGGTATTGCTCATGACCTGCTGCATCATGTCGTAGTACATGCGATCACGCATGACCTTGGGTGCCTTGGCGTACTGTGACAGTACCGAGGTGAAACGCGAAGCATCACCCTCGGCATTATCAACCACCCGCTGACGATAGCCTTCGGCCTCTTCCATCAGACGCGATGCCAGACCCCGGGCTTTAGGAATCACATCATTGGCGTAAGCCTGCCCTTCGTTGCGCAGCTTTTCCTTGTCCTGACCGGCTTTGACCGCATCATCAAATGCCGCGCTAACGGCCTGTGGCGGCTGCACGTCGTTGATGTTGACCTTGGCAATACGAATGCCGAGCTTGTAACGATCCACAATCTGCTGGATCAGTGTCTGGGCTTCGACCGCAATCTGGGCTCGCCCCTCGTTCAATACAAAGTCGACCTTGTTACGCCCTACCACCTCGCGGATAGCCGTCTCGGCTGCCTGCTTGACGATGTCCTTGGCGTCTTTTTCCCGTGCAGCATTATTGAACAGGAAATCCTTGGCATCCTTGATATCGTATTGCACCGAGAACTGGACATCGATGATGTTCTGGTCGTCGGTCAGCATCAGCGCTTCTTCCGGAATACGGTTTTTGGCGCTGCCGCGGTAGCCAATCTCCAGACTGCGCACCTCGGTCAGGTTGACAATCTCGACCTTCTCGAACGGGTAAGGCAAATGCCAACCCAGACCAGGTCCGGTAGTACGCGAGTAGCTGCCCAGACGCAAGACCACACCTTCTTCGCTGGCATCCACGACATAAAATCCGCTACCCAGCCACAGGGCAGCCACCACACCCACGACTGCCAGTGCGCCACCACGGAATATGCCGCCTGGAGAAACTTCAGGGCTAGGACTACCACCCGTGACCGGCGGCTTGGCACCCAGCAGGCGCGAAAGCTTCTGATTCAGGCGGCGAAAAATTTCGTCCAGGTCAGGCGGGCCGTCGTTACCTCCACGGCCTCGGTTCGGGTCAAATTGTGACATCGCAATCGGGGTCTTTTTGGTTAGGTTCTTGGGGTAAATCATTTGAAACAAGTAGGGCAATGGCTGTGCGCAAGAGTTCCAGCCCCTCACCAGTCAATGCAGAAACACGAACAGAAACCGGTCGCCCGCTATCATCGTACTCGATTTCGGGCGGCAAACCACGTAAATCCGTCTTATTCCACACCATCAGCTGTGGAATCGTGTCGGCACCAATTTCAGCCAGCACCTGATTCACCGCCGCTACCTGCTGCTCGCGCATGCTGCTGGCAGAATCCACCACATGCAGCAAGAGATCGGCCTGCACGGTTTCTTCCAGCGTGGCGCGAAAAGCAGCCACCAGCGTATGTGGCAAATCTCGAATAAAACCGACGGTATCCGACAAGACAATAGAGCAATCCTGATTCAGATATAAACGCCGGCTGGTAGTGTCCAGGGTGGCAAACAACTGGTCGGCGGCATAAATGCGCGCCTTGGTCAGGCTATTGAACAAGGTCGACTTGCCGGCATTGGTGTAGCCGACAATGGATACCGAGGCAAAACCGGCACGGATACGGCCACGGCGCTGGGTATGACGCTGCTTTTGTACCTGAACCAGCCTATCCTTCAGCATCTTGACCCGGTTACCCAGCAAACGGCGATCGGTTTCCAGCTGGGTTTCCCCTGGGCCGCGCAGGCCGATACCGCCCTTTTGCCGCTCAAGGTGGGTCCAGCCGCGTACCAGTCGCGTCGCCAGATGCGACAGCTGCGCCAGTTCGACCTGCAGCTTGCCCTCATGGCTGCGTGCACGTTGTGCAAAGATATCGAGAATCAGGCTACTGCGGTCTATCACCCGGCACTGCAGCGCACGCTCCAGGTTGCGCTCCTGTCCTGGCGACAACTGGTGATTGAAAATCACCACATCGGCCTCGCTGGCCCTCACCAGAGCAGCCAACTCCTCGACCTTGCCTTTACCGGCAAATAAGGCCGGATCCGGACGGCTGCGCTTGCCGCGCAGCACACCGTGGATACTGACGCCTGCACTCCTGACAAGGTCGGTGCATTCCTGCACGCCCTCCTCATAGTCGGCCTCACCAAAATCCAGACAAACCAGAATGGCCTGGTCGCCCTGATCGGGACGATCGAACACGGCTTCCCCGTCTTTAAAAAAGATAGGGGCTGAAGAAAACGCCTGCCGGCGAATCCGTCAGCCCTTAATGGCACCAAAAACTGAATCAGCCTTCGGACTGGGCTTCTGCCTTGGCAGCGGCCCCCGGACCATCATGCGGAATGCTGACTGCACGGGCGGGCACAACGGTGGAGATGGCATGCTTGTATACCATCTGGGTCACAGTATTCTTCAGCAGCACCACATACTGATCGAAAGACTCGATCTGACCTTGCAGCTTGATGCCGTTCACCAGATAAATGGAAACTGGCACGTGCTCCTTGCGCAGAATGTTCAGAAACGGGTCTTGTAGCATTTGCCCTTTAGCGCTCATTTTTATTCTCCAAACTTCGTAAATTGTTTTCGTTCAAGATAAACACAACGGTGCCAAAATTCTTTTTAGCAGAAAAAATACCGACGTACTATCTCTTGGTTCGATTCTTAGCTACCGCCTTGCCGCCGGTTTTGGCTGCAGGCTTGGCGCCAGGTCGGCCAAACGGCTTGGCAGCCACCTTGCCATCGGCCTTGCTTTTGGCCGGTACGCGCGCCTTGACTGGCAGCTTTTCCTTCTCTTTGGCCTGCTCGCGCGCCTTGGCTTCCGCCTTGTTCGCCGCACGCTGTTTCAGCATGCTGAGCTTGCCGCCGCTGGCTTCAACCTCATACGGGTTGACGCTGGACTTGTATTGTACCCTGAGCGGCGTGCCTTGCAGCTGGAAAGCTTTACGATACAGGTTTTCCAGGTAACGAGTGTAGCTATCCGGCACACTATCCAGCGAATTGCCGTGAATCACGATAATCGGCGGATTCATGCCGCCCTGGTGCGCATAACGCAACTTGGGACGGGTCAAGCCTATCCGTGGCGGCTGCTGGCGTTCGATAGCCAGTTGCAGCAAGCGGGTCAGCTTAGGCGTTGGCAGCTTGCTCATGGCGGCGTTGTAAGCGGCATCAATCGACTTGAACAACTCCCCTACTCCCTTGCCTTCCAGCGCAGAGATATAGTGGAACTTGGCAAAATCAAGGAAGGCCAGCTTGCGCGCGACATCGCGGTGGATCTTCTCTCTTTGCTCGTTATCGAGGTGATCCCATTTATTCACCGCCACCACCAGTGCGCGCCCAGCCTCCAGCGCGAAGCCGGCAATGGTTGCATCCTGCTCGGACACATCCTGCTGCGCATCCAGCACCAGCACAGCCACATTGGCATCCTCGATCGCCTGCATGGTCTTGATCACCGAGAATTTCTCAATGGTTTCATTGACCTTGCCACGACGGCGCACGCCAGCGGTGTCGATAATGGTGTAGTTGCGGTCTTCGCGCTCGAAATCGATATAGATGCTGTCGCGCGTGGTACCGGCCTGGTCGAACGCAATCACGCGCTCTTCACCCAAAATGGCATTCACCAGCGTCGATTTTCCGACATTAGGGCGTCCGATGACGGCAAATTTCGGATGCTTGCTCGCCTCTTCTTCCGTCGCATCAGGGAAACGCTCAAGCACGGTTTCGATCAGTTCGCGCACGCCATCGCCATGCGAGGCCGACAGCGCATACGGGTCACCCAGTGCCAGCTCGTGGAACTCGGCGGCCGCCATGGCCGGGCTCATGCCCTCGGCCTTGTTCACTACCAGAAAAATCGGCCGCTGGCTCTGACGCAAGCGGTTGGCAATCAGCTTGTCTTGCGGTGTCAGACCACTACGGCCATCAACCAGGAACACAATGGCGTCCGCTTCATCCACGGCCTGCAGGGTCTGGCGTGCCATTTCCCACAGAATGCCATCGTCGACCACGGGCTCAAAGCCGCCGGTGTCGATCACCAGGTAGGGCTTGCTACCCATGCGGCCATGACCATAGTGACGGTCACGGGTCAGACCGGGCTGGTCAGCAACCAGCGCGTCACGGGAACGCGTCAGGCGGTTAAACAGGGTTGACTTGCCCACATTGGGACGGCCAACCAGTGCGATTGTCGGTTTCATTAATTCAGACTTGGTTAATTCAGTACGGCCAAACGGCCGTTGCGACCTTGCACATAGGCAGCGTCACCCAGCGACACAGGCTGGCTGAGGGTTCCTTCGGCTCCGGTACGCGTGCGACCGATCAGGCGGCCGTCCTCGCTGGCAAGAAGGTGAGCGTAACCTTCGCCATCCAGTACCAGAATATTCTTGCCCAGCATTACCGGTCCGCTGACATCACGGTAGCGCAGAGCATCGTTTTTCCACAAATTGCGTCCGGTCTCGATATCAAACGCCCAGATCGCGCCATCTTCACCGGTCACATAGGCCGCGCGACTGTCCAGCGCCAGCCCCCGGCTACTTGCCACTTCCCGCGCCCAGACCAGATTGCCGCCGCGCGCATCAAAGCACGCCACACGGCCCTGATAGGCAACCGCACACACGCGGCGACCATCAAACTGTGGCTGGCTGACCACATCGGTCACGCGCTCAAGCTCGCTACCGCCACGCGGCGAAGCAACGGTGCCTTCCCACAAAGGGGCACCGGACTGCAGATTGTAGACGGCCAGCTTGCCACCGGCTATCCCTGTAACCAGAACCTCCTTGCCTATGGCCAGCATCACCGGAGTGGTGGCGCGTACCATCAAGGAAGGCGGTGCCTGCCATTGCGTCCAGATGGACTTGCCATCCTTGGCATCAAACGCGGTCAGACGCCCATCTGCAGCATGCGTCACCACCATGCCGGCGGCCAGTACCGGCGGCTCGGACAACACGCTGGTCAACTTCTGACGCCACAACACCTTGCCCGTTGCGTCCACAGCAAGCAGCTCACCCTTGTCGTTACCGACAAAATAGGCCCCTTCCCCTGCAGCGACACCGGCGCCCAGTGTTTCGCCCTTCACTCGGAATTCGGCATTTTTCTTGCCGGTTAAGGCGTCCAGCAGCACCACTTCGCCGTTATTACCGCTAGCAGCCAGTACCCCCTGATAATGAGCAGGGACAAACAGCCCCTGACTCGCCTCGGGCACACGGGCCTGCCATTTCAGATTGAGCGCATGAGTCTGCTCAATTTTGGCAAGCGGGGTCGGCTCGTAAGCCTGGGCGCCTTCAAACCAGCTGGCACAACCGGCCAAAAGCGAGGAAACGGCAATAGCGGCAAAGGTATGGCGTAGCATCAATCAGCTCCCGATCGCATCAATTTTGGCTTGCACGAATTCCCGCATCGGGTCTTCTGCGCTTTGCTTGGCCAGTGCGGCCTTATAAGCATCCATCGCAGCCTTATGGTCGCCACGGGCGAACAGGACATCCCCCTTCATATCGAGAAAGAAGCTGTCAAAACCAGCCGGGTGCTCTGCATTCAGCTCGGCCAGCGCGCCATCATACTGCTTGAGATCCAGCAATACCGCAGCAAGACGCAGATGGGCAATGGCCAGCACCGAAGGTTCCTTGGTATTGCCAATCACCCACTTAAGCTGGCTCTGCGCCATCGCCAGATCGTTTTTTTCAAATGCCAGCTTGGCTGCCAGCAGCGAAGCGCGTGGCGCATAGGATGTCGAGCCGTACTCCTGCTGCAAGCTGCTGGTAATCGAACGGATCTTGGCCAGATCACCACCAGGCGCGGCACTTTCCAGCTGGGCAAATACGGCCGAGGCTTTTTCCGCACGCTCACCCTGATACAGATGCCAGCCCTTGAAGCCAAGATAAGCGGCACACGCGACCAGCACGGCGGCGGCCAGCCACTTGCCCCACTGCTGCCAGAAGGTACGCATCGTGTCTATCTGTTCCTGCTCCTGCAAGTCGAATGCCATGGTGCCCCTCCCCTATTTATGATTTCAGACGTGCCAGTGTCAGCGCAAGCGCATCCACCGCCACCACTTCCTGAGCCAGCTCGGTACGCAGCGGTTTCACCGCCACTGTACCGGCTGCCATCTCGTTTTCACCGACGATCAGCGCGAATTCCGCACCCGAGGCATCGGCCTTTTTCATTTGCGACTTGAAGCTGCCATCGCCCAAGTGCTGGATCACCGAATAGCCAGCCTCGCGCAAGCTGCGCGCTACGCGCATGCCATACATGGCCGCGCCCTCGCCCTGCTGTACCAGATAGACATCCACTGCGCGTGCCTTGGGCAGCAAATCCTTGGCGGCCAGCAGCAGCAACACACGCTCCATGCCCATGCCAAAACCGATGCCTGGGGCAGGTTTGCCGCCCAGCTGCTCGGTCAGGCCATCATAACGGCCACCGGCGCAGACCGTACCCTGCGCGCCCAGTTCGGTCGTTACCCATTCGAACACGGACTGGTTGTAATAATCCAGACCTCGCACCAGGCGCGGGTTTTCCACGAAGCGGATACCCAGCGCACCAATCATCGCCTTCCAGCCCTCGTAATGGGCACGGGAGGCCTCCCCCAGATAGTCGATCAGGCGCGGCGCGGCATTAGCCATAGCCTGCAAGGCTGGATTTTTGGTGTCCAGCACGCGCAGGGGATTGCTGTACATGCGGCGCTTGCCGTCCTCGTCGAGGCTATCCGCATGCTGCTCAAGATAGGCCACCAGCGCTTCGCGATGCGCCGCACGCTCTTCCTTATTGCCCAGCGTATTGATTTCCAGCTGCACACTGTCCTGCAAGCCCAAACGCTGCCACAGATCAGCCGTCAGCAGGATGATTTCGGCGTCGATATCCGGCCCGGCGAAGCCCAGCGCCTCGATACCCACCTGATGGAACTGGCGGTAACGTCCTTTTTGCGGGCGCTCGTGGCGATACATCGGCCCCTGATACCACAGTTTCTGCGTGGCGTTATACAGCAGATTGTGTTCGACCACGGCACGCAAGGTGCCGGCCGTGCCTTCCGGACGCAGCGTCAGACTGTCCCCATTCAGGGCATCGGTGAAGGTATACATTTCCTTCTCGACGATATCGGTCACCTCGCCGATAGAGCGCACAAACAAGGGCGTCGCTTCGACGATAGGGGTGCGGATATTCTGATAGCCATAATCGGCCAGCAACTTGCGCAACACCCCTTCAAAATACTCCCACTGGTGCGACTCGGCCGGCAGCACATCGTTCATGCCGCGAATCGCCTGAATTTTCTGAGCCATGATCTTTTCTTGTTAAATCAAACCACTGTTGCAGGACGGATCAAACCGCCGCCCTGATCGGAATCACTTTCGAGCCTGATGCGCGGCGCTTGCTGCCACCCTCGCCATAACGGCTTGCCACATAGTCGTCGACCAGCACCTTGAACTCGGCGGCAATAGACTCGCCCTTGAGCGTCACGGTTTTCTCGCCGTCCACATACACCGGCGCCACTGGCACTTCGCCGGTTCCGGGCAGCGAAATACCAATATCGGCCAGCTTGCTCTCGCCCGGACCATTGACCACGCAGCCCATGACCGCCACCTTCATCTCTTCCACGCCCGGATATTGCAAGCGCCATACCGGCATGGACTCGCGCAGATAGGTCTGGATACTGTCGGCCAGTTCCTGGAATACGGTACTGCTGGTGCGGCCACAGCCGGGGCAGGCGGTGACCAAAGGCACGAAACTGCGCAAGCCCATAGTCTGCAGCAACTCCTGCGCCACAATCACTTCGCGCGTGCGCGACTCGCCCGGCTGCGGTGTCAGTGAGATACGGATGGTGTCGCCTATGCCTTCTTGCAAAAGCACAGCCAAAGCCGCACTGGAGGCGACAATGCCCTTGCTGCCCATGCCGGCTTCGGTCAGGCCCAGATGCAGCGGAAAATCGCAGCGGCTAGCCAAGTTACGGTAAGCGGTAATCAGATCCTGCACATGGCTGACCTTGCACGACAGGATAATATTGTCGGCTGGCAGCCCCAGCTCCATCGCCTTGTCCGCACTTTCCAGCGCCGACACAATCAGCGCTTCGCGCATCACCGCGTCCGGCGGCAACGGCTGGGCCAGGCGTGCATTGTGATCCATCATGCGCACCACCAAGGCCTGATCCAGACTCCCCCAGTTCACTCCGATACGCACCGCCTTATCCAGCTCCATGGCGGTACGCACCATAAAGGCAAACTTTTCGTCGCCACGCGCACCCTTGCCCACATTGCCCGGATTGATGCGGTATTTGGCCAGCGCACGGGCACAGTCCGGATAGTCTTTCAGCAGCTTATCGCCATTGAAATGAAAGTCGCCCACCAGCGGTACACTGCACCCCAGATCATCCAGCCGCTGCCGCACTTCGGCGACGGCGGCTGCGGCCTCCGGGCTATTGACGGTAATACGCACCACTTCGGAGCCGGCCTCGGCCAGCTCGTACACCTGAGCGGCTGTCGCCGCCGCATCGGCCGTATCGGTATTGGTCATCGACTGCACCAGCACCGGTGCATCGCTACCTGTTATCAGGTGGCCGATACGAACCTGGCGTGTCACGCGACGGGGAATGCCATAACTATCCATAGATGCCTCAATCCAGCTTGAGCGTGGCGGTCGAGCCACGAATCTTGCCGGTCATGTCCACCGGCTGCCCCTTGTAGATCACAGTCACATGGCTTGCATTGCCGATGCGTACACGGTAAGGCGGCGTGCCGGCCAGTGTTTTTTCTTCGCCCGGCATCAGGCTGCCAAACATCAGCTTCTGCCCCTTGGCATCCGTCACCGAGACCCAGGACTCCTGAGTGCTGGACAAACGCAGACCGGACTCAGGCGACACCGCAGGCTCTACCTTGACAGCAACAGCAGGCGCAGAGGCGACAGGCTTGGCGGCAGCTGGCGCAGATGCCTGCGGCACCTCCTCCGTCACAACATCTACTGCAGCGGGCTGCTCCACGGTCAGCATCGGACTCAAGTCCCCCGGGCTTGCCGGCGCTTCTTCGCTACCCGGCTGGGTAGAGAACCACCAGCCTGCAGCAGCAATGGCACCAGCGGCCAGCAGCGCCAGCAAGAGTCGGGGCGCACCCCAGCGGCCAGCCTCGGTATCGCTCTGCACTTCTTGCTGCGAAATAGCAAGCTCGGCATCCAGTGGAGGAAAAGCCTCATCCAGCAGGCGCATCAACGGCACAGAGTCAAGGTTCAGGAAACGGGCGTAATTGCGCACAAAGCCGCGCACAAAAGTTGGCCCCGGCAAAAAGGCATAATCATCGCGCTCGATGGCCTCCAGCTGGCGCACCGACAGTTTCAGGCGTTCGGCCACATCACCCAGACTCAGTTGCTGTGCCTCACGCGCCCGCTTTAACTGCATACCGACGGAGACGGTGTCCCCTATTCGCTTATCAGCTGGTTCCATCAGCTTAATTTCCACTCAGATAGTGTTGGGTTTCGACCGAGTCGGGGTAGCTGGCCAAAAGCGTGTCACCCAGACGTTTTTCTGCGGCCTTGTCAGCCTGCAGGCGCGCCAGACGCACCCCTAACCACAAATCGGCGGGGCCGGGCGTCGCAACTTCACGACGCAGGCGCTGGTAGTAAAAAGCTGCCAGCTTTGCATTATTGCCCTGCAACTGCAAACGCGTCATTTCACGCAAGGCCGTCACATCGTTGCCATTGAAACGCAATACCGCCAACAAATCGGTATTGGCCTCATCCAGCTTATCCAGTTTCATCAGGCACAGACCACGATTCAACTGCGCAGTCTGCGGCTTGTCATACAACGGGTCAGCCAGTGCACGGGTAAAATAGGCAATGGACTCGGCAGCGCGTGCGCCCTTGCACAAAAACCAGCCGTAATTATTATTGACTTCAGGATTGGTACCATCAATGGACAGCGCCTTGCGAAAAGCACCTTCAGCCTCTTTGTCCATCCCCAGTTGCATCAATACCAGTGCGCGCACCAACTGGCCATTTTGATAACTGCTATCCGCCTTGACCGCCTCGTCAGCTGAATCCAGCGCCGCACGCATATTACCGTAGCGCATATATTCGACCGCCAGTTGCGCCCGGGTCTGGGCCAGCTCCAGCGAACTGGCAAGCGCCAGGACTGGCAGGCATAACCATGCCAGACACAAACCCCAGCGCCGCATCCGCATCATTGCTTGCCTTCCTCGATGATCTGCGTCCACTTAGCCTGGCGGCGCGTCTTGTCCTGCACCTGGCCGGCCAACTGGCCGCAAGCGGCATCGATATCATCGCCGCGGGTCTTGCGCACGGTCACGACCAGCCCGGCCTCTTGCAGCAGTTCGCGGAAAATATGGATCGCGTTGTTGCTGGAACGGCCGTAGCCCGAATTCGGGAACGGGTTAAATGGAATCAGGTTGAACTTGCAAGGCACATCACGCACCAGCTCGATTAATTGACGAGCATGTTCCGGCCTGTCATTGATGCCGTCAAGCATCACATACTCGAAGGTCACGAAGTCGCGTGGCGCTCTTTCCAGATAGCGCTGGCACGCCGCCATCAGTTCCTTGAGCGGGTATTTCTTGTTGATAGGCACAATCACGTCACGCAGAGCGTCATTAGGCGCATGCAGCGACACCGCCAGCGCCACCGGACAATCCTCGCGCAATCGGTCCATCTGCGGCACCAGACCCGAAGTCGACACCGTCACCCGGCGCCGGCTCAAGCCGTAAGCATGATCATCCAGCATGATGTTCAGCGCCGACACTACATTGTCGTAGTTGGCCAAAGGCTCGCCCATGCCCATCATCACCACATTGGAGACGACTCTTTCCTCTTTCGGCGTCACGCCTAGCGCCTTATTCGCCCACCACAACTGGCCGATAATCTCGGCAGTCGACAGGTTGCGATTGAACCCCTGACGCCCGGTCGAGCAAAAAGTGCACTCCAGCGCACAACCGACCTGAGATGACACGCACAAAGTGCCGCGCTCGTTCTCCGGGATAAACACGGTTTCAACACCGTTGCCCGTCCCTACGTCCAGCAGCCACTTGCGGGTACCATCGCCGGACTCCTGCCCCATCATCAGCGCCGGCACGCGAACTTCCGCAGTTTCGTGCAGCTTGGCACGCAGACTCTTGGCGATGTCGGTCATCGCATCGAAGTCGGACTGTGCCATCTGGTGCATCCAGCGCATCACCTGCTTGGCGCGAAAAGGCTTCTCGCCCATTGCGGCAAAGTGTTGAGTCAGCTGATCCAGATTGAAGTCGAGCAGGTTGGTCTTCATGAGTACCTCAGAAAAAACGGCAGCCACCGAAACAGGCGGCTGCCGTTTCAAAAAACAGAATTAACGCGCGCTGATTTCGGAAGCAGCGAAGAAGTAGGCGATTTCGATCGCTGCATTCTCCAGGCTATCGGAACCATGGACGGCATTGGCGTCGATGGAATCGGCGAAATCGGCACGGATGGTGCCGGCATCGGCTTTCTTCGGATCAGTCGCACCCATCAGCTCACGGTTCTTCAGGACGGCGTTTTCGCCTTCCAGCACCTGAACCATCACCGGACCGGAGATCATGAAGCTAACCAGGTCAGCAAAGAAAGGGCGCTCTTTGTGTACGGCGTAGAAGCCTTCGGCTTCGGCGCGCGACAACTGCTTCATGCGAGCAGCAACCACTTTCAGACCTGCCGATTCGAAACGGTCATAGATCTTGCCGATGACGTTTTTAGCAACAGCATCAGGCTTAACGATGGACAGAGTACGTTCAATTGCCATATAAATCCCCTTATTACCTAAGACAGACGCATTGACTGATCAGATGTCAGCTTTGCGTCGGGTGAGTGAGACCAATCGAAGAACCACATATTTTACCAGCCTTCTCAAGCCTTTGCTGCAGATAATGAATCCATGACCACTTTGCCACCCCCTGAAAAACAGACCACGGACGGCGTCAACCCCAAGACAAAAAAACGCATCGCCATCGCACTGGGTCTGATCGTGGCGGCACTGGCCGTCATTCCGCTGATGAATGCACTGAAATCCAAACCAAAAATAAGCGACGCCAGCAGCGGCAAAATCAGCGGCACCTTGTTGCCCCCCCAAGCCATAGAGCCCGAGGCGCCCGTTGCCAGCATCAACACCAGCGCGCCGGTCGCCGAGTCCACCCGACCTGCCAGCCCTGACCTTTCCGCCACACCAGGCATGAGCGCCTTACCCAAATTAATGGTCGAAGCGCACGTCCCACCCCCAAGCCTCCCCAAGCCGGCCAGTCCCAAACTCGTGCAGACTAACCCGCCGGTACGCGAATCTCTCCCCGCGCCCGCACAGCACAAAGCCACCTTGCCAGGCGATCAGCCAAAGCCACGCGCAGCAGAGCAGGCAGCCCTTGCTACACCGCCAGCTCCCGCCAGACCGCAAGGCAGCTCTTTCGGCTACAACGTACAGCTAGGCTTGTTTTCCAGCCCGGATAACGCGGAGAAGCTGATGGATGAACTAAAAAAGCGCGGCATCAATGCCCGCAGCGAGACCAAGGTACAACTAGGCCCGTTCAAGAGCCGTGCAGAAGCGGAAGAAGCCATGATGGAGCTACGCAAGCTAGGCTACATTCCGCTACTGGTTCCGCTAGGCCAATAAGCCGGCAACCTCAGGTCTCGACCACTCCGCTCAGGGTGGGTTCGCTGACCAGATGCGGCAATGACAGGTAAGTCTGCGACTGCATTTCGGTCAAACGACTGGCGGTGCGGAAAAACTCGCCGGCGTGTACGCCCTCGGTGTAAATATCTTCCGGCTCGACGGCAGACGAGGCCACCAGTTTGACACGGTGGTCGTAGAACACGTCGACCAGCCAGGTAAAACGTCTTGCCTCGGACGACTGCGCGGCGCCCAGCTTCGGAATACCCGACAGGAATACGGTATGGTATTCACGGGCAATTTCCAGATAATCGGTCTGGGCACGCGGCCCGCCGCACAAGGTGGCAAAATCGAACCAGATCACACCCAAGGTGCGCTGCTGCGACTTGATGCGCCGACCCAGCACTTCTATCTGCGGCGACAACAAAGCCGTGCCGCCAGAGATACGGGTAAACATCGCATCCAGCCGGGCAAGCGCTGATGCATCATCCGGCACCAGAAACAAGGGCTCGCGCACCAGTTCGCGCAGGCGGTAATCATGCCCGCCATCCACATTCAGCACCCTTAACTGCTGCTTGAGCAAGGCGATGGTAGGCAGAAAGTTTTGCCGCTGCAGGCCATTAGGGTAGAGATTATCCGGCGCATAGTTTGAAGTCATCACCATAATCACCCCGCGCGCAAACAGCGCTTCCAGCAAGCGCCCCAAGAGCATGGCATCGGCAATATCGCTGACGTGAAACTCGTCAAAACACAACAGGCGCGTCGCGCGCGCCATACGCTCAGCCAGTGCGATCAGCGGGTCCTTCTCTGCGGCCAGTTTCTTAAGTTCCTTATGCACATCCGCCATAAAGTGATGGAAATGCACACGCTTTTTACGCGTATAAGGCACACAGGAGAAGAAAGCATCCATCAAAAAGCTCTTGCCGCGCCCCACCCCGCCCCACAAATACAAACCCTGCGGCACCGCTGGCTTAAGCAAGGACCGGCCAAGAAAGCGGTTGCGCTTTTTTTTAAACTCGACCAGTTGTTGCCATAAACCATCCAGTTGCTCGATGGCGGCAGCTTGCGCCTCGTCACGGATAAAGCCTTTTTGCTGGATAGCCTGCTGATACCACGCCTGCGGACTCAACTCGCCAGCGGCATCGGGAGAAAATTCGTGTTGCGACATAAAACGGAGAACCTGCGCAAGAATCAGGCAAAAAGCCCGGTGGAAAGATAACGGTCACCACGATCGCACACGATGGAAACAATCACGGCGTTTTCCAGCGTCGCATTCAGGCGCAAGGCGACTGCCAGCGCGCCACCTGATGACGGCCCGGCCAGAATGCCTTCCTCGCACGCCAGACGCCGCGCCACAGCCTCGGCCTCGGCCTGCGACACCAACTGCAAATCATCGATACGCGCGTAGTCGCAAATCTTGGGCAGATAAGCATCCTCCCACTTGCGTATGCCCGGAATCTGGCTGCCAGGCTCGGGCTGCACGCCGATGACACTCACCGCGGGGTTCTGCGCCTTCAGATAGCGGCTCACCCCCATAATGGTACCGGTTGTGCCCATACTGGACACGAAGTGCGTCACCGCACCGGCCGTATCGCGCCAGATCTCGGGCCCGGTACTGTCATAGTGCGCCTGCGGATTGTCCGGGTTGGCAAACTGGTCGAGGATGCGCCCGACCCCGGTCTGTTCCAGACGGCGCGCCTCGTCTATGGCACCAGGCATGGACAGAGCCGCCGGCGTCAGACGGACATCAGCACCATAGGCGCGCATGGTCTGCACTCGCTCCACACTGGAATTTTCCGGCATCACCAGAATCAGCCGGTAGCCCATCATGGTGGCTGCCATGGCCAGGCCAATGCCGGTATTGCCGCTGGTCGGCTCGATCAAGGTATCACCGGGCCGGATATCGCCGCGCGCCTCGGCGTGGCGGATCATAGACAGGGCTGGCCTGTCCTTGACCGAGCCGCCTGGATTATTGCCTTCGAGCTTGAGCAACAGCACATTGGACGTATTGCCGGGCAGGTGTTTGAGCCTGACCAACGGGGTATTGCCGACAAAGTCTTGCAGATATTTGAATTCGGGCACGGCTCACGACTCTCGCCTGATGACAGACGAGCATTATACAGCCTGCCCCAACAAAATCAGCCGCGATGACAAAAGGGTTGAGCGCGCCAGATACAACAAGGCCCGCTTCACGCGGGCCTTGGCTCAACTGACAATACTTAGCGCGTCATCAGGAAGTCGACGTAACGGTCTACACCTTCTTCCACGCTCAGCATAGGCTCGCTGTAGCCTGCCTCGCGCAGCTGGGTGATATCGGCCTGGGTAAAACTCTGGTACTTACCCTTGAGCGCATCGGGAAAGTCGATATATTCCAGCGTCCCCTGCTCGACCAGTTCGGCCAAGGACAGTGCCGGCTTGCCCTCGTGGCGGCGGCAGGCATTGACGGTGGCGACTGCAACATCATTGAATGGCTGCGCACGCCCCGAACCCAGATTGAAGATGCCGCTTTGTTCCGGGTGGTCAAGGAAGTGCATATTGACCTTGACCACATCCTCGACCGAGACGAAATCGCGGCTTTGCATGCCGTCAGCCCATCCATCCCAGCCGCCAAACAGCTTGACCTTGCCGCTTGCGCGGTACTGGTTGAAGTTGTGAAAAGCCACCGAGGCCATGCGCCCCTTGTGCTGCTCATGCGGGCCATAGACATTGAAATAGCGGAAACCCACGGCCTGTGCCGTCAGCCCCTCCTCCATGCGCTGGCGCAAGACCTGGTCGAACAGGAATTTGGAATAGCCGTAGACATTCAGCGGGCCTTCAAACTCGCGGCTCTCGCGAAACACCGTACCGCCGCCGTACACCGCAGCACTGGAGGCAAACAGGAACGGGATATCTTCCGACTGGCAGTAATCAAACAGCGCCAGCGTGTACTGGTAGTTGTTCTCCATCATGAACTTGCCGTCGTGGTTCATGGTATCCGAGCAGGCGCCCTGATGCAGGATGGCGCTGATCTCGCCCTCGTACTCGCCTTCCAGCAGCAGCGCCAGAAAATCGCTTTTGTCGAGGTAGTTGGAGATATTGCAATCCACCAGATTCCTGAACTTGTCGCCCTCGGTCAGATCGTCGACCGCGATGATGTCGCTAAAGCCGCGCTCGTTCAGCGCCTTGACCAGATTGGAACCAATAAAGCCGGCTGCGCCGGTCACCACAATACTCATAAGTGTCTCCTGGGCCGGCGTCGCCGCAGCCCGTTTAAAGTGCGAACAGTTCCTGCTGCGTACACACGGCGGTGCCCAGCTTGGCCACCACGATACCGGCCGCGGCATTAGCCAGCGTCACCGCCTGCGCCATAGGCAAGCCTGCCGCCAAGCCCAAGCCCAGTGTCGCGATCACCGTGTCGCCGGCACCGGACACATCGAACACCTCGCGCGCAAAGGTAGGCTGATGCAGGGCGCCATCGGCCTGGAACAAAGTCATCCCCTCCTCGCTGCGCGTCACCAGCAAGGCAGTCAGTGCCAACTCCGTGCGCAGCGCCTCGGCCTTGGCACACAGTTGCGCCTCGTCCGACCAGCGTCCGACCACCTGGCGAAACTCGCTGCGGTTGGGCGTCAGCAAAGTTGCACCGGCGTATTTACTGTAGTCCTCACCCTTGGGGTCGATCAGCACCGGACAGCCGGCTGCATTGGCCAGCGCGATCATGCGCGCCACATGGGTCAGCCCGCCCTTGCCGTAATCCGACAGGATCACCACATCGTGCTGCGCCACGATGGCGGCAAACTCGTCCAGCTTGTCCGCCAAGATCTCGTGACTGGGCGTATCTTCGAAATCGAGGCGGATCAGCTGCTGCTGGCGCGCAACCACCCTCAGCTTGATGGTGGTTGCGATACTGGCGTCACGCTTGAGCGAAGTCTTGACGCCAGCGTTCTGCATCAGACGCTCCAGTGCATCCGCCGCCTCATCGTCGCCGACCACCGACAACAAAGTCGCCTGCCCCCCCAAACCGGCAATATTGCGCGCCACATTGGCGGCACCACCGGCACGCTCTTCCATTTTTTCGATGCGAGCCACCGGCACGGGTGCTTCAGGAGAGATACGCGTGGCATCGCCAAACCAGTAACGGTCCAGCATCACATCGCCCACCACCAGCACGCGCGCAGCCTTCAGCCGGTCGCGCAAAGCCTCCTGGGTCAGGCCCAGCGATTGAATCAGTTGCATACGCCCCACCTAGACCGTCTGCGCCTGAAACGCGCAAATGTCATCATTAATCGCAGCCAGTACGGCCAAAGGATCTTGCGCCTTGGTGATCGGGCGGCCAATCACCAGATAATCCGCCCCCGCCGCCAGCGCAGCCGTCGGCGTCATCACCCGGCGCTGGTCATCGGCCACCGCATCAGCCAGACGTATGCCCGGCGTAACCAGCTTGAAGTCTTCACCGCAGGCGGCGCGCAAACTGGCGGCTTCCTGCGCCGAGCTGACCACCCCGTCCAGGCCGCTACTTTGCGCCAGCCGTGCCAGACGCAACACCTGCTCCTGCGGACTCAGGCTGATGCCGATTTCGGCCAGATCAGCCGCTTCCATGCTGGTCAGTACGGTAACGCCTATCAGTAGCGGGCGCTGACTGTAAGGTGCAACGGCCTCGCACGCGGCCTCCATCATGCGCCGGCCACCCGAGGCATGCACATCCACCATCCACACCCCAAGCTCGGCCGCCATCTTGCAGGCATGGGCTACGGTATTAGGAATATCGTGAAATTTCAGGTCGAGAAACACCTGAAAACCGCGCGCCACCAGCGCCTCGATCAGGGAACGGCCGGAGGCGGTAAACAATTCCTTGCCAACCTTGACACGGCAGGCCGCCGGGTCCAGACGGGCAGCAAACGACAAAGCCGTCGCGGCATCATCAAAATCAAAAGCGACAATTACAGGGGACAACGGCTGCACGGGCAGGCCGGCACAAACCAGCGGGTTCATCAGACAACATCCTTGTACAAAATTATTCAGCCTTCGCTGCGGTTGGGACTGAAGCTTTCCCACTCGCCACAAGCGGGGCAATGCCAGAAAAAGGCGCGCGAACGGAAGTTGCAACGACGGCAACGGTGCTGGGTCAGGCGCTGTGCATACTTAAGCACCAGGGCGCGCACCAGTTCGGCATCCGAGCGCCCTTCCTGTGTCAGCAAGCCGCCCATTTGCGCTTCGATCAGGCGGTAAGCACCGGTAAGATTGGGGCGCGCATGTACAGCCTCGCGCGTCACGCTAAGCGCACGCGCCTCCCCTTCATAGGTCGCGACCTTCTCGTACAGCAAGTCGGTCAGCTCCAGCTGCGGGAAAGTCTCGCTATAGCCCTTGATCAGCGCGATGCCCTCGGCCGGCTTGCCCAGTTTTTCATAGGCGTCAAACAGCCGCTCGGCAGCCATGGAAAGGAAGGCGTAGTTCTGTTTCTCTATCTTCTGCCAGGCGGCAATCGCGGCCGGATAGTTTTCCAGCGCAAACTCGATATCGCCCAGAATCAGACTGGCACGGACGCATTTGCGGTTCACCGCCAGCGCTTCGGCTACATACTCGCGCGCCTTGCCGCTATTGGAGCGATAAAGCTCGCCTTGAGCCAGCTCGCAATAAAATTGCGCGACTTCATGCTGGAACGAATGCGCATCGGTACGCAATTCGCGCGCGGTTTCAATCGCTTTCAGCCAGTCCCTGTCCTGCTGGTAAATATCCAGCAACTGCTGGCGGGCAGACAGGCCCATATTGCCGGACAGCAAGCCTTGCAGGATTTCCTCAGCCCGGTCGACCAGACCGGCCTTATGAAAGTCCTGCGCCAGCTCGAAACGCATGCGCTCGCGCATTTCGGGCGAAATATCGGGTGCATCCAGCAAAGACTGATGCAGGCGAATGGCACGATCGTTCTCGCCACGCTTGCGGTACAGCTTGCCCAGCGTCAGCGACAAATCGAACGACTGCGGCTCTTGGCGCACCACTTCGGCCAAGGCCTGCGATGCGACATCTGTCTTGTCGTCGACCAGCGCATCCAGCCCTTTAAAAAAGCCTGCCGGCAAGGCCTTGGCCTGTTTGAGCACAGTGCGCATATCGACACGCGCAGCCAGCCAGCCCAGCGCAAAAAAGGCCGGGAACAGCAATAACCACCAAAGATCTAGTTCCAAAGATAAACCCCGGGGGAAGTCAAAGCGCGCACTCAATCGGCCAGTGCGTCGCTGGGATCAGCCGACACACGCCCGGCCTGACGATTTCTCAACTCTTTCTTGAGCTGGGAAAGCTCGCGGCGTACGCGCAAATAATAGGAGAAAGTTGAAATCAGCCCGATCACCGCCCCAGCCACAAAGAACAGCAGCAGGAACAGGATCAGCGGCGCATGCCACGACTGACCGAAAAGCAGTTTGAACTCGACAACGGCACTATTCTGGACGGTAACTGCCACCAGAATGACCAGCAGGATGATTTCGATCAGACGGATAAAATAGCGCATGGGCTCACTCACGACGATTTATGGCCTGAAGTGTAAACGAATCCGCCCCCTGCCCCCAAGCACCAGCGTACAAAAGAAAACGCCGCACCATGAAGGTGCGGCGTTTTTAGAGCAAGTCAAAGCAAGTGTCAGCTTGTCTGTTCGGACAAATCGACACGTTCACGCAGTTCCTTGCCCGCCTTGAAATGAGGCACGTACTTCTCAGGAACGGCAACGCTGCTACCCGACTTGGGATTACGACCGACCCGCGGCGGACGATAGTTCAAATCGAAACTACCGAAACCGCGGATCTCGATCCGCTCACCCTGAGCCAAGCTGCCGGCCATCGCATCCAGTATGGTTTTGACGGCCAGCTCAGCGTCTTTGGAGACCAACTGAGGATAACGCTCTGACAGCCTCGCAATCAGCTCAGACTTGGTCATGACGCAACTTATTCGTTGTTGCTACCGGACAGCTTAGCCTTCAGCAGCGCGCCCAGGCTGGTGGTACCAGCGCTGACGTTAGCTTCGGAAGTGGCAGTCAGGTTACGCATAGCTGCGGTCTCGTCCTGTGCATCCTTGGCTTTGATCGACAGGCTGATCGAGCGGGTCTTGCGATCCACAGCGATAATCAGCGCTTCGACGGCATCGCCTTCCTTCATCACGGTACGCATGTCTTCGACACGGTCACGCGACACTTCGGAAGCACGCAGGTAGCCTTCAACATCGCTGTCCAGCGCAATGACGGCGCCCTTGGCATCGATAGTCTTGACTACGCCGTTCACCAGCGCGCCCTTGTCGTTCATGGCCACGTAGTTGTTGAACGGATCGCCTTCGAGCTGCTTGATACCCAGCGAGATGCGCTCTTTCTCAACGTCGATGGACAGAACAACAGCCTCGACTTCGTCACCCTTCTTGAAGCGGCGAACAGCTTCTTCGCTGGTTTCGCTCCAGGACAGGTCGGACAGGTGAACCAGACCGTCGATGCCGCCTGGCAGACCAACGAATACGCCGAAGTCGGTGATCGACTTGATGGCGCCGGAGATCTTGTCGCCCTTCTTGAAGTTCTGCTCGAACTCGTCCCAAGGGTTAGCCTGGCACTGCTTCATACCCAGGCTGATACGACGACGCTCTTCGTCGATCTCGAGGATCATGACTTCAACTTCGTCACCAACCTGAACAACCTTGGATGGGTGAACGTTCTTGTTGGTCCAGTCCATTTCGGACACGTGAACCAGACCTTCGATACCCTGTTCGATCTCAACGAAAGAACCGTAGTCGGTCAGGTTGGTCACTTTACCGAACAGGCGGGTGCCGGACGGATAGCGACGGGACAGACCAACCCATGGATCATCACCCAGCTGCTTCAGGCCGAGGGATACACGGTTCTTCTCTTGATCGAACTTCAGAACCTTGGCTTCAACTTCATCGCCAACGGCCAGAACTTCGGATGGGTGCTTCACACGACGCCATGCCAGATCGGTGATATGCAGCAGGCCATCGATGCCGCCCAGATCAACGAATGCACCGTAGTCGGTGATGTTCTTGACGATACCTTTAACCACAACGCCTTCGCGCAGGGTTTCCAGCAGCGCCTTGCGCTCTTCGCCCAGGGTCTCTTCCAGCACGGCGCGACGCGAAACAACCACGTTGTTGCGCTTGCGATCCAGCTTGATAACCTTGAACTCAACCTGCTTGTTCTCGTATGGAGTGGTGTCCTTGACTGGACGCACGTCAACCAGGGAACCTGGCAGGAAGGCGCGGATGCCGTTGACCATAACGGTCAGACCACCCTTGACCTTGCCGCTGATCAGACCGGACAGGATCTTGCCGGCTTCCAGAGCCTCTTCCAGATCAATCCAGGCCGCCAGACGCTTGGCTTTTTCACGCGACAGCTTGGTTTCACCAAAGCCGTTTTCGATGGCGTCGATCGCAACGGTGACGAAATCACCGATCTTGACTTCGACTTCACCGTTGTCGTTCTTGAATTCTTCGACCGGAACCAGCGACTCGGACTTCAGGCCGGCGTTCACGGTTACAAAGTTGGAATCAATGCCGATAACTTCGGCAGTGATCACTTCGCCAATGCGCATTTCCTGGAGTTCCAGGGATTCTTCAAACAGTTGGGCGAAGTTTTCCATAGCGGAGGTAGTCATTAAGATTACTCACACGTGCATGCCTTGCGACACGCGGGGTTAGGGTTGGTCAAACGTCTGGCCGACATCGGACAGACGGGTACTACAAACTCAATGGCCGGATCAGACCGACTGCTCGAACCAGCCCAGCACTGCCGCCACTGCAAGGTCGACTGTCATTTCGCTGGTATCGAGAAGACGGGCATCCGGCTCCTGCCGCAGTGGCGCCACACTGCGGGCCGCATCGCGTGCGTCCCGCTCGGTGATGTCCTGCAGAATGCGCGGCAGATTAGCAGAATCTTCCTTGCTTATCAACTGTTTATAGCGCCGGTCGGCTCTAACCTGAGCATCTGCAGTCAGGAAAACCTTGAGGCTGGCATCGGGAAAAACCACCGAACCCATGTCGCGACCATCGGTCACCAGACCCGGTGCCACCCGGTAGGCACGCTGGCGCTCCAGCAAAGCCTCACGCACCAAAGGCAGGGCGGCAATGGCGGATGCACCCATGCCGATTTCCTCGGCCCGGATCGCATCGTCAACCGCCTCGCCAGCCAGATACACTCCGCCATCACGAAATTCGGCCGGCAAGGTACGGGCCAGAGCCGCCACGCCTGCTTCGTCGCTCCAGCTTGTGCCACAGCGCTGCGCATAAAGTGCTGTCAAACGGTATAAGGCACCCGAATCCAGATAGGCAAAACCCAGTTTTGCCGCAACCAAGGCAGCCACCGTCCCCTTACCCGAAGCGGATGGACCATCAATAGTGATGACAGCAATCGTCATGATCGTTTAACTTCTTTCCTGCGGAGCCGCCATCAATGCGCGCTCCGACCTGACTAAAAAGAAGATTCTAGCCCAGCGAACTGCCGGACGGCCACATTCCGGCACCCGCTCGCCCTTAATTAACCGGCACAGCCACTACCAGGATTTTGCATCTCGTCATGAAACAGCTTCATCTTGCACCGATAGCCCGTATCGCCGGAACCGTCGAATTGCCCGGTTCCAAAAGCATTTCCAACCGCACCCTGCTGCTGGCGGCGCTGGCGCACGGCAGCACGCGTGTCTGCGGCCTTCTGGACGCAGACGACATCAGCCATATGCTGGGCGCCCTTGGCCTGCTGGGTGTCAAGATCGAACGCCAGGGCGAAAGCCGCGACTTTCTGGTGCAAGGTGCCGGTGGCGAGTTTCCGGTCAAGAATGCCGAACTATTCCTGGGCAACGCCGGCACCGCCTTTCGCCCGCTGACCGCCGCACTGGCCTTGATGAACGGCCACTACCAGCTCTCGGGTGTTGCGCGCATGCATGAGCGCCCGATAGGCGACCTGGTCGACGCACTCAAGGTGGCCGGTGCCGATATCCGCTATCAGGGCACTAAAGGCTATCCTCCACTGGCCATCGCCCCGGGCCATATCGACACCCATGTGGTGATTCCGGTCAAAGGCAATGTGTCCAGCCAGTTTCTGACGGCACTCTTGATGGCGCTACCGCTCACTGGCAGCACCGTCACGGTCGAGGTGATAGGCGAGCTGATTTCCAAGCCCTATATCGAGATCACGCTCAAACTGATGGCGCGCTTCGGCGTCGTGGTCGAACGCAAGGGCTGGCAGCGCTTTACCATTGCCGGCGGGCAAAGCTATCTGTCCCCGGGCGAAATCCATGTCGAGGGCGATGCCTCCAGCGCGTCCTATTTTTTGGCGGCAGGCCTGCTGGGCGGTGGCCCGGTACGGGTGAGCGGTGTCGGGCGCAACAGCATACAGGGCGATGTAAAATTTGCCGAAGCGCTCTCGCAGATGGGTGCCAAGATCAGCATGGGCGACAACTGGATAGAAGCCGCCGCGCAAGGACCGCTGCAAGCCATCGATCTGGATGTCAATCATATCCCGGATGCGGCCATGACCCTGGCAGTTGCTGCGCTGGCGGCCGAAGGCACGACTACCTTGCGCAATATCGAGAGCTGGCGCGTCAAGGAAACCGACAGACTGTCGGCCATGGCCACCGAGCTGAGAAAGCTCGGCGCCACGGTGGAAGAAGGGCAGGATTTCATCCGCATCACACCAGCGGAAAAACTCACCGCCAATGCACAGATAGACACTTACGACGACCACCGCATGGCCATGTGCTTCTCGCTGGTTTCGCTGATAGGCACGCCGGTCACCATCAATGACCCGGACTGCGTCGCCAAGACCTTCCCCGGCTATTTCGACGCACTGGCCTCGCTGACCGAAGCTGACTAAACCCGTTTCCGATGCTACGGCTGCCTTGCGGCAGCCGTTTTTCTTAAGCCACCAGAGGCCCTCCATGAGCGACTTTTTTGCTGCGCGTCGCGACTTCATGCAGCGCTTCGACTTCCCCATTCCTGATACACCCGAATACCTGCCGCAGCGTCTGGCGCTCTGGGACACCATGCTGACGGAGGAATGGCAGGAGTTCAGCCAGGCGCTGGCTGACTACAAGGCGGTGGATACGGGTGACAGTGCCGCACTGCAGCGCGCCCGCGCAGAACTGGCAGCCGAAGGGGTCGATGTGCTGAATGTATTGGCCGGACTGCTGCTGTCACAAGGCTTGCCGCTGGAAGCCATGTTCAATGCCATCCATGCGGCCAATCTCGCAAAAAGTACCGACGGCAAGGTGCTGCGCCGCAGCGACGGCAAGTTGTTGAAACCGCCGGGCTGGCAGCCGGCCGACAAGGAGGCGATCATCCGTCAGGCCTGTGAGAAATCCTGATACAAAGACGGCGGGCAGCTGCTTTAATGGTAAGACTGAAAGAGTAAAAAAAGGAAAAAACCCATGCTCTTCAATAGTCGCCATAGCTACGGCAGCGTAGCCCGTGCTTTTCACTGGCTCAGCGCGCTGGCCGTGATCATTGTGCTTTCGCTGGCGCAGATCAAGGATTTTTTCCCCAGGCAGTCGGAAGCACGGGTCGAGCTGTGGCTGTGGCATATCAACTTCGGCATCATCATTTTCCTGCTGGTGCTGCCACGCATCGTATGGCGGCTGGGCAATAAGCTACCGGCCATCACCCCGCCCCCCAGCGCGCTGGACATGCTGCTGGCCCATATCATCCACTGGACGCTGTACGCCTTAATGGTCATCACCCCCGTCTTCGGCCTGTGGTCCTTGCAGGCCGGCGATGCCACCGTCCACCTGTTCAGCCTGCCGCTGCCGCAATTATTCGGTGTCGATGACGCACTGTCCCACGACATCAAGGAAATACACGAGACGCTGGGCAATGTGGTGTTGTGGCTGATGCTGGCGCATATCGCTGCCGCGCTATGGCACCACTACCGGATCAAGGACGACACCCTTACGCGCATGGGCGGGCAGCAAAAACCGGACTGAAACAAGCGGCAAGCTCTGGCATCAGTTGCCGCGCACAAAGCGCTGGTGCCAGGCAAGGCGGGCATGACGCGCCCGCTCAAACAACTGCTGCATGGCATCGGCGTCGGCACTCGCGATCAGCGCCTCCAGCGTTGCCAGCTGTGCCTGGTAGTCGGCCAGCTCGGCCAGCAGGGCATCGCGGTTGGCCAGCGCGATATCGCGCCACATCTCGGGATGAGAGCCGGCGATACGGGTGAAATCCCGAAAGCCGGTGGCAGCAAAATCAAAACGGCGCGCCGCATCCGGGTGCGCCGCAATCATGTCGACAAAGGCAAAAGCCAGCACATGCGGCAGATGCGACACGCTGGCAAATACGCTGTCGTGCTCGGCCGCACTCATTTCATGCACACTGGCACCACATGCCTGCCACAGGGTGCGCACAGCCTCCACCGCTGCGGCAGCCGTTTCAGGCAAAGGCGTCAACACCACCTTGCGGTTCTGGTACAGGCCATACTGGGCCGCCGCCGCCCCCGACAGATCCGAGCCGGCAATCGGGTGCGCCGGTACGCAATGCGCCAGCTGCGCCGGCAGACATGCGCGCATCAGCGCCGCCACATCACCCTTGGTACTGCCGGCATCGGTCACAATGGTATGCGCGGGCAGCACCGGCGCCATGGCGCGCATCAGCGCCGCCATCTGTCCCACTGGCGTTGCCAGCAGCACCATGTCGGCACGCGCGCAAGCCTCGGCGATATCGTGGCTCACCTCGTCCACCACGCCCAACTCCAGCGCGCGCTGCATATTGGCCGGCGAGCGCCCGACACCGATGACCCGACCGACCCGGCCGGCATGGCGTGCCGCCAGCGCCAGCGAGCCGCCGATCAGGCCGACCCCGGCCACCACCAATGTTCCTATCGCCCCTTGTTCCGCCACGCTATCCCCGTTTTGCCACTGGCGCCTTCACAAGCGCGCCATCCGATGATTGAATGCGCTCTATGATAAGCGAATTAGCGGTAAGCGACGATGACATCCCTCTACATCTACTACCGGCCACCTCAAGCTACGGCCAAACTGGCGCAAAAAATAAGCGCCATGCAGGCGGCGCTGGCACAGGAAAGCGGCATACAGGGCCAGTTATTGCGCCGCTGCGATGATGCGAACACCTGGATGGAAGTCTACCCGGGGATTAAACAGCGCGAGGTATTCGGACAGGCACTGGCGCAGTTGCTGGCTTGCCATGGACTAGACGAAGCCTGTGGCGAGCGCCATGCCGAATGGTTTGAGTACTGGCCGCTTGAGGGTACCGAGGATTAAGACTCGCGTGCAAGACGCGCCTGCAGGCGCTGCGCCAGGGCAAAATCGTCCCAGATGCGCTCATCCAGCCTTGCCAGCGACCAGATGCCGATCAGGCTATTGCACAGAAAAACCTCGTCCGCCATCAGCACATCCTGCGGCAACAGGCGCACCACTTTCGGAAGATACCCCAGCGCAGGCAAGCTATCCAGCAGCCAGGCACGCAGCGCACCGCTCACGCCGCAACGATCCAGCGCTGGGGTCAGCACCTCGCCACCACGCAGCACAAAAAGATTGCTCATGGTGCCTTCCACTACATAGCCTTCGCTATCCAGCATCAGCCCCTCGCGCAGCACCGGGTCTTGCCACTCCGAGCGCGCCAGAACATTTTCCAGCCGGTTCAAATGCTTGATGCCGGCCAGGCGCGGCTGGATGGCCAGACGCATATCGCACCAGCGCGCAGCAATCCCCTCCCGGGCACAGGCAGGCGGGTAGCCACTCCATGCACTCACCGCCACCACCCGGCTACCCGCAGCAGCCACAGGGATGGCGTAGCCGCGCATCCCCTGACCGCGGCTGATGGTGACCTTGGCCACCGCGCGCGCCAGACCGGATGCGGCACGCGCAAGCTCGGCCAGCAACACCGTCTCGTCCGGGCAGGGCAAGGCCAGCGCAGCACAATCCGCCTGCAAGCGCGCCCACTGCCACGGCCATAGCCGCGGCTGCCCGTCGATCAGCTCCAGCGTGCGATAGACGCCATCACCGTAAGCCAGTGCACGGTCATGCACGCTCAGGGTATCGGCAAGTTCGCCATTGACCAGCACCATCAGGCTTGCTCCACACCCAGTGCCCGCAAAAGGCCGCGCGCCTTGTGCCGCGTCTCCTGCAATTCGCGCTCGGGGTCGGAGTCGGCCACGATACCCCCACCGGCCCGGAAGCGCAGCTGCTGCTCTTGCTGCATAAAGGTACGGATCAGGATATTCAGGTCCAGCGTGCCATCGTGGTTCAGATAACCCAGACTGCCGGTGTAGGCACGGCGCGCACTGTTCTCCAGCTCGCGGATAATCTGCATGGTGCGCACCTTGGGGCAACCGGTAATGGTGCCGCCGGGAAACAGCGCACGCAGCACCTCCACCGGGGTGACATCGGGACGGATGCGCCCGCGTACATTGGATTCGATATGATGCACATAGGCATAGCTGGCGATCGCCATCAGCTCGTTCACTTCGACCGTACCCGGCTGTGAAATCCGCCCCAGATCGTTGCGCTCCAGATCGATCAGCATCACATGCTCGGCGCGCTCCTTGCTGCTGTCAGCCAGACGCTGCTTAAGCGCCGCATCCTCGGCCGCATCCCTGGAGCGCGGATGGGTGCCGGCAATCGGCCGCGTATCAGCCCAGCCATCGCGCACCCGCACCAGACGCTCGGGAGAGGAGCTGACAATCTGGGCGCCCCCCAGATCAGCCAGCGCCGAAAAAGGCGCCGGATTGGCCAGACGCAAGGCGGCATACAGATCGGCAGCGCGCAATCCCGCGGCCAGCTCGGCACGCCAGCCGCGCGAAATATTCACTTGGAACACATCGCCTTCGACGATGTAATCCTTCAGGCGCAATACGGCATCGGTATACCAGTGCGGGGGATCTTCCTCCAGCGCAGCCAGCTGTACAGGCCTTGCAGCAAAAGCCGGACACGCCTGCACCCGCAGCTGCAAATCTTCCAGCAGCTCGGCGCTTTCCGCCATCAGCGTCGCCTGGCCGCTGCTACGCTCGACCAAAACCGCCGCCGGAATGCGCGACAATGCCGCCAGCGGAAAGCTGTCGGCCAGCGCCGGTGCCACCGAAGGCTCGAATTCGGACAGCAAGTCATAGCCCAGATAAACAAACCAGCCGCCGCTAAAGGGCAGGTGCTGCGCCGGCAAGGACGTATCCACCGGCAAGGCGCGCAGATCGGCCACAAAAGCCGCCCCCTCCCCGCCCTGATAGATACGGGTCTCTTGTGGCAGGGCAAACAGGATGTCCCAGCCCATGTCGCCGGAAGACTGCAACAGATAGGGGAAAGTGGCCCGGTCGGCGGCATAAAGCGCCAGAAGATCAGGGACTGAATCGAGTAATCGGCTAAACATGTATCGTCCGCAAGGTGGCGCAGGCTGAAAAAAAGAAAACCGCCGCGAGTGTATCGCAGCGGTTTTTTCCGTCAAGGCCGGACAGTCCGGTCAGATCTTGCGGAATACCAGCGTACCGTTGGTACCACCAAAACCGAAGGAGTTGGAGATGGCCACATCGATCTTCATATCACGCGCAGTATTGGCCACATAGTCGAGGTCGCAACCGGCTTCGAAGTCCTGCTCCTGCAAGTTGATAGTCGGCGGCGAAACCTGATGATGCAGCGCCAGAATGGAGTAGATCGCCTCCACCCCGCCCGCGCCACCCAAGAGGTGGCCAGTCATCGATTTGGTCGAGTTCACCACCAGCTTATGGGCATGGTCGCCGAAGGCAAGCTTGAGCGCAGCAGTTTCGTTGGCGTCGCCCAGCGGCGTCGAGGTGCCGTGCGCATTGACGTAATCCACCTCATCGGCGTTGACGCCGGCATCCTTGAGCGCGTTTTTCACGCCGCGAGCCGGGCCTTCCGCATTCGGTGCCGTGATATGGTATGCGTCCGAGCTCATGCCGAAACCGGCAAGCTCGGCATAGATGGTCGCCCCGCGCGCCAGCGCGTGCTCATACTCTTCCAGCACCAGCACGCCGGCGCCTTCACCCATCACAAAGCCGTCGCGACCCTTGTCCCAAGGACGGGACGAAGCAGCCGGATCATCGTTGCGGGTGGACAGCGCCTTCATGGCGGCAAAACCGCCGATACCCAGACGGGCAATCGCGCACTCGGCACCACCGGCCACCATCACATCCGCGTCGCCGTACTGGATCACGCGCGCAGCGTCACCGATGCAATGCGCACCGGTAGTGCACGCCGACACAATGCCGTAGCTCGGGCCCTGATAGCCCTTGAGGATGGACACATGGCCGGCAATCATATTGATCAGCGAGCCGGGGATAAAGAACGGGCCGATTTTGCGCGGGCCGCCCTCGATCAAGGCGACACCGGTGTCCTCGATCAGCGGCAAGCCGCCGATACCGGAACCGATATTGACGCCGACGCGGGTCTTGTCCAGACGCTCGTGCGCATCCAGACCGGAATCGGTAATGGCCTGCAAGGCCGCAGCGATACCGTAATGGATGAAAGCATCCATGCGGCGCGCATCCTTGGCAGGAATATATTGGGTGATATCGAAGTCTTTGACTTCACCGGCGATCTGGCACGCCAGATCACTGGCATCGAAACGGGTAATACGACCAATGCCGCTCTTGCCAGCCAGCAGCGTGGCCCATGCACTAGCCACATCGTTACCGACCGGGGACACCTGACCGAGGCCGGTGATTACGACTCTGCGTTTTGACACAGGGACTCTCCATTAAAAGAGAAAAAAGCTGTCTTGCGTGATCCTGCCACTGCCTTGCTTGATACAGGACAGTCAAACACACGTTTGGGCAGTAAAAACTGAAAGACCCCTGCGTGGTGAGCCATGGCCACACCGGCAGAGGTCTTGGACAATCCCGTGAAGGGATTACTTGTTCAGGTGGGCAGTGACGTAGTCAACAGCCTGCTGCACGGTGGTGATCTTCTCGGCATCTTCATCCGGAATTTCGCACTCGAACTCTTCTTCGAGGGCCATCACCAGTTCCACGGTGTCAAGGGAGTCTGCACCCAGATCGTCGACGAAGGAAGATTCGATCTTCACTTCGGCTTCGTTCACACCCAGTTGCTCAGCGACGATTTTCTTGACGCGCGCTTCGATATTTTCCATTTGTAACCCTTCGCCTTTCTGTTTCGGGACAAGCTGAACCCGAGTATTCTACAAAAAAAAATTAGAGTAGCCCAACTAAAAATTTATGATTCATCATAAATTCATTCAGGGCATCAACATCCCGCCATTTACATGCAAGGTCTGGCCCGTGATATAAGCCGCCTTGTCCGACGCCAGAAACACCACGGCATCGGCAATATCTTGTGCATCGCCCAAGCGCCCTAGCGCAATCTGGCCAACCAGCGCCTCACGTTGTGCCTCGGGTAGCGCACGGGTCATATCGGTATCGATAAAGCCCGGAGCCACGCAATTCACCGTGATGCCGCGGCTGCCCACTTCGCGCGCCATCGACTTGGTAAAGCCGATGATACCCGCCTTTGCCGCTGCATAGTTAGCCTGACCCGCATTCCCCATCACGCCAACGACCGAGGCGATATTGATCACCCGGCCAACGCGCGCCTTCATCATGGCGCGCAACACCGCTTTGGAAGCCTTGAATACCGACTTGAGGTTGGTATCCATGATGTCGTCCCAGTCGCTGTCCTTCATCCGCATCAGCAGGCCGTCACGAGTGATGCCGGCATTGTTGACCAGAATGGCGATGGCACCGTGTTGTTTTTCAATCACAGCCACCAGATTCTCGATCGCGTCATCTGCGGTGACATTCAGCTCCATGCCCAGACCGCCAAACTCGGCCAGCCGTGCCGAAATCGCCACGGCACCGGCTTCCGATGTCGCCGTTCCGATCACGATCGCGCCTTCGCGCGCCAGCGAGTCGGCAATGGCGGCGCCAATGCCGCGCGATGCGCCGGTGACCAGTGCTACTTTACCCTTCAAGCTCATAGCGTCCCCTTCCCTGCAATATCAGAGCAGTTCGCTGCGCGCGGCTTCCAGCGCAGCAGCATCTACCAGCGCCAGACAGCGCACGCTGCTGTCTATGCGTTTACCCAAACCGGCCAGCACCTTGCCCGGGCCGCACTCGGCCATCAGCGGCAGGCCGTCGGCCACCAGCTTCTGCACCGTTTCGGTCCAGCGCACCGGGCTATACAGCTGGCGCGTCAGCGCATCACGAATCTGATCCGCATCCTGATAGCTGGCCACATCGGCGTTATGCAGTACCGGAATGGCCGGCGCATTGATATGCACGTTCTTGAGCGCCACCGCCAGCTGGTCAGCAGCAGGGCGCATCAGCGCGCAATGGGAAGGCACGGAGACCGGCAGCGGCAAGGCGCGCTTGGCACCCTTGTCCTTGCACAGACCCATGGCACGCTCGACGGCGGCCTTGTTCCCGGCAATCACGACCTGCCCTGGCGAATTGAAGTTCACCGGCTCGACAACCTCGCCCTGCGCCGCTTCGGCGCAAGCCGCCACGATGTCGGCGTCCGCCAGCCCCAGAATGGCGGCCATCGCCCCCACTCCGGCCGGCACCGCCGCCTGCATCGCTTCGGCGCGCAGGCGCACAAGCTTGATGGCTTCGGCAAACGGCAAGGCACCCGCCGCCACCAGGGCGGTGTACTCGCCCAGGCTATGGCCGGCCAATGCCGCAGGCTGGACACCGCCCAGTTCCTGCCACGCGAGATATGTCGCGTAGCCTGCGGCCAGCATAATAGGCTGGGTATTAACAGTCGCGTTGATAGCGTCGGCCGAATCGGCGTTCAGCATGGCCCACAAATCCAGCGACAAAGCATCGGATGCTTCAGCGAAAGTATGCCGGACAACAGGCAGACCTTCGAAGCCGGCCATCATATTGAGGCTCTGCGAGCCCTGACCGGGAAAAACGAAAGCAAAAGCCATAATACAGCCCCCTTGAAGATGTCGCGCCTAGCGCGCAATGTCCGCCGGCATGGCCGGCAGGCTCAGTACGTCAGCAATACGGCACCCCAGGCAAAACCGCCGCCTATGCCTTCCAACAAAACAGTCTGGCCGCGCTGGATACGGCCATCGCGTACGGCGGTATCCAGTGCAAGCGGAATCGATGCCGCCGAGGTATTACCCTGTTCGGGCAGAGTGACAATCACCCGCTCCATCGGCAGCTTCAGATGCTTGGCAGTCGATTCGATAATGCGCAAATTGGCCTGATGCGGGACCAGCCAGTCCACTTCGCTCTGCGCCACGCCCGCTTCGGACAGCGTCTTGTTGGCGATATCGGCCAGCGCCTTGACGGCAAACTTGAATACCGCCGGGCCATCCATAAACAGATAAGGCATGCCCTGAATCTTGCCACCGGAAATCTGCGCCGGTGTATTCAGGATGTCCTTGTAGCGCCCGTCGGCGGCCAGCTTGGCGTGACGGATGCCCGGCGTATCGGATGCGCCCAGTATCACGGCGCCGGCACCATCGCCAAACAGCACGCAGGTACGGCGGTCTTCCCAATCCAGGATGCGCGTCAGCACCTCGGCGCCGATCACCAGCGCCTTGGTAGCCAGACCCGCCTTGATATAGGCATCGGCGGTCACCAGCCCGTACATAAAGCCGGCACATACCGCCTGTACATCAAAAGCCGGGCCGCCATGAATGCCCAGCTTTTCCTGCAACAGGCAGGCTACGCTGGGAAACACCATATCCGGCGTGGTGGTGGCAACAATAATCAGATCGATCTCGTTGCGGTCTATGCCGGCACTGGCTATCGCCGCTTCGGCGGCATGCAGGGCAAGATCGCTGGTTTTCTGATCGGGGTCAGCAATACGACGCTCGCGGATACCGGTACGGGAGACAATCCATTCATCGGAGGTCTCCACCCGTTCGGCCAGCGTCGCATTGCTTAGCACCGTAGGTGGCAGATAGCTGCCGGTGCCAAGAATGCGGGAATAAATCATATTATGCAGGAACCTGATTCGCTTGGGCCTCGGCGCGCTGTCTGTTCTCTTGGTGCAGCGCGACCTGGTCGGTAATGTGGCCTATTACGTCGGAGTCGACTTCCTCGCAAGCCTGCTCCAGCGCAAAACGGAATCCTATCGCGTCGGTTCCACCGTGGCTCTTCACCACAATGCCCCTCAAGCCCAGCATGCTGGCACCGTTATAACGACGGGTATCGACGCGCGACTTGAAGTGTTTCAGCACCGGCATTGCGGCCAGCGCACACAGGCGCGTCCACCAGGTGCGGGTGAACTCTTCACGCAGGAAAACGGAAATCATGTGCGCCAGACCTTCGGAAGTCTTGAGCGCGACATTGCCGGTAAAGCCGTCGCATACCACCACATCTACCGTACCCTTGTAGATATCGTCGCCTTCGACATTACCGTAAAAATTCAGTTCGGACGCCCGGAACAGTTCGGCGGCCAGCTTGATATTGCCGGTGCCCTTGATCTCTTCGGAGCCGATATTCAGCAAGCCCACAGTCGGGCGCGCTTGATGCGACACGCTGGCGACCAGTTCGGCCCCCATGATGCCAAATTGCAGCAGTTGTTCCGGTGTGCAATCGACGTTGGCGCCCAGATCCAGTACGCAAGTGGTGCCGCG
This sequence comes from Craterilacuibacter sinensis, assembly GCF_009831765.1. Lineage (GTDB taxonomy): Bacteria > Pseudomonadota > Gammaproteobacteria > Burkholderiales > Chromobacteriaceae > Craterilacuibacter > Craterilacuibacter sinensis. Next base: position 194,566 of record NZ_WSSB01000001.1, on the reverse strand, counting down.
AACGGTAGGCATCAGCTTGGCAATGGCGGGACGGTCGATACCCGGAATGGTTTTCAGGACAAATCTGGCGGTTGCCATCAAGGCACCGGTATTCCCGGCGGAAACACACGCCTGGGCGCGGCCTTCCTTGACCAGATTAATAGCCACCCGCATCGACGAATCTTTTTTGTTCTTGAGTGCAAGCTGGGGCGCTTCGTCCATGTCTACGACCTGGGTCGCATGCTGGATCTCGATGCGCGAACGCAAACGCGGCTCGCACGAATGCAGCTCGGCTTCGATGGCCGTGCTGTCACCCACAAGAATCAATTTATTGTCGGGATGGTCGTGCAGAAATTGGATGGATGCGGGAATGGTGACCTTGAGTCCAACGTCACCACCCATGGCATCCACCGCTACGGTGATACTCATCAGCGTCTTCGGTAGTCAACTACCTGTTGTATTGAACAGGAAGTCAAGGTGAACGATTACTCGCTCTTGGCCTTCACAACCTGGCGACCGCGGTAGAAACCGTTAGGGCTGATGTGGTGACGCAGATGACGCTCACCGGTCGTCGCTTCAACAGCCAGCGAAGGAGCGGTCAGGAAATCGTGGGCGCGGTGCATGCCACGCTTGGATGGGGATTTTTTGTTCTGCTGAACGGCCATGATTGACTCCTAAAAAATTCAAACTTTATTCGGACTTGGGTTTCTTGAGCGCAGCCAGCACCGCGAACGGATTCGGCTTTCCGGCTTTGCCGTGCTCAAGCAACTCGTCACCGCACTGATCGTGCTTGGGTGACAAGGACAAGCCCATGATGATCTCGTCTTCGACCAGCGCGATCACGTCCAACTCTTCCTCGGCCATAACGGCATCGAGTTCTTCGTTGTCCTCGACAGCGGCAGCCAGTTTCTCTTCGTCCCGGAAGAACGTCAGTACGGCTTCACTCTCTATGGGATATTCCATAGGCTCCAGACAACGCTGACAGATGACATTAACTGTCCCTGTCACCTTGAGCCGGAGAGACGGGCGGCGCGAGCCATCCATAAAGCCTTCAGCCGTAAACTGAACCGCCCCGCTGTTGTCAGCGAGGTTTTCCAGTACACGTTCATCCAGGTCGGCGATGGTGCGGCGACCATTGCGACTTTGGCCATCACGGCCAAACGCGAGCGGATCGATCAAAATCGGGTTAGACATAAACGCGAGATGATATAATTGCCGCCACGGATTTGTCAAAGCAATCAAGCCTCAACATGCAAAAAGCCATCGTACTTGCCTCCACCTCGCGCTACCGGCGCGAAATCGTCGAACGTCTGGGCCTGCCTATCCATTGCGCCGCCCCCGTTTGCGACGAAACGCCGCTCGCCGGCGAAAGCGCACTGGAAACAGCGGTGCGTCTGGCACGCATCAAGGCCATGTCGCTGGCCGATGCCTATCCCGACGCGCTAATCATAGGCGGCGACCAGGTTGCCCTGCTTGACGGCCAGCAGATAGGCAAGCCCGGCAGCTTTGAAAACGGCGTCGCCATGCTGCAATGGATGAGCGGGCGCACCGTCGTCTTCCACTCGGCGCTGGCGCTTTATAACAGCAAAAGCGGCCGCCTGCAGGAAAACGTCGGCCTGACCCGCGTCACCTTGCGCCAATTAAGCGAAAGCCAGATCCGCACCTACCTCAGCCGCGAACCGGATGCCCTGCACTGCGCTGGTGCCGCCAAAAGCGAGGGGCTGGGCGGCGCGTTGTTGCAAAGCGTCGAATCCGACGACCCCAATTCCCTGATCGGCGTTCCCCTGTTCGCCCTGATCAGCATGCTAATCAACGAAGACATAGACATACTCTGATGACCGGCACCCTTTACCTGATTCCGACGCCGCTGGGCGATGAAAACACACCGTGGCTGCCCGAGCACGAACGCCTGCGCGTCATCCATATCACCACCTTTGTAGTCGAGGCTGAAAAAACCGCGCGCAAGCACCTCAAGGCGCTGGGCGTGACCACGCCGATACGCGAGCTGACGCTCAACACGCTGAACGAACACACGCCAGAGGCCGATGTCGCGGCGCTATTGCAGCCCTTGCTGGACGGGCAGGATGTGGGCCTGGTATCCGAAGCTGGCTGCCCGGCCGTTGCCGACCCCGGTGCGCAGCTGGTGGCACTGGCCCACGCCAAGGGCGTGCGGGTGGAGCCCATGATAGGGCCATCGTCCATCTTGCTGGCACTGATGGCCTCCGGCGCCAACGGCCAGTGCTTCGCCTTTCACGGCTACCTGCCGGTTGACGGCAGCGACCGCACCCACGCCATTCAGGCGCTGGAAGCGCGCTCGCGCCAGAACAAGGAGACGCAGGTCTTTATCGAAACGCCATACCGCAACAACACCATGCTGGCCGAGCTGAGAAAAACGCTCGCGCCGTCCACCCGCCTGTGTGTGGCGGCCGATTTGACCCTGCCTGGCCAGACCATCGTCAGCCTGCCCGTTGCCGACTGGCCCAAAGACGCGCCCGACTTTCACAAGCGCCCGGCCATCTTTATCGTTCACGCATAAAAACAGCGCCGCGCCGGCATACGGCGCGGCCGCTTAAGCCCATCCTTATCAAGCGGACACCGCAGCCCTATGCCGGCCATGCCCCCCATCATCACCTCCTTGCTAGACACCGACCTGTACAAGTTCACCATGCTGCAGGTGGTGCTGCACCAGTTCCCGGCCGCGCATGGCGAATACGCCTTTAAATGCCGCAATACGCCGCAGCGGCCGCTCTCCTCGCTGAAAAACGAACTCGAAGCGCAACTGGACGCCCTGTGCGCGCTGCACTTCACCCAGGACGAACTGGGCTATTTGCGCAGCCTGCGCTTTATCAAGAGCGATTTTGTCGACTATCTGGAGCTGTTCCATCTGCAGCGGCGCTTTATCCGCGTGACAGAACAGGGGGAGGAACTGCTGGTCAGCATCAAGGGCCCGATGATACAGGCGATGTTTTTCGAGATTTTCGTGCTCGCCATCGTCAACGAACTCTATTTCCAGCCACTGGACAATAGCGCCGTGCGCGCCGAAGGCCAACACCGGCTGCAAGAGAAAATCGCCCGCCTGCAAGCTTTCAGCCAGACTGAGCGCCCTGCCGGCCATGGCCCGCTGCTTTTGTCCGACTTTGGCACCCGCCGCCGCTTCTCGCGCGACTGGCACGCCCATGTCGTCGCCAGCTTGCACCGGGAAGTTCCCGATATTTTTCGCGGCACCAGCAATGTCTATCTGGCGTGGCAACTGGGCATCACCCCGATCGGCACCATGGCGCACGAGTTTTTTCAGGCATTTCAGGCGCTGGGCGTGCGCCTGCGCGACTTTCAAAAGGCGGCACTGGAAGCGTGGGTACAGGAATACCGCGGCGATCTGGGCATCGCGCTCACCGACGTGGTAGGCATGGATGCCTTTCTCGCCGACTTCGATCTTTATTTTGCCAAGCTGTTTGACGGGCTGCGCCACGACAGCGGCGACCCTTATCTCTGGGGCGAAAAGGCCATTGCCCACTATCAGGCGCTACGCATCCCGCCACACAGCAAGATGCTGGTCTTTAGCGATGCGCTCAATGTGGACAAGGCGCTGGCGCTGCACCAGCATTTCAGCGAACGCATCCAGGTGAGCTTCGGCATCGGCACCAATTTCAGCAACGATATGGGGCTCACCCCCTTGCAGATCGTCCTCAAGCTGGTCAGCTGCAATGGCCAGCCGGTCGCCAAGCTGTCCGACAGCCCGGGCAAAACCATGCCCACCGACGCGACCTTTCTCGCCTACCTGAGACAGGTATTCGGGATCAGGGAGTAGGACTCGGGACTCGGGACTCGGGACTCGGGACTCGGGTTTCAGTGTTTCGGCCAGGCACGCTCGCGTCAACACTGCAGATCCCGGTTCCCGGTTCCCCCATCCCGAAAGACGAAACCCGCCAGCCGCCCCTATTCCCTATTCCCTATTCCCTATTCCCTATTCCCCAATACCGCAAGCAAGCCCGCCTGCTGCCCTGCATCCAGCCTGTCCCCGGCAAGCTCTACCGTGGCCTGGCCCAGCGCGCGATACAAGGCACCCTGCCCCTTATCCAGCACCGTCAGGTGCGACGCCACGGTCGCGACATCACCACGCACAATAGGGCCAGTCAGGGCCGCTTCCGCCCCCAGCGCCAGCGCGTTGTCCAGCGACTGGCGCATCAGGCCGCCCAACAGGCGCCGCGCAACCGCGTGCTCGATACCGGCATTGGCCGCTACGCCTTCGGCCAGTGCCACCAGCGTCACCAGATAATTGGAAGCGATACTCAAGGCCGCGTGATAGGCGACCTTGCCCTCGCCCTCCAGATAAAAAGCCTCGCCACCGATGGCTACCACCAGTTGCGCGAGCCGCTCGCACGCCGCCTCCTCGCCTTCCAGCGCGCACAAGCTGCCGGCAAAGGTTTGCCGCGCGCGCTCGGGCTCGGCAAAAGAAAACGCCGGATGCAGACTGGCCACCAGCGCCCCCTGCTGCGTCAAAGGGGCCAGCAAGGCAGACGAACACGCGCCGCTGGCGTGAAAAACCACAGACCCCGGGCGCACGACCTGCGCATCGGCCAGCGCCTGGGCAACGGCGGCAATGGCGCCATCCGGCACGGCAATCAGGGTCAAATCGGCCGGCGGCAGATCCGCCAGCGTATCCAGCGCCTGCGCCGCACCAACAAAAGCGGCGGCCTCCCGCGCATGCGAGCGGTCACGGCACAACACCGCCGCCACCCGGTAGCGCCCCGAGTCCTGCGCCAGTCGCCCCAGCACCTTGCCCAGCCGTCCCGCACCCACAACATTCAAGCTCAGCATCACTCTATCACCCTTGTTTTATTGACGCGTCCCGCGCCGGATATCATCATGGCATTACTGGTTCAAGGAGCGCGATCATGTATCTATGGATTTTGCTGGCGGTGTTCGCCGCCCTGCTGCTGTACGCCGTCAGCCTGTATAACGCGCTGGTGCGCATCAAGCATGAAGTCAGCCGCAGCTGGGCCAATATCGATGTCTTGCTCAAGCAGCGCCACGACGAACTGCCCAAGCTGGTGGCGGTGTGCCAGCAATACGCCCAGTTCGAGCAGGCGACGCTGACCCGCGTCATGGAAGCGCGCGCCGCCATCCGTACGGCCACACGCGGCGGCGACATCGCCCGCATTGGCGAGCTGGAAGGCAGCCTGCGCGGCCTTCTCGGCCAGATCTACGCCGTGGCCGAAGCCTACCCCGAACTCAAGGCCGACCAGCAGTTTGCTCTGCTAAGCGAGCGCATCAGCACACTGGAAAACGCCATCGCCGACCGGCGCGAACTCTACAACGAAGCGGTCAATATCAACAATATCCGCATCGAGCAATTCCCCGATGTACTGATCGCCCAAACCATGGGCTTTGCCAAGGCCAGCCCCTTGCGTTTCAGCAGCCAGGACAAGGCCGATGTGGACATTGCCGCACTATTTGACCGCTGAACTGTTACCCGGCGCAAAGCCCGGCGCCTCGCAGCGCCTGAGCGCGCTGCTGGCTTACCCGGCCTTGCTGTGGTGCGCCTGGCAGCTGCGCTTTTTGCCACTTTTTCTGCCCGCATCCGCGCTTGTTCTTGTCTACGCCCTGGCCTTATGGCACATCAACTACCGCCGCTACCGCGCCATCGCCGACACCCCCACCGCCCGCGCCCGCAGCGCGGCTCTCGGTTACACCGAGCTTTACGGCTATGCCCTGAATCATGAACAGGCGCCGCTGTTTTCTCCACTGTCCGGCCGCCCCTGCGTCTGGTATCGCTGGCACAAGCAGTGGCAAGGACAAAGCGTACTGGGTAAAAGCAGCGAATCGGCACAAAGCGAAGCCAGCTGGCGTTTGCGCGACAAAAGTGGCGGCGAAGTCATCATCCACCCCGAAGGCGCCACCATCCAGAGCGCCCACCACCGCATCACGCTGGATGATGGCTGGCGCATCACCGAAGAATGGATAGCCGAACACGACCCGCTCTATGTATTGGGCACGCTGTCCGCTATCGGCGGCACGCAGAGTGAGGCGCAACAACGCGAAGACGTGAAACTTGAACTGGAACACCTCAAGCAGGATCAGGCACAGCTTCTGGCACGCTTTGACCGTAACCGCGATGGCCAGATCGATATGGAAGAATGGGAAGCGGCACGGCGCGCCATTCATGCCGAAGTCAGCCGCGAACATGCCGAGCTGGCCGCCGCGCCGCTCACCCACCATCTGACGGCACCCAGCGACGGACGCCATTTCATCATCAGCCACCGCGCACCCGCTCACGCCGCCCGCCACTTTCGCCGTCTGGCCTGGCTGCATCTGGCCGCCGCCGGCCTCAGCCTGTGGCTGCTAAACGCCATCGCCCGCCATTAACCCTCCCCAAGGAGAAACCATGAAGATAGAAACCCTCGCCGTCCACGCCGGCTACAGCCCGGAGCCAACCACCCATGCGGTAGCCGTGCCGCTCTACCAGACGGCCAGCTACGCCTTTGACAGCACCCAGCACGCCGCCGACCTGTTCGACCTTAAAGTGTCGGGCAATATCTACACCCGCATCATGAACCCGACCACCGACGTGCTGGAAAAGCGCGTCGCCGCGCTGGAAGGCGGCATTGGCGCGCTGGCGGTGGCCTCCGGCATGGCGGCGATCAGCTACGCCATCCAGACCATTGCCGAAGCCGGCGACAATATCATCGCCACCAGCACGCTGTATGGCGGCACCTACAATCTGTTCGCCCACACCTTCCCGCAACTGGGCATCAAGGTGCATTTCGTCGATCACCGCGACCCGGCCGCCATCGCCCAGTATGTGGACGAGCGCACCAAGGCGGTATTCTGTGAATCGATCGGCAACCCGCTGGGCAATGTGGTCGACTTCGCCGCCTTTGCCGCCGAAGCGCACAAGCACGGCCTGCCGCTGATCGTCGACAACACCGTGCCTTCTCCTTATCTGTGCCGCCCGTTCGAGCACGGTGCCGACATCGTCGTTCACTCGCTCACCAAATATCTGGGCGGCCACGGCACCAGCATCGGCGGCATCATCGTCGACTCCGGCAAGTTCCCGTGGGGCGCACACGCCCAGCGCTTTGTGCGCCTGAATACGCCGGATGTCAGCTACCACGGCGTCAACTATGTCGAGGCGCTGGGGGCTGCCGCCTATATCGCCCGCGCCCGCGTGGTGCCGCTTCGCAATATGGGCGCGGCCATCTCGCCGTTTAACGCGCGCGAAATCCTGCTCGGCATCGAAACACTGGCACTGCGCATGGACCGCATCTGCGACAACACGCTGAAGGTGGCACAGCATCTGGCCAGCCATCCCAAGGTCGAGTGGGTCGAGTACGCGGCACTGGAAGGCAACCCGTCCAAGGCGCTGGTCGACAAATACATGGGCGGCCGCGCCTCGGGAATTTTGTCGTTCGGGGTCAAAGGCGGCATCGAAGCCGGCGCACGCTTTATCGACGCGCTGCAGCTGATCACCCGTCTCGTCAATATCGGCGACGCCAAGAGCCTGGCCTGCCACCCGGCCAGCACCACCCACCGCCAGCTCTCGCCCGCAGAGCAGCTCAAGGCCGGCGTACGTCCAGAAATGGTGCGTCTGTCCATCGGCATCGAGCACTGCGACGACATCCTGGCTGACATCGAACAGGCGCTGCAGGCGTAAAACAACCGCGGGATGGGTGCAGGCCGAAGGCCGTAACCCATCCCGCGCAACCACCATCCAGCACCCCCGCCCCGCCATGGGTTGCGCTTCGCTTCCCCCATCCTGCGCCCGACCCCAAAAATACAGACAGCGACTGATTCCGATCAAGGCAAGGTAAGGCCGGGAATTATTTTATTTACATAGTCTTCACTCGCAACTAGAATTGTCTTCGACAGATATGCTTGCTCATGAGTCTTTCTGTTGTTTCGAGATTAGGTATTGCGCCCATCCTCTGCGGATGGGCTTTTTTTGTGCCCACCCCATTCCGCCAGGCTCTCAAAAAAGATCAAAACCCGGCATAAAGCGCCACAAAAAAAAACATAAAGACAGAAAAAGCCAAAATAACCACAAAAACAGCACAAACAGGCAAACAAATAGCCACGCCTTAATATCAGTATTTTTTAATAATCAAATCAACAACTTACCCGAAAACCAAATCAAACACACCCACATCAAGAGCAAGTTAATGCTTGCAAAGTGTTACAAAAAAGCAACAGTTTGCATTCTAAATGTTGCACATCACCCTGCATGGACGTTAGCATTTGCTCGCAAATTTCTTCTACGCACAAGGAAGTTTAAACATGAAAAAAGTACTGATCGCTGCTCTGGTTTCCGCTCTGCCAGCTGCTGCAATGGCTGATGTAACCGTTTACGGCATCATGAAGGCCGGCGTTGAAAACGTTAAGGTTGGCAAAGAAGCTTCTGCTACCAACGTTGACGATCTGGGCTCCCGCATCGGCTTCAAGGGCAGCGAAGATCTGGGTAACGGCCTGAAGGCTATCTGGCAGGTTGAAACCGCTCTGGCTATCGATGATGGCAAGAACGGTGGCAAGAGCTGGGCAAGCCGCGACTCTTTCGCTGGTCTGTCTAGCGAATTCGGTACTGTGAAGCTGGGTTACAACTCCAACTTCGCCAACTCCGACATGGGCGTGATCAATGCCTGGGAAAACGGCTCCGACGCACTGGGCCTGTCCATCTTCACCCGTGCTGATGCACGTCTGAAGGACTCCATCCGTCTGGAAAGCCCGGAATACGCAGGCTTCAAGGCTGTATACGTACACGGTGTTGACGAAAACAAGAACGAAATTCTTGCTGACGCACCAAGTGTAGAGACCTACACCAAGAATGCCCGCATCAACTCGCTGGGCCTGCAGTACGAAATCGCCGGTCTGACCGCGCAGTACATGTACCAGGTTGAGAAAGATGCCTACGCTACCGCAGCCAAGAAAGAAGACACCAAGCAGCATCGTGTTGAACTGAGCTACGACTGGAACAACTGGTTCTTCGGTGCTGGTTACGCCCAGACTACTGGCGCAGTTGAAGCGGATAAAAAAGGCAAATTCTTTAGCGCATTCGGCAACGAATTTGCTGCAGGCACCGTAGTTGACGGCCAAGAAATGAAGGCTCGTGACGCTGCCATGACCGTAGCTTACACCTACGGCGCGATCACCCCTAAATTCTCCTACGCTCACGGCTGGGACGTTAAGGTTGACGGCGTTAAAGCTGTAGACACCGCTTACGACCAGTTCATCGTTGGTGCTGACTACTCCCTGTCCAAGCGCACGCTGGCAGGTGTTTCCTACGGCAAGATCAACTACAGCGGCGAAGCTGCTGATGTTAAAGCCTTCGGCGTGAACCTGATCCACAAGTTCTAAGCTTCGGCTTACAACGCAAAAAACCGGCGCCTCGCGCCGGTTTTTTTACGCCTGGATATCGACAGGCAAACAAAAACCGCCAAGCTCACGCCGGCGGTTTTTTACTCCCTACTCGCTCAAGATGGGTTGCGCTGCGCTTCACCCATCCTACCCCTTCTCACGCCTGCGGCAAGCTGGCCAGGTCGTATACCGGGTTGACGGTATCGGCACCTTTCTTGGCCAGACGTGCCAGCTCCTGACGCAGGATGTTCTGCAACCACTGCTCGCGTAGCGGCGACGGCTCGACTTCGCGGCTCATGGTACGGTACAGCGACATGCCGTGATAGGTAGTCATCATGGTCAGCGCCATGGCGACGAATTCGCTATTGCCGGCATAACGCGGGAAATAGGTGCCCAGCAAGGCGATAAAGCGGTCGCGCTGGCGCAGGCCATCGCGCGCAATCAGGCCGGACAGCTCGGGCTGGGTACGCGCAGCCATCATCAGCTCCATCAGCACCACATAGTGTACATCGGCCACCAGCGAACGCATCAGGCACACCATCTTGTCCTCATCCGACGCATCCGCCGGCAAGGCGACCAGGTCAGCGGCGGCACGGTCGAACAAGAGATCAATGGTGCTGTTGTATACCAGCTGCATCAGCTCGTTCTTGGTGGCGAAGTGGCGGAACAGCGCACCCTGCGACAGCTCGGCACGCTGACAGATGATCTGCACGCTGGCGCCCTGATAGCCCAGCTCGTTGATGCAATCGATGGCGGAGGCCACCAGTTTACCTATAGTGCCTTCGCGGCGGCTTTGTTGGGTTCTGCGTGTCGGACTCATTTTTTATCTCGCTTTAACGTATGCAGGCCTGATGTCGCGGATCATAACAGCAAAATACCAAACGGGTAACTTGATGTGTGATGCACTCGCTCGCATCCTGCTTGTCCAGCATGAATAGCACGAGGCCACCCATACCCTGCAAGCAGAAATAATCATTAAAATTCAAATGCCTATAAAAATAATCATGCAACAGATACTGAACAATCCAGTCAGTACAATAGGGGAAACACCCTATCTAATATTTGCCAGCCTCTTTGTTATGTCGCATTTATCCGACAGCAGCTTACGCCTCAATAAAAAAGCCCGCAAGCTTTAGCTCGCGGGCGCTTTCTTTTACTGTAGCAGCACATCACATCCTCACCACTTGCACAGGTGACAAGCGAGGGCTGGATGCATCACCCCAGAAAGACAGCTTACAAATAATCCGCGGTTGCCGGGCAGCTGCACACCAGATTACGGTCCCCGTACACGTCGTCGATGCGGTTCACCGCCGGCCAGAACTTGTTGTCCAGTACATAAGGCAGCGGGAACAAACCCTGCTCGCGGCTGTATGGCCGGTTCCAGTCGGCAGCGATATCGGCCTTGCCGTGCGGCGCATTGACCAGGGGATTATTGTCCGCCGGCCAGACGCCGTCCTCGACTGCCTGCACTTCTGCCCGTATCGCCAGCATCGCGGCGATAAAACGGTCAAGCTCGACCTGACTCTCGCTCTCGGTCGGTTCGATCATCAGCGTACCGGCGACCGGGAAGCTCATGGTCGGTGCGTGGAAGCCGTAGTCCATCAGGCGCTTGGCGATATCGACTTCGGTGATGCCGGAGGCCGCCTTGAGCGGACGCAAGTCGATGATGCACTCGTGCGCCACCCGCCCTTGCTTGCCGCTATACAGCACCGGATAGTGCGGCGCGAGCCTTGCGGCAACGTAGTTGGCATTCAAAAGTGCATGCTCGGTCGCCAGTTTCATGCCCTCGGCACCCATCATGGTGATATACATCCACGAGATAGGCAGAATGGAAGCCGAGCCGAATGGCGCGGCCGACACCGCCCCTTGGCCTGCCTGCGCCCCCGGCACTTCGCTCACCACATGGTTGGCCATGAATGGCGCCAGATGCGACTTCATACCGATCGGGCCCATGCCCGGACCGCCGCCGCCATGCGGAATGCAGAAGGTCTTGTGCAGATTCATATGCAGCACATCGGCACCGATGTCGGCCGGACGGGTCAGACCCACCTGCGCATTCATATTGGCGCCATCCATATACACCTGCGCCCCGTAACCATGCACCAATGCACAGATATCGCGGATGCTTTCCTCGAACACGCCGTGGGTAGACGGGTAGGTAATCATCAGCGCACCCAGGCGATCGGCGTGCAGCTCGGCCTTGGCCTTGAGATCGGTGAGATCCACATTGCCCAATTCGTCGCACTTCACCACCACCACCTGCATGCCCAGCATCTGCGCGGTAGCGGGGTTGGTGCCGTGTGCCGATTGCGGAATCAGGCACACGGTGCGCGCAACATCACCACGGCTTTCGTGGTAGCGCAAGATAGCGAGCAAGCCGGCGTATTCGCCCGAGGCGCCGGAGTTAGGCTGCATCGAGATGGCGTCAAAACCGGTAATCGCCATCAGCTGTGCCTGCAAGCCGGCAATCATTTCGTGATAGCCAACCGCCTGATCGGCCGGGCAGAACGGATGCAGCTCGGCAAAAGCAGGCCAGGTCACTGGCAGCATCTCGGCCACGGCGTTCAGCTTCATGGTGCACGAGCCCAGGCTGATCATGGAGTGATTCAGCGCGAGGTCGCGGTTTTCCAGCCGCTTGAGGTAGCGCAGCATGCCGTGTTCGGTGTGGTACTGATTGAACACCGGATGGGTCAGGATGGCCGACTCGCGCTTGAGCGCAGCCGGAATCGCATCCGCAGCGGCAGCATCCAGTGCGGCGACATCGGCCACCTGGCCGGTAAAGAGCGTGATCAGGAAGGCCAGATCCTCATGACTTGCCTGCTCATGGAAGGCCACCGCCAGCACGCTGTCGCCGACGCGGCGCAGGTTGTAACCGGCAGCGAGCGCGGCAGCGTATACGCCGGCCGCCTTGTCACCCAGGTTGACCTCGACCGTGTCGTAGAAGCGGTCATACACCAGCTTGCCGCCAGCGGCCTGAATGGCGTGACCGAAAATCGCGGCCAGACGGTGGATGCGGGTGGCGATGCGGCGCACCCCCTCCGGGCCGTGGTACACGGCATACATGCCGGCCAGGTTGGCCAGCAATACTTGCGAAGTGCAGATATTGGAGTTGGCCTTTTCGCGGCGGATATGTTGCTCGCGCGTTTGCAGCGCCATACGTAGCGCGGTCTTGCCCTTGGCATCCACCGACACACCGATGATGCGCCCCGGCGCTGCACGTTTCATGTCTTCGCGGAAGGCGAAATAGGCAGCATGCGGGCCACCAAAGCCCATCGGTACACCGAAGCGCTGGGTATTGCCCACCGCCACATCGGCGCCCATTTCAGCCGGCGACTTGATCAGCACCATGGCCATGATGTCGGCGGCGACAATCGCCACTGCACCGCGCGCCTTGGCAGCGGCAATCGGCGCGCTCAGGTCCAGCAGATCACCGCCGGCGCCGGGCAACTGGAACAAGGCACCGAAGTAGTCGGCATTGCCGGCCTCTTCCGGATGCCCCAGCACCAGCTCAAAACCAAAATACTTGGCGCGGGTGCGGATCACATCCAGCGTCTGCGGCAGCACGCGGCTGTCGATAAAGAAGGCTTCGGATTTGGATTTGGACACCCGGCGCGCCAGCGTCATCGCCTCGGCGGCGGCAGTGGCTTCGTCCAGCATGGAGGCGTTGGCCATCTCCAGACCGGTCAGGTCGATCACCATCTGCTGGTAGTTAAGCAGCGCTTCCAGACGGCCTTGCGCAATCTCGGCCTGATACGGGGTATAGGCGGTATACCAGCCGGGGTTTTCCAGCACATTGCGCAGGATCACGTTCGGCAGGCGGGTCGGGTGGTAACCCAGGCCAATAAACGATTTATTGATAATGTTCTTGTCGGCGATCGCTTTGAGTTTGGCCAACGCCTCGGCTTCGGTCACCGCATCCGGCAGATCAAGCTTGCGCCCGAAACGGATGGCGGCGGGGACGGTTTGTCCGACCAGTTCGTCAAGGCTAGCCACGCCCAGCGTCGCACACATGGCGGCGCGCTCGGCATCGTTCGGGCCAATATGGCGGCCGATGAATTCCTGATGGTTGAACAGTTGTTCTAGCGACATATCGCTTCCTTTTTTGGCCGGAGATGGGTTTGACACGGCAAAAAAAACCCCTGACCGGTCAGGCGGCAGGGGCGGGATTAAATCAGGCGCCGATTTCGGCGGCGTAAGCGTCGGCACTCATCAGTGCGTCAAGATCGGCCACATTGGCCGGACGGATACGGAAGAACCAGCCCTCGGCATAAGGGGCGGAATTGGCCAGCTCAGGTGCGCCTTCCAGCTCTGCATTGACTTCCAGCACTTCACCGGCAATCGGGCTGTATACATCGGACGCGGCTTTCACCGATTCGACGACACCGGCCTGCTCGTCCGCAGCCAGCACGGCACCGGCTTTAGGCAGCTCGACAAACACCACATCACCCAGCAACTCCTGTGCGTGTTCGGTGATACCGACGGTGACGGAGCCATCGGCTTCCAGGCGCAGCCATTCATGGCTGGAGACGTATTTCAGTTCGGTCGGGATATGGCTCATGCGGGTTTCTCCTATAGATGCTTTGACTTGGGATCCGGAATCCGGGAGCCGTGACGCACCGCAAGCGGCGGCCCCCGGTTCCCGGGTTCCGCTTATTCGAATACCTTCTTGCCGTTGCGTACAAACGGCATCTTGACCACGCGCACCGTCGTTAAGGTGCCGCGCAGGTCGACCTGGGCATGCTCGCCGGTCGCTGCCGGCACGCGGGCAATGGCGATGGAGTGTTTAAGGGTCGGCGAGAACGTACCGCTGGTGATGATGCCTTCACCCATCCCCTCGACCACGACCTTCTGCCCTTCGCGCAGTACGCCGCGCCCTTCCAGCACCAGGCCGACCTGACGCATGGCAACACCGGCCTCCTTTTGCGCCTGAAGCGCGGCACGACCGATAAAATCGCGGCTGTCTTTCATCGCCAGCGTCCAGCCCATGCCGGCCTCCAGCGGCGAAACCTGCTCGTCCATGTCGTGGCCGTAGAGGTTCATGCCGGCTTCCAGACGCAGGGTATCGCGCGCGCCCAGGCCTATCGGCGCCACGCCGGCTTGTTGCAGTTCGCGGAAGAATTCGGCGGCTTCGCCAGCTGGGATCATGATTTCCAGACCGTCTTCACCGGTGTAACCGGTACGCGCGACAAACCATTCACCAAAAGGTAGCCCTTGGAATACCTGCAGCGCACGGATGGACTCGGCCCAGTCCGGTTTGACAGCACACACCTTATCAATGGCGTTCGGGCCTTGCACCGCCAGCATGGCCAGATCGCGGCGCGGGCGCAGCGTCACATCAAAGCCGTCAAGATGTGCATCCATCCACGCCAGATCCTTGGCGGTGGTGCCGGCATTGACCACCATGCGATAGCCGTCCTCGGCCAGATAAACGATCAGGTCGTCCACCACGCCGCCTTGCTCGTTCAACATGCCGGAATACAGTGCTTTGCCGACAAAACCGAGCTTGGCCACATCGTTGGCGATCAGTTGCTGCAGCCAGCGCTTGGCATCGGCACCGCTGATGTCGATCACGGTCATATGCGACACATCAAACATGCCGGCGTCGCTGCGCACGACTTCATGCTCTTTCAGTTGCGAGCCGTAATGGATGGGCATATCCCAGCCGGCGAAATCGACCATCTTGGCGCCGGCGTCTAGGTGTGCTTGATACAAGGGGGTACGTTGGGCTGCCGTCATGGTGATCCTTACATAGGGGAGATATCAGCTATCTACACCCCTCTGTCCGGTCACCTGAGATTTTCCGCAAGCACGCCATCAGCGCGTTGCGTTAGCCCCTTCGGTGGATGCCGCATCGGGCATCGCTCTCCAGAGTCGGTGGGCCAATCCGTTTACCGGCCCGTATGATGCAGTCCTTTTGCCTGAGCGATTGCGGGTGCGCTTGCGCCTTCGGCGGCGGCATAAAGCCGCTCTCTCCTGCATGATGTGCGGATTATCGCGGGAGATGCGGGATAAGTAAAGGCGGGAATGGGAACCGGGTGCAGGGGCTGGACATCAGCCCCGTTCCCGATTCCCTGCCCTGCATCAATACCAGACGATCCCGTTCACCTCGGTGGTAATGATGGTGCCGGCGTTGCCCTTGACGATTTCTTCGATATCTTCCAGCGCGCCAATAACAGCACGCTTGCCGGTCAGGCGGGCAAATTCGCAGGCAGCCTCCACTTTTGGCCCCATGGAGCCGGCGGCAAAGCCCAGTTTGTCCATTTCATCCGGGTGCGCCATCTTGATGGCTTTGGCGTCCGGCGTACCCCAGCCGACAAACACGCTGGCGACATCGGTCGCGATGACGAAATAGTCGGCATCGATTTCACGCGCCAGCAGCGCCGAAGACAGGTCCTTGTCGATTACGGCTTCGACCCCAACCAGCGTTTTTCCGGTCTCGTCATACATGGTCGGAATCCCGCCGCCACCGGCGGCCACCACCACCACGCCTTTTTCGATCAGCCAGCGTATGGGGCGCATCTCGAAAATGCGCTTGGGCTTGGGACTGGGCACGACACGACGGTAGTAGTCGCCATCGGCCTTCACTGTCCAGCCCCTGTCTGCGGCCAGCTTGTCGCCCTCTTCCTTGGTGTACACCGGGCCGACAAACTTGGTCGGATTGGCAAAGGCCGGGTCTTTCGGATCAACTTCAGTCTGGGTCAGGATGGTGGCAATCGGCACTTCGAATGGCAACTCGTTGCCCAGCTCCTGCTCAATCATATAGCCGATCATGCCCTCGGTTTGCGCCCCCAGCACATCCAGCGGATACGGGGTCACCGTAGAGTCAACCAGACGGGCATACGCATCGTTCTGCAAACCAAGCAAGCCCACTTGCGGGCCGTTACCATGACACATCACCAGGTTATGCCCCAAACGGGTGACGGCAGCCAGTTGTTTGGCGGCGATCTTGACGTTGGCACGCTGGTTGTCGGCGGTCATGGCTTCGCCACGACGTTGCAGGGCATTACCGCCCAAAGCGACTACTACACGCATGATGTTTCCTCTCCTAGCCGGCTACGCGCCGGCAGCAAGGCAAAACAAAGGCCGACCGCCCTGAGGTCGTGCCGGCCGCTTGGGTCTGAAAAAAATCAGCTACCGATGGTGGCAACCATGATGGCTTTAATGGTGTGCATGCGGTTTTCCGCCTGCTCGAATGCCAGACAAACCGGGCTTTCAAACACCTCGTCGGTCACTTCGATACCGTCGGCAAACTCCGGATACTGCGCAGCAATCTGCTTGCCGACCTTGGTTTTGGTGTTATGGAAAGCCGGCAGGCAGTGCATAAACTTGATGTTCGGATTACCGGATGCAGCCATCAGCGCGGCATCGACGCGGAATGGCTTGAGCAGCGCGATACGCTCGCCCCAACGCTCGATCGGCTCGCCCATCGATACCCAGACATCGGTATGAATAAAGTCGGCGCCCTTGACCGCGACTTTAGGATCGTTGGTCACGGTCAGGCGAGCGCCGGTTTGCTTGGCGATTTCGTGGCACTGCTTGACCAGTTCGGCATCCGGCTCCAGCCCTTTCGGCCCGCCGATACGCACATCCATCCCCATCATGCAACCGATCACCATCAGCGAGTGGCCCATATTATTGTGCGCGTCCCCGACATAGGCGTAGGCAATCTGCGACATCGGCTTGTCGCAGTTTTCGGTCATAGTCATCACATCGCACAGCATCTGGGTCGGATGCCATTCATCGGTCAGACCATTAAACACAGGCACGCAGGAGTACTTGGCCAACTCCTCCACATCATCCTGTGCAAAACCGCGAAACTCGATGCCATCGTAAAAACGGCTGAGCACGCGCGCCGTGTCGGCAATGCTTTCCTTGTGGCCCAACTGCGAGCTGGACGGGTCGATATAGGTCACATGCGCGCCCTGATCATGGGCAGCGACTTCAAACGAGCAACGGGTGCGGGTCGAGGTTTTTTCGAAGATCAGCGCGATATTCTTGCCCACCATGCGCTGTTCTTCATTGCCGGCGTATTTGGCCCGCTTGAGATCCCGTGCCAGATCCAGCATGTACTTGATCTCACGCGGGGTGAAATCCAGCTCTTTCAGAAAATGACGACCTTTGAGGTTGAAAGCCATTTGATGCTCCTGAGGATAAAGGCTGCTATCACGCCCTCTCCGGCACTTCATAAGCATGCCAGGAGAGGGTACACACAACGGAAAATGGGAAGACTGACGCTCAAGGGGTAATGGCGTCGCGCACCAGCGGGCAGGTCATGCAATGGCCACCGCCACGACCGCGTCCCAACTCGGAGGCAGGAATCTCGATCACCTCGACGCCAGCATCACGCATCAGCTTATTGGTATAGGTATTACGGTCGTAGGCCACCACCACGGAGCGGTCTAGTGCAACGACGTTATTACCGTCATCCCATTGCTCGCGCTCGCGCTGAAAGGCATCACCACCGGTTTCCAGCACGCGCAACTTGGGCAAACCCAAAGACTGGGCAACAACTTCCAGGAAAGGCTGGCTATGGCGCTCAAACTTGAGCTCGCCGGGTTTGTCACCCGCAGTGATACTGGTGCAGATGATTTCGTTGACGACATCGGGGAAGACGGAAACGAAATCGTAATCGAGGAAGGAGAATACCGTGTCCAGGTGCATGGCGCCGCGACTCTTGCCCATCTGGCAGGCAATCACTTTGGTCGGGCCATCCGGATGACCGATCGCATTTTTGGCCACCTGCACCACCGCTTGCGGCGTCGTGCGCTCGCCCATACCGATCAGTACCACACCATTGCCGATAGGCATGACATCGCCGCCCTCCAGCGTGGCCGGGCCATGATCGACGTCGCTATTGCCCCACCAAGAGTGCACCTTGCCGGCAAAGTGGGGATGGAAATTGTAGATGGCCTCCATCAGCAGCGTCTCCTGACGCCGCGCCGGCCAGTACATCGGATTGTAAGTCACCCCGCCATAGATCCAGCACGAAGGGTCGCGCTGGAACAGCATATTGGGAACGGGCATGGTGACGAAGTCGGACTGATCCAGATAGCCACCGAACAAGCCTTTGGCATCAAAAGGAAGCTCGAATTTGGCGATACCACCAACCAGATGATCCGCCAGCTGCTTGGACGGCATTTCATCTAGCCAGCTTCTGAGGTCGGCCAGCATGCCGACACCGACGGTATTGGGGCGGATCTTGCGATCCAGTACCCAGTCGCGTGCCAGCTTGTCGTCCATGGTCGCGGCAAGCATGTCATGCGCTTCCAGCACCTCGATACCGCGTGCGCGCATCTGACCGGTAAAGTAATCATGATCCTGCTGGGCGCGCTCGACCCAGATCACATCATCAAACAGCAAGTCGTGACAATTGCCCGGAGTCAGGCGCTTGTGTGCCAGATTAGGCCGGCACACCATCACGCTGTGCAGCTTGCCACACTCGGAGTGAACACCAAATTTGCTCATGACGCTTCCCTTTTCCATCACAAAAAATGGAGACCGGGAAGACCCATCTTGCCCGGCTACCGCCTTGGTTATAGCAAAGCGTTAGCCATAAATCGGACAATTTACTGAGCGTCTGCACGTTCCTTGATTTGCCATACATACACCGGCAAACCGAGCAGCAACAGGATGATGCCCCACATCACAACTTCAGCACCCGAGCCGTAAATGGCCCACAGCGAATAAAGGAAACCGACGCTCGAAAAGGCCAGCGGCGCAATCCAGTCCCGGGCGGAAAACTGCTTGCGACGCTGCAACATGACCGCCAGCAAAGCCATGGCGCAGAAGGCATACGGCAGCAAGGTCGTTGCGGTGGCCAGCAAAATAACGAACTCAAAAATCTTGACCCCACCATCGCCACCAGCATATTTCAAAGCCAGCAGCACGGTAACCAGCGAGCTGGACAGCACCAGACCGAAGCTTGGAACGCCCTTGGCATTGTGGCGCGAAAAGGCCTTGGGAAAGAGTCGGTCCTTGGCTGCCGCCGCCGGAATATGTCCCTGCATCAGACACCAGCCGTTAAGCGCACCGAAGCAGGCGATAATCGCACCGCCACCGACTGCATAATAGGCCCAGTCACCCCACAACAAGCGCGCGGCGTCGGCAAATGGTGCGGGCGAACTGGCCAGCGCATGAGCCGGCATCAACCCCATCAGGGCAATGGTACTCAGCATGTAAAGGCCGGCGGCCAGCAAGGTGCCGATCACCGTGGCGCGCGGAATGGTTTTCTCCGGATTCTGCACATTGCCGGCGGGCACCGAGGCCGACTCCAGACCGAGAAAGGCCCACAAGGTCAGGGCCATGGTGGCAGCCACCGAGCTCATCACCGGCTTGCTTTCCGGGTTGAACACCAGGTTGTCGGTATTCATATGGATGAAGCCGAAAATGGTCACCGCAGCCAAAGGCACCAGCTTGATAATGGTGGTCACCACCGCCACGACCCCTGAGCTTTTGGCACCGTTCAGGTTGATCAGCGTCACGATCCACACCAGCAAAATGGCGGCAGCACCGGCAAACAGATTACTTCCGCCTACCGCCGGAATAAAGACCTGCAGATAACTGGCCGCCGCAACGGCCAGCGCTGCATTACCCGCCCATAGTGCAATCCAGTAACCCCATGCAATCCAGAAACCGGCAAAATCACCAAAGCCCTCATGGATATAAGCGTAAGGTCCACCCTCTTTAGGAATGATGGCGGCCAGACGGGCAAAAACCAGAGCCAGACAGATCGCACCGGCCGAGGTAATGGCCCAGCCTATCAGCGAAATGCCGCCATAAGGCGCGAGCGAAGCCGGCAGCAGGAAAACGCCGGAACCTATCATATTGCCCAGCACCAGGGCCGTGCACATCCAGACACCCAGCACCCGCTTATTTTGCTTCACACTACTCATAGCTGCTCTCCGCAGGCAGGCTGCACGCAGCCTGTCTTGAAAACTTGTGCACCGGCAGGCGCACACAGAATGACCTGACGGGGGCCAGACATCGGCCATGCCCCCAATACGGGATACATGCATAAAGCCGACATAGATTCCCCCTTATAAAAGTGAATGTGTTGGTAAGTCATGCGCCATCGCTAACAAGTACAGGTCCGGCAGGCACCCGCGATAGCGACCAGTTTGCCCGCGCCCATTGCCACAAAGAGGCGAGATCCATCCCGCTTTCCGGCGGAGTGTGCCCCAGTCGCGCCAAAGCCAGCGCCAGTTCGGCTGCGGCATGATGGCGATTGATAGCAGGCGCCAGCGTCTGTTTGGACAACTTCTCCCCTGCATCATTGACCAGCAAAGGCAAGTGCACATAGCGCGGCACCGCCAGATTCAATGCCTGCATCAGGGCAATCTGGCGCGGCGTAGACACGAGCAAGTCGGCACCACGCACCACATCACTTATGCCCTGTGCCGCATCGTCCACCACCACCGCCAACTGGTACGCCCAGAAACCATCGGCGCGCTTGAGGACAAAATCGCCGATCTCGCGCGACAAATCCTGAGCATAGTGCCCTTGCAGCCCGTCAACAAAGGCAACAGCCCCTTCGGGCACATGTAATCGCCATGCCCGCCCCGCTACGCCTGCCGGCAAACCCGCCCGGCAAGTACCCGGATAAACATAGCCTTCTATGCCGCGCTGTGCATGGGCGGCAATCTGCTGCCGCGTACAGGCGCAAGGATAGGCATGCCCTTGCATCGCCAACTGCGCCAAAGCGTCCTGATAAAGCGCATGGCGTCCGCTCTGGTAGACCACCTCGCCGTCCCACTCAAAACCGAACGACTCCAGCGTGGACAAAATCGCATCGGCAGCGCCCGGCATTTGCCGTGCCGTATCCAGATCCTCGATACGCAGCAGCCATTCCCCGCCTCGCGTGCGCGCTTCCAGATAGCTGCCCACGGCGGTCGCAAGCGATCCTGCGTGCAACAAGCCGGTAGGGCTGGGGGCAAAGCGCCCACGATAAACGGGTCCGGTCATAAGGCAATGTGCTTGCAACATGTCAAAGCAGCACGACACATAACTGCAAAATACAAAAAAAGGGGATCTTTTTAACCGAAGTGCCGCACAGAGTAAACATAGAAAGTGGATTTAAGCATTATCCGGCCTGCTTGATGGCGGCAAATTGAAGTGCATTTCAAAGCGTGCGCCCTCCCACCTGCTACGTCCAACCCGGACTTGTCCACCCATTTCATCCGCCACTTTTTTGACAATGGCCAGACCCAGGCCGGTCCCGCCCACCCGCCCGGAAAAGAAAGGCTCGAAAATACGCGCACGTATCTCGTCGGCAATACCGGGACCTGAGTCTTCCACGGCAAAAACCAATACACCCTCGTTGATTTCCAGCGTCAAGCCCAGCCGGCCAGTGGCTGGTGTATGGGACAAGGCATTTTCCGCCAGCGCCACCCAGCTGGAGAGCAAAGCCTTGCGCTCCCCCGGCAGTACCACATCCATCGGTGACGGCCGCATGCAATGCAGCGTCAGTTGCCGCGCTTCGCACTGTGGCCGCAGCATGGCTTCAAGTTCGTCAAACAGTTCGGCCAACGATACGGGCTCGGTCAGGGTCGAGGTTCGAACAAAACCCAGCATATTCTGGATCAGCCCCTCCAGCGCGCGCAGGCGGTCGACTATTTTTCCGGAAAAGCGCTGGCGCTCGGCATCGGGCAAACCCGCATGCTGCAAA
This sequence comes from Craterilacuibacter sinensis, assembly GCF_009831765.1. Taxonomy (GTDB): domain Bacteria; phylum Pseudomonadota; class Gammaproteobacteria; order Burkholderiales; family Chromobacteriaceae; genus Craterilacuibacter; species Craterilacuibacter sinensis. Next base: position 172,575 of record NZ_WSSB01000001.1, on the reverse strand, counting down.
TTCGCGGCATACAACATCGCGGTTGCCAGCGGCGTTCTCAATTGGTGTGCCAGAGAAGCCGCCATCCGCCCCATGGACGCCAGTTTCTCCTGAGTGGACAAGGCTGCATGCAATTGATGCAAGTGCGTCACATCATGCAACAACAGCAAACTGCCATCCGGCAGCACGCACTGCTGGATCGTGATCCGCCGTGCAGAGGTACCGGCCTGTACTTCAAACGTGTCGTCGGCACCGGCGCTGCGCAGTAAACGGCAGTGCAAATCCGGCCAGCACGCCCCCTCAGACAGGCCTGGCAACATGGCCATGGATGCAGGATTAGCCATGACCACCTGATCGTTGCGATCAATTTCAATCACGCCGGCTGGCAAGGACTCAAGCAACAAGGACAGGCGTTCGGCCAGCGCGCCGTTTTCCGCCGCACGGCGCAACAACTCATCATTAGCCGCAGCCAGCTTGCCATTCAGTACCGCAACCTGTTCTTCAAGTAACTGGTAAGCACCAATCAGCTCGCCGGAAACCTGATTGAACTGGGCGAAAGCGGCTTCGAGCCGGCTCTTTTCGCTAAAGACTGTAACTTTATCTGTCATTCACTCAGCTTCAGTTTGTAAAAATTGGTTTAACCGTAGGATAATGCACCTAGTTGCATGTACTAAAAAAAGACACCAGCCTGAACACCTGCAATATGGCTGGATGCTTTTTCTGCCCCAGGCGCGGATCAGGGCGGGAATACCAGAAAATCAGCAAGCTATATCAGTACCGGAGGTTTTTGTGTCTGAGTTACTTAAAAAAATCGATGCCCGAACCAAACTGGCGGGCACGAACAAGCTGGAGATCCTGCTTTTTTCACTGGGCATAGATCAGCGTACCGGACGTAAAGAAACCTTCGGCATCAATGTATTCAAGGTGCGTGAGGTCATGCGCACACCGGAAATCACCTCGGCACCGGAGATGCCAAGCTCGGTCGAAGGCATGGTCAGTCTGCGCGGCACACTGGTTCCCGTGATCGATCTGGCCAAATACGCCGGGGTAATTAGCGAAAAACGACCGGAAATCATGATCGTGACCGAATACAACGGCCACACGCAAGGCTTTCTGGTCGAGGCCGTCGATACCATCCTGCGTCTGGACTGGTCCGCCATGCGCGTCCCGCCCGATATGATTACCAACCGCATGGGCGGGCTGGTGACGGCGATCACCGAGCTGGACAAGGGCACGCTGGTCATGATGATGGACGTAGAAAAAGTCCTGGCCGAAACCGCCATGTCCGAAGACAACGACAGCCATCACTTCGCCAATATCGAGCCAATTCAGCACGACTGCATGGTGTACTTTGCCGATGACTCGGCCGTGGCACGCCGCCAGATCGAACGCACGCTAAAAGCGATGGGCGTGCGCTTCAGCTTTGCCCCCAACGGCATGCAGGCGTGGGAAGATCTGCAAAAAATAGCGACACAGGCCGAATTAGCCAACAGCAAAGTCAAAGATAGCGTGCAGCTGATTCTGACCGATGTGGAAATGCCGGCAATGGATGGCTATATGCTGACGCGCATGGTCAAGACCGACCCGCGCTTTGCCGGCATCCCGGTACTCATGCATTCCTCGCTGTCAGGCAACTCCAACCAGAAGCTGGGCGAGTCCGTCGGCGTCGATGCTTATGTCTCGAAATTCGAGCCGCAAAAGCTGTCGATGAAGATTCGTGAAATGCTCAAGCTTTGAGCCTCAGCTAGACAAACGGATTGAGGGAAACAAATTGACCTTATCAGCGACTGATGCCTCCTTGCTTGCTTCGGTAGATGCACGCACCAAGCTTGCCGGCTCCAACAAAATGGAAATCCTGCTGTTCTCGCTGGGCACGCGCGAAACCTTCGGGATCAATGTATTCAAAGTGCGCGAGGTCTCGCAAACTCCGCATATCACCAAGACGCCCAATATGCCGCAAGGCGTGGAAGGTGTTATTTCGTTGCGCGGCAATATCATCCCTGTGATCTCGCTGGCAAAATTCATCGCCAGTGGCGACACCACGCGCAAATACGAAACCATGATCGTGACCGAGTTCAACCGCAGCACCCAGGCCTTTCTGGTGGACTCGGTGGACCGCATCATTCGTGTTGACTGGGACAAGGTGCGCGCACCGGAAAACATGTTCAATGCCAGTGCGCAAACACTGATTACGGCGGTGACCGAGCTTGAAGATGGCAAGCTGGTCTCTATCCTCGACGTCGAGCAGATCCTCGCCAGCGCCATCGGTGAAACCAAGGTGCCGGATGTCCCGCAAGCGCAGACCAGCAGCGAGCAATTCGCCTTTTTTGTCGATGACTCGGTCGTGGCGCGCAAGGAAATCACCAGCGTTCTGGAGAAAATGCGCGTCAAATACCATCAGGCAACCAATGGCCGCGAGGCCTGGGATAGGCTGCAAGCCTTTGCCAGCCGCCGTTTTGGCGAAGGCGAATCGCTGCATGACACGCTCAAGCTGATTCTGGTCGATGCCGAAATGCCGGAAATGGATGGCTATGTACTGACGCGTCTGATCAAGGCGGACCGCCGCTTTGACGGCATCCCGGTCGTGATGCACTCCTCACTGTCATCCAATGCCAACCGGGCCATGGGAGCCAGTGTAGGTGTCGATGCCTATGTAGCGAAATTCGACCCTGTTGTTTTGGCCGACACGCTACTGCCATACCTGCAAGGGTAGTAAGATAGCCCGCACTATTAGATTCAATCAGGACTTAAGCACTCATGGCAGACAAGAACACTCGTTTCCTCGTCGTGGATGATTTCTCCACGATGCGACGCATCGTCCGCAACCTGCTCAAGGAACTCGGCTTCACCAATGTCGACGAGGCCGAAGACGGACAGGTTGCCCTGCACAAACTCAAGAATCAGAGTTTCGACTTTATCGTCTCAGACTGGAACATGCCGAACATGACCGGCATTGAGCTGCTAAAAGCAGTCCGGGCCGATGCCCAGTTGCGCCACCTGCCGTTCATGATGATCACCGCCGAAGCGCGACGGGAGAACATCATAGAAGCCGCGACAGCCGGCGCCAGCGGCTACATCGTCAAACCGTTTACCGCCGCCACGCTGGAAGAGAAGCTCGGCAAAATATTCCAGGCCATGGGTAAGTAAGCCACGCGCAGCCTGCTTGAGGAGTCAGAAACGTGTCGGAAAATTTGATGGAAAGCGGCGACTCGCCGGATCTTGAAGCGCTCTTTGACAGCATTGCCAGCCAGCATCAGCAGTGGCAAGCCCCTAGCGCTGCCGCAGCGAGCCAGCCTGCCGCCACGCTGGATGCCCAGATAGAAATCTACGCGCAGATCGGCCAGATCACGCGCAAGCTGCACGACACCTTGCGCGAAATGGGATACGACAAGTCGCTAAGCAAAGTGGCCGAAGCCATTCCTGATGCCAAGGGCCGTTTGTCCTATATCGCGACGCTGACGGAAAATGCGGCAGAACGCGTACTGAACGCGACTGATATTGCCCGCCCGATCCAGGACAGACTGGAAAAAGATGCGCGCGAACTGGGCGCACAGTGGGATCAGGTGTTTGCCAACCAGATGCCGGTCGAAGACTTCAAGCGCCTGGCTGCCAGCACCCGCGACTACCTGAACCAGGTACCGCAGCATACCGCAGACACTAATACCCAGCTGCTCGATATCGTAATGGCGCAGGACTTTCAGGATCTGACCGGTCAGGTGATCAAGAAAGTCATGGAAATGGTCAAGGTACTGGAAAGCGAACTGATCTCGATCCTGATCGAGCACTCGCCGGCAGAGAAAAAAGTCGACTTTGAACCCTCTTTGCTAAACGGGCCGGTCATCAACCCTGAAAACCGCAGCGATGTCGTGACAAATCAGGAGCAGGTTGACGATCTGCTTGAAAGCCTGGGCTTCTGATTCCGGGCAATACCCGAACAAAATAACGCAAACAAGGAAGGAAGCCGCAATGAGCGAGTTTGCCGGCATGGAAGAACTGCTTCAAGACTTCCTGCTTGAGTCCTCCGAGCTGCTCTCGGACGTGGACAACAAGCTGGTCGAGCTGGAAAAGCACCCTAACGACAAAGCGCTGCTGAATGATATTTTCCGCGGCTTCCACACCATCAAGGGCGGTGCCGGCTTCCTGAATGCGGCCCCCATGGTGACCTTGTGCCACCGTACAGAAAACCTGTTCGATAAGCTCAGAAATGGCGAACTGACCCTGTCGCAAGGCTTGATGGATATCATCATGGACTCGACCGGTGCCGTGCGCGACATGTTCGGGCGCATGGGACAGGGCATCATGCCCGCCTCGCCCGATGCGGCCTTGCTGCAGGCGCTGGATGCGGCGCTGGCCGGCCAGAATGTCGACCGCCCAGCCCATCACTCGGCGCCCGCCCCTGCCGTGCAGGCAGCGGCCGTGCCAGCGCCCAACAGCCCGGACTGGGCACTGCTGCACAGCGCCATCACTCAGGCCGCGTCCCCGCTGCGCACCGAGGCTGCGCCTGTTGTACAGGCTACCCCGCCTCAGGCGCAAGCGCCCGTACCGGTCCATGTTCCGGCAGAGCCGGCGGCACCTGCGCGCCAGAATATCAAGCAGCAGCCCGTGACGGGCAATGCCATGCCGCAACAGCAGGAAAACACCATCCGCATCGATACCGTGCGTCTGGATCAGGTACTCAACCTGTCCGGTGAAATCGGTCTGACCAAAAACCGGCTGACCACCTTGCGTACCGAAATCCTGCAAGGCAATACCGAGGCGCACACGCTGCGCTCGCTGGATGAGGCAATCAGCCAGCTCGACTTGCTGGTCGGCGACCTGCAAAACGCGGTGATGAAAACCCGCATGCAGCCTATCGGCCGCCTGTTCCAGAAATATCCGCGCCTGGCACGTGATCTGGCACGCCAGCTGGGCAAAGAAGTCGAGCTGATCATTACCGGCGAAGAGACCGAGCTGGACAAGACCATGATCGAGGATCTGAACGATCCGCTGGTGCATCTGGTGCGCAATGCGGTCGATCATGGCGTCGAGTCAACCGAAGAGCGCATTGCCGCCGGCAAGAGTCCGCAATCTGCTGTCCATCTGTCGGCCGAACAAGTTGGCGATCACATCGTGATTTCCATTACCGATGACGGCAAGGGCATGAGCGCCGAGATGCTGCGGCGCAAAGCGATCGAAAAAGGGCTGATCGATGCGGAAACGGCCAACTCGCTGGATGAAAAGCAATCGCTACAGCTGATTTTCCTGCCCGGTTTTTCCACCAAGGACCAGATTTCCAGCGTGTCCGGACGTGGCGTCGGCATGGATGTGGTACGCACCAATATCCAGAAGCTCAATGGCCGCATCGACATCAACTCGATCCAGGGCGAAGGCACCCGCATCAGCATTTCGCTGCCGCTGACGCTGGCCATCCTGCCGGTGCTGGTGGTTCGCGTCTGCGACCAGCCATTTGCCGTTCCACTAGCCATGGTCAGGGAAATCATCCCGATCGACCCTGCCGCCATGCAGGAGGTCTCCGGCCGGCCGACTATCGTCGTTCGTGATGAAATCCTGCCACTCAAGACACTGACCGGCCTGCTGGGCTGGGCACCGACCCAGGCACCCGCCTTTGGCGTGCTGATGCAGTCGGCTGAACGCGCCTTTATTCTGGCGGTCGACTCTTTTGTCGGTCGCGATGATGTCGTAATCAAGCCGCTAGAAAACATCCGCCCCAAAGGCGTCGCAGGTGCAACACTCTCGGGTGACGGCTCTGTCGTGCTGGTACTGGACATGGAAGACCTGCTTAAAGCGCAGCAAGAAGCCGCCATCGGCCAAGGCACCCCCTCTCGCCACCTCGACTTGTTAACTTATTGAATGAATTCAATTTCCACCTTTATCGGCCGCCAGCCTGTTACCGACAGGCAACAGCAGATCATTGCCTATGAGCTGCTGTTCCGGCGCGATGAAAGCAGTACGGACAGCGGGCTATTTTCGCCGCTGGAAGCAGACACCCGCGTACTCACCGGCATTCTGGGCGATATTGGCAGCGGCAAATTGCTCAAAGACAAGCTTGCATTCGTTAATGTGGGAGAAACCATGTTAATGAGCGAGCTAGTTGAATTGCTGCCCGCACGCAAGATCGTACTTGAGCTATCAAGTGACCTTCCCCCTTCACGCGAGATACTCGACCGCATGCGCATGCTGCGCGGTCAGGGGTTCAGCTTTTCACTCGATTGCACCGGGCTGGAGTCTGGGAATGAAGCCTACTTCGACCAGATTCGCTATGCCAAGATCGATATCCAGCACGAAACACCGCAGCAATTCATGCACATGAATGCGCAGCTCAAGAGCTACCCTATCCTGCGCATCGCCAAGCGGGTAGAAACGCCGGCTCATTACAGCATCAGCCGCGAGCTGGATATGGATGCCTATCAGGGCTTTTATTTCGCCAAGCCGGAAACGGTCAGCGCAACCACCATTCATCCCGGCATGGTCAATACGCTGCGTCTGCTCAATCTGGTGCGCAACGATGCCGATGCTGACCAGATTGAGGCCGTTCTCAAAACCGATCTGGCGCTTTCCTTCAAACTGCTGCGCTTTGTCAATTCGGCCGCCGCAGGCCAGCACATGCGGATCACCTCGTTTTCGCACGCAATCATCGTACTGGGCTACCGCAAGCTATACCGCTGGCTGACCCTGCTTCTGGTCAGCAATGATGAAAACGGCCGGATCAGCCCTTCCTTGCAAAGAACGGCTATTATCCGTGCCCGCCTGATGGAAAACATAGGCCGCCAGCAAGGCCTGAATCAGGACGGTTGTGACCTGCTATTTATCAGTGGCATGTTCTCCCTGCTGGACGTCATCCTGAAAGTCCCCATGCTGGAGGCTTGCCGTCATTTGCAGCTGCCACAAGAAGTCGAGGCGACCTTGCAAGGCAAACCCGGTACCGGTGCTTCGCTTCTTTCACTGGTCAGGGCGCTGGAAGCGCCGGAACTCGGAAAAATCAGCTACTTAGCAGATGCCATATCCATGCCTGCAGCACAATTAAACGAATTGCACATCGAGGCACTCGGTTGGGTCGAAGATCTGGGTTTATAATCGGCGTTTTGCCGCCCGATCTGCCTGCAATGAACCTACTGTCCATCGACACCACGACCGACTATCTATCGCTTGCCATTCGTCACAATGGCAAGCATGTCCTGTTCCATCAGCAGGTTGGCCAGAAACATGCCGAACTGCTGCTGCCTACGCTGGACGCTTTATTGGCCGAACTGGGCATCGCGCTATCACAACTTGACGCTATTGCCTTCAGTCAGGGACCTGGCTCGTTTACCGGCATCCGCATAGGCTGCGCCATCGCCCAGGGACTGGCTTTTGCCAATGCCCTGCCCATGATGGCCATTCCTACACTGGACACCATCGCGATTCAGGCCAGCGGCGCGCCCGCGCTGGTATGCATGGATGCACGCATGGGGCAGGTTTATTGCGCAAAGTATGATGCGCAAGCACAACGCATCGACGCCATTCGCGTGTGCGACCCGCAAGACGTCATGCTGGAAGACGGCCACTGGAACGCGCAAGGTGACGGCTTCAGCCACTACGCCGATGCCCTGCTGCCACGCCTGGCAGCACGGATCAACAGCGTCGATGCCACACTACGCCCACACGCCAATGCCCTGATTACACTGGCAGACAGCGGGCGCTACCCGCTTCAGCCTGCCCAGCAAAGTGAAATTCTGTATGTGCGCAATAAAATTGCGCTGACCAGCGCCGAGCAAAAGGCTCGCCGCTCATGAAATGCATACGCGCAGCCACACCTGCCGATATGGTGCAACTGGCCCGGCTTGAAGCCGCCGCCAGTCCGCATCCGTGGAGTGAGCGCGACTATCAGGACTCGCTGCAAGCCGGTCACCAGTTTGCCTTATGCTGCAAGCAGGACGAGATTCTGGCCTGGGCAGTCAGCATGACCATACTGGATGAAGTCCACCTGTTGAATATCGCCACCAGTCTGCCCCATCAAGGCCAAGGCCATGCCAGACAGCTGCTGCAGGCCGTCATGGACGGCGCCAGGGCGCAAGGTGCGTACCGCATGCTGCTGGAAGTACGCGAAAGCAACCATGGCGCACGCCAGCTTTACCTGAAAACCGGCTTCAGCCAGAACGGGCTGCGCAAGCATTACTATCCGTCGGAAAATGGCCGCGAGCACGCCATTTTAATGGAGGCCATCCTATGAGCCGGCGCCTGAGCCTGGTCGAAGCCATGGGACTCGGCCCGCTATGGCAAAGGCGCGGGGTGGAATATGTCTATGCCAGCACTGCGGCGACAGAAGCCGCCCCTGCACTGCTGGCAGATTCGCTACCGGCAAGCACGCCTGCCACGGCCACCCCTCAGCCAGCCGCCCCCCAAAACACGATTCTGCCCACGACCTTGCCGGTGAATGCAGTCGCCCTGCACGACACAAAAAACCTGCAGGGTTTAAGCTTCAGCGAACTCAAGGCCGAGGTCGCCCGCTGCCAGGACTGCAGGCTTAGCAACACGCGTAACCAGACTGTATTCGGTAGCGGCAGCCCACAGGCGCGCTGGCTGTTTATTGGCGAGGCACCCGGAGAAAACGAGGATTTGCAGGGCGAGGCTTTTGTCGGCGCTGCCGGCATATTGCTCAACAATATATTGCAGGCGGCCGGGCTGGATCGCGAACACGATGTCTATATCACCAACATCCTGAAGTGTCGCCCGCCGGTCAACCGCAACCCGCAAGCCGATGAAGTTGCCGCCTGTCAGGTTTATCTGGCCGCCCAGATCGCCTTGCTCAAACCCGAGCTGATTGTGACGCTGGGGCGTTTTGCCAGCCAGACCTTATTGCAAAGCAAGGCCAGCATCGGCCAGCTTCGCGGTCAGGTGCACGACTATCAGGGCATTCCCTTGGTTGCCAGCCTGCACCCCGCCTATCTGCTGCGCAACCCGCAGGAAAAAGCTGCCGTATGGCGCGATCTGCTACTGGCCAAAAAGACATTGCAGGCAGCCAATAAAGACTGAGCAGGAAATGCAGATAAAAAAAACCCTTCGCCGTGCACCAGCGAAGGGTTCTTTACGATCAAGTCAAAGATCTCAAGCTTACTTAAGCTTGGTTTCCTTGTAGATCACATGCTTGCGGACAACAGGATCAAATTTCTTGATCTCCATTTTCTCAGGCATAGTGCGCTTGTTCTTGGTCGTGGTGTAAAAGTGGCCAGTGCCAGCAGTCGATTCGAGCTTGATCTTGTCGCGCATGATGATCCTTCGCTATCAGATTTCGCCGCGCGCACGCAGATCGGCCAGAACGGATTCGATGCCGTTCTTGTCGATGGTACGCAGGGCTGCATTGGAAACGCGCAGGCGCACCCAACGGTTTTCGCTTTCGACCCAGAACTTGCGGTACTGCAGGTTCGGCAGAAAACGACGTTTCGTCTTGTTATTGGCGTGGGAAACATTGTTCCCGGTCATCGGACGTTTGCCGGTGACTTTGCATACTCGCGCCATGGTTAATCACTCCCAAAACCGGTAAAGACCGGCTTTATATCATAAAAACAAGCAGATAAGCAAGCTAGATGGCGGACAACAAGGGGCAAGCCCCGGTCCGCACAAAACCGGCAGCCATTTTAACGGATTTAACTAAGAGCGCCAGCAGTTTTTTCCGGCAAAACAGCCGATTTGCATTTTACCCGTACCAACGATAAGCATAACAAGAGTTCTGAATAGCGTGTTCATTTGTGGCGCGATTCAGGTTAAAATCCCGGATTCCCACAGAGTAGTACTCCCATGACCAAGTACATCTTCGTGACCGGTGGCGTCGTATCTTCCCTGGGCAAGGGCATTGCTGCTGCGTCTATCGCTGCTATCCTCGAATCGCGCGGGCTCAAAGTCACCATGCTTAAGCTCGACCCTTATATCAACGTCGACCCGGGCACCATGAGCCCGTTCCAGCACGGTGAAGTCTTCGTGACCGAAGACGGCGCCGAAACCGACCTTGACCTCGGCCACTACGAGCGTTTTATCCGCTCGCGCATGAAAAAAAGCAATAACTTCACATCCGGCCAGGTATACGAATCCGTGATCGCCAAAGAGCGTCGCGGCGACTATCTGGGCGGTACGGTGCAGGTGATTCCGCACATTACCGATGAAATCAAGCACAAGGTACGCGAAGGCGCCGGCGACGTAGACGTTGCCATCGTCGAAATCGGCGGCACCGTCGGTGATATCGAATCGCTGCCCTTCCTGGAAGCCATCCGCCAGATGCGCTCCAATCTCGGCCGCAAGAACACGATGTATGTGCACCTGTCTTATGTGCCGTATATCGCCACGGCTGGCGAAATCAAGACCAAGCCGACCCAGCACTCCGTAAAAGAGTTGCGCGAAATCGGCATCCAGCCGGACATCCTGCTGTGCCGTATGGATCGCGAGCTGCCGGAAGACGAAAAGCGCAAGATCGCACTGTTCTGCAACGTAGAAGAAAACGCCGTCATCGGCTGCTACGATGCCGACTCCATCTATAAAGTGCCGTCCATGCTGCACAATCAGGGCATAGACGACATCATCTGCGAACACTTGCAGCTGGATCTCCCTAAAGCCGACCTGTCGGCCTGGGACAATATCATCGATGCCATCGAGCACCCGGAACACGCGATCAAAATCGCCATGGTCGGCAAATATGTCGACCTGACCGAGTCGTACAAGTCGCTGTCCGAAGCACTCAAGCATGCCGGCATCCACAACCGTACCCAGGTCGACATCGTTTACATCGACTCGGAAGAGCTCGAGCGCGAAGGTGTGGCCTCCTTGCAGGGTATGGATGCGATTCTGGTACCGGGCGGTTTCGGCAAGCGCGGCGTGGAAGGCAAGATTCTGGCGGTGAAATATGCCCGCGAGAATAACATCCCTTATCTGGGCATTTGCCTGGGCATGCAGATTGCACTGATCGAATACGCGCGCGACGTAGCAGGCATGACCGGCGCCAACTCGACCGAGTTTGATCTTGCGACCGACTACCCGGTGGTGGCCCTGATCGACGAGTGGGTCAACCACGACGGCAAGATCGAAACCCGTGACGAAAACTCCAACCTGGGCGGCACCATGCGTCTGGGCGGACAAGCGTGCGAACTGGCCGCCGGCTCGCTGGCTGCAACCGTTTACGGTGCCAGCGAAATCACCGAACGCCATCGCCACCGCTACGAAGTCAATAACTACTATGTACCGCGTCTGGAAGCAGCCGGCCTGAGTATCAGCGGCCGTTCGGCCGGTCACGAGAAGCTGGTGGAAACCATCGAGCTGAAGAACCATCGCTGGTTCTTCGCTTGCCAGTTCCACCCGGAGTTCACCTCCACGCCACGTGACGGCCATCCGCTGTTCAGCGCCTATGTGAAGGCAGCCCTCGGCTACCAGGCCGAAAAAGCCTGATTTGTACCGAAACCGGGGCGGCAATGCCCGCCCCGGCATTTCGAGGAGAAACAGCATGCAACTCACCGGATTTGAAGTCGGCTTAAACCACCCCCTGTTTCTGATTGCCGGCCCCTGCGTGATCGAGAGCGAACAAATGGCAATCGATACCGCCGGCGCGCTTAAGGAAATCACCCAAGAGCTGGGCATCCCATTTATTTACAAATCCAGCTTCGACAAAGCCAACCGCTCGTCCGGCACCTCGTTCCGCGGTCTGGGCATGGAAGAAGGCCTGCGCATTCTGGCCGAAGTCAAACGCCAGATCGGTGTGCCGGTGCTGACCGACGTACATAACGAATACGAAGTGCCGCATGTCGCCGCCGTGGTCGATGTGCTGCAAACCCCTGCTTTCCTGGCACGCCAGACGGACTTTATCCGCGCCGTCGCGGTCAGCGGCAAGCCGGTCAATATCAAGAAGGGCCAGTTTATGGCACCGGGCGATATGAAGCATGTACTGGACAAGGCGCGTGACGCTGCGCTGGCAGCCGGTCTGTCGGCCGACCGCTTTATGGCGTGCGAACGCGGCGCCTCCTTCGGTTACAACAATCTGGTATCCGATATGCGCTCGCTCGCCATCATGCGCGAGACCGGCTGCCCGGTCGTGTATGACGCCACCCACTCGGTGCAATTGCCCGGCGGGCAGGGTACCTCGTCCGGCGGACAGCGCGAGTTTGTACCGGTACTGGCCCGCGCCGCCGTCGCTGCAGGAGTGGCCGGCATCTTTATGGAAACGCACCCCAACCCGTGCGAAGCCCTGTCGGATGGCCCGAATGCCTGGCCACTGGGACGCATGAAGGAGCTGCTGACCACGCTGCGTGATATCGACACACTGGTCAAGGCAACGCCTTGGCCCGAGCATTCGCTCTGACAATAAAAGCTTGAAACGCTCGGCCAGACATCTGTCTGGCCGAAGCTTTAACTGGTAAGAATCAACCACTGCAATGGAAATAGGGGATACACCATGAGTTCGATCATCGATGTCATCGCACGCGAAATTCTGGATTCGCGCGGCAACCCGACAGTCGAGTGTGACGTACTGCTTGAGTCTGGCGTAATGGGACGCGCTGCGGTTCCCTCCGGCGCCTCCACCGGCGAAAAGGAAGCACTGGAGCTGCGTGATGGCGACAAGGGGCGCTACTTCGGCAAGGGCGTACTCAAGGCCGTTGAAAACATCAACACCGAAATCTGTGAAGCCATTATCGGTCTGGATGGCTCGGATCAGGCTTTCATCGACCGCACCCTGATCGAGCTGGACGGCACCGAAACCAAGGGCCGCCTGGGCGCCAACGCCATGCTGGCCGTATCCATGGCAGTCGCCCGCGCTGCCGCCGAAGATGCCGGCCTGCCGCTTTACCGCTATCTGGGCGGTGCAGGCCCAATGGCGCTGCCCGTACCGATGATGAACGTCATCAATGGCGGCGCACACGCCAACAACACGCTGGACATCCAGGAATTCATGATTATCCCGGTCGGTGCCAGCACCTTCCGTGAAGCGCTGCGTTGCGGCGCCGAAGTGTTCCATACCCTGAAAAAGCTGTGCGACAGCAAAGGCTATGCCACGACCGTGGGGGATGAAGGCGGCTTTGCCCCTAACCTCGAAAGCCATGAAGACGCCATCAAGCTGATTCTGGAAGCCATCGATGCCGCCGGCTATGTCGCCGGACAAGACGTGGTACTGGCACTGGATTGCGCCTCCAGCGAATTCTACCGTGACGGACGTTACCACCTGACCGCCGAAGGCCTGTCGCTGAGCTCGGCCGAGTTTGCCGACTATCTGGCACGTCTGGCCGACACCTACCCTATCATCTCGATCGAAGACGGCATGAGCGAGCACGACTGGGATGGCTGGAAGATTCTGACCCAGCGCCTGGGCGAGCGCATCCAGCTGGTCGGCGACGATGTCTTCGTCACCAACCCGGCCATTCTGGCGCAAGGCATTCAGGGCGGTGTGGCCAACTCGCTGCTGGTCAAGGTCAATCAGATCGGCACCCTGTCCGAAACACTGAAAGCCGTCGATCTGGCCAAACGCTCGCGCTACACCAGCGTGATGAGTCACCGTTCCGGCGAAACCGAAGACAGCACCATTGCCGACCTCGCGGTTGCCACCAACTGCATGCAGATCAAGACCGGCTCGCTGTCGCGCTCTGACCGCATGGCCAAGTACAACCAGTTGCTGCGCATCGAAGAAGAACTGGGTGATGCCGCCTGGTACCCGGGCCGTGCCGCTTTTTACAATCTGAAATAAACCGGAAATATCATGCGTGCTCTGACCCTGACGCTGGTCATCCTGATTACAGCTCTGCAATGGCCGTTATGGCTGGGCAAGGGTAGCTGGCTCAGGGTCTGGCAGCTTGATAAGCAAGTGCAAGAGCAAAAGGAGGTCAACGTCAAGCTGGCCATCCGCAATACAGCACTGGATGCAGAAGTGCGGGATCTCAAGCAAGGTTCGGCCGCAATTGAAGAGCGCGCACGAAATGAGCTTGGCATGATCCGTTCAGGTGAGGTATTTTTCCAGCTACTGGATCATGCCGATAACAAAACCGGCACGCCACATTAAGCACAAATGCATTCTTAACTGTAAGCGACATGGCTGTTCAACAACGTAAACGGGCTTGGCCGATGACCACACAAAACCCGACCGATCTTGCCCGAGAGACCCTTAAGCAGCTGGCCAGTCGCCAGCTGCTGCCTACGCCGAACAACTTTTCGCGCATCTATGCCGAAGTCTCCGGCGATGAAGCATCAGGCAAACACCGCCTGGCCGAGCTGATGACTCAGGCGTTTACCAGCCTGACGCCGCAGAACCACAGCTACCGGCTGGGACTGGCACGCCTGAATAAAGCGCTGGATGACGAAGCGTGGGAGCAGGTTCCACAGCAATGCATAGACCTGATCACCCTGCACCTGCGCGAACGCGAGCTGGCCGACAGCTGGGGCAACCTGATCCTGTCCTTGTTGCGCCAATGGGAAATACGCCACCCCGATCTGTCACAGAACTACAAGCAAAGTGCGCTTGAGCGCCTGGTCATCAATTTCGGCAATCAGCCCGAAGCGCTCAATGAAAAGCTGCACAAATTATTGCAAGACTGGAGCCGTGGCCAGTGCGAGGCACCCCCTGCCGAAGAGCCGGCAGCCACCCGTGAACAACCGGATATGGCCGCCCCGGATGGCCATGCCGGTCTGAGCAATGCCCTGATGCTGACACTCAAGTACGGCGTAGAGCCGCGCCTGGTGCACTATCCGGATCTGCTGCAAAGTTATGAGCCATTACTGCAACAACTGACCGAACTGGATGATAGCGCCGCAGCCAGGCTGGCTTTTAGTGCCCAGCTACGCGCCTTCCTGATCAAGCTTGAACTGCAAAGCCAGCAAGATGAGCGCCTGGTAACCGGCCTGAGCAATCTGTTGCGCCTGCTGCTGCAGAATATCGCCGAGCTGCATGGCTCGGACAGCTATCTGGTCGGGCAAATCGCCTGCCTGCAGGACATGCTGAGTGCGCCTTTGCAATCGGTACAGCAGATCTATCCGCTGGAGGCCAAATTAAAAGAAGTCATCCACCAGCAAGGTCTATTGAAAAGCTCGCTGGATGAAGCGGCCAACTCATTGCGTGCGCTGCTGGGCTCATTCCTCAGCCAATTGTCGCAAATGAGCAATGAAACCGAGGTTTTTCAGGGGCGCATTGCCAGCTATAGCGGCAAACTGCAGCACGCAGCCAGCCTCTCCGAGGTCAGGCATATCGCTGATGAGCTGTCCCAGGACACCGACACCATGCAGCACACGCTGCAACACTCGCGGGCAGCCTTGCTGGCAGCACAAGGGGAAGTGGAGAACGCCCAGCAACGTATTGCCGACCTGGAGCAGGCACTGGAGAGCGCCAGCTCCAAAGTCAAAGAAGACCCGCTGACCGGCGCTTATAACCGGCGCGGACTGGACGAACATTTCACCCGCGAACTCAACCGGGCCGAGCGCACCGGCTCGCCATTATCGGTAGCTTTGCTGGATGTGGACAACTTCAAGCAACTGAATGACAAATACGGCCATCTGGCCGGCGACCATGCCTTGCGCTTTCTGGTCGATGCCATCCGCCAGCTGCTGCGTCCATCCGATATCTGTGCCCGCTTTGGCGGGGAAGAATTCATCATTTTGCTGGCAGATACACCACATGATGAAGCCGTACAGACCATACAACGCCTGCAACGCGAACTGACCCGCAGCTTTTTCCTCACCAATAACGAGCGCCTGATCATTACCTTCAGCGCCGGCGTCGCCTTATGGCATCTGGGGGAAAGGGATTGCGACGTAATCGACCGCGCCGACCGGGCCATGTATCAGGCCAAGTTAAACGGCAAGAACCGCACGGTATCGGCGGAAAACAGCACCGAGCCCGACGCTGTCCTCGCCTGAACGTCAGGGCGGCTGTCAGCCGCCTTTTTTCATGACCTTGCCCGCCTCGGCACGGGCGCGGCGCACCGCCTTGGGGTCGGCCAGTAGCGGGCGGTAGATTTCCACCCTGTCCTTGGCCCGCAACACGGTATCGGGCTTGACCGCTTTACTGAAGATGCCGAGTTTCAGGCTGGACGCATCCGGCAAGTGATCGGGAAAAGCCTCAAGCACCCCCGAACGCAATACGGCATCCAGCGCGCTCGCGCCTTGCGCCAGCTTGAGTGTGACCAGCATCTGGCGCTCAGGCAGGGCGAATACCACCTCGACTTCTATTTCACTCGTCATCGCCATAGACCCGATCTGCTTCCTTGATAAAGGCATCGACCAGCGTACCGGTCACATGACCGAAGACCGGCCCGATCACCTTCTCCAACAGCGTACTGGAAAACTCGTAGTGCAGGCGAAACTCGACCTTGCAGCCAAAGTCGCCCAAGGGCGAAAAAGACCAGCCCCCGTGCAGGGACTTGAATGGCCCGTCGACCAACTCCATCGAAATCGACGCCGGTGCCAGGTGCAGATTGCGGGTGGTGAAGTGTTGACGCACTTTGAGATAATCGATGTGCAGGCTGGCAAGCAGATGCTCGCCGTCGTAATCAACGACTTCGGCGTGGCTGCACCAGGGCAGGAAACGGGGATAATGCGCAAAGTCGGACACCAGCGCATACATTTGCTCGGGCGTATGCGCCACGAGAACTTTTTTTTCGACGGCCTGCATGAATCGTACGGGATTTTTAAAGCGCCACAATACACGAAGCGCGGCAAGCGCGACAAGACATGCTCCAGACAGCAGACGGCGCTAAATTTTGGCACAGCCGCCTGATCTGTTAAAATGGCGGATTCCGAAAGGCAGATACGTATGAGCATCATCCAGAACCGCAAAGCCTTCCACGACTACTTCATCGAAGAACAACTCGAGGCCGGACTCGTACTGGAAGGCTGGGAAGTCAAGGCCATCCGCGCCGGCCGCGTGCAGATCAAGGAGAGTTACGTCGTCTGGCAGAACGGTGCGTTCTGGCTGATAGGCTGCCACATCACCGCCCTGCAGTCGGCCTCGACCCACGTCAAACCCGACCCGGTCAGAAGCCGCAAGCTATTGATGTCGCAAACCCAGATGGACCGTTTCATCGGTAAAGTCGAGCGCGCCGGTTACACCATGGTCGCGCTTGACCTGCACTACACCCGCGGCAATATCAAGGTGCAGGTCGGCCTGGCCAAGGGTAAAAAGCAGCACGACAAACGCGATAGCGAAAAAGACCGTGAATGGCAGCGTGAAAAGCAGCGCATCGTTAAAGAGAACAGGCGTTAACCATGCGGCCCGGCGCAACCTTCCCGCTGATCCTGATCCTGCTGGGTAGCCTGTGGTTTTTGCACAGTACCGCCCTGCTGCCTGACAGCCACACCGTCCTGGCCCTGCTCTTGGCCGGCACCGGTTTTGCGCTGCTGCTGATAGACGGCTTCAACAAAAGCACCCTGGTCAGTTGCCCTTTGCTGGTTTACGCCGGCGCAGCCGTCTGGCTCTACCATGAAACGATACTGCGCCTGTCCCATGTCCTGTCGCTGGGCATGGTGCTGGCCGGCTTGCTGCTACTGATCGCACGCAGTCACCACATACCCGAAAAAAGCCAGGGGCTAGGCCGGCATGACGCCTCCTAGCCCCTCACTACACCCAAGGACCGCCATGGACAAGATCCTCATCCTCGACTTCGGCTCGCAAGTCTCCCAGCTGATTGCCCGCCGCGTACGCGAAGCCCATGTGTATTGCGAACTGCACTCGTTCGATATGCCCATGGATGAAATCCGCGCCTTCGCTCCGAAAGCCATCATCCTCTCCGGTGGCCCGAACTCGGTATACGAATCCGACTACCAGGCCGATCCGGCGCTGTTCGAACTGGGCATTCCGGTATTGGGCATCTGCTACGGCATGCAGTGGATGGCACAAACGCTGGGCGGCAAGGTTGAAGCAGGCGATACCCGTGAATTCGGTTATGCCGAAATCAAGGCACGCCACCACTCCAAGCTGTTTGAAGGCCTGCAAGACCGCATCGACGACGCCGGCAACGGCTACCTCGATGTATGGATGAGCCATGGCGACAAGGTGTCCAGCCTGCCTGCCGGCTTCCATATGATTGCCGAAACGCCATCCTGCCCGGTTGCCGCCATGGCCGATGAAGATCGTGGCTTCTACGGTGTGCAGTTCCACCCGGAAGTCACCCACACCAAGCGCGGCAGCGAAATGATCCACCGCTTCGTGCTGATGGTCGCCGGTGCCAAGCCGTCGTGGACCATGCCCAACTACATCGAAGAAGCGGTGCAAAAGATCCGCGAACAGGTCGGTGACGAAGAAGTCATTCTCGGCCTGTCCGGCGGTGTCGATTCGTCGGTGGCCGCCGCGCTGATCCATCGCGCCATCGGCGACCAGCTCACCTGTGTCTTCGTCGACCACGGCCTGTTGCGCCTGAACGAAGGCCAGATGGTGATGGAAATGTTCGCGCAGAACCTGGGCGTGAAGGTCATCCGCGTCGATGCCACCGAACAGTTCATGGACAAGCTGGCCGGTGAAAGCGATCCGGAGAAAAAGCGCAAGATCATCGGCGGCGAGTTCGTCGAGGTGTTCCAGCGCGAATCGGACAAGCTGGTCAACGCCAAGTGGCTGGCACAGGGCACCATCTACCCTGATGTGATCGAATCGGCCGGTGCCAAGACCAAGAAGGCACACAGCATCAAGAGCCACCACAACGTCGGCGGCCTGCCGGAAGACATGCAGCTCAAGCTGCTGGAGCCACTGCGCGACCTGTTCAAGGACGAAGTGCGCCAGCTGGGCGTCGCCCTCGGCCTGCCACACGATATGGTCTATCGCCACCCGTTCCCAGGCCCGGGCTTGGGCGTGCGCATCCTCGGCGAAGTGAAGATGGAGTTCGCCGACCTGCTGCGCCGTGCCGATGCGATCTTTATTGAAGAGCTGCGCGCGACCGTCGACGAGAAAACCGGCAAAAACTGGTACGAGCTGACCAGCCAGGCCTTCGCCGTATTCCTACCGGTCAAATCGGTGGGCGTGATGGGCGACGGCCGCACCTACGACTACGTCGTGGCGCTACGCGCAGTGGTCACCAGCGACTTCATGACCGCACACTGGGCCGAGCTGCCATACAGCCTGCTGGGCCGCGTTTCCAACCGCATCATCAACGAAGTGCGCGGCATCAACCGCGTCTGCTACGACGTCTCCGGCAAACCGCCGGCAACGATCGAGTGGGAATAAGCCCCAGCCTTAAACAGCCCCGCCCCGTGCGGGGCTTTTTACCGCCCTTTTTTTGCAGTACATCAAAAAATCCCGCTTTTCCTCGGTCAAACCACATATTAAGCATTAACATGATAGCTGATGCTTGCAAACGCCATGTTTGCCAGCTACTGTTTTAACTCGTTCCGTTCCGACTATCGCACAGGAGATCGTCATGGCTGACAACAACACCTTCAACGCCGACAAAGAGCAACTGCTGGACGAAGTACGCAACGTACTCAACAACACCGAAGAGCTGCTGGCGTCGGCCGGTGACAACGGCAGTGAAAAGGCGCGCGAACTGCATCTCAAGCTGCAGAACAATCTGAAGCTGGCCAAGGACAGACTGCTGGACGCCGAAAAAGCGGCGCTGGCACGCGCCAAAGAAGCCGCCAAGGTGACCGACCAGTATGTGCATACCCATCCATGGAAAGCCATCGGCCTTGCCGCAGCCGTCGCCTTCCTGCTCGGCCTGCTGGTTTCACGCCGCTAAGGCATGACAGGCCCACGCACCGCACGTCCGGGCAGCCTGCGCTCCATGCTGGAAGCGCTGGTTGCCCTACTGTTTACCCGTGCCGAACTGATGCGCATCGAGGTGGAAGAGCAACAGGAAAGGCTGGTGGCCAATATCATGCTGCTGGCCGCTGCCGTCATCCTGTTCTTTATCGCCATCATCACCCTGCTGCTGTTTATCATGCTGGTGCTGCCGGAGTCGGCCCGGGTGATGACGGCCGGCCTGATGGCGCTAGGCCTCTTTGCTACCGCCCTATTGCTCTTGCTGCAGCTTAAGCGGCGCATGGCGCATGCACCCAAGCCATTTGCCCTGACGATGGCTGAAGTCAAGAAAGACTGGCATGCGGTGTCGGGCAAGGAGTCGCCATGAAGCGGCATGAGCGCGAGCTGAAAAAACAGCTGTTGCTGATCAAGGGCGAGGCGCTGCGCACCCGGTTGGAGCTGGAAACATCGCAATGGAAAGACCCGCTGCAGCTGGCCAAGGGCGGTGTCTCGGCACTGCTTGGCAGCTCGCGCGGTCTTAAGGCGGGTGTCGCATTCACCACACTTGTTTTTCCCAGGCTGGCACAAAAAAGCCTGTTTAAACGCCTGCTGGGGCTGACCCTTGCCGCCGTTGCCATCCACCGCTGGCTGATGCGCCGCTAGCCATAAGGGCGGTTGCTCCATCCCGATCAGGCCACCGTATGTATAATGGTGGCCTCGTTTTTTGCCAGCCCTCTGCCCTGTGAGCACTGCCCTGACCACCCCGCCCTTGCCCCCTGCCACGCTTAGCCAACTGGCCGCGCTGGGCATCTGCAGCCGCGAAGAGCTTGCGCAAACCGGTGTGGTCAATGCTTTTTTACAGCTCAAGGCCGGTGGCCACGATGCCGGCAAGCGCGTGCTGTATGCACTGGAAGCCGCACGGCGCGGCGTACACTGGAAGGCCTTGAGTCCAAGCGACCACACGGCTTTACTCGAGGCGCTGGCTGCACATCCACCGGTAAAAAGCCGGCCGCAAGCAAACGAGCTTGCCGTCTATATGGAGGCTGCGCTGGCACTGGCTGCGCAGGCGGCACAGCAAGGCGAAGTGCCGGTCGGTGCCGTAGTCGTCAAGGATGGCCACATCATCGGCCGTGGCTGCAACAGCCCTATCGCCCGTTGCGACCCCACCGCCCACGCCGAAATGCTGGCGATACGCGAAGCGGCCAGCCATTTGGGCAACTACCGGCTGGATGGCTGTGATCTGTATGTAACGCTCGAGCCTTGCGCCATGTGTGCCGGCGCCATCATGCAGGCACGTATCGCGCGTCTGGTCTATGGCGCCAGCGAGGCCAAAACCGGTGCAGCCGGCAGCGTCACCGACCTGTTTGCCCTCAAGACACTCAACGCCCATACCGCAGTATTTTCCGGCGTCGATGACGCACGCTGCGCACACCAGCTATCGGCCTTTTTCGCGCAACTGCGCCACAGGCGCACATGAAGCCATACCCTATTCCCCTGCTGCTGTTATGTGCCGGCCTGCTGTCGGCTTGCGCCACGACGCAGCACACGCCGGCCACGCCCCCCGCCCCTGCCCGCGTGCAAGACGGCCTCTACCCCAACCCGAAAACCCCCGGCCAGCCATGGATACGGGTAGACAACCAAAAGCAGAGCCTGACGCTGTTTGATGCCGCAGGGCGGGAAATGCGGCACTACACCGTCTCGACGGCCAAAAACGGGCTGGGGGAAAAGGTGGGCAGCCTGCAAACCCCGCGCGGCTGGCACAAGGTGTGCGACAAGATAGGCGAAGCGGCCGGCGAGAACACCATTATTTACCGGCGTAATATCACGCCATGGCAGTACACACCGGCCCTGCATGCCGAGTACCCGGACAAGGACTGGATACTGACGCGCATTTTGTGGCTGTGCGGCATGGAGCCCGGACGCAATCAGGGCGGCGATGTCGACAGCTATGAGCGCGCCATCTATATCCACGGCGCGGGCAGCCATGTGCCTTGGGGCAAGCCCAGTTCGCGCGGCTGTGTGCGCATGAAAAGCCCGGATGTGATCGAACTGTTCCGGCTCGTGCCGCTGGGCACCGATGTTTTGATAGAGGAAACCACTGGATGATTCTGGATTTAACCACGCCCGGCCTGCTGTTCCCGGCCATTTCCTTGCTGCTGCTGGCCTATACCAACCGCTTTTTGGGGCTGGCGGCCACCATACGCAATCTGTACAACGACTATCGGCGGGCACCCGACCCCAAGATTTTGCTGCAGATCTCCAGCCTCAGGCGCCGGGTATGGCTGATCCAGCAAATGCAGTTTCTTGGTGTTGCCAGCCTGTTTCTGTGTGTTGTCGCCATGCTCAAGATCTATCTGGGCTGGGAAACTCTGGCCCACTACAGCTTCGGTGCCAGCCTCGCGCTAATGATCGCCTCGCTGGGCGTCTCCTTGCTGGAGCTCAAACTGTCGTCCGGTGCACTGAACATTCTGCTGGCCGATATCGAGGATACCCGCCGCCGCTGATGCGGTGCGCCGCAGTGGTGCACATGCCTTGCCATGCACCACTATCGCTCCCCCTGTCTGTCTACGATGTGCTTTAACCCGGCCAATAGCTGGCATGGCGCTTGCTGAACTCCCAGTCAAGAGCCTACCGGGAGCACACCATGCACGCGCTGACCCTGCCCGAGCCCGGGCATCACGATGAAATGCTGCTATCCAGCGGTGCGGTACGCAGCCATTACCAACACTTTGCCAACTGGCTGCAGGCCCAGCCTCCTGAAATGCTGGCGCGAAAACGGGAAGAAGCCAACCAGCTCTTCCATCGCGTCGGCATCACCTTCGCCGTCTACGGCGATGACTCCGGCGCCGAGCGCCTGATTCCGTTCGATACCATCCCGCGGGTGATCCCGGCGGCAGAATGGCGCCAGCTGGAGGCGGGGCTGGCGCAGCGGGTGCGTGCGCTCAATGCGTTTCTGGACGATATCTACCACGATCACCAGATCATCAAGGCCGGACGCATTCCGGCCGAGCAGGTGTTCGCCAATGCACAGTACCAGCCCTTGATGCAGGGCATTTCCCTGCCGGACGGGATCTGGGCGCATATCACTGGCGTCGATCTGATCCGCCACGCCGACGGCAGCTACTACGTGCTGGAAGACAACCTCAGGGTGCCGTCCGGCGTGTCGTACATGCTGGAAAACCGCAAGATGATGATGCGGCTGTTTCCCGAGCTGTTCGCGCGCCACGCCATCGCACCGGTCGACCACTACCCGACCCTGCTGCTGGCCACCCTGCGCCAAGCCAGCCGCCAGGAAAACCCGACCGTGGTGGTCCTCACCCCGGGGCAGCACAACAGCGCCTACTTCGAACATGCCTTCCTCGCCCAGCAGATGGGGGTCGAGCTGGTCGAAGGACGCGACCTGTTCGTGCGCGACGACCACGTCTATATGCGAACCACCGCCGGCCACAAGCGTATCGATGTGATCTACCGCCGCATCGACGATGCCTTCCTCGACCCGCTGGCGTTCCGCCCGGACTCGATGCTGGGCGTGCCCGGCCTGATGCATGCCTATCGTCAGGGTAATGTGGTGCTGACCAATGCCATCGGCACCGGCGTGGCCGACGACAAGTCGATCTACCCCTATGTGCCTGAGATGATCCGCTTCTATCTGGGCGAAGAGCCCATTTTGCACAATGTCGAAACCTTCCAGTGCCGCAACCCGAGCGAGCTGGATCATGTACTGGCCAATCTGGACAAGCTGGTGGTCAAGGAAGTACACGGTGCCGGCGGCTACGGCATGCTGGTCGGCCCGGCCGCCAGCCGTGCCGAGATCGAAGACTTCCGCGCGCGCCTGCTGGCCACACCGGCCAACTATATCGCGCAGCCTACGCTATGCCTGTCATCGTGCCCGACCTTTGTCGAGTCCGGCATCGCGCCACGGCATATCGATTTGCGCCCCTTTGTGCTGTCAAGCGGGCGCGAAACCACCATGGTGGCCGGCGGGCTGACCCGCGTTGCGCTCAAAGAAGGCTCGCTGGTGGTGAATTCGTCGCAAGGCGGCGGCACCAAAGACACCTGGGTACTGGAGGACTGAATCATGATGCTATCGCGCACTGCCGATCAATTGTTCTGGATGGCACGCCAGATGGAACGCGCCGAAAACCTGGCCCGGCTGCTCGACGTCAGCCTTGCAGTCTCGCTGCTACCCGCCTCGCGCGCCGGCACCGATATTTCCGCGCCCCTGGCACTCACCGGTACCTTAGAAGCGTACCAGACCCGTCATGGGCAGATTTCCGCCTCCGATGTTCTGGCCTTTATGAGCTATGACTTGGGCAATCCGTCATCCATCGTGTCGTGCTTCAAAAGCGCCCGCGACAACGCGCATGCAGTACGTGGCAAGATCACCGCCGAGATGTGGATGTCGATCAATAGTACCTGGCTGGAAGCGCGCGAGCTGGCCGCAGCCGGCTGTGGCTACCAGACCTTTTTCGACTGGGTCAAAGAGCGCTCCCACCTGTTCCGTGGCGCAACCCACGGCACCTGCCAGCGCACCGATGCCTTCTCCTTTATCCGCTTGGGCACTTTTATCGAGCGCGCCGACAATACCGCCCGCCTCTTGGATGTGAAGAGCCAGCTGCTAGGTGATAGCGACAGCGCGGACTACTACGCCTGGAGCGCCCTGCTGCGTGCGGTCGGCGCCTTCGAGGCCTACCATGCCCTCTATCGCGATGCGCCGTCGGGCCGGCGCGTGGCCGAACTGCTGCTGCTCAGGCCCGATATGCCGCGCAGCCTCAGGGCCTGCTTTGACGAGACTTACAAATGGCTCTCGCGCATCGAGGGCGACAACGGCCGCGCCGCCAAGCGTCTGGCCGCCGAACTGCGGGCGGCGCAGGCCTACACCAGCGTCGACGAAGTGTTCGAGACCGGGCTGCACGACTATCTGGACAAGATGCTCGCCGACATCACCCGCCTGGGGGCGCTGGTACAGCAGGCCTATCTGGAGGCCGCGTAATGAGACTGTCCATCCGCCATGTAACGCATTACCACTATGCCGAACCGGCCCTGCGTAGCGCACAGCTGCTACGCCTGACACCCGCAGATGACCCATACCAGACGGTGCGCCACTGGCAGCTGGATTTGCCCGCTGCAGCCACCTCGGGCATCGACGGTTACGGCAACCGCTACCACCTGATGATGCTGGAAGGCACACACGACACCATCCGGCTGCTGGCCAGCGGAGAAGTCGAGACGCAAGAGCGTACGCCCTGCGCCCTGCCCGGCGTGCTGGATATACGGGTCTTCCTGCGCCATACGGCGCTGACCGCCGCCAGCGCCGCCATTACCGAGCTGGCGCATGCCTGCGCAGGCAAGGGCACCTTGCTCGAGCAGCTGGGGCGCAAGGTGCTCGAGGCCATGCCCTACACGCCGGGCGCGACCCAAGTGCATACACCGGCAGATCAGGCGCTGGCTCTGGGTGCCGGTGTGTGTCAGGACCATACCCAGGTTTTTATCACCGCCTGCCGCATCCTCGGCCTACCGGCGCGCTATGTCAGCGGCTATCTGCTGAACGAAAACGAAGAACATGCCGCCAGCCATGCCTGGGCCGAAGTCTGGCTGGACCATGCCTGGCATGGCTTCGATGTCAGCAACGCCCGCGCGCCCGATGCACACCACCTCAAACTCGCTTGCGGGCTGGATTATCTGGATGCATGTCCGGTACGCGGCGTGCGCCTGGGCGGCGGACAGGAAGTCCACACTACCCGCGCCGACGTCCAGCTCATCGAGAACTGACCAGGCACGACACAGACAAAGGCTTACATGACTTATTGCGTCGCAATCCGCCTGGCCCAAGGCCTGGTATTCGCGTCCGACACCCGTACCAATGCCGGCGTCGACCATGTCGCGACTTTTCGCAAGATGCGGGTATTTGAAAAACCGGGGCAGGCGCGCATGGTACTGCTCTCGTCCGGCAACCTTGCCACCAGCCAGAGTGTGGCCAGCCTGCTGGAGTTGTCCTGCCGCCATCACGAGCCGGCGCGCAACCTGCTGCAGGTTGCATCACTGTATGATGCGGCCGCCATGGTCGGCGCGACCTTGCGCGAGGTGGTCGCACGCGATGCCGATCCGGCTTCGACCATCGACTTTTCCAGTCACTTCCTGCTCGGCGGCCAGGTTGAGGGCGAAGCCATGCGCCTGTTCCATATCTACCCGCAAGGCAATTTCATCGAAGCCAGCCGCGATACACCCTACTTCCAGATCGGTGAGGCCAAGTACGGCAAACCCATACTCGACCGCGTACTGGACTACGACACGCCACTGGCGCAGGCCATCCAGTGCGCGCTGATCTCGCTTGACTCGACCATGCGCTCCAACCTGTCGGTAGGTGCACCAATCGATCTGGTCTGGCTACGCCCCGATGACGCGGCGCCGCTAGCGCCGGTCAGGCTGGCTGAAAAAGATCCATACTTCAGCGTCTTGCGTCAGGCCTGGAGCAAAGGCCTGCGCGAAGTCTTTGCTACCTTGCCCGCACCGGACTGGCCACTGTAGGCAAGGAGCCAACAAGCAAAAAGCCCGCAGATGCGGGCTTGGCAGGTATGACGAAGCAAGGCAAGCTTACTTGGAGGCAACCGAGCGCATGGCGCTGTCGACAGCATTGAGCAGCAAGCCGTCCGGGTCTTTCTTGCAGACCGCGCCCATCGCCTTGACCACCTTGGCATCCAGATCCTTGGACGGGGTGATTTTCAGATTGCGCGCTTCCACGCTGGCGTTCCCCATGCTGGCGACCAGAGCAGAAACAAAACCTGCATCGGTCTTGGCTTCTTCATTGGCTTCGGAGCAGGTGATCATGTAGTCAGCGGAAAGACCGCCAGGAGCTGCAGGTGCAGGAGCCGCAGCCCAGGCAGCGGAGCTGGTCAGCAAAGCAGCGATAATAGCCAGTTTTTTCATCTTGTCATCCATCCTAAATATTCAGTGTGTGATCAGTTGTAACGGCCAAGAATGGCGCCACCGGCCCCACCGACAACCGCACCCTTGATCGCACCGTCAATGCCATTACCCGACAGCAAGCCCAAGCCTGCGCCCAGTACCGCGCCTTTTTTGGCACCCTTGACCGCCTTGCGGCCCTTGCGGCCATTTTCGGTCAGTGCACCAACACCGCCGCCAATCACGGCACCGCCAATGGCACCCTTGATGCCGTTGCCGCTCAGCAGACCAACACCGGCGCCAAGAATGGCTGCATTTTTGGTACGATCACTGCGCTTATAAGCGTGAGCAGAAGCAGGAACGGCCAGTGCAGCCACGGTCGCAGCCAGCACGATGGTGCGAATAAAAGCCTTACTCATGTCGCAAACCCTCCGAAATTCATTGGTGCGCATTCTAAAACAGCTATTGCTTATTTAACAATGCCCTGTGCGAAAGCACACATCGCGACTTAAAAGCGTTCGGGCAAGGGCTTGGCAATGACGATCCCGCCCTCTTCATTCAGCTGGATATAACCGCCGGTACGCAGCGCCTTGAGCATGCGGTTGACCATTTCCCGGCTCAGTCCTATACGCTCCCCCAGTTCACGCTGGGTCAAATGCAAACCCGGCGCAGCCGGGTGCGCTTGCGCATGCTGCTCCAGCGCTTCCAGCACCCGCTTGAGCCGGCTATAGCCATCCGGTTCGGACAGCATGGAAACAAAATTCAGCAAATGGTGCACGGCATGAGTCATCAGTTCGGCAATCGAGCGCCAGGCCTGTGGCTTGGCATCCAGCGCCTGCACCAAAACATCCAGCGGCAGGCTAAAACCACGCGTATCGCGTAGCACCTGTACCGCCACGCCGAAAGGCCGCGGCTCGAACAAGGCATGCAAGCCGATGATGTCGCCAGGCACAATATAACCGTAGCAAAACGGGCGCCCTGCACGTTTGCCCGGCGTATAAGCCGTCATCAGCCCGTGAGTGACAAACAACACCTCATGTACGGTTTGCTGTATGGAAATAATTTCGCTGCCTGCAGCAAACGCCACCGCTCGCCCTTGTGACAGCAAGGCCTGGCGCTCTTCTGCTGGCCACTGAGAAAAAAGCGGAAACAGCAACGATATATCCATAGGGATTCCGCTTGCCCCTTCAATACTACATTCCATCAACATGCCTATTACTTCTCCTGCAAACATTACTGCACAGTCTAGACTACCAAAATGACAGGAGGAATTAAGCATGCTGGCAGACGAACGCGCATTTCAAGCCCTGATCGATACCGTACAGGGCGCACTGGTGCTGGTAACGCCGGCTGACGGCAAAATATTTGCCGCCAACCAGCTAGCCGCCATCTTACTGGGTATCCCGCGTGCTGACCTCATCGGTCAGCCGTTTTTCAGCCATCTGGCCGATCCGGGCGATGAAGCAAGTTTAATGACCCGTCTCGCACAGCAAGGCATGCTGTACAACGAAGAACTGATCCTCAAGGCCAAAGGCGGCCATCAGTTCAACGCCCAATTATCATTACGGGAAGTCGATTTTCTGCGTCCGGTTCTGGCCATCAGCTTTTCCGACCGCAGTGAAACCGTGATGATGGGGCGTCTGCTGGAAAGCGAACGGCAGGTCTGCGAGCGCGTACTCAAGCTAGCCAAGGAGCTCAAGCATGAGCCACGCATCACCGATGCCGATGATTATCTCAGTGGTGTACTCGGCATGCCGGCACTTTTGTCCGGGCTGGCCCATGAAGTCGGTCGCGCCAACCGCTACGGCCATTCACTGTCTGCGCTACTGATTTCCATTGAAGGCATACCCAGCTTCAATCATGAGCTGGATAACGATACCGCAGGCTATATCCGCCGCATGACCGGCAGCTTGTGCATGCAAAGTGCCCGTGACTGCGACCTGATAGCCCGGCGCGAAGATGGCTGCCTGCTACTAGTGTTACCCTATACCCCGATGCAAGGCGCGACCCGCGCCGCACGGCGTCTGATCGCCAGCCTGAGCCTGCAGCAATTCCAGGTTGCAGGCGAAAACCGCTCGGCAGCCGCCTGCGTCGGCTTGTCATCCTTGCGTAAGGGCGAAAGCTCGCACAAGCACCTGCTCTCCCGCCTCGACCTTGCCCTGACACGCTCCCGTGCCCAAGGCATCAATACACTGGCACGCCAGCCCTGAGTTCTGGCGGCAACAAAAGCAAACGGCCGGTTAAACCGGCCGTTTGTCATGGCAGACGCAGATCAGGCCGTAAGCTGTGGCAAACGGGCCAGGGCCGCAGCAATCGCCTCCTGCGGGTACTCGTAGTCCTCGAGCGCCCCGCTCAGATACTTGTCGTAGCTTGCCATATCGAAGTGGCCATGGCCCGAAAGATTGAAGAACAGCGTTTTCTCTTCACCGCTTTCCTTGCAGCGCAAAGCCTCATCGATACAAGCGCGGATGGCATGGCAGGACTCGGGAGCCGGAATAATGCCCTCGGCGCGGGCAAAAGCAACGCCCGCCTCAAAGGTCGCCAGCTGCGGCACGGAAACAGCCTCGATCAGCCCCTCATGGTAAAGCTGGGAAACCAGACTGCTGGCACCATGATAACGCAAGCCCCCGGCATGGATGGATGGCGGCATAAAGTCATGACCCAACGTGTACTGTTTCATCAGCGGCGTCAGGCCGACCGAATCGCCAAAATCATAAGCATAATGGCCACGGGTCAGGCTGGGGCAAGAGCTGGGCTCCACCGCCACCAGACGAACCTGCTTGCGCCCTGCCGCATTGTCGGCAAAGAACGGGAAAGCCACGCCGCCAAAGTTGGAGCCGCCCCCGCAAGGCGCAAAAATCATGTCGGGCCAGGTGCCGGCCAGTTCGAACTGCTTGCGCGCCTCCAGCCCGATCACGGTCTGGTGCAACAAAACATGGTTCAAGGCCGAACCCAGCGCATAGTGCGTATCCGGGCGACTGGCGGCCTCTTCGACCGCCTCGGCAATCGCCAGCCCCAAGGAGCCGGGATTGTCAGGATTCTCGGCCAATGCCGCGCGGCCGGCCGTAGTCAGGCTGCTCGGGCTGGCCAGCACCTCGCCGCCCCAGGTCTGCATCATCGAGCGGCGGAACGGCTTTTGCTGGTAGCTGACATTGACCATATAAATACGGACATCGATACCAAACATCTCGCCGGCCAGCGACAAGGAGCTACCCCATTGTCCGGCACCGGTTTCGGTGGTCAGCCGGGTAATCCCCTCTTGCTTGTTGTAATACGCCTGCGGAATGGCCGAGTTCAGCTTGTGCGACCCGGCCGGGCTTGCGCCCTCGTATTTGAAAAATATCTTGGCCGGCGTACCCAGTGCTTCCTCCAGCCGGCGTGCGCGCACCAAGGCAGTCGGACGCCACAGACGGTACAGCTCGCGAACTTCTTGCGGAATTTCGATCCAGCGCTCACGGCTGACTTCCTGCTCGATCAATGCCTGCGGAAAAATCGCAGACAGGGCGTCAGGGGTGAGCGGCTGGCCATCAGGCCCCAGCACCGGCTCGGGTGGCTTGGGCATATCGGCCACCACGTTGTACCAGTGGGTCGGAATCTCGTTGTCGGGAAGCAGGAACTTGGTCTGTAGCATGGGCGGCATCCTTGTCGGTCTAAAAGCGGTGCAGGCAAATCACATCATGGGCAAAGCCCGGCAGATGGAAAAGGCAGCAAGTCATGGGGAGAATCCGGTAAAAACACCAAACCAGACTACATGACATTCAACTTTCAGTGCAAGCCAGCAGCACCTTGTTCAAAGGCTGGACAAAAAAAACCGCCGGACTCGAAAGCCGGCGGCAGACATCAGGCATGGCACCCATCAGATGGTCTTGGAGTAACGCGCCTGCGTCTTGCGCTCGCGCAGATGGCGATCGAACACCATGGCGATATTACGGATCAGGAAACGTCCGCGCGGCTCGACCATGATGAAATCACCATCGAAACTCAGCAGCCCCAACTGCTGCAAAGCCTCCAGCTGTGGCAATTCGGCGGCGAAATAGTCGCGGAAGTTGATGCCGTAGACCTCTTCTATCGCCGACACCGACAGCGAGAAGCGGCACATCAGCGCCTGGATAATGGCGCGGCGCAGAATATCGTCGCGATCCAGCATATAGCCGCGCATTACCGGCAAATGCCCGCCGTCCAGTGCCGCGTAATACTGCTCGATATCCTTCTCGCTCTGCACAAAGCTGGCCCCCACCTTGCCGATAGAGGACACGCCAAGGCCAATCATGTCGCAATCAGCGTGAGTGGAATAGCCCTGGAAATTGCGCTGCAAACGCCCTTCGGCCAGAGCGCGCGACAAGTCATCCTCAGGCTTGGCAAAGTGATCCATGCCGATAAACACATAGCCGGCATCAGCCAGTTGTTTGACCGAGCTTTGCAGGATATCCAGCTTGGCCTCAGCCGAGGGCAGCTCGGCTTCATTGATACGGCGCTGCGGCATAAACACGGTCGGCAGATGCGCATAGTTATAAAGCGCCACCCGATCCGGCGAAATCGCAATCACCTTGGCCAAAGTAGCCGCAACCGAGGCCGGCGTTTGTAGCGGCAGGCCGTAGATCAGATCCACGCTCACCGATTTGAAGCCGGCTTCGCGCGCCGCAGCAATCACTGCCAGCGTTTCTTCCTCGCTTTGCACGCGGTTCACCGCCTGCTGCACGGCAGGGTCGAAATCCTGGATGCCGACACTCATGCGGTTAAAGCCCAGCGCCGCCAGTTTGAAGACCGTCTCGCGCCCGACCTTGCGCGGATCGATCTCGATCGAATACTCGCCTTCAGGCTTGAAGTCGAAATGCGCCTTGAGCATGCCCATCAGCCGCTCCAGCTGCGCATCCGACAAAAAGGTCGGCGTGCCGCCACCGAAGTGCAGCTGCACCAGTTGCTCGCGACCGCCCATGGCGGCTGTGACCAGCTTGATTTCCTTTTCCAGATAATCGAGATAGAGATCGGCGCGTGCCTTATCCTTGGTAATGATCTTGTTACAGCCGCAGTAGTAGCAAACGGTGTTACAAAACGGAATATGCACGTATAATGATATGGCTTTGCGGTTGGCACCGATGCGGCGCTGACTCAACACGCGCAGATAATCCGCCTCGCCAAAAGCCGGACCAAAACGATCCGCCGTCGGGTAGGAGGTATATCTGGGGCCGGAGCCGTCAAGTTGTTCTATCAGCTTGCGGTCAAACTCGAAACGGGATGGCGAAAAAATTTGGGCGGCGCTCATAATGTCCGATACCGGTGGTCAATCTATTGGCAGAGTGGTAAATTCGCACAGCCATGTCTACCCCGCTTTGACAAGCGTCAAGCTTCCCCTGAAAGAGCATTGAATCTTACGTATGCCAGAACAGAACAACAGTCATCTGCACGCCCTCAAGGTTTCCTGCTCTAACTGCACGTTGCGTGAACTGTGCCTGCCTGTCGGGCTGAACCGCGACGAGCTTGCCCAGCTGGATGCCGTAATCCGTCAAAGCCGGCGCCTCAAGCGCGGCGAGTACATGTTCCGCAGCGGTGAAGCATTCAAATCGCTGTTTGCCATACGTACCGGCTTTTTCAAAACCTGCATGTCCAGTCAGGACGGGCGCGAGCAAGTCACCGGCTTTCACATGTCGGGCGAGCTCTTGGGTATGGACGGCATTTCTGCCAATGTCCACGGCTGTGACGCGATAGCGCTGGAAGACAGCGAAGTCTGCGAGCTGCCATTTACCCGCATGCAAAGCCTGAGCCGCGACATTCCCAGCCTGCAGCACCACTTTTACCGCCTGATGAGCCGCGAGATCGTACGCGACCAGAGCATTATGCTGTTACTGGGCAATATGAAAGCCGACGAACGTCTGGCGGCATTCTTGCTGAATGTCTCCTCGCGTCTGGCTACCCGTGGCTTTGCCGCCAACGACTTTATCCTGCGCATGAGTCGCGAGGAAATCGGCAGCTTCCTCGGTCTTAAGCTGGAGACGGTCAGCCGTACGCTGTCCAAATTCCAGCAGCAAGGCTGGATCAAGGTCGATCACAAGCATATCCAGCTATACCAGACCGATGAGCTGAAGAACCTGATCTCAGGCTGCATTCACGCGCAAAGCCATTAAGTGATGGCTCTGCCTGATTAAAGGCAAGCCATCACCGCCTTCCAGCTCATACCCGCGCCAGTAATGCGTCCAGTCGCGCGGTATCCGGCCAGGCTTTAGGCATCACAAAACCGCGCGCCACTTCGACCCAGACCCCATCGCTGCCCTGCTCAAGCTCGGCCAGCAGTTGCGGTGACGGTACCATTTGCAAGAGCTGGCGCAATTCGGCCTCATTCCGTGTGTCTTCTGCCCTCACCCTTGCCGGAGCCAACCAGCGCTCGCGCGCCAGATGCACCCAGCGCGCCGCGGCATGCGTACGCGGCCAGGCTTCATCCAGCGGCGCACACCAGCCCCGCGTCAGCCCCGCATCCAGCGGCACAAAATCAGGCGGATAGAAAAACCAGCCTGCCAGCAACAGCTCGCGCCGGCAAGCAGCAAAATCGGCCGGCAACAGCCCCTGTGCACAAACATGATCCGACAACGCCAGTTGCTGCGTGAGTTTATGCGCCTTGAGCGGCCAGGCATCATTCAGCCCCGGCCCTATCAATACGCCCCCCGCCTGCGGCGCTTGCAAATAGAACTTGCTGGCGGTCTCCAGATGCCAGGGCTCGCCGTTTACACGCAACAAAAAATCAAACTCACCCAGCGTCAGCCCCGCCGGATCACGCAAGGCCAGACCATGCGCGACCACCTCGATATGCGGCCGCAAGTGAAACCAGAACAGCAAGAGCTGCTCGGCGTAATGCCCCAGACGCAAACGTGGGCTCGCCGCCAGACAAGAGAGCAAGGCTGCAGGATCGCGATCCAGCTCAGCCAGACAGGCCAGCCCCTCTGCCCCCAACAGGCGGGCACGCGGACAAGGCAGGCCGAAATGCACCGGAGGCGGTGCACACAGCAAAAAAGCCAGATCGCGCACTTCCGGATGCACGTAAGGCAGACGCAAGGAACTAGCTGCGTTCGATCTTGCCATGCTCGGCCGCCACCCGCTCGATCTGCTTGCAAAAACCGCGCAGGATATCGATTTCATCGCGCTCAAGACCGGCACGGCCAAACAGGGTTCGCATGCGCCGCATCAGGCGCTCGCTATTGCGGCGGCGGAAGTAGCCGATATCGTCCATCGCCTGCGCCAGATGGCCGCACAAACCTTCCACCTCGTCCAGCGTCGCCGGCTCGCCTGCGGGTTTGAGATAGTCCATCGCAAAGCCGCTGTGGCTGAACAACTCGTAACACATCACCTGCACCGCCATGGCCAGATTCAGCGAGAAATAATCCGGGTTGCCGGCAATGGTCACCAGCCGGTTGCACTGCTCGACTTCGCCTATCGACAAACCGAAGGTTTCATTACCGAACACCAGCGCGACCTGCTCGCCGGCCTGCGCACGCGCCACCAGTTCCGGCGTCGCCTCGCGCGGCACAGCCAAAGGCGTCGTCAGTTCGCGCCGGCGGCTGGTCAATGCGCAGGCTACAGTCACACCGCTAAGCGCCTCGGCCAGAGATGCAACCACGGTGGCCTGCTCCAGCACATCGACGGCACCGGAAGCCAGCGTATCCGCCTCGGGGCTGGGAAAGACTTTGGGTTCAACCAGATAGAGCCGGGTCAGGCCCATGGTTTTCATGGCGCGTGCTGCCGAGCCGATATTGCCCGGGTGGCTGGTACGGGTCAGGACGACCCGAATGTTCTTCAAAAAATCAGGGACTTGGGGTTTATTCATCAGCTGTTTACGAGTAGAATGCCGGCCATTATGAAACCCCGCGCAATGCGTCGGGGTTTTTTGTTCCTTAACCGAAATTGTTAGTGGCAGGCACGGCGCGCGTTGGTGAGCCGCGTGCCTGTTGCGTCCAGATTGTAGAGGCCGTCCATGCAAATGCATCCGATGCTAAATATCGCGGTAAAAGCTGCCCGCCGTGCAGGTAGCGTGATTCAGCGCGCATCGCACAATATCGACATCATCCGCGTCGAGAAGAAGAGTGCAAACGACTTCGTGACCGACGTGGATCGTGCCGCCGAGCAGGCCATTATCGACGTCATTCTCGAGGCTTATCCGTCGCACGCCATTCTAGCAGAAGAGTCCGGTGCCAAAGGCATGGGCGCCTCCGAGTACGAGTGGATCATCGACCCGATCGACGGCACCACCAACTTTCTGCACGGCCACTCGCAATACGCCATTTCCATCGCACTGGCCCACAAGGGTCAGGTACAGGAAGCCGTAGTCTACGACCCTAGCCGCAACGACCTCTACACCGCCAGCCGCGGCGTAGGCGCTTTCCTCAACGAGCGTCGCATCCGCGTTTCCAAGCGCATCCAGCTGAACGAATGCCTGATTGCCACCGGTTTCCCCGTGGTCGACCAGAGCATGATCGACACCTACCTTGCCATCCTGAAAGATGTCATCGCCAAGAGTGCCGGTGCCCGTCGTGAAGGCGCAGCCTCGCTTGACCTGTGTAATGTGGCTTGCGGCCGCGTGGACGGTTTCTTCGAATTCAACCTCAAGCCGTGGGACATCGCGGCAGGCAGCCTGATCGTACAGGAAGCCGGCGGTATCGTGACCGATATGAAGGGCGAGCAGACCTGGCTGGAAAGCGGCGACATCGTTGCCGCCAGCCCTAAGGTCTTGGCGCAGCTTCTGCACATCATCGCACCGCATGTAGCCTGAAGCGCGCATGCCGGATGACGATATTGCCGGCTTGACGTAAAATCAGCACGCCCAACGCCCCGCCAGTCGGGGCGTTGTCGTCTTTGTCACCCCTAGCCCAGAAGACCAGCATGAGCGCAGCCCACACCCCGATGATGCAGCAGTACCTTTCCCTCAAGCGCGACCACCCGGACAAGCTGGTGTTCTACCGCATGGGCGATTTTTACGAGCTGTTTTACGAGGACGCGGAAAAGGCGGCGCGCCTGCTGGATATCACGCTGACCACGCGCGGTGCCTCGGCCGGAACGCCGATCAAGATGGCTGGCGTGCCCTATCATGCCGCCGAAGGCTATCTCGCGCGTCTGGTCAAGCTGGGCGAGTCGGTCGCCATCGTCGAGCAGATCGGTGACCCGGCGACCAGCAAAGGCCCGGTCGAACGCAAAGTCATGCGCATCGTCACCCCTGGCACGCTGACCGACGCTGCGCTGCTGGACGACAAGCGCGACAATCTGGTGCTGGCGCTTAACAGCATCAAGGGCGTGCTGGGCATGGCCTGGCTGTCGCTGTCCAGCGGCGAATTCCGCATCATGCAGGTGCCGGTCGACGAGGTAATGAGCGAGCTTGAGCGCCTGCGCCCGTCCGAGCTTTTGCTGCCCGACGATAACGCCATTGCCCTCTTGGACACGCTGGCCATTCCGCGCAAGAAACTGCCGTCCTGGCAGTTTGACAGCGAGTCGGGCCAGCTCACCCTGACCCGCCATTTCGGCACGCGCGATCTGGCCGGTTTCGGCGCGGAGAACAGTCCGGTGGCCGTCGGTGCGGCCGGTGCCCTGCTCGAATACGCCAAACAGACCCAGGGCGCACATCTGGCCCATATCGCCAGCCTGAGCGTGGAAGACACCCGCGAACTGGTGCGTATGGATGCCGCCACCCGGCGCAATCTGGAATTGACCGAAACCCTGCGCGGCGAAGCCAGCCCGACACTGGCCTCCTTGCTTGACCATTGCAGCACCAGCATGGGCAGCCGCCTGTTGCGCCACTGGCTGCATCATCCGCTACGCAACCATGCCCGCCTGCGCGAACGGCTGGATGCAGTAGCAGCCCTCTCCTCCCAGCATCAGACGCTGCGCGATACCCTGTCCGGCGTAGCCGACATCGAGCGCATTACTGCCCGCATCGCCTTGCGTAGCGCCCGCCCGCGCGATCTGTCATCGCTGCGCGACTCGCTCGCCCGCCTGAAAGATGCCCGCCATCAGGCCGCCAGTCTGAACAGCGCACTGCTGAACACGCTGGCCAGCCATCTGCCGGAAAACGCCCCGGCCGAGGCGCTGCTGCGGGCGGCTATTTTGCCCGAACCATCGACCTTGCTGCGCGACGGCGGCGTGATCAATCACGGCTATTCGGCCGATCTGGACGAGCTACGCGACATCCAGACCAACTGCGGCGAATTCCTGCTGCAACTGGAGGCACGCGAACGCGAGCGCACGGGCATCAGCACGCTCAAGGTCGAATTCAACCGGGTGCACGGCTTTTATATCGAAGTGTCACGCGCCCAGTCGGACAAGGTGCCGGACGACTATCGCCGCCGCCAGACACTGAAAAACGCCGAGCGCTATATCACGCCGGAACTGAAAGAGTTCGAAGACAAGGCACTGTCGGCACAGGACAAATCACTGGCGCTGGAAAAGCAGTTATATGAAGCGCTGCTCGACGCACTGATTCCGCATGTCGGCGCGCTACAGCAGGCGGCGCAAGCAGTCGCCACGCTGGATGTGTTAGCCAACTTTGCCGAGCGCAGCGAAACCTGCAATTACGTCGCCCCCGAATTTGTCAGCAGCAACCGGCTGGAGATCAGCGAAGGCCGCCATCCGGTAGTGGAAGCCGGCGTCGAACGCTTTATCGCCAACGACATTTATCTGTCGGATGCCCGCAAGCTGTTGCTGATTACCGGCCCCAATATGGGCGGTAAATCGACCTATATGCGCCAGACGGCTCTGTTGACGCTGATGGCACATATCGGCTGCT
The DNA here is from genome assembly GCF_009831765.1 of Craterilacuibacter sinensis. Classification (GTDB taxonomy): domain Bacteria; phylum Pseudomonadota; class Gammaproteobacteria; order Burkholderiales; family Chromobacteriaceae; genus Craterilacuibacter; species Craterilacuibacter sinensis. Next base: position 135,274 of record NZ_WSSB01000001.1, on the reverse strand, counting down.
GCGTACCGGCACAAAGCGCAATCATCGGCCCTATCGACCGCATCTTCACCCGTATCGGTGCCTCCGACGATCTGGCAGGCGGCCGCTCCACCTTTATGGTGGAAATGACCGAAAGCGCCAACATCCTCAACAATGCCACCGCGCACAGCCTGGTGCTGATGGATGAAGTCGGTCGCGGCACGTCCACCTTTGACGGTCTGGCGCTGGCTTGGGCGATTGCGCGTGCGCTGATCGAAAAAAACCGCAGCTACACGCTGTTCGCCACCCACTACTTCGAGCTGACGCGGCTGGCGCACGACTATGCCGGCGTCGCCAATGTCCATCTGTCAGCAGTCGAACACAAGGAAAGCATCGTGTTCCTGCATCACGTGGAAGAAGGCCCGGCCAGCCAGAGCTATGGCCTTGCCGTGGCACAACTGGCCGGCGTGCCACCCAAAGTCATACGCGAAGCGCGCCGCCATCTCCTTGAGCTGGAAAACCAGTCGGTCGCCCGCCAGCAGCCAGATCTGTTTACGCAAGCCGGCGCTCCCCAGCCAGAGGCGCAGCCGCACCCGGCGCTGGAGATGCTGGAAGACGCCGATGTGGACAGCCTGAGCCCGCGCGAAGCGCTGAGTCTGCTCTATGCGCTCAAGACGAAACTGGCTGAATAATCCGAAAAATGGCAGATAAATTTTTCTTCCAATGCCATTGAATATTTTCTATATTGATTACTTGAAAATCATTTGATAAAAGTCAAAGGCATCGCCATGAACAATTCTGATGAATCTGCCCAGAGCAGCGTGCAAAAACTTTTCAATCTGCCGGGGGATGCCGAAGCTTTGCCGCTGTCGGCGATCCGGCAGCGGGCTGGAAACCGCCTGAGCGAATTCGCCATCTATGCGCAGGATGCACTCGCCGGCATGGACATCTCGATCCCGCCGGCAATCAGTTTTGTCAGTTGCCCCAACTGTGCGCTGGAAATCAACAGCACTCATCCGCAATCGGCTGAAATACAGACGTGGCTGGATGGCAGCATCGGAGCTCAGGAGCGGTTCAAGAAGGTAGAAGTCCTGTATGAGCTGATTCACGCCAGCGAAAATGCCGGCGAGACTCTTGCAGCCGACATCTGCTTTCACATCGGCTTAAGCAGCATCGGCCCGATCGCCTACTTCGAACGCTTTACCGCCCGCCACTGCACACACTGAACGCAGCGCGGAAGGTCTAATCCCAATAGCCTGGCGCGCTGTAACAGGCGCGCAAATGTTCGATAAAGTGGCGTACCCTGAGCGGCAGCAAACGCCGCTCTGCCACCACCGCATACACCGGATAGTCGGGTGAGGCATACGCGTCCAGCACCGTGACCAATCGTCCTTCCGACAAGTCATCCTTCACCTCCCACAGCGAACGCCAGGCCAGGCCCAAGCCGCGAATGGCCCAGTCATGCAGCACGGCGCCGTCGTTGCACTCCAGCACGCCCGATACCTTGAGATTGACCAGCTCGCCTTGCTGCATGAAGCTCCAGCCGCGACTCTGGCTTTCGCCCAGCGACAGGCAGTTGTGGCCCGACAAATCTTCCAGACGATACGGAATGCCATGCTCGGCCAGATAGGCCGGAGATGCGACCACCACGCGACGGTTTTCGGCCAGACGCAGCGCGACTAAAGAGGAGTCGGCCAGATCGGAAATCCGTATCGCGCAGTCGATGCGGTCACGCACGAAATCCACCAGCCGGTCGGACAAATCCAGCGTCACCTTGATATCCGGATGCATGCGCTGGTAGCTGGCCACATGCGGCGCGACATGGCGCCGACCGAAGCCTGCCGGTGCCGATAGTCGCAGATGGCCGCGCACGCGGCCGCTGCCCGAAGCCACAGCCGCTTCGGCATCCGCCAGCTCGCCCAGAATGCGCAGCGCGTCTTCGTAAAAAGCCGTGCCCTCTTGAGTCAGCGTAATGGAGCGTGTCGTGCGCACCAATAGCCGCACACCTAAACGCTCCTCCAGCGCATCCAGCCGCCGCCCTATCATCGCCGGCACCACGCCTTCTTGCCGGGCGGCCGCGCTCAGACTCCCCAGCGTCACCACCGCGACCAGCGTTTCCATCTGCTTGAAGCTGTCCATTAGCATACAAAAAGTAAAAGGATTAATGCCATTTTAGAGCTTTTTCTACAATCCATGCTCACCTAAACTGGCAAACAGCATAATCAGACCGACAAACCTCAGGAGAAACCAGATGGCCATAACCTTGCCGCAAGGTGTTGAAATCCTCGCCCCGCTGAATGCGGAATACGAAACCATCCTCACAACCGAAGCGCTCGCGTTTGTGGCCAAGCTGCACCGCAAATTCGAAGGCACCCGCCGCGAACTAATCGCGCGCCGCGTGCTGCGCCAGGCAGAACTGGATGCCGGGCGTTTGCCAGACTTCCTGCCGGAAACCGCCGCCGTGCGCGCCGCTGACTGGAAAATTGCCCCGCTGCCGGCCGACCTTTTGGATCGCCGCGTCGAAATCACCGGCCCGGTCGAGCGCAAGATGATGATCAATGCACTGAACTCCGGTGCCAAGAGCTTCATGGCCGACTTTGAAGACTCGAACTGCCCGAGCTGGGACAACCAGATCAGCGGCCAGATCAATGTACGTGACGCCTATCGCAAGACCATCTCCTTCACCAGCCCAGAAGGCAAGCAATACGCGCTGAACGACACCATCGCCACCTTGCTGCTGCGCCCGCGCGGCTGGCATCTGATGGAAAAACACATCACCGTCGATGGCGATATCGTCTCCGGTGCACTGTTCGACTTCGCGCTGTCCTTCTTCCACAACATCCACTATCTGCTGGAAAACGGCCGCGCCACCTATTACTACCTGCCGAAGATGGAAAGCCATCTGGAAGCACGCCTGTGGAACGATGTATTCGTATTCGCACAGAACGAACTCTCCGTTGCACAAGGCACGATCAAGGCCACCGTACTGATCGAGACCATCCTCGCCGCCTTCGAGATGGACGAAATCCTGTATGAACTGCGCGAGCACAGCTGCGGCCTGAATGCCGGCCGTTGGGACTACATCTTCAGCTGCATCAAAAAATTCAAGAACAACAAGGATTTCTGCCTGGCCAACCGTGGTGCCATCACCATGACCGTGCCGTTTATGCGTGCCTATGCGCTATTGCTGCTCAAGACCTGCCACCAGCGTCAGGCACCGGCCATCGGCGGCATGGCCGCACTGATCCCGATCAAGAATGATCCGGTAGCCAATGAAAAGGCCTTGGGCGGCGTGAAGGCCGACAAGGATCGCGACGCCGGTGACGGCTACGATGGCGGCTGGGTGGCCCACCCGGGTCTGGTACCGATTGCAATGGAATCCTTTAACGCCGTGCTGGGCGATGCACCCAACCAGATCGGCAAGCAGCGTCCGGATGTCAACACGGCCGCAGCAGACCTGCTGTGCTTCCAGCCGGAAACACCGATCACCGAAGCCGGCATGAAGCTGAATATCGACGTCGGCATCCAGTATCTGGGCTCGTGGATCTCCGGCAACGGCTGCGTCCCTATCCACAACCTGATGGAAGATGCCGCCACCGCCGAGATTTCGCGTGCACAGATCTGGCAGTGGATACGCTCGCCCAAAGGCGTGCTGGAAGACGGCCGCAAGGTCACACAGGAGCTGTTTGCCCAGTTCCACGGCGAAGTTGTGGCCGACCTGAAAGACAAGCTGGGCAGCCGCTGGACGCGCCAGTATGAAGACGCGGCACGCATGTTTGCCGAGCTGACCAGCAGTGACGACTTCGTCGAGTTCCTGACCTTGCCAGGCTACGACTACCTCGACTAAGCCCCTGCATATCTGGCGGAAAGCCAGAACACGCAACGGCCACAGCAAGTCTGTGGCCGTTGTTCTTTACCTATACCAAACGCACAAGCGCACTCCCGGATTCATTGCGCCCACCCTTGCCGCAGCGCAGAAATAAATTAACCATCATATTTCAAGCTCACTCAAAAAATACAATATTCATCGCGCAAACCACAATACATTAGCAATTTTATTAAAATAAAGCCGCACTTGTAAGCATAAAAATCCAATAAGCAAAAAACAGCACCCGTCGTTTTGCCATAAGATTGCAGACAAAATCCAATCTTTATCTGTTTACGACGAGATCAACACCATGCGCCTATCCCTCCGTCCCCTGCTCGTTTCGCTGCTCGCTATCGGTGCATTCGGCTCGGCCTCTGCGGCCGATATGAAATCGGTTGCCATCACCGCCATTGTTGACCATCCGGCGCTGGATGCTGCCCGCAAAGGCGTGGAGGACGAACTGAAGGCAGCCGGCTATCAGAACGGCAGCAACCTCAAGCTGCAATACCAGAGCGCTCAAGGCAATACCGCGACAGCAGGCCAGATCGCGCGCAAATTCGTCGGCGACAAGCCCGACGCCATCGTCGCGATCGCCACACCGAGCGCACAGGCCGTCGCCGCCGCAACGCGCAATGTCCCAGTGGTCTTTATTGCCGTTACCGACCCGGTCGCCGCCAAACTGGTGCCTTCATGGAAGGCTTCGGGCAGCAATATCACCGGCGTATCCGACCGGTTGCCGATCGCAGCCCAGGTTGACCTGATCCAGAAAATCCAACCGGCCGCCAAAAAAATCGGCATGGTCTACAGCCCGGGTGAAGTCAATTCGGTCATTGTGGCGCGCGAACTGAAAACCGAACTGGGCAAACGCGGCATGACGCTGGTGGAGTCGGCCGCCGCGCGCAGCGTGGATGTCGCCCCCGCCGCCAAGAATCTGGCCGGCAAGGTCGATGCCATCTACACCAGCACCGACAATAATGTGGTGTCGACTTACGAGTCGCTGGTGGCCGTCGCCAACCAGAGCAAGATGCCGCTGATTGCTTCGGACCCTGATTCGGTCAAGCGCGGAGCCATCGCCGCACTTGGGCAGAATTATTACGACATCGGCCGTCAGGCCGGCCGTATCGTGGTGCGCATCCTCAAGGGTGAGAAAGCCGGCAGCATCGCGCCACAAATGGGCAACAAGCTGTCGCTGACGCTCAACCCGGCTGCAGCACAAAAGCAGAACATCAACCTGAGCCCGGCCCTGCTCAAGAGCGCCGCCGAAATCGTCAAATAAGTGCTGGCCGTAGCCGCCTGTTCGCGGCGGCTACGGCTAAAACCGTTTCTGCCCACGCACGACAAGCCATGCCGCAGAAGCATGGCAAACACAAAGAAAGCCACCAACCATGTCCGTCATTGCCCTGATGGGTGCACTGGAAATCGGCCTGATCTTCGCCCTGGTTGCACTGGGCGTGCTGATTTCCTTCCGCATTCTGAATTTTCCCGACCTGACTGCCGATGGCAGCTTCCCGCTGGGCGGTGCCGTTGCCGCCACCCTGATCGCCGGCGGCCATGACCCTTATAGCGCCTGCGCCTTCGCCATGCTGGCCGGCGCGGCAGCCGGCTGGACGACAGCCTGGCTCAATGTACGCCTGAATATCCTGCAGTTGCTGGCCAGCATTCTGGTGATGATTGCCTTGTATTCGATCAATCTCAGGATTATGGGCGCACCGAATATTCCGCTGATCGGTGAGGCCACCGTCTTCTCCGCGCTCATTGGCGATGATTTCGATCGTGCCATGACGGTACAGCCCGCCGTACTCGCCGCCATTATCGTACTGGCCAAGCTGGGGCTGGACGCTTTCTTTGCCTCGCAGGCCGGCCTCGCCATGCGCGCCACCGGCGCCAACCCGCGCATGGCACGCGCACAGGGCATTTCAACCGACCGCATGGTGCTCTGTGGCATGGCGCTATCCAATGCGCTGATCGCGCTGGGCGGCGCACTCTATGTACAGACCCAGGGCGGTGCCGATATCTCGATGGGCATCGGCACCATCGTGGTCGGGCTGGCGGCGGTCATCATCGGCGAAACGCTGATTCCGTCGCGCAAGCTGTGGGTGATCACGCTGGCGACAGTACTGGGTGCCCTGCTCTATCGCATACTGATCGCGCTGGCACTCAACGCCGACTTTATCGGCCTGGCCGCGCAAGATCTGAACCTGATCACCGCACTTCTGGTTGGCTTTGCCTTGGTGCTGCCGCTGATCAAGGCCAAATTCAAACGACTATCCGGAGGATTGGCCAAATGATGCGCGCCGACAATCTGCAAAAAACCTTCAACCCAGGTACGCCGGTCGAAAACCATGTGCTGCGCGGCATGTCGCTGACCATAGAAACCGGCCAGTTCGTCACGGTGATAGGCAGCAATGGGGCCGGCAAGTCGACACTGCTTAATGCCATCTCCGGCGATATACAGCCTGACTCCGGCCGGCTGTTTATCGACCAGCAGGATGTGACACGCATGGGTGCATGGCAGCGCGCCAAACTGGTGGCACGGGTATTCCAGGACCCGATGGCCGGCACCTGTGAAGGGCTGAGCATAGAAGAGAATCTGGCGCTGGCCTGGCAGCGCGGAGAGAAACGCGGTCTGGGACTGGCCGTCAAAAAAGCACAGCGCGAATTATTCCGCGACAAACTTGCGACGCTCAAGCTGGGACTGGAGAACCGCTTATCAGACCGCATGGGACTGCTGTCTGGCGGACAGCGCCAAGCCATCAGCCTGTTGATGGCCTCATTACGTCCCTCGCGCATCCTGCTGCTGGATGAACACACGGCGGCGCTGGATCCGAAAACCGCTGCTTTCGTACTGGAGCTGACCGACCAGATCGTGCGCGACAATAAACTCACCGCGCTGATGGTGACCCACTCCATGCGTCAGGCGCTGGATCATGGCGACCGTACGGTCATGCTGCATCAAGGCCAGGTGGTGCTGGATGTGAGCGGTGAAACACGCCGGCAGATGCAGGTTGCCGATTTGCTGTCCATGTTCGAAAAGACCCGCGGTGAAGTCATCGATGATGATGCCTTGCTGCTAGGCTAGCGCGATACCCGCTAGGGCATACATCTGCCACAGCAACCTTTCTTGCATATCTAGGCTATGATTCACAATATGTATGAATGATTGCCTCGCCCTGAAGGTTGCCCGATGAAGATGTTGCCCTGCCTGTTTGCCCTGCTCTGCCTGCTTGCACCTGCGGTACAGGCAGAGGGGGTGATGCTTAACCTGAATGCCAGCGCCGAGCGCGAACTTGCCAATGACGAGTTTCAGGCCACGCTCTATGTCGAGGACAAGGCCAGCGACCCCACCATTCTGGCCGAACGCCTGAATCGCCAGCTTGCCCGTGCCGTCGCTGTCGCTAAAGGCTTTCCCTCCATCACCAGCCGCAACAGCGGCTACAATAGCTGGCCCTTATACGATAAGAACGGCAAGCTTCAGGCATGGAGCGCGCGCGCATCGCTCAGCATCCAAAGCCGCAATATGCAACAAGCCGGTGAACTGACCGTGCAATTGCAGCGCTTTATGCTGCTCTCCAGTGTCGATTTCCGGGTCTCCGAGCAGCTCAGACGCGAAACAGAACAACAGCTGATTCCTCAAGCCATTCATAGCTTGCGCGCACAGGCGCAGATCGCCGCCCGCGCTTTGGACAAAGCGCATATCGCGGTACGCGAACTGACGCTGGGGCAAAATACACCGCCTCCCTCGTTCCGTCCTGTCATGCTCAAGTCCGCCGCCATGGAAGCCGCCGCGCCCGCCAGTCCCGACTGGCAAGCCGGTGTTAGCCTGCTACGACTGGAAGTATCCGGCAAGGTAGAGCTACTTTAGATACACAACACTTTCGTCTTGCTGTTCATTGGGTTACAGTTCGACATTGAATCATTGGCTTTGCTGCCAACCTAACACCGACAGACTATGAAACTGCTTGCTTCACCCACCAGTCCCTTTGCACGAAAAGTGCGCATCGTACTGGCCGAAAAAAAAATAGAATGTCCGATCCAGATCGAGCAACCCTGGCAGGCCGACAGCCACATTAGCGACTACAACCCGCTGGGCAAGGTACCGGCCCTTGAGCTGGATGATGGCAGTGTGCTGTTCGACTCGCGTGTCATTGTCGAATATCTGGATAGCATCTCGCCCGTTTCCCGCCTTTACCCGCAGGAAAGACGGGTGCTGATCGATACCCGCCGCTGGGAAGCGCTGGCTGACGGCCTTTGTGATGCGGCCGTTTCCATCGTGATCGAGCGCCGCCGCCCTGCCGACAAGCAAATGGAAGAATGGGTCCAGCACCAGCATGCAAAAATCACCCGTGCACTGGCGACCATGAGCCGGGACCTGGGCGAGCGCTTGTGGTGCAACGGCGAGGCTTACAGCATTGCCGACATTGCCGTGGGCTGCAGCCTGGGCTATCTGGCGCTGCGTTTTCCCGAGCTTGACTGGCAGGCCGATTACGCCAATCTGGCCGCGCTGCAGGACAAACTGTCCCTGCGACCATCATTTATCGATACCCGCCCCGCCTGCGCATAACCCTTGTCCGCCGGCTATCAGCCGGAAGACCCGGAGCAGACCGACCCGGCCGCCCATGCGCCCGGGTCGCATTCTATGCGGTTACGCCCGCCATCTTTCGCCCGGTACAATGCGCGGTCAGCACGCTCGATCAGCCAGTCCAGATCCGGCTCGGCCACACGGGATTCAGCTACTCCCAGACTGACCGTCACCCGCAAACTGGCGGACAAATCGGGATAGGCCTGTGCCGCAATCGCCTGACGTATGCGCTCGGCGACTTCCAGCGCTTCGTCCAGCGGCGTATGCCTGAGCAAGACCACCAACTCCTCCCCGCCATAACGGGCCGCCAGATCACTGGGACGCAGCAGCACCGGCAGCAGCCGTCCCAATATGCGCAGGACTTGATCGCCAGCCAAATGGCCATAGTGATCATTGACCTGCTTGAAGTGGTCGATATCGATCAGCAGCAAAGAACAAGGCATGCCATGCCGCTCGGCATTGGCCAACTCGCGTCTGGCCATCTCCATAAAATGGCGGCGGTTATACAAACCGGTCAGCTCATCGGTCAGCGCCAGTTCGGCCAATTTCCGATTCAGCAGGCTCAACTGGCTGGCCGTACGTTTAAGCGTGCCCGTCCAATGCTGCAATATCTGGTAAAAGAAATAGGCGATGAAAACCACCAGCACCGACAGCACGATGTGAATGATCTGCAGCACCTGCAAAGCTGACAGGGCCACCGTAGGCCAGCCGATACGGTCATAGTGGACAAATGCCTGCGCGACATAAGCGCCATGCAATCTGACCGCCAGAAAAACATAAAGCAATAAGGCGAGCAGCAGCAAAGCCGTCGTCCATAGGGAATACGTCAGGCGCACCCTGCGCCGAGTCAGCCATGGCAGTCTGTCAAGCGCACGCTCGATACGCCGCCCGTACAGCCAGAGCAATGGCAGCAGCAACGCAAAATTAGCCAGCATGCCCAGCCAGCGGCCAAGCCACAGACTCAGCAACTGGGCATAGCCGGACTGGCTGGCATAGACACCGACCAGCACATCCAGCGAAGCAAACGTTGCACTCACCGTCACCATCATCAAAAAAAACAGCAGATTATCGCCAGAGGAAAGGTCGGGACGCATGGGCACGGCACGGTAACCCAGATACAAGATAAGCAAAGCCAGCAAATGTGTGGCTCCGGACAGCAAGATGAACGGCAGCGAAAAATGCATGACCCATGCGGCAAACAGCGCACTGAGCAAGGCCAGCGCACCGCCCAGCGCGATACCGAACCAGAGCGTCCACAAGATAGCCAGCAACATGCCAGGAGCCAGCACCAGCGGCAACACTTCTGCCTGCCAAGGCAAAGACAGGCTCAGCCAGGACTCTGCGGCTGGCCACCCCACTGACAGCAAGCACAGGCTCAGCGACAAAAACCAGGCCAGCGCCAGACGCCGGACTATCCCCCGCTGCGCAACAGGTCGCAGCAGGCGAAAACGCAGCATGCGCGCGCCAGAGTCCACTTCCGTCTGTGCATCAAGCAAGGAAGAAGCGGGCAGATGGCAAGCAGCCTCATCCGCGGCAGAGGAGAAAATATCGGCAGCATCCGGCATGCCATCAGCCTAGTTGATCGATGCCGCAATAGCCAATCCGTCCAGCATCAACGGATGCAAAAATCAGCCGCGCGGATGATGTTCCCGGTGCAGCTGGCGCAAACGCTCGCGGGCGACATAGGTATAGATCTGGGTCGTCGAAATATCGGCGTGGCCAAGCAATAACTGCACTACACGCAGGTCTGCACCATGGTTGACCAAGTGCGTGGCAAAAGCATGGCGCAGGGTATGCGGGCTGACATGGCTCAAACCCAGCTGCGTCGCGTAGCGTTTAATCAGCAACCAGGCCATCTGCCGCGTCATACGGCTACGCCTGACCGTCACGAACACATCATCGCAAGCCGTCCCCGCCAGCAAAACCGGCCGCGCTTCGGTGAGATAACGCAATAACCACTCCTGCGCCACCTCACCCATGGGCACCAGCCTTTGCTTGTCGCCCTTGCCTATGGTGGACACCACGCCGGATGCCAGATCCAGCTCGCCCAGCTGCAGGGAAACCAGCTCGGACACGCGCAGCCCGGTCGCATACATCAACTCGAACATGGATCTGTCCCGCAAACCCAGCAAACTGGCGGCATCGGGCGCCTCAAGCAGCGCCTCCACATCGGCTTCAGATAAAGGACGCGGCAAGGCACGTACCGGCTGTGGCCCTTTCAGGCGCTTGAGCGGGTCATTGCTACGCACACCGGTTTCCAGCAAATGGCAAAAAAAACGCCGTGCAGCCGAAATAAGCCGCGCACGGGTAGCGGTACTCTCTTGCGCTTGTGGCAGCAGAGCCTGCGCCAGTATGGCCTCATCGACACTGACCAGATCCGTATCCAGGGCCTCAAGACGCTGCGCCAGCTTGCACAGATCGCGCCGGTAAGCATCCAGCGTATTACGCGACAGGCCATCGGTCAGCAAGCACAGATCCAGAAAGGCATCGATCAGCTCAAGACTAGCGTTCATGGGCAAGCAGCCAGCGCTTGATCGCCAGCATCTCGTTACCGGTCGACAAATTGAAACCGCCCAGACCGTTTTTTGCCAGCACCCGGTGGCAAGGAATAATGATGGGTAAAGGATTGCGCCCACATGCCCCGCCAACTGCGCGCGCAACAGACCCTATATTGGCGGCAAGCTGCTGGTAACTAAGCGTCTGTCCCGGCGCAATGGCGGCAATGGCCTGCCATACCCGCCTCTGGAATGGGGTTCCCTCCAGTTGGTAGGGCAAATCAAAGCAAAAGGAGGCATCAAGCAGCCAGGCCTGCAACTGCCGGGAAACTTCGGCGGCCAGCGTGCCAGAGCCAGCAGCCTGCATAGCAGTGCTAGCGGGCAAAAAATCAACCCTCTGCAAGTACTGTGCAGAACAACGGATGCCCAGCATGGCAAAGGGCGCGGGAATAATAGCGGAATAGGAGGTCATCTTCGGAACGAAAAAAAGCGCAAGGAATGCCTTGCGCTTCATCATGACGGCAAAGCCGTCGTTTGGCCAGCGGACATCATGTCCGCGGTCAATTAGCGTGCCTTGCGTGCTGGCAGCTTTTCCTTGATACGTGCGGACTTGCCGGTCAGACCACGCAGGTAGTACAGCTTGGCGCGACGAACGTCACCACGACGCTTGACTTCGATGGTAGCCAGCAGCGGGGAGTAAGTCTGGAAAGTACGCTCAACACCTTCACCGGCGGACATTTTGCGCACGATGAAAGAGCTGTTCAGGCCACGGTTACGCTTGGAGATTACGACACCTTCGTAAGCCTGCAGACGCTCGCGGTTACCTTCCTTAACTTTAACCTGGATGACAACGGTGTCACCTGGTGCGAATTCAGGAATGGTCTTGCCCAGACGGGCAATTTCTTCTTGCTCGAGTTGTTGAATCAGATCCATGTTAATGCTCCGCTTTCTGGGAATCTTGTTCCTGCTGATACTCTGCCAGCAGCCGAGATTCCTGTTTTGATAATGTACGGCCCTGCAACAAGTCGGGGCGGCGTAACCAGGTACGGCCCAACGACTGTTTAAGTCGCCATTTTGCAATCAGGGCATGATTACCGGACATCAATACTTCCGGTACCCTCATCCCCCGGTACTCTTCCGGTCGTGTGTAATGCGGACAGTCCAGTAGTCCGTCGGCAAACGAGTCTTCACTCGCCGACTGCGCGTCACCCAGCACGCCAGGCAACAACCGCAACACCGTATCCATCAACACCATCGCCGGTAACTCGCCACCCGACAGCACATAGTCGCCGATGGAAATTTCCTCGTCGACTTCGCTCTCGATCAAACGCTCGTCGACGCCTTCATAGCGCCCGCACAAGAGGATGAGACCCGGACGTTGCGACAACTCGACCGCCTTGCGGTGATCCAGTGCCCGTCCTTGTGGCGACAAATAAACAACATGACTCGTTTCGGCGCCCTGTGCCTGCTGCCTTGCCCGTGCCGCGTCAAGCGCAGCGACTAAAGGCTCGATCAGCATCAGCATGCCGGGACCACCGCCATAAGGCCGGTCGTCTATCGTACGATAGTTATTGCTAGTGAAGTCCCGCGGATTCCACGCGGAAAAATCACAGATGCCCAGCTCCACCGCGCGCCGGCTGACGCCAAAACGGGTGACTGCATCGAACATCTCGGGAAACAGCGAGATTGCGTCTATCTGCATCAGAAATCGACGCCCCAGTCGACCGAAATACGGCCGGCTGCAAGGTCAACATTCAACACAACCTGGTCGACGAAGGGAAGCAAACGCTCTTTCCCGTCATCAGCCAGCACCAGCACATCATTGGCACCGGTTTCCAGCAGGTTTTTCACCTTGCCCAGCAGCACGCCTTCCTGATTGACGACCTCCAGACCGATCAGATCGGACCAGTAGTATTCGCCCTCTTCAGTTTCAGGCAATTCTGCACGTGGCACGGCAATTTCGCATCCACGCAGAGCGTGGGCAGCATCACGCCCGTCAACACCGGCCAGTTTGGCTGCCAGTGCCTTGGGATGAACTGCACCTTCTTCGAAGGTATACGCTTTAAAGCTACCATCTTTGCCCAGCCACCAGACCGGGTAGTCAAACAGGCTATCGGCGTATTCGGTATCGGCATGGACTTTCACCCAGCCGCGTACACCAAACGCACCACTGACATAACCCATGATGACCAGATCTTCGCTGCGCATAATGTCCTTACCCGCCAGTTGAATCACCAACGGTTAAGCAGCAGCCTTAGCCTGCTCCTTGAGCAGCTTGGCTACGGTGTCGGACACCTGAGCACCTACGCCAACCCAATGGTTCAGACGATCCATGGTGAAGCGCACACGCTCTTCTTTTTCGTTTGCAACTGGGTTGTAGAAGCCAACGCGCTCGATAAAGCGGCCATCACGACGGCTGCGGGAATCGGTAACAACGATGTTGTAGAACGGACGGTTCTTGGAACCACCGCGAGACAGACGAATTACTACCATTGTCGATAGTCCTTGAATGAAATCGGAACGTAGAAAAGCGTGCAATTCTAGGGCAATTTTTCTTTATCTGGCAAGTGTTTATTCCTGCATCACCCCCTTGCCGGCCCTCACAACACCTTGCTGACCAGCGTCAGCGCCCTGTCTTCCGGATGCACCGTGACTTCAAAGCCCAGCTTTTGCATCAGTTTCAGCATCCCTTTATTTGCCGCCAGCACCTCGCCATGCATGATTTTCAGGCCCTGCATACGCGCGGCATCAAATAGCGCGTCCATCAGCACATAGCCTATGCCCCTGCCTTGCCACGAGTCGCCAACCTCCAGCGCAAACTCGCACGACTCCATATCCGGATCGGTAATAAAACGGGCCACCGCCAGCATTTCTTCGGTGCCGTCCAGTTCGCGCACCATGGCGAGTGCCATTTCGCGGTCGTAATCAAGCTGGGTGAAGCGCACCAGTACCTGCTGTGATAGCTGTTTGATACTGGACAGGTAACGGTTGTAGCGGCTTTCCTCCGACAGGTTGCGCACAAAGGCCTGCTGCATATCCGCATCTTCCGGGCGTACCGGCCGGATAAGGACTTCGGTTTCATCCTTCAGACAGACCTGCTTCACCATATGGGCAGGGTAAGGCATGATCGCCATATGCTGGTACCGCTTACGCCCGGCAGGCACCGCGTGCAGGATAATGCTGGCATCCAGCACCATCACGCCATGTTCGTCTACCAACAGCGGGTTGATCTCCAGCTCGCGCACCTCGGGCAGCTCGCAGACCATTTCCGATACCCGCAGCAAGACATTATGCAAAGCATCGTGATCGACCTCGGGTAGATTACGGAAGGGGCCGAGTACTTTACTGATCCGGGTTCGGGCAATCATGCGCCGCACCAGATACGCATTCAAAGGCGGCAAAGCCAAGGCTCGGTCCTGTAACACTTCGACGGCGATACCGCCTGCACCAAAGGCGATGACCGGACCAAACACAGAATCATGCGCAACACCGACCATGACCTCGCGCGCATAACGGTATTTTTTCATGGCCTGCACCGACACCCCGGAAATACGGGCATCCGGCTTGACCGCTTGTGCCCGCTGCCAGATGGAGGCAAAGGCCTGACGCAGCGTCGCCTCGTTGCTGATATTAAGCTCGACACCACTAACGTCCGATTTATACATAATGTCGGGCGAATCGATCTTGAGCACGACCGGATAGCCAATGGCCGCAGCCAGGGCGACTGCCTCATCTTCCGTCGTCGCCAGCAATGTCGGGTTAACCGGAATGCCAAAGCTCGCCAGCACGGCCTTAGACTCGCGCTCTGACAAGACTGCCCGCCCCTGCGCCAATACATCGGCAATCACGGCGCGTGCCGCAGCCACATCCGGCTCATGCAGCGCCCCCTCCAGCGGCCCTGGCGTTTGCAATAGCAATTGCTGGTTGTCGTGATAGGCCGCCAGATTGCGGAATACCTCTACGGCAAATTCGGGCGCACGAAAATGTGCGCATTTGGCCTTGGAAAACAGCTCCCGGCTCTCGGAGACTTTGGCATCCCCCAGCCAGGACAGGAATATCGGCTTGGAAGACTCACGCTGCAAGCCGACCATCAGTTGCGCCGTCGTCAAATGATCGGTTCCGGCCTGCGGCGTAAAAATGACCAATACGCCATCCACACCCGGATCATCCAGGCAAGCTTTAACCCCGCTACGAAAACGCATGGGCGAAGCATCACCAATAATATCGACCGGATTTGCCCGCGACCAGTTACGGGGCAGCACATCATCCAGCTGGCTCAATGTTTGCGCCGATAACTGGGCCAGCTCGACCCCATAAGTCCAGGCACTGTCGGCCGCCAATATCCCCGGGCCGATACCATTAGTCACAATAGCCAGACGCCTGCCGGCAATACGGTACTTGGCCGCCAGCATCTTGGCCGCGGTAAACAGCTGGGCAATGGTTTGCACCTGCAGCACACCGGCGCGCGACAAGGCAACATCGAAAACATCATTACCATCAATCAGGTGGCTGGATGCCAGCACTCCCGCCTCCTGGCTTTCATAGCGTCCGGACTTGATCACCACCACCGGTTTGGTGCGCGCTGCGGCACGCAGGGCGCTCATAAAGCGCCGGGCATCGTGAATGTGATGGACATGCAGCAAGATACCCTGGGTAAACGTGTCCGCTACCAGATAATCCAGTATCTCGCCGAACTCCACGTCCAGTGCCGTTCCAACCGATATCACACTGGAAAAACCTATCCCTTTGCTGTCTGCCCAGTCCAGCATCGCGGTACACAGGGCGGAAGACTGTGACACCAAGGCCAGATTGCCCGTTTTCACTTTGCTGGTGTAATTGGTGGCATTAAACCCAGCTACAGGGCGCATCAGCCCCAGCACATTCGGCCCCAGCACACGGATGCCATAATGGCTGGCAATAGACATGGCCTCGGCCATGATTTCACGCTCAATCTGCTCGCTGTCGGAAAACTCCTTGGCCAGCAGCATCGCCTTTACGCCTTTCTTACCGCAATCCTTCATAATCGCCGGCAAGCTGCGCAAGGGGGTGGTTACCACCGCCAGCTCCACATCCGGCTCGATCTGACGTACAGACGCTACGGCGGCGATGCCACCTACGGTCTTGTGGTTCAGATTGACCGGGTAGAGTTTCCCCTGAAAATTCCCGGCCAGCAGATTGGCAAAAACGGCCTGCCCAACCGAGCCTGGCGTATCGCTGGCACCGATGACCGCCACACTGCGCGGAGAAAACAATGAAGTAAGATAGTGGGGCTTCATGGGACTCTTCTAAAAAAACCCAGCAAAATGATGACCTCGTACCGCCTAAAGTGCGACACGCGGGATATAAATGCATGCGTAAAGTGGCATAGCAAAAACCGCCTTCGTGCAATCACATAGCTTGGCCGACACCGGTTTATGATTATTGACTATACCGGTAAGCATGAACCGATAACATTCATAGCAACAAGTGGTACTTGCCACAGCTAGCCTAGCGCCCGCAAACTTGTTACGCTCTTCCACTTTCACCTTGGATATTGCACCGCAACAAAGCCCGCGTCGAGTGTTGTGCGGTAGTCACCGGAGTATATAAAGCCATCATGACGAAACGAGTCGTCACACTAGCCCACTACTACACCCAACCGGAAATCCAGCAGATGGCCGATAAGGTGGGAGACAGTCTGGAGCTGTCGCTGTTTGCACGCGAAGCCGAGGCTGACATCATTGTTTTTGCCGGCGTGCGTTTTATGGCGGAAACAGCCAAAATCCTCAACCCGGCCGCAACCGTTATTTTGCCGGATGCAGGCTCGACCTGCTCCCTGGTCACCCAGACCGATGTTGTTGCGCTCAAACGCTGGCGTGAGAGCCACCCCGACCATGTCCATGTGTCGTATATCAACTCGAGCGCGCAACACAAAGCGCTGTCGGACTGGATCGTCACCAGCCGTAATGTTGACGACATCATCGCGCACCTTTATGCCGAAGGGAAAAAAGTCATTTTCTCGCCGGATCGCAATATGGGCGCCTACCTGAATTACCAATACGGCTACGACATGCCGCTTTGGTCGGCGGTCTGCGAAGTACACGACAAATTCAATGAAGCCGCGCTAACCGAGGCATTCAATGCCGTCCCTGGCAAAAAATTCCTGATCGCCCACCCAGAAAGCCCGCTGCCAGTACTGCAAAAGGCAGATTATGTCGGCTCGACATCCGGCATGCTCAATTGGGTCAAAGCCTATGCCGATGATCCGAAGGCCGTGATTTTTGTCGCCACCGAAGATGGGATTCTGTACAACATGGGCCTAGCGCGTCCCGACCTCGACTTGCGTCAGGCACCGATCTACGCAGGTTGCCAGTGCAACTCCTGCCCCTATATGAAAATGAATACCATAGAGGCCGTGCGCCGGGCACAACAAGGCGAAGGGCTGGAAATTGATTACCTGAGCGAGGCGGAAATGGCGGCAGCCCGCCTGCCGATAGAACGCATGCTCGACTTCAGCCAGCGTTATTACGCCTAAGCGCTTTTGCCTTTATACCTATGCCTGTTTTACAACAGGTCGCTTGCTTACCGTCACCCAGCTGTTGTGACGGTAAGCAGCAAGGATACAATCAGGCGGTCACTCGGAGAGTTTGCATGAAATTCCTCATCAGCAACGACGACGGTTATTTTGCCCCCGGTATTGCCGCTCTGGCTTCCACGCTGGCACGCCACGGCGAGGTTGTCGTTGTCGCCCCCGAGCGTGACCGTAGTGGTGCCAGCAATTCCCTGACACTGGACCGGCCACTCAGCGTACGCAAAGCAGACAACGGTTTTTTTTACGTCAACGGCACCCCGACCGATTGCGTCCATCTGGCGGTGACCGGCCTGCTCGACTTTCGCCCAGATATCATCTTCTCCGGCATCAATCATGGTGCAAATATGGGAGATGACACGATTTATTCCGGTACCGTCGCAGCAGCAACCGAAGGCTATCTACTCGGCATCCCTTCGGTTGCGGTTTCGCTATGCGGCCGCTCGGGTAATAATTTTTCCACTGCAGCACATGTTGTCGACGAGTTGGTTGAACGCATATGTAACCGCCCCTTCTCCCGCCCGACCCTGCTCAATGTCAACATACCCGACATTCCACTTGATGCACTGCAAGGCAGCTTGGTCACCCGCTTGGGGCGCCGCCACCATGCCGAACCCGTAGTTCAGAGCCTGACCCCGCGCGGTGACAAGGTTTACTGGGTTGGCACAGTAGGGTCTGCTCAGGACGCCGGAGAAGGAACGGATTTCTACGCAGTGGCCAATCACCATGCCTCAATCACACCGCTGATGATAGATCTGACCGCCTACGACCAGCTGGACGGGATCAAGTCATGGCTACAGCCGTAAGTCAGCCCCCCGCAGCCTGGGGCATGCTGTCCGAACGCACCCGGCTGCGCATGAGCGAGCGCTTGCGCCAGCGCGGCATTTGCGATGAGCGCGTGTTAACAGCCATGAGCCAGGTGCCACGCCACCTGTTTGTCGATGAAGCACTCGCCAGCCGAGCCTATGATGACGTTTCCCTGCCTATCGGGCACGGACAGACCATATCGCAGCCCTTTACCGTAGCCCGCATGACTGAACTGCTCATCACCGGACGCACCCCCGGACGCATCCTTGAGATCGGTACCGGTTGCGGCTACCAAAGTGCCGTACTGCTGCAAACCGGCGCAGAGGTGTATTCAATCGAACGCCTTGGTGTCCTGCTGGAAAAAGCCAGACGCAATCTGCGTGCGGCGCGGCTGATACATGCACGTCTTTTGCATGGCGATGGTCATGCAGGCCTGCCGGAAACTGCGCCATTCGATGGAATCATCATGACTTGTGCAGCCAGCACCGTTCCAGCATTGCTGCTGGAACAGCTGGCGGAAAACGGACGGATGATCATGCCACTGGGTGAGCAAGAGCAGCATTTGCTGTTGCTTGAAAAGACAAAAAGCGGCATCCGGCAAACCCGGCTGGACCCCGTAAAATTTGTCCCCCTGCTACCCGGACGGATTTAACGCAGACGCATTGGTACAAAAACGACAGTCTGCCGTCTAGATTATTTACACGGAAAGCCATACGGCATATAAAGAATCATGCAGAACAAGATGCACAATAGAATAAACAGAAACTTAACAATATTAGGCATCTGCGCTTCGCTACTACTAAGCGCATGTGCACAAACATCACATAGCCCTGCTCCTATTATTTCCGCTCAGGAGACAAGAAGTACACAAACGACCAGCGCCAGTGTGGTCAATATGGAAAGCGCAGAAACGACGCCATTGGCTATGCCCGCCAATAGAGTCAAGCCGGTAAATATCAACCGAGGCGGAGAAACGACCCACACGGTACAAGCAGGTGAAAACCTGTACCGGATTTCTCTTAACAATGGTTTGCGCCATCAGGATGTCGCCCTGTGGAATGGTCTGGATGGCTTTGATATCAAGGTTGGACAAATCTTACGGCTGACACCACCAGGCACGGTGACGGCTGATGCGGGCGTCAGACAAGTGAGTAGCGGCAATACAAATACGACGGCAACACCGACAGACAGTGCCACGCTCAAGCGCTACCCCAAAGCCTTGAAATTGCCTTATAGCGAGAATGCACTCAAGGAACTGGCGCAGAAAAGCGAAGGACAAACGACCGCAACGGCAGGCGCAATCATCAGCAGTCCGGCAGTCAAGACGCCGGTCATCACGCCGCCACCAGCAGCAGCCAAGGTCGTGCCGCCGATTGCCAAGCCTGCCGTCGCGGCAACGGAACCAGCGACCAGTGCAAACAGTAACAAGCCGGCACTGGACAACAGCATAGGTTGGATCTGGCCGACCGAAGGCAAAGTCGTTCGCCGTTTTTCCGAGCAGAACAAGGGCTTGGATATTGGCGGAAAACAGGGACAAAACGTGATCGCAGCCGGCGATGGCAAGGTGGTCTATAGCGGCAGCGGACTCAAGGGTTACGGCAAGCTGATTATCATCAAGCATGACAAGGTTTTCCTGTCGGCCTATGCACACAATGACGAGCTGCTGGTCAAGGAAGGGCAAAGCATCAAAAAGGGGCAAAAAATAGCCACCATGGGCAATACGGATACGGATCAGGTCAAGCTGCATTTCGAAATCCGAGAATACGGTAAACCGGTAAATCCTGAAAAATATCTGGCCAATTAAGCCTGAAGCAGCGGTTCTTTCCTGCTTTGGTCGACAAAAAAGCCGTAGAAAGCGGGAGGGAACATGAAAGACACGCTAGATACCATCGAAGACAGTGGTGATGAAAACGAACTACTGGATGCCGATGAAAAGCAGACCGATGCGGAAGAGTCTGCCAGCGAGGCAGCAGAGCATGAAGATGTTGCCGATGTCACCCAGATTTACCTCAATGACATCGGCAGTAACGCTCTACTGACCCCGCCGCAGGAGCTGGCTCTGGCGCGACGTGTCGTACAGGGCGACTTCGAAGCACGACAGAAGATGATCGAGCACAATCTGCGTCTGGTGGTCAATATTGCCAAACACTACATTAACCGTGGACTCACCCTGCTCGACCTGATCGAGGAGGGTAATATCGGATTGATGCATGCTTTGGAAAAATTCGACCCCGAGCGTGGCTTTCGTTTTTCGACCTATGCCACCTGGTGGATACGCCAGAGCATAGAGCGCGCAATCATGAATCAGTCCCGCACCATCCGGCTACCGGTTCATGTCATCAAGGAGCTGAATGTCTATCTGCGCGCTTCACGCCATCTGGAAAGCAAAAGGGGGCGCGAGCCTACGGTAGAAGATATTGCCCAGCATGTAGGCAAACCGGTAGAGGACGTGCGGCGCATCATGAGCCTGAACGAGCGCATGGCCTCGCTCGATGCTCCGCTGGACATCGACCCCATGCTTTCCATTGGCGAGTCGATTCCGGATGAGCAGCATGAAGAGCCGGATATCCAGTTGCACAATCTGCAAGTGGAGAAATATGTCCACCACTGGCTGGCACAGCTATCAGACAAACAGCGCATGGTCATCGAGCGCCGCTACGGTCTGGATGGACATGAAATCTGTACGCTGGAAGAGCTTGCAAGTTCCCTCAATCTGACGCGGGAACGCGTACGCCAGATACAAATAGAAGGGCTGGAACACTTGCGTCGCATTCTGCGTCGCCAAGGCGTAGCCAAAGATCTGCTCATCTAGCCATGAGGCCGGCACACAGGCAAAAGCAAGCCCCTCCGCTTGCTTTTGCCTCCTTTTTTACCCCGTCTGCCACTCACCGCCTATGCCCGTACATACCAGAGTTGCACGGCAAAACATTTGCATTTAAGCCCTGTTTCGCGCACACTTTATTTAAAAGTCATAAGTATAATTCGAACCGGAAGCAAGAAGGGTAATCTCGTGTTCTCCTGGCTAAAAAACCGCTGGCACCGTACCGGACTGACCGCCTACATCACCCACTCCGATTGCCTGGGACACAATATGGGGGTCGGTCACCCGGAATGCCCCGAGCGTCTGATCGCTATCCGTGACCAGTTGATGGCATCCCAGATTTTCGACACCCTGCAAGAGATCGATGCACCGCTAGTTACACCGCAGCAACTGGCCCGTGTCCACCCGCCCCGCTATGTCGACTATATCGAAGCCTGTACGCCGCAGGTTGGCACTTTCCGCATAGACCCGGACACGGCCATGTCGCCAGGAACCCTGCCCGCTGCACAGCGCGCAGCAGGCGCAGTCGTTAAAGCCGTGGAGTTAGTCTGCGAAGACAAAGTGCCCAATGCATTTTGTGCCATCCGCCCCCCTGGACACCATGCCGAGAGCGCCAAATCCATGGGGTTTTGCTTCTTCAACAATATCGCGGTCGGCGTAGCGCACGCGATGTCGGTCTACAAATATGAACGCGTTGCGATTGTCGATTTCGACGTGCATCACGGCAATGGCACCGAGGAGATCTTCAAGGATGACCCCCGTGTCCTGATGGCCTCGATGTTCCAGCACCCCTTCTTCCCCTATTGCGGCGACACACCAGCAGGCAGCAACCCTCATATGCACAATGTGCCGATGAAAGCCGGTTCGGGTAGCCGCGAGTTTCGCGAAGCCGTCGAAACCGTATGGCTGCCGGCGCTGCATGACTTCCAGCCGCAAATGCTGTTTATCTCGGCCGGCTTTGACGCGCATCGCGAAGATGATATGGGCTCGATGGGACTGACCGAGTCGGACTACGAGTGGGTCACCCGCCATTTGCTGCAGATCGCTGACCTGTACTGTCAGGGCCGGGTCGTGTCGGTGCTGGAAGGGGGTTATGACCTGTCATCGCTGGCACGCAGCGTGACAGCCCACCTGCGTGCGCTGTCTGATACCTGATTAAAGGTGCGGGAAACCCCAAAACGGTTAGGCTTTCGGGTTTCCTGCCATCACAATGCCAGATGACTTAAAGGCAATGCCGTGGTCTGCTTGAAATCCTTAAGCACAAAACTAGACTTCACATCCTCGACTCCGGGGTGCTGCAGCAACTGATCCATCACAAAGCGGGAAAAGTGCGGCAAGTCCTGGAAGTAAACCTGCAGCAGATAATCCATATCGCCCGTCATCGCATAGCAATTCACCACCTCCTGCCATCCCTGTACCGCCTCGATAAACGACTTGAGATTGCCCGCCCGTTTCTCCAGCTTGACCCGTACAAAGGCATGCAGTCCAAGCCCCAGACAAGCCGGGTCCAGCAAGGCAACATACTGACGGATCACGCCTGACTCCTCCAGCTGCTTAAGCCGGCGTAAACAAGGCGAAGGCGACAAGGCAACCTTTTCCGCCAGTTCGACATTCGACAAGCGCCCATTCAGTTGCAGCGCAGCCAGCATTTTCAAATCCGTTTTATCCAGAACCAGATTCGGCATGGTTTCTCCTTTTTCGATAATTTATTTGTAATTTTTATCTTTATTTCAATCTGATGCAGCCATAGAACGCACACAAATTGCTGTGTGCTTACTCTAGAATGAAATGCCAAAATCAGTCCAGAAATTAGCGTCAGATTGCCCGTTTGAGTGTTGTAAGAGAGGAACTACGATGCAAAGCACCGACTTTCCGGCCTCAACAAGCAAAACCAGCTTACCGCATGTAAAAACTGATATTCATCACACACCGATACCGGCATACAGCGCATGCGAGTGCGAAACATGGCGATACCTGCTCTCGCGTCAACAAACACAATGGCCGGATCGCGCCTGTGACGAGTATCTGGAAGCACTGGAAGCCACCGGCCTATCCCCGGCAAGCATTCCGCAACTTGCCGACATCAGCGACAGCATCCAGCACCAGACAGGCTGGACCATTGAGCGGGTCGACGGCATCGTGCCCGACCAGATTTTCTTCGCCATGCTGGCCGCGCGCGTATTCCCGTCGACCGACTTTATCCGCAAGCCGGAAGATATCGACTACACCCCGGCACCCGATATGTTCCACGATCTGGTCGGCCATGCCCCGCTACTCACCCACCCGCGCTTCAGTAACTTTTTCCAGCGCTTCGGCGAAGCCGGCAGCGCCGCCTTTGCCCAGAACCACCCTGCCCGCGTGTGGCTGGCGCGGATTTACTGGTATAGCGTCGAGTTCGGCCTGATACGCAGCCGGCAAGGGCTGCGTATCTACGGCGCCGGCATTCTGTCCTCGCACCAGGAAGTGAGCTACAGCCTGTCGGATGCCACGACCAAACACCGCTTCGACCTGGATCACATGGCGCAAACGCCTTACGACGTCTGGCACATGCAAGACACCTTGTTCGTCATCGATAGCTTTGACCAGTTGGAAAATGAGTTTGCCCGCTGGACCGCCCACCACGGTTTGGCTTGATAACAAAAAAGGAGAACCAAGATGGAGACAGACAACATCAACCCGCTAGGCTGCGACGGCTTTGAATTTGTCGAATACACCGCCCCCGATGCAGCCGGGATCGAGCAACTGAAACAACTCTTTGCCACCCTGGGCTTCAGCGAAGTGGCACGCCATCGCCATAAGGCCGTCAGTCTCTATCGTCAAGGGGATATCAACTTTATCCTCAACGCCGAGCAACAACACCCTGCCCGGCTGTTTGGCGAGCAACATGGCCCCTCTGCCTGCGCCATGGCATGGCGGGTCAAGGATGCAGCCGCCGCCTATGCCTACGCACTGGCACAAGGTGCCAAGCCCTACACCCGCCCCATCGGCTATATGGAACTGAATATTCCGGCAATTGAAGGCATAGGCGGCTCCGCCCTCTATTTCGTCGACCGCTACGGCCCCAAGCACGACATCTACGACGTCGACTTCATTCCGCTTGCCGGCATAGAGCAGCACCCTCAAGGCGCAGGCCTCAAGACCATCGACCACCTCACTCATAATGTCCGGCGCGGCCAGATGAAACACTGGGCCGATTTTTACCGCAACATCGGCAACTTCCGCGAGATTCGTTACTTCGATATCGAGGGCAAGCTGACCGGCCTCAAATCCATGGCCATGACCAGCCCCTGCGGCAAAATCCGCATTCCCATCAATGAATCTTCCGATGACAAAAGCCAGATTGAGGAATTTCTGGCGGAGTATCACGGCGAAGGCATTCAGCACATCGCCCTGTCCAGCGAGGATATTTACGCCAGCGTGGAACAACTCGCAGCCGGCCTGCGCTTTCTGGACACACCAGACACCTATTACGCACGCGTGAACCAGCGCTTGCCCGGGCACGGCGAGGACTTGTCGCGCCTGCAACGCAATCACATTCTGATTGACGGAGCACCAGGTGAAGGTGGCGGCATCCTGCTGCAGATTTTCACCGAAACTGTCATTGGCCCGATCTTTTTCGAGATCATCCAGCGCAAGGGTGACGAGGGCTTTGGCGAAGGCAATTTCAAGGCCTTGTTTGAATCCATAGAGGAAGATCAACTACGCCGCGGCGTGCTGCAAGCATGATGAAAGTCGCGGCCAATTTGTCAAAATCGGCTTTTATGGAAATTCACCCTTGACTCACGCGCTTTCGTCTGGTTAAATGCACGCCTCTGAACGCGATGCAGCACAGCGTGAAGGCCTGTTAGCTCAGTTGGTAGAGCAGCGGATTGAAAATCCGCGTGTCCTTGGTTCGATTCCGAGACAGGCCACCAGCACTTTATTGCACCCCGGCAGAGGCCTGTTAGCTCAGTTGGTAGAGCAGCGGATTGAAAATCCGCGTGTCCTTGGTTCGATTCCNGAGGCCTGTTAGCTCAGTTGGTAGAGCAGCGGATTGAAAATCCGCGTGTCCTTGGTTCGATTCCGAGACAGGCCACCAGATACCGAAAAAGCCCGAATCCATGATTCGGGCTTTTTCTATTTCAGCGCCCGACTACGCTCCGGGCGAAAACCCGCTCAGGAAAACTGGCGGATATATGCCGCAACCCCGCCCAACAGCATCTCGATCGAAATGGCGGTCAACACCAGCCCCATCAGCCGCTCCAGCGCCGTAATCGCCTGCTCGCCCAGCCATTTTTGCAAACGGTTGGAAAACAGAAACACCACGGTGGTCACCAGAATGGAAATCAGCAAGGCACCAACCCACTCCAGCATGCGGTCAGGCTCGCGAGTTGCCATTAATAACACCGTCGCCATGGCCGAAGGCCCGGCAATCAGCGGAATGGCAATCGGAACGATAAACGGCTCTCCGCTCACTTTATCGCCCCCCAACGCCCCACCCTCGCCGGGGAAGATCATCTTGATGGCAATCAGGAACAAAATCACGCCACCCGCCACGCTTAAAGACTCGTCACTCAGGTGCATCACCTTAAGAAAAGTCTGCCCGCCAAACATAAAAGCCAGCAAGACGCAAAACGCGATCAGACATTCGCGATAGACCACGCGCCGCCGCCGCTCAGGCTTGACCTGTTTGAGCGCGGAAATAAACAAGGGAATATTACCCAGCGGGTCGGTAATCAGGATCAGCAGAATGGTAGCTGAGATAAAAGTCGATTCCATGGCAGAACCATCCCCGGCAATAAAATGATAAAGGCGTACGAATTATCGCACGCCTTTATCACAAACAGGACAAAACCGAGCTTTATCCGCCCGCACCCTCCTTGGCACGATTGGAACCGGCCACCATAGGAATGACAAACAGCCGGCAATCCAGCGCGCCGTTAAACAGCGGCATGCGCTGCTTGGGGCTCAGCCGGATCAGTTTGGCCAGACGTAAATCTCCGGTAAAGAAATTGGCCGTCCAGCCGGAAAAGTGCTGCTTGAGCCAGCCACCCAGCTGCGGATACAGCAAGGCCAGATCTTCCTGCTCATCCAGACGCACGCCATAAGGCGGGTTGGTGACGATCAGGCCCGTTTCGGCATGCGGACGAGTATCCAGCACATCGCTTTGCGCAATCTGCACCAAACCATGCAGACCGGCCTGTTTAAGATTATGCCGCGTCTTCACCAGCATCTGCACAGACACGTCCGAGCCACGGATAGGCAAGGCCGTCAGCGGCTTCTCGGCCTGACGCGCCCGTGCCTGCACGCTTTCCCACTCGACCGCATCAAAACTGCGCAAATCGCGGAAGGCAAAATCGCGCAAACGCCCCGGCGCCCGGTTCAACGCAATATCGGCAGCCTCAACCAGAAAAGTCCCGCTGCCCATCATCGGGTCAAGCAAAGCCTGCGAACCGTCATAGCCGGCCAGGAGCAAAATGCCCGCAGCCAGATTTTCGCGCAGCGGTGCCTCGCCGGTGTCCTCGCGCCATCCGCGCTTGAATAACGGCTCGCCACTGCTGTCGATATACACCGTTGCCTGATCGGCGGATAAAAACACATGGATACGCACATCGGGATAACGGGTGTCCACGCTAGGACGCCCCAGATCGGCCTGACGGAAACGGTCGCACACCGCATCCTTAACCTTGAGCGAAATAAAATCCAGGCTACGCAAGGCCGAACCGACGCCATCGGTTTTGACCTTGATGGTCTTGCCCACGGCAAACCAGCGCGGCCAGTCTATGGTCAGCGCCAGCTTGTACACATCCTGCTCGCTACGGTAAGAGCCCTGTGCCAGCTGGATCAGGATACGGCTGGCCGTACGCGACTCCAGATTGGCGCGCATCATCACGGCGTTATCACCGCAAAAAGCCACGCCGTTGTTACGCTTATCAATGGACGTTGCCCCAAGCGCGGCCAGCTCTTCGGCCAGCACGCCTTCCAGGCCACGCGGGCAAGGCGCAAACATGGCGCTGACACGCTCGGCGCGTATGGCAACCGGCGCGCGCCCGTGCGGCCGTGCTTCGGGTGCCGCCGGCGCACGGGAAGGCGCAGCAGCAGGCACGGCGGCCGGTGCTTGAGGCTCGGTCCCAGCCTCGTCAAGCGGACGTATAAAATGACGACTCGATTGCGAGCGCTGGCGGGATCGGAAACTGGACATGCCCACTCCTTATTAGCAATCCCGCATCTTAGCGGATTTTGTGTCTGCGTTCTTGGTGAGCAACCATGCTTTGGGCTACCATCGCCGGCTTGATGGAAGGAAAACGGCATGATAGCGCGTGAATTTGCGGAAAAATTGCTCGACTGGCAACGCCAACACGGTCGCCACAACCTGCCTTGGCAAGTCAGCGATCCGTACCGCGTCTGGCTATCCGAGATTATGCTGCAGCAAACTCAGGTCAGCAGCGTGCTGGTTTATTACGCCCGCTTTATCGAACGCTTTCCCGATGTACGCACACTCGCCCAAGCCTCGGTCGACGAAGTCCTTACCCTGTGGAGCGGCTTGGGCTATTACAGCCGGGCCCGTAACCTGCATAAAGCCGCCATAATGGTGTGCGAAGAATTCGGTGGCACTTTCCCCGAACAGCCGGCTCAGCTCATACGCCTACCCGGCGTAGGGCGCTCGACTGCGGCAGCCATCTCGGCCTTTGCCTTCTCGCGCCGCCACGCCATTCTAGACGGCAACGTCAAACGGGTACTGGCACGCGTATTCGGCATTGCCGGCTGGCCGGGCGAAAAAAAAATAGAAAACAGCATGTGGCAGCTGGCCGAGAGCCTGCTCCCGGCATCCGCAGACGATATGCCCGCGTACACCCAGGGCATTATGGATCTGGGGGCGACACTATGCTCCCGCGGCAAACCCTCTTGCGAACACTGCCCGATGCGGCAGGGCTGCATGGCATATCTGGAGGCGCGTACCAGCGAACTCCCCACTGCGCGCCCGAAAAAAGCCATCCCCACCCGCTACGCCACCTTGCTGATGGCCATGCACGACGGGCAGGTATTGCTGGAGCGCCGCCCACCCACCGGGGTTTGGGGCGGCCTGCTCTCCCTACCTGAGCTGGGCGCGACCCACAGCGCGCAAGACTGGCTGGAACAGGCCGGCGAAGGCGACATCCTGCCGGCCTGGCCGGAGATCGAACATGTCTTCACCCACTTTCGCCTGATCATCACACCGCTGCCCGTCAGCCTGAGCATGCTGCACACGCAGGCACAAGACAGTGCGGCACGCTGGCTACCCTTAGCCGGTGCGGCCGATGCCGGCGTACCCGCGCCAGTCAAGCGCATGCTAAAGCACTTGGCGGAGAGTTCCGGTAAACTCCCCTCACCCCTTTAAAAGCTAGCTGAAAACGCCGTATGGTTTCCGTTGTCCGCCCCGTTGCCGATACTCTTGCCAATGCTGCCGACCCGGCACTCTGGCTTGAGCAACTCTCTGCCGCGTTCACGCCCGAAGAAAGCGGCATGCTGGCGCGCGCCTTTGCCGAGGCGCACGCACTTTACCAAGGGCACTGCCTGCCACTCACCGGCGAAGAGGTATTCAGCCATGCAGTTGCGGCAGCGGCCATCGTCGCCGACCTTGACCTGCTACCGGACGCCATCGCCGCCACGCTGCTGTTTGCCGCCCCTGACTACCAGGAAGATGCACATGACTGGCTGACACGCACGTTCAATCCGACCGTCGCCATGCTGGTGGAAGGCGTAGGCAAGGTGCGGCGCCTGACCGAACTGGCACGCATCGACCAGCTCGATACGCCCGAAGAGCGTGCACGTCAGGCCGAAACCATGCGCAAGATGTTGCTGGCCATGGTGACCGATATTCGCGTGGTACTGATCAAACTGGCCTGGCGCACCCAGACCATGCACTATCTGGGCGAGGTTCCGGACGAGAGCCTGCGTCGCCAGCTCGCCAATGAAACCATGGAGGTCTTCGCGCCACTGGCCAACCGCCTGGGCGTATGGCAGATCAAATGGGAGCTCGAGGATCTGGGCTTTCGCCATCAGGAGCCGGAAAGCTACAAAAAAATAGCCAAGCTGCTGGACGAAAGGCGGCTGGAGCGGCTCGACTATATCGAGCGCATCCTGCAAGTCTTGCGCGACGAACTGGCCAAGGCCGGCATCAAGGGCGAAGTTGCCGGCCGCCCCAAGCATATCTATTCCATCTGGAAAAAGATGCGCAAGAAAAAACTCGACTTCTCCGAGCTGTACGATATCCGCGCCGTACGCGTACTGGTCGAGCGCATGCCGGACTGCTACACGGTACTGGGCCTGATGCACAATATCTGGCAGCCGATTCCGGGGGAGTTTGACGACTATATCTCGCACCCCAAGCCGAACAACTACCGCAGCCTGCACACGGCCGTCATCGGCCCGGAAGACAAGGCGATCGAGGTCCAGATCCGCACCTTCGACATGCATGAGCATGCCGAATTCGGCGTGGCGGCACACTGGCGCTACAAAGAGGGCGGCAAAGGTGATGCGGCGTACGAGGAAAAAATTTCCTGGCTCCGGCAGCTGCTCGACTGGCGGGAAGAAATTTCCGACAAAGAAGGCCTGGCCGACGCATTCAAGACCGAACTGTTTGCCGATACCCTGTACGTTCTAACCCCGCAAGGACGCGTTCTATCCCTGCCGACAGGGGCGACCCCCATCGACTTCGCTTACGCCATCCACAGCAGCCTGGGAGACCGCTGCCGTGGCGCAAAGGTCGAAGGACACATTGTCCCGCTGTCTACTCCGCTGCAAAACGGCCAGCGTGTCGAAATTCTGGCCGCCAAGGAAGGCGGCCCCAGCGTCAACTGGCTGCATGAAGGCTGGGTCAAAAGCAATAAAGCCATCACCAAGATCCGCCAGTACATTCGCCAGCAAAATGCCGATTCGGTGCGCGAGAGCGGTCGCCAGTTATTCGAACGCGAACTGGCGCGTCATCACATCCACCCCAATCTGGGCACGCTGACGGAAAAGCTGGGCTACGCCAAACTGGAAGACGTTTTCGGCGCACTGGGGCACGGAGAACTGTCACTCAGGGCGGTCAGCACGGCCATAGCAAGCTTTGCCCCGCCTCCGGTGCAGGACATTACCGCAGACGACCTCGTCAAGCGCAGCAAGGGCGGCCACGACGCAGGCGGCATTCTGATCGAAGGGGTCAACAACCTGATGACGGTACTGGCCAAGTGCTGCAAGCCGGCCCCTCCTGACTCCGTCGCGGGCTTCGTCACCAAGGGCCGCGGCATTTCGATTCACCGCAGCAACTGCCTGACACTGAAACGCCTGTCGGCCGATGCCCCCGAACGCCTAATTAGCGCTGACTGGGGCGAGCAGAAAAACAGCGTGTTCCCGATCGACCTTGAAGTCAGTGCGCGTGACCGGCCCGGTTTGTTGCGCGACATCTCGGATGTTTTATCGCGCGAAAAGCTCAATGTGATTGCCGTGAACACACAAACCCGCGACCACAAGGCCAGGATGTGTTTTACCGTGGAAGTCCGCAGCGTACAGGAGATCAGCCGGGTCATTAATCATGTAAATGAAATCAATGGTGTACAGGATGTCAGGCGCGCCTGACGGGCATACATACAACAACGCCCCGGCAAGAAAAGATGCGGCGTTGCAACATTTTTTGTGCCCTGCACAAAAAAACCTTGCCAAGTCAGGTTTCACTGCGGATAATTCGAATCGCATCATGACGTTGCATTACTATGTGCGTTTTGGTGTTGTCTCCTCCATCCTCCTTATTTAGGTGGAACTTGGCGCGATCATTCACGTGATTGCGCTTTTTTTTACCTGAATTTGCCTGTTTTGCGGCCGTAACAGCGCCTGTTTTGCACACACAGGGGCGAGTCCATTTATTGTTATCGCACAATGGTTTGACAGCGGGGCTTCCCTACAATAGAATCCGGAACTTTCAAGAATTTACGATGGAAGAGCTCCATGAAGACCTTTTCTGCCAAGCCGCATGAAGTAAAGCGCGAGTGGTACGTGGTCGACGCCTCCGACAAAGTGCTGGGTCGTGTAGCGGCTGCAATCGCTCACCGTCTGCGTGGCAAGCACAAGCCGGAATACACCCCGCACGTTGACACTGGCGACTACATCGTAGTCGTTAACGTTGACAAGCTGCGCGTCACCGGTGCCAAGGCCCTAGACAAGAAATACTACCGTCACACCGGCTATCCGGGCGGCATCAAGGAACGCAACTTCACCGAACTGCAACAGCAGTTCCCTGAACGTGTTCTGGAAAAAGCTGTCAAGGGTATGCTGCCTAAAGGCCCACTTGGTTACGCAATGATCAAGAAGCTCAAGGTATACGCTGGTAGCGAACATCCGCACGAAGCCCAACAGCCGAAAGTGCTGGAAACTGATTTTTGAGGCAAGATAGATGAACGGTAAATATTACTACGGTACCGGCCGCCGCAAGAGCTCGGTTGCTCGTGTGTTCATGCAAAAGGGTTCCGGCCAGATCATCGTTAACGGCAAGCCTGTTGACGAATACTTTGCTCGCGAAACCGGCCGCATGGTCATCCGCCAGCCACTGGCTCTGACCGAGCACACGGAATCGTTCGATATCAAAGTCAACGTTATCGGCGGCGGCGAAACTGGCCAAGCTGGTGCAATCCGTCACGGTATCACCCGTGCACTGATCGACTTCAGCGCAGAACTGAAGCCAGCGCTGTCCGCAGCAGGCTTCGTGACTCGCGATGCTCGTGAAGTTGAACGTAAGAAAGTCGGCCTGCGTAAAGCACGTCGCGCCAAGCAGTTCTCCAAGCGTTAATTCGCTGCCCTGCTATCGGAAAGGCCACCCTCGGGTGGCTTTTTTCTTGGCCGCAACTTATTGCATTGCAATAGCACCCTGCCGTATATTCATTCTTGCGACATTTTTTTACATAAAGGCAAGAACATGATCAAGGTTGGGATTGTTGGCGGAACAGGGTATACCGGTGTTGAATTGCTACGCTTGCTGGCCAGCCATCCGCAAGCACGGGTCACCGCCGTTACCTCGCGCAAGGAAGCCGGCATGCAGGTTGCCGAGATGTTCCCCAGCCTGCGCGGCCACATCGACCTTGCCTTCTCGACGCCGGAGCAGGCCAAGCTCAGCGCTTGCGATATCGTATTCTTCGCCACTCCCAACGGTATTGCCATGCATGAGGCGCGCGAACTGCTTCAGGCAGGCGTCCGGGTAATAGACCTGGCGGCCGACTTCCGTATCCGCGATGTGGCCGAGTGGGAAAAATGGTACGCCATGCAACATGCCGCGCCCGAACTGCTGGAAGACGCCGTCTATGGCCTGCCCGAACTCAACCGCGCACGCATACGCGATGCAAAGCTGGTTGCCAACCCAGGCTGTTATCCGACCGCAGTCCAACTGGGGCTGCTGCCGCTACTGGAAGCCGGTGTCATTGATTGCAGCCATATCATTGCCGACTGCAAGTCTGGTGTCTCCGGTGCCGGGCGCAAAGCTGAGCTAGGCAGCCTGCTTGCCGAAGCGGGCGACAACTTCAAGGCTTACGGCGTCGCAGGGCACCGCCACTTGCCTGAAATCCGTCAGGGGCTGCGCAGCATGGCAGGCGAAGCTGTTGGCCTCACCTTCGTTCCCCATCTGACCCCCCTGATACGCGGCATTCACGCCACACTGTATGCCCGCCTGACCAAAGACTGCGACTTGCAGGGCTTGTTCGAAACACGTTACGCGCAAGAGCAATTTGTCGATGTACTGCCGGCCGGTAGTCATCCGGAAACGCGCTCGGTGCGCGGAGCCAACACCTGCCGTCTTGCAGTGCACCGCCCGCAAGGCTCCGACACTGTTGTCGTGCTCTCGGTGATAGACAATCTGGTCAAAGGTGCCGCGGGGCAAGCCATACAGAATATGAATCTGATGTTCGGTCTGGACGAGAAATCGGGGCTGAATCAGGTGCCGCTACTGCCCTGACACTTGAACACTCGCCATAGCGCCCCAATCCTGAGTAAAATACTAGGATGAATGCCGCTTTTGGCACACTGTTTGACGAGGCTAGAAACCATGACTGCGACTACCGAAATGCCGTCCCCGATCAACTTCACCGATAGCGCCTGCGCCAAGGTACGGGATCTGGTGGCCGAAGAAGGCAACCCGGAACTCAAGCTGCGCGTATTTGTTACCGGCGGCGGCTGCTCGGGCTTCCAGTACGGCTTTACCTTTGATGAGATCGTCAACGACGACGACACCGCCATCGAGCGCGACGGCGTGACCTTCCTGGTCGATCCGATGAGCTATCAGTACCTGGTTGGCGCAGAGATCGACTATCAGGACAACCTTGAAGGCTCCCAGTTTGTGATCCGCAACCCGAATGCGACCACCACCTGCGGCTGCGGCTCTTCCTTCACGGTTTAAGGCTGAACGGTTAATATGAAAGGCTCGGGTTGATACCCGGGCCTTTTTTTTGCCGAGCCTTATTAATGACCACACTACCGCCTGTTGTCCTGCCAAAAATCGACTTTAACCGGGAGTTCAATTTCAGCGACGCGGACTTCGAACGGGTGCGCAAGTTGATTTACCAAAATGCCGGCATCGCCCTGAATCCAACCAAGAAGGATATGGTTTACGGCCGTCTTGTGCGCCGGATACGGGAATTGAAACTGAGCGGCTTTACCCCCTATCTGAATCTGGTCGAGTCCAGCGCGGGGCGCGGCGAGTTTGAACAATTCGTCAATGCGCTCACCACAAACCTCACCTTCTTTTTTCGCGAAGAGCACCACTTCCCGCTATTGGCCAGCCACCTCAAGCAATCCGGGCACAATGAAATAAGCATCTGGTGCGCCGCCTCCTCCACCGGAGAAGAAGCCTACTCCATTGCCATCACGGTTCTGGAGGCCCTCTCCGGCAATACGCGCCCCGCCATCAGCATTCTGGCCACCGACCTTGACACCAGCGTACTGGAAACCGCCAGACGCGGCATCTACGCAGCCGACAAGATTGCCCGTCTGCCTGCCGGCATGGCGGCCAAATACTTCGACAAGCTCGCCGACGGCCAGTATCAGGCCAAGGCACAGTTGCGCAATATGATCAGCTTCCAGCGCCTGAACCTGATCGACAATAGCTGGCCCATACACAAAACCTTTGATGCCATCTTCTGCCGCAACGTCATGATCTACTTCGACCGCGACACGCAGGCGCGCATCCTCAAACGTTTCTCTCCCTTACTCAAAGCCGATGGCCTGCTATTTGTCGGTCATTCGGAAAACTTCTACTTCGCGGCGGACCTGTTCCATTTGCGCGGAAAAACGGTATACGAACACGCGACACACGCCCCAGCCAAAACCATACATGGATAAAGTCCACATCCGGCCATCAGCATGGCATGTTAAGATGCGCGCGATTTCTTACAGCGAGGAGAAACAGCGTGCGTATCGGAACACCCCACACCCCTAGCGCAACAAGAGTCATGCTGCTGGGCAGCGGCGAACTGGGCAAAGAGGTTGTCATTGCCCTGCAACGCCTTGGCGTCGAGACCATTGCCGTAGACCGCTACCCGAATGCACCGGCCATGCAGGTCGCGCATAGCAGTCATGTGATAAACATGCATGACCCGGTCGCCCTGCGCGCCCTGATCGAGGCTGTCCGTCCGCATTACATCGTGCCGGAGATCGAAGCCATTGCCACCGAGGAGCTGCTGAAGATAGAGCATGAAGGCCTGGCTACCGTGGTGCCAAGCGCGCGTGCCGTCAATCTCACCATGAACCGCGAAGGCATACGCACGCTGGCAGCGGAAGAACTGGGCCTGCCGACTTCGCGTTATGCCTTTGCCGGCTCGCTGGAAGAAATGCAGGCGGCGACTGCCGCCATCGGTTTCCCCTGCTTTATCAAGCCAGTGATGTCCTCCAGCGGCAAAGGCCAGTCTTTTATCAAGAGTGCGGCTGAAGTCGAAGCGGCCTGGGACTATGCCGCCAGCGCCGGGCGCGTCGCCAGGGGCCGCGTCATCGTCGAAGGCCTGGTCGATTTCGATTACGAGATCACCCTGCTCACGGTACGCGCCAGCGATAGCATGGGCGGCACAGCGACCCACTATTGCGAACCCATAGGCCACAGCCAGCAGAACGGCGACTACGTCGAGAGCTGGCAGCCGCAGGCGATGAGCCACAAGGCACTCGTGCGCGCCCGCGAGATCGCCGGCAAGGTTACCGAGGCACTGGGGGGCTGGGGATTATTTGGAGTGGAACTCTTCGTCAAGGGGGACGAGGTATGGTTCTCCGAAGTCAGCCCACGCCCGCACGACACCGGCCTGGTAACCCTGACGACCCAGCGCTATTCCGAGTTTGAACTGCATGCCCGCGCAATTCTGGGCCTTCCGGTAGATACCAGTCTGTCCAGCCCGGGTGCATCGGCCGTGATCTACGGCGGCATGGAAGCGACAGGGATCGCTTTTGAGGGCATTGAGGCCGCACTAGCTACCCCAGGCACCGATCTGCGTCTTTTCGGCAAGCCAGAGAGCTTTATGCGCCGCCGTATGGGGGTTGCCGTAACCTGCGCCGACCATGTAGATGCAGCACGGGAGCGTGCACGCACGGCAGCATGCCTGGTCAAGCCGGTCAGGGGGGAATGAAATGGCAGAAATGACGCCTTATGAGCTGATGGGCGGCGCGGGGGTGGTGCGCCACCTGTGCGAGCGCTTCTACACCATTATGGACACCGACCCCTCGGTGGCCGAACTCAGAGCCATGCACCCTGCAGATCTGGCCGGCTCGACCGAAAAGCTGTATATGTTTTTGTCCGGCTGGCTGGGCGGACCTGCGCTCTATATGGAAGCCTACGGTCACCCGCGCCTGCGCCTGCGGCACATGCCGTTTGCGGTAGACAGCCGCGCGCGCGACCAATGGATGGCCTGCATGCAGCTTGCGGTGGATGAACTGGTGCTGGAGGACTGGCTGAAAGCCAAGCTGATCGAGGCGTTTTACAATACCGCCGATTTCATGCGCAACCAGCCAGAATGAACAACAGCCCCGCATGCGGGGCTGTATTGTTTCAGCGCGGACGCTGACCGCGCTCTATGGTCACGCCGACCTTGGCGACCTCGGGCAGGATGCCGGGCTTGGTAATCGACACCCGCACCCAGGCCGCGCCGAACTCGGTGCGGACCAGATGGGCGATATGCTCGGCCAGTGCCTCGATCAGCAGAAAATGCTGCTCGGCCAGCGACGCACGCACACGCTCCACCACTTCACCGTAATGAATGGTATCGACAATATCGTCGCTATGGCACGGCACTTCGCTCGGAATGCCGATATCCAGATCGATCTCAAGGGTCTGGGGCGCTTCGCGCTCCCAGTCATACACGCCGATCAGGGTCGCCGCGCGCACTTCTCGCAGAAAAATAATGTCCATCTGTGCTGACGGCGTTGGGAAATGCCGCTCGATACCGTAAAATCCAAACCCCGCATTCTAGTGTATTAACCATGACCACGACAGCCTTTGCCTTCATCGCCGTCGCCTATCTGATAGGCTCGCTTTCGTTTGCCGTGATCGTCAGCCGCGCCATGGGCATGGCCGACCCCAGAAGCTACGGCTCGGGCAACCCTGGCGCCACCAATGTACTGCGCTCGGGCAAAAAACTGGCCGCCGTCCTGACCCTGCTGGGCGACGGCATCAAAGGCTGGCTGGCCGTTGCGTTGGCCGCATGGCTGGCACCCCGCTATGGTCTGGGAGCGCGCGAAGTTTCCATGGTCGCGCTGGCGGTGCTGGTTGGCCATATGTGGCCGATATTTTTCGGTTTTAAGGGCGGCAAGGGCGTTGCCACCGCGGTGGGGGTACTGTTCGGCTTCAACCTGTGGCTGGCGCTGGCCGCGATTGCGACCTGGCTGTTTATGGCGCTGGTAGTCAAGATTTCGTCGCTGTCTGCGCTGACCGCCTGCGTACTGGCACCGGTGTTCGCCTACTTCATCATTGGTCCGCAAAGCCCGTTTTTCGGCACCTGCATCATCATCGCCATTCTGGTGGTCCACCGCCACAAGTCCAACCTGGTCAACCTACTGACCGGACAGGAAGGCAAAATAGGCGAAAAATCCTCGCCCGAAGACAAATCCTGACCAAGGGGCCGATGGCCCCTTTTTTACGTCGCCAGGCGTCGGGAAACAGGCAATAAACGCTTATCGCCCGGGTCAGCAAGAAAGCCCTGCAACACCGCCTGCAGCCATGGCAAGCTAGGCTGCAAGGCGGGCAAGCCCAGCACCGCCGCACCATAGTAATGCGACACCAGTTCGGCTTGCTGCTCGAAATTAAAGTCTTTGAATTCGGCACCCGGCTGCTGCGGATAGGCATAAGCATCGCGCCAACCATAGCCACCTTGCGCCAACAGACACAAGGCGGCCAGACGCAGGCGATAACCGCGCTGGTACTGCCAGACATGCGTCATCTCGTGCACGAACAACAGCTGCAGGCGTGGCGATGCCTGCGAGAAATCGTCCGCATACAGGCCGCCGCGCCCGGGAAAATAGAGGCTGCCGTTCGGCGCCATCGCACGCGGGCCCAGCCATGGAAGATAAGCGCGATCATGCACGCGCACCTTATGATAATTAAGCGCATCACCAAACAAACGCCGGCACAACCGCACCTCCCCTGCGCACAAGCTCCGCATCCTGCCCCCTGACTAAAAAAGGCGCAGCGGCCAAAGCCGGTGCGCCTTTTACTATGGCATGGTCGCGCTACAAACCCAGGCGCTGCCAGATGGTGGACACCAGCCCCGCCTGATTCAGCGTATAGAAATGCAGGCCCGGCGCGCCATTGCTCAGCAGCCGGTCGCACAGCTCGGTCACCACATCCAGCCCCAGCGCGCGGATCGAAGCGCTGTCGTCCATATACGCCTGCATCCGAAGACGCAACCAGCGCGGCACTTCCGCGCCGCACATATCGGAGAAACGCACCAGCTGGCCGAAATTGGAGATAGGCATAATGCCCGGCACCACCGGAATGGTCACACCGCGTGCCTGCACCTCATCCACGAAGCGGAAATAGGCATCGGCATTGAAGAAATACTGGGTCATCGCCGAATTGGCGCCGGCCTCGACCTTGCGCACAAAGTTGGCCATATCCTCTTCGGCCGAGCGTGCCTGCGGATGGAACTCGGGATAGGCCGCCACTTCGATATGGAAATGCTCGCCATGCTCCGCGCGGATGAAGCTGACCAGTTCGTTGGCGTAGCGGAACTCGCCGGCCTCGACCATACCCGAAGGCATATCGCCACGCAGTGCCACAATATGGCGGATACCATGTTCGCGGTACTCGTTCAGCACCGCGCGAATATTGTCGCGGGTCGAACCGATGCACGACAGGTGCGGCGCCGCGGCCAGGCCGGCGTTACGGATATCCTGCACCGCAGCCAGCGTACCCTCGCGCGTGGTGCCACCGGCACCAAAGGTTACCGAAAAAAATTCGGGCTTGAACTGGGCCAGTTGGGCGCGGGTATTGCGCAGCTTGGCCATACCCTCATCCGTCTTGGGCGGAAAAAACTCGAAACTGAAATTGCGCTTGTTCATGGTTCCCCCTTGTCGATTGCAAGGTGGTAGCCCGGCTGCTCTTGGCGGCATGACGGGCTACCGCTTAACGCTTAGTAACGGTAGTGCGCAGGCTTGTACGGGCCATCCTTAGGCACACTGATATACGCAGCCTGCTCGTCGGACAGCTCGGTCAGATGCGCCCCGATGCGTGCCAGATGCAGACGGGCGACTTTCTCGTCCAGATGCTTGGGCAGCACATACACTTCGCGACCGTACTTCGCACCATTGCAGAAGATTTCAATCTGCGCCAGCACCTGGTTGGTGAAGCTGTTGGACATCACAAACGACGGGTGGCCGGTACCGCAGCCCAGATTCACCAGCCGGCCTTCGGCCAGCAGGATGATGCGCTTGCCGTCCGGGAAGATGATGTGGTCGACCTGCGGCTTGATGTTGTCCCACTGGTACTGGCGCAGGCTGGCGACTTCGATTTCGGAGTCGAAGTGGCCGATATTGCACACAATGGCGTTATTGCGCATTTTCTGCATATGCGCGTGCGTGATCACACCGACGTTGCCGGTGGTGGTCACGAAGATGTCGGCCTCGCCGGCCACCTCGTTCATACGCACCACGCGATAGCCTTCCATCGCCGCCTGCAGCGCGCAGATCGGGTCGATCTCGGTCACCCATACCGTGGCACCCAGGCCGCGCAAGGATTGCGCACAGCCCTTGCCCACATCGCCATAGCCCAGCACCACCGCCACCTTGCCGGCAATCATCACGTCGGTCGCGCGCTTGATACCGTCAACCAGACTTTCGCGGCAGCCATACAGATTGTCGAACTTGCTCTTGGTCACCGAGTCGTTGACGTTGAACGCCGGGAATGGCAGCTGGCCATCCTTCTGCATCTGATACAGACGATGCACACCGGTAGTGGTCTCCTCGGTCACGCCCTTGATATGCGCCAGACGCTTGGAGTACCAGTGCGGGTCGAGCGCCAGATGCTGCTTGATCGACGCGAACAGCGCAGTTTCTTCTTCATTGGACGGATGGCCCACCACGCCGATATCGCTCTCGGCACGGCTACCCAGCATCAACAGCAGGGTCGCGTCACCGCCGTCGTCCAGAATCATGTTGGCAGGCTCGCCTTCCGGCCATTCGAAAATGCGGTGCGAGTACTCCCAGTACTCGTCGAGGCTCTCGCCCTTGAACGCGAATACCGGAATAGCGGCTGCAGCAATGGCAGCAGCGGCGTGATCCTGGGTCGAGAAGATATTGCACGAGGCCCAGCGCACATCGGCACCCAGTGCCACCAGCGTCTCGATCAGCACGCCGGTCTGGATGGTCATGTGCAGGCTGCCGGCGATACGCGCGCCACGCAGCGGCTGGCTGTGCTTGTACTCTTCGCGCAGCGCCATCAGGCCCGGCATCTCGGTCTCGGCAATCGCCAGTTCCTTGCGGCCCCAGGCAGCAAGATTGATGTCGGCGACGAGGTAATCGTTGAATTCAGCCATCGTGTTATTCCTGTCACGAAGGCCGGGAGGGATGCGGCTCACCCGACATCCCGTGCCCGGCACGGGTTGCATAGGTGAGTGCAGTTGAAGCGGTCCGGGCCTGGGGCGCAAGCCTTGCAGCACTCCCCGGAATTGGGACGATTATAGCCACAAAAATAAACTAATGGCATCACATGGCGTGCAATAAAAAACGGACCGCATTGCGATCCGTTTTAAACAACTGCACTGAGAGTGCAAGACAGTAGTATTTACAGCCCGGCGTCGGCGCGCAGCGCTTCGACCTTGTCGGTGCGCTCCCAAGTGAACTCGGGCTCTTCGCGGCCGAAGTGGCCGTAGGCGGCGGTCTTGGTGTAGATCGGGCGCAGCAGGTCCAGCATCTGCACGATGCCCTTCGGGCGCAGGTCGAAATGGCGCTTGACCAGTTCCACGATGCGTTCGTTCGGAATGGTGTTGGTGCCGAAGGTGTCGACCGAAATCGAGGTCGGCTGCGCCACGCCGATGGCGTAGGAAACCTGGATCTGGCACTGG
Source organism: Craterilacuibacter sinensis (assembly GCF_009831765.1). GTDB lineage: Bacteria > Pseudomonadota > Gammaproteobacteria > Burkholderiales > Chromobacteriaceae > Craterilacuibacter > Craterilacuibacter sinensis. Next base: position 94,664 of record NZ_WSSB01000001.1, on the reverse strand, counting down.
CGCGCGAGACCGGCGGCGACGATGTTCTTCGCCACATAACGGCCGGCGTAGGCGGCCGAACGGTCAACCTTGGACGGGTCCTTGCCGGAGAAGGCGCCGCCGCCATGCGGCGCAGCACCGCCATAGGTGTCGACGATGATCTTGCGACCGGTCAGGCCACAGTCGCCCATCGGGCCGCCAATCACGAAGCGACCGGTAGGGTTGACCAGATAGCGGGTGGCGGAGGTGATCATTTCCGGCGGCAGCACCGGCTTGATCACGTCTTCGATAATGGCTTCGGTCAATGTCTTGTGGTCGATATCGGGGCTATGCTGGGTGGACAGCACCACGGTGTCGATAGATTTTGGCAGACCGGTGGCGGAGTCATACACGCAGGTAATCTGCGATTTCGCATCCGGACGCAGCCATGGCAGGCGGCCATCCTTGCGCAGTTCGGCCTGACGCTGCACCAGACGGTGGGCGTAGTAGATAGGGAACGGCATCAGGGTCGGGGTTTCGTCGCAGGCATAGCCGAACATCAGGCCCTGGTCACCGGCGCCCTGATCCAGATCCATGCCCTCGCCTTCATTCACGCCCTGGGCGATGTCGGGGGACTGCTTGTCGTAAGCCACCAGCACCGCACAGCCGCGATGATCGAAGCCCAGCTCAGAGTCGTCGTAACCGATGCGTTTGATGGTCTCACGCGCGACCTTGATGTAGTCGACGTTGGCGTGGGTCGTGATTTCACCGGCCAGCACCACAAGGCCGGTGTTGACCAGTGTTTCGGCAGCAACGCGTGCCTTGGGATCTTCACGGAAAATCGCATCGAGGATGGCATCGGAGATCTGGTCGGCAACCTTGTCTGGATGGCCTTCGGATACGGATTCGGAAGTAAAGAGATATTCGCTCATGGATGGTTCCCAAAGAGAAGGCTTCACGTTGGTGGTAGAATGACCCGTTTTGACCCGAACGCTAGGACTGCCATGTCCCGACTCGCTCAAATCCTGCTCGCCGCCCTTGCCCGTCTGCCGCTACGCTGGCTACAGGCACTCGGGGCGTTACTGGGCCGGATTGTCTACCAAACCTCCCCGCAATATGCTGCGAGGATCGAAGAAAACCTGAAAAAAAGTGGAGTTTGCGCCAATTATCAGGTTTATCAAGAATATGTCAAAAAAAGTGTTTCCGAAACGGGGAAAGGCACGCTGGAACTGGCCATTGCCTGGACACGCGATTCTGCTGAAATCTGCGCGCTGATCAAGTCCTGCGACGGCTGGGAGCATGTGGAAGCCGCATTGGCTGCCGGCCACGGCATTATCTTTGTCACCCCGCATCTGGGTGCCTACGATATTGCCGGGCGCTACATCAGCTCGCGCCTGCCTTTTCCGCTGACCGCCATGTACCGTCCGCCCAAGCTTGCCTGGCTGGAGCCGGTGATGCAGGGCGGACGCATGCGCGACAATGCCAAAACCGCACCGGCAACCCCTGCCGGGGTGCGCCTGGTGATGAAGGCATTGAAAAACGGCGAAGCGACCATTATTTTGCCGGATCAGGTGCCCGGCAGCGGCGATGGTGTCTGGGCGCCCTTTTTCGGCCGCCCGGCCTATACCATGACACTGGTGCCGCGCCTGGCGCGGATGGCCAAAGTCACGACCCTGATGTTTTACGGCAAGCGTCTGCCCAAAGGACAAGGCTTTGCCGTGCATATCAGCCCGCTAGAAGAAGCATTTGACGGCGACAAGGCGGAAGATGCAGCACGGATGAATCGTGCCGTAGAAACCTTGATACGCCACTGCCCCACCCAGTATCTGTGGAGCTATAACCGTTACAAAACACCGGCCGGCGCCAGCGGGCCACACGCGGAAAACCCGACTCAATGAAGATTGCTTTTGCCCTGCTCTGGCTGATTCGCCTGTTGCCTGTTTGCCTGATTTCACGACTGGCACAGGGACTGGGTGCAGTTACCTATCTTTTGGCCGGCGAGCGCCGCCGCATAGGCCTCACCAATTTGCGCCTGTGTTTTCCCGCCATGAAACAGGCCGAGCGCGTGCGCATCCTGCGCCGCCATTTCGGCCATATGCTGCAACTGATGCTGGAATACGGCATTTGCTGGTGGAGCAGTCCGGCACGCATCAGGCAACTGGTTGAACTCAAGGATCTGCATCACCTGACCGACCTCAGGGATGCCGGCGAAGACGTGATCCTGTTCTACCCGCACTTTGTCGGCTTCGAACTGGCCGCATTAAGGCTGAATCTGGAAGTCCCGCTGGTCAGCGTCTACTCGCACCAGAAGAACAAGGCGATGGATGCAAAGATGTACGCCGGGCGCAACCGCTTCGACAACGCCTTTATCATGTCACGCCAGGAGAGCCTGCGCGCCATTATCAAGGCCATGCGCAAGCAACACGCCCCCTTCCTCTACCTGCCTGATCAGGACTTCGGCCGGCGCGACTCCATCTTTGTGCCCTTTTTCGGCGTACAGACCGCCACCGTGCCGGGCCTGTCGCGGATTGCAGGGCTTGCCAAGGCGAAGATCGTGCCGGCGATTCCTGTGCGCACCCAGCATGGCGTCACGCTGACCTTTTATCCTGCCTGGGACAACTTTCCCAGCGACGATATTGAGGCCGACACCCGGCGCATGAACGAATTTCTCGAACAGCGCATACTCGAAGCGCCCGAACAGTATTTCTGGCTGCACAAGCGCTTCAAAACCCGCCCCGAGGGCGAGGCATCGTTCTACCAACGCTGAGAATCGCCCGCTGCGCGCTCGCCTACGGTGGCTGTCCTGTGGGAGCCCGCCAAGCGGGCGATTGATACCCCTCGCCTGCTGACGGGGGGGCTGGGTGAAGGTGGTGCGGCACGCCCTCATCCGGCGCTACGCGCCACCTTCTCCCGTACGCGGGAGAAGGAAAAGTGAATAAATAACTTTATCGGCGTGTGCCGCGCCAGAAGTAGCAGGCGACAAAGCCGGGGAAGGCGAATACCGCAAACAGGGCCAGCGTGGTGACGTAAAACTGCCAGTTCTGTGCATGCACCGGCATCTGCTGCGCCTCCAAAAGCCGCGCCAGCAGGCCGACCAGCAGATACAAGACCAGAAACTCCAGAAACTGCCAGCCGAAGTGTTTGCGCTTGACGGCAAAGACACCGGCGACGCGCGGCAGAATAAACGGCAGGTTGGCCGCAACCAGGGCGAGCAATAGCAGGACGATGACGCTGGATTCCATTTTATTTCCTGTCACTTCAATAAAAACGGGCGTGTTGCGCAGCTTCGCAACACGCCCGTCCGGTTTTTAAGACGTTGCTTTTACAGAACGGCCAGTGATTGACGCATGGCTTCGATACAAAGTTCAATCAAACCCTGCGGCAACACCCCCAGCACCAGCAAGGCCAGCGCATTCACCGACAGCAAAACCTTCATTTCGCCGCGTACCACAATCGGTGCATCGCTCTGTTTGTCGTCAAAGTACATATTTTTCACGACGCGCAGATAGTAGAAGGCACCAACCAGCGACATCATCACCGCGAACACCGCCAGATAGAGCGCGCTCACCATGCCGAAGCCCATATTGACGGCCCCCAGATCGACAACCGACTTGATCACGGCAAACTTGGCATAGAAGCCGGCCAGTGGCGGAATGCCCGCCATGGAGAACATCACCAGCAGCATCAGGAAGGCATACCAGCTATTGCGCTGGTTCAGGCCTTTCAGGTCTTCCAGCTTCTCGCATTCAAAACCGGCATGCGACAGCGCCAGCAATACACCGAAGCCGGCCAGCGTGGTCAGGACATAGACCATGGCGTAGAACATGGCCGAGGCGTAGCCCTGCTCGTTGGCTGCCAGCAAGCCCAGCAGCAAAAAGCCCATGTGCGAGATGGTCGAGTAGGCCAGCATGCGCTTGATATTGGTTTGCGCAATGGCGGCAACGTTACCGATCATCATCGACAGCGCGGCGATCAGCACCAGCATGCCCTGCCAGTCACCCGACAGCTCGCCCATGCCCTGCACCAGGATGCGGATAATGAACACGAAAGCCGCCAGCTTGGGTGCAGCACCCAGCATCAGCGTCACGGCAGTGGGCGAGCCCTGATAGACGTCAGGCACCCACATATGGAACGGTACGGCACCCAGTTTGAACGCCAGGCCAGCCACCAGGAACACCAGACCGAACACCAAGAGCACCGCATTGCTGTGGCCGGAGGCAATCGCCGCCGCGATTTCGCTGATCGCCAGCGAGCCGGTAGCACCGTACACCATGGACATGCCGTACAGCAGCATGCCCGAAGCCAGCGCGCCCAGCACAAAGTACTTCATCGCCGCTTCCGTGCCGGCAGCCGAGTCACGGCGCAGCGCGATCAGCGCATACAGTGCCAGCGACAGCAGTTCCAGACCGATATACAGCGTCAGGAAGTGCGAAGACGACACCATGACGTTCATGCCCAGCAGCGCGAACAGCGACAGGGTGTAGTACTCGCCGCGGAACATGCCGCGATCGGCCACATACTGGCGGGTATACACCAGCACCGCTGCCGTCACGCCATACATCGCGACCTTGATGATGTCGGCCATCGGGTCATCGACAAACATGCCGGAGAAGGTGGTGGTAGCAAACGGCTCGAAAGTCGCCAGCTGCAGCGCCGCACAAGCCGCCAGCGTCAGCAGCGACAAGCCATAGGTAACATCGCGCTTTTCATCAGGGATGAAAAGATCGAGTACGAGGATGAACGACAGCGCCGCGAGCAGGAAGATCTCGGGCAATGCCGGCATCAGATTAAGATCAGCCCAATTCATTACGTTTTCCTTGTGGCCTTACAGCTTGCTTTGCGCAACATGCGCGATCAGGTCATTCACCGACAGATGCATCTTGTCGACGAAGGCTTGCGGGTACAGGCCCATGCCCAGCACGGTCAGCGCCAGCACCGCCAGCACCAGGAACTCGCGCTTGTTCACGTCCTTGAGCTCTTCCACATGGTGGTTGCCCACCTCGCCGAAGATCACGCGCTTGACCATCCACAGCGTGTACGCCGCACCGAAGATCAGCGTCAGCGCGGCCAGTGCCGCCACCCAGAAGTTCACCTGCACCGCACCCATGATCACCATGAATTCACCGACAAAGCCCGAAGTCGCCGGCAGGCCGGAGTTGGCCATGGCGAACAGCACCATAAAGGCGGCGAAGATCGGCATCTTGTTGGCGACACCACCGTAGTCGGCGATATTGCGGCTGTGTACGCGGTCGTACATTACGCCGATGCAGAAGAACATCGCGGCGGAAACAAAGCCGTGGCTGACCATCTGTACGATGGCGCCTTCAACCGCCCACACATTCAGCTCGTTGCCGGCAAACAGGAAGAAGCCCAGCGTGACAAAACCCATATGCGAGATCGACGAGTACGCCACCAGTTTCTTCATATCGGTCTGCACCAGTGCGACCAGGCCGATATACACCACCGCCACCAGCGACAGGCCGACGATGATGGGCGCCAGTTCACGCGAGGCATCCGGCAGGATGGGCAGGGCGAATCGCAGGAAGCCGTAGGCACCGATCTTCAGCGTGATCGCCGCCAGCACCATGGAGCCGCCGGTTGGCGCCTCGACGTGCGCATCCGGCAGCCAGGTATGCACCGGCCACATTGGCACCTTCACCGCGAACGACATGAAGAAGGCGATAAACAGCAGAATCTGCACATTCAGCGGGATGGCCATCAGATCCTGGAAGGCCAGGATGGAGAAGGTCTTGCCGGCAGCGAAATACAGGTAGATGAAAGCCACCAGCATCAGGAGCGAACCCAGCAGCGTGTACAGGAAGAACTTGATCGACGCATACACGCGGCGCGGGCCACCCCAGACACCGATGATCAGATACATCGGGATCAGCATCGCCTCGAAGAACACGTAAAACAGGATCGCGTCCAGCGCGGCGAAAGCACCGTTGATCAGGCCGGACATGATCAAAAAGGCGGCCATATACTGCGCCACGCGTTTCTGGATCACTTCCCAGCCAGCCAGCACCACCATCAGGGTGATGAAGCTGTTGAGCACGATAAACAGCATCGAGATGCCGTCCACGCCCAGGTGGTAGTTGATATTGAGCGCCGCAATCCACGGACGCATCTCTTCGAACTGCATGCCCGCATTGAGCACGTCAAAATTCAGGAACAGCGGCAGTGACACCAGGAAACCCAGCGCCGCGCCCGCCAGCGCCAGCCAGCGGGCGAGAACAGCACGCTGATCCCCCCCGGTAGCCAGTACCAGCAAGCCGGCGGCGATAGGCACCCAGATCACCAGACTTAACAGATTAGATAACATAGTCAAAACCTATTTGTTATTTCAATCCCGATACCGCGCTCAACCGAAGATGAGCTGCGAGAACCAGATGGTGATCAGGGCCAGTACACCGACAATCATGGTGGTGGCGTAGCTGTAGATAAAACCGGTCTGCAGGCGGCGTACCACACGCGAGAACGAACCCACCAGCTTGGCCGAACCATTGACGATCAGGCCGTCGATCAGGAGCATGTCGCAGATCTTCCAGAAGAAGGTCCCCAAAGCACGGCTGCCCTTGGCAAACACGGCAAAGTAGATCTCGTCCAGGTAGTACTTGTTTTCCAGCAGGGTATTCACCGGAGCGAAAGTCTTCTTGATGGCAGCCGGAATCTGTGGCGCCTTCATATAGAACACCCAGGCAGTGACCACACCAGCCAGCGCCAGCCAGAACGGCAGCGTCACAAAGGCGTGCATGCCCATTTCAAAAGCGTGCTCGGCATGCGGCATCACGGCAGCCAGACCCGGATGTGCGGCCAGATTGGTGAAGATCACGCCATTGAAAAAGTCGCCGCCAACCAGCGGACCCACCGCAAAGTAACCGATGATCACCGAAGGAATCGCCAGCAGCACCAGCGGCAGGGTCACCACCCATGGGCTTTCGTGCGGCTTGTCGTTCGGACCCAGACCGTGGTGATGGTCATGATCCGGCTCTTCGTCGGCATGGTCACCATGATGGCTGGCCGGGTGCGCCGCATCCATCCAGCGCTCCTTGCCGTGGAACACCAGGAAATACATGCGGAAGCTGTAGAACGCCGTGACGAATACGCCTGCCAGCACCGCAAAGGTCGCAAAGCCGGAAGCCGCCAGATTGCTGTGCTCGACTGCCAGGATGATGGAATCCTTGGAGTAGAAGCCGGAGAAGAACGGGGTACCGATCAGCGCCAGCGAACCCAGCAAGCTGGTGATCCAGGTGATAGGCATGTATTTGCGCAGGCCGCCCATCTTGCGCATGTCCTGTTCGTGGTGCATGCCGATAATGACCGAACCGGCGGCAAGGAACAGCAGCGCCTTGAAGAAGGCATGGGTCATCACATGGAACATGGCCACCGAGTAGGCCGAAGCGCCCAGCGCCACGGTCATGTAACCCAGCTGCGACAGCGTGGAGTAAGCCACCACGCGCTTGATGTCGTTCTGCACGATTCCCAAAAAGCCCATGAACAGCGCAGTGATCGAACCGGTGATCATCACGAAGTTCAGCGCGGTGTCCGACAGCTCGAACATCGGGCTCATGCGCGACACCATAAAGATACCGGCCGTCACCATGGTCGCCGCGTGGATCAGCGCCGAAATCGGGGTCGGGCCTTCCATCGAGTCCGGCAGCCAGACATGCAGCGGGAACTGCGCCGACTTACCCATCGCGCCGACAAACAGCAAGATGCAGGTGACGGTCATCAACGACCAATCAACACCCGGGATGATCTGGATGGTCTGGTCTTTCACCTGCGGCAAGGCGGCAAACACGTCGGCGTAGTTGAGCGAGCCGCCGAAATGCGCCAGCACCAGGCCGATACCCAAGAGGAAACCGAAGTCACCCACGCGGTTGACCAGGAATGCCTTGAGGTTGGCGTAAGTCGCCGTCGGGCGCTTGAACCAGAAACCGATCAGCAGGTAGGACACCAGGCCCACCGCTTCCCAGCCGAAGAACAGCTGCACGAAGTTGTTACTCATCACCAGCATCAGCATGGAGAAGGTAAACAAGGAGATGTAGCTGAAGAAACGCTGGTAGCCCGGATCTTCGGACATATAGCCGATGGTGTAGATATGCACCATCAGCGATACCGAAGTCACCACCACCAGCATCAGCGCGGTCAGGCTGTCGACCAGGAAGCCGACGGAGAACTCCATGCCGCCGACAGTCAGCCAGGTGTAAACCGTTTCGTTAAAGACTGCTCCACCGTTAAGAAAACCGTAGAGCACCTTGAGCGAGAGGACGGCCGAAACCGCCACACCCGCGATGGTCACGACGTGTGCGGCGCGGCGTCCTATCGCCCAGCCAAACAAGCCTGCAATGATGGCCCCCGCCAGCGGCGAGAGGGCAATCAGCAGGTATAAGCTCTTCATATCCATTTTCTGGCTTCTCGTTTGTTGGTATCTGCTTAGCCTTTGAGGCTATCCAGGTCTTCAATATTGATGGTGCTCTGGTTGCGGAACAGCACCACCAGAATGGCAAGACCGATAGCAGACTCGGCTGCGGCCACCGTCAGGATGAAGAACACGAAGATCTGCCCCGCCGTATCGGAGAGGTAGTGCGAAAAGGCGATGAAGTTGAAATTCACGGCCAGCAGCATCAGCTCGATTGCCATCAAAAGAACGATCACGTTCTTGCGGTTGAGGAAAATCCCCATCACGCTGATGGAAAACAGCACGGCAGCCAGCACGAGAAAGTGTGTCAGAGTCAGCACTTTGCTTTCCTTTCTTGCGGGCTCAAGCCTGCGGCTCGTTGGTTTCGTTAATCACCGGCTCGTCGCGTACGGCGGCCATTTTTACAATGCTCAGGCGGTCAGCAGCCTTCACCTCGACCTGCATGGCAGGGTCGACATACTTGCCGTCCTTGCGCTCGCGCTGGGTCAGCGCAATCGCGGCCACAATCGCCAGCAGCAACAGCACGGCAGCCAGTTCAAACGGCATCAGATAGGTGGTGTAGATCTGCAGGCCCAGCACCTTGACGTTGCTGGCATCGGCCGCCAGCGGTGCGGCCGCTTCATAGCCGGCCAGATGCGCTTGCGGGCTGGCCAGAATCAGCACCATCTCGGCCACCATAATCAGCCCCACGGTCGCAGCCAGCGGGAAATGCTGCCAGAAACCGGCACGCATCTTCTCGATATTGATGTCCAGCATCATCACCACGAACAGGAACAAGACCATCACCGCGCCGACGTAAACCAGCACCAGCGCGATGGCCAGAAACTCGGCCTGCAGCAGCAACCAGTGACCGGACGAGGTAAAGAAAGCCAGCACCAGCCACAGTGCGGCATGCACCGGGTTCTTGGCGGTCACGACCTTGAAGGCCGAGAACAGCAGGATCGCCGAGAGTACGTAAAAAACTATCAATGGAAAGCTCATGTTCCCCCCTTAGCGATACTTGGCGTCGGCGGCCTTGTTCTTGGCAATTTCGGCTTCGTACTTATCGCCTACTGCCAGCAACATCGGCTTGGTGTAATACAGGTCGCCGCGCTTCTCTCCGTGGTATTCGAAGATATGCGTCTCGACGATGGCGTCGACCGGGCACGCTTCTTCACAAAAACCGCAGAAGATGCACTTGGTCAGATCGATATCGTAACGGCTGGTGCGGCGGGTGCCGTCATCGCGCTGTTCCGACTCGATGGTGATCGCCATGGCCGGGCACACCGCCTCGCACAGCTTGCACGCGATGCAGCGCTCTTCGCCATTGGCGTAGCGGCGCTGGGCGTGCAGGCCGCGAAAACGCGGCGACATCGGCGTTTTCTCTTCCGGGAACTGCACGGTGATCTTGCGCGCAAAGAAATAGCGCAGCGTCACCGACAGGCCCTTGAGCAGCTCCAGCAGGAAGAAGGTCTTGAAAAATTTATTCATATTGTTTCTCCGGTCCCCGACCTTATTGCCACAAGGACAGCGGGCTCATCATCCACGCACCGACCACGACCACCCATACCAGCGTCACCGGAATGAAGACTTTCCAGCCCAGGCGCATGATCTGGTCGTAGCGGTAGCGCGGGAAGGTCGCGCGGAACCACAAGAAGCAGAACAGCACCAGACTGATCTTCAGCGCAAGCCAGATAAAGCCGGATGCACCCAGCAAGCCCCACGACGCAGGGAACGGCGACAGCCAGCCACCCAGGAACATCAGCGAAGTCAGCGCTGCAATCAGGATCATGTTGGCGTATTCGGCCAGGAAGAACACCGCGAAGGCCATGCCCGAGTACTCGACATGGAAGCCGGCCACGATTTCCGATTCACCTTCGGCCACGTCAAACGGTGCACGGTTGGTTTCCGCGACACCGGCAATCAGGTAGACGATGAACATCGGAAACAGCGGAATCAAATTCCACGACAAAATGGAACCGCCGCCCATGCCCCGCCCTTGCTGGTTGACGATCTCGACCAGGTTGAGGCTGCCCGACACCATCAGTACCGTTACCAAGGCAAAGCCCATGGCGATCTCGTAGGACACGATCTGTGCCGCCGAGCGCATGGCGCCAAGGAAGGAGTACTTGGAGTTGGCCGCCCAGCCGGCGATGATCACGCCGTACACACCCATCGACGTCACCGCCATGATGTACAGCAGCGAGGCATCGATATTGGCCAGCACCAGCGTGTCGGTAAACGGCACCACTGCCCACGCAGCCAGAGCCGGCGCGATCGACAGGATGGGGCCGATAATGAACAGCGCCTTGTTCGACTTGGCCGGCAGGATGATCTCTTTCAGCAAGAGCTTCACGCCGTCGGCAATCGGTTGCAGCAGGCCATAAGGACCGACCCGGTTAGGGCCGATACGCAGCTGCATATAACCGATCACCTTGCGCTCGGCCAGCGTGAGATACGCAACAGCCAGCATCATCGGCGCCACAATGGCAACGATTTTGAGCAGGGTCCAGACCACCAGCCCGGCTTGCTCACCCAGCAATCCTTGAATGAATTCCATGGCTTACCCCCGCTCGATTTCAATGGTGTCGAACATGCCGCCCAGCATCGCTGTTTCGGCACGCGCCACCGCCAGACGAACCACACCGGCCGGCAAGCTTGCATCCAGATGCGCAGGCACACGCAGCGTCGCGCCGCCCTGCTTCACCAGCGCAAGCTCGCCCTCGGCCAGACCTGCTGCGGCAAACACATCAGCAGCGATGCGTGCAACCGGCGCAGCGGCCAGTGCGGTCGCCTGCAAGGCAGGCGCATGGCGGCAGATGGCATCGGTGCTGTAAACCGGCACTTCACCCACCCGCACCACCCCGGCCTTGGCGGCGGTGTTGGCTGCGATGCTGCTCAGGCTGTTGTTCAGACGCTGGGCGATATCGCCCTTGGCCAACAGTTCGCTACGGACTTCTTCGGCACTGTTAAAGCCGAAACCGTCCAGGCTCAGCATATTGCCCAGCACGCGCAGCACCTTCCACGCCGGACGCGCTTCGCCTTGCGGCTTGGTCACGCCGTTGAATGCCTGCAGACGGCCTTCCATATTGATGAAAGAGCCGGCCGTTTCGGAGAACGGTGCGATCGGCAGCAGCACGTCGGCGTAATCGAGCAAGCCTTCACTCTGGTAGGCCGTCAGTGCGATCACGGTCGCCGCCTGCTTCATGGCCGCCACGCTGGCTGCGCTGTTGTAGCCGTCGAACTCGGGCTCGGTGTTCAGCAGGACATAAGCCTTGCGTGGCGAGGCGATCATCTCGCCGGCGCTCATGCCGCCTTGCGCCCATGCGCCAACCAGTTCCGCACCCACGCTATTGGCCGCTTCGGACAAGACACCGAAACCGGCGCCGCTGATGCGGGCGATTTCCTGCGTCAGCGCCAGCAGCTCGCTGTAAGCCGGGTGATGCTGGGCAACGGCGCCCAGCACGATGCGTGCGGTTTCGCCTGCGCACAGGCTGTCGGCGATGGCTTGCGCCTGAGCCGACACGTCCACCTGAGCCAGATCCAGCGTGCTGTCGCCACCCTTGATCGCCACCACTGCCTTGAGCACCTGCGCCACGGCATTGACCAGCGCCAGAGGCGAGGCAATCAGCTTGGCGTGGACGTTCATCAACAGCTCGTCGTCGGCGACATGGATGATATTGAGCGCCATGCCCTTCTTGCTGGCCTGGCGAATGCGCGAAGCCAGCAAAGGCTGCTCGCTGCGCAAGCTCGAACCGATCACCAGCACCGACTTGGCCGCAGCCAGTTCGACGATGGAGGAACCCAGCCACTCGGCGCCCTGCTTGGCCGCATCGGCACGGAAATCGCTGCGCGCGCTGCGGTAGTCGATATTGTTGATGCCGAAAGCACGCGCCAGCTTCTGCGCCAGATACAGCTCTTCGGTGGTCGAGTGCGGGCTGGTCAGGAAGCCGATGGCGTCCTTGCCATGATCGGCCGATACGCCGTTCAGACCCTTGACCACATAGGCCAGTGCGGTTTCCCAGTCGGTATCGTGCCAGCGCCCGTCAAACTTGATCTTCGGGGTCTTCAGGCGCGCATCGCTGTTCAGGCCCTGATAGGAGAAGCGGTCGCGGTCGGCGAGCCAGCACTCGTTGATCTCTTCGTTTTCCAGCGGCAGCACGCGCATCACTTCATTGTGCTTGACCTGGACAATCAGGTTGGCACCCAGACCATCATGCGGGCTGACCGACTTGCGACGCGACAGCTCCCAGGCACGGGTGCTGTAGCGGTAAGGCTTGGAAGTCAGCGCGCCCACCGGGCACAGATCGATCACGTTGCCGGAGATTTCCGAATTCACCGTCTTGCCAAGGAAAGGCAGGATCTCGGAGAACTCGCCGCGATGGGCCATGCCGATTTCCTGGAAGCCGCCGATTTCCTCGGTGAAGCGTACGCAGCGCGTGCAGTGGATGCAGCGGCTCATTTCTTCGGCCGAGACCAGCGGACCCATATCCTTGCCCGGCACGGCGCGCTTTTCTTCCTGATAGCGCGAAGCACCGTTGCCATAACCCACCGCGATGTCCTGCAACTGGCATTCGCCGCCCTGGTCGCAGATCGGGCAATCCAGCGGGTGGTTGATCAGCAGGAACTCCATCACCCCGGCCTGGGCTTTTTTCGCCAGATCGGAGTGGGTATGGATCTTCATGCCGTCCGTCACTGGCGTAGCGCAAGCCGGCAGCGGCTTGGGCGCCTTTTCCACCTCGACCAGACACATGCGGCAGTTGGCCGCGATGGACAGTTTCTTGTGGTAGCAGAAGTGCGGAATATACGTCCCGATCGAATGGGCAGCTTCCATTACGGTGCTGCCTTGCGGGGCCGTCAGTTTTTTACCGTCGATTTCGATTTCAAGCATCGCTCAACACCATTTGTGATCCACCAGCGGCTTACCGTGTTCGATCAGGTACTCGAACTCATGACGGAAGTGCTTGGTGAAGCTGCGGACCGGGAAAACGGCGGCATCGGCCAGCGCACAGATGGTGCGGCCAGCCATATTGTTGCCGACGGAATCCAGCAATTCGAGATCTCCCGGACGGCCTTCGCCGTTCAGGATGCGATGGATGATGCGGTACAGCCAGCCGGTGCCTTCGCGGCACGGCGTGCACTGTCCGCACGATTCCTCGTGATAGAAGTAGGCCAGACGCTCCAGCGCACGCACCATGCACACGTCTTCGTTCATCACGATAACGGCGCCCGAACCCAGCATGGAGCCGGCCTTGGAAATACTGTCGTAATCCATGGTCACGCCCAGCATGATCTCGGCCGGCAGTACCGGTGCGGACGAGCCGCCCGGAATCACCGCCTTGAGCTTTTTGCCGTCACGCATGCCGCCGGCCATTTCCAGCAGCTCGGTAAACGGGGTGCCCAGCGGCACTTCGTAGTTGCCCGGACGGTTCACATGGCCGGACACCGAGAACAGCTTGGTGCCGCCGTTGTTCGGCTTGCCCGCTTCCAGAAACTTCTGCGCGCCGTCCTTGATAATGAACGGCACCGAAGCGAAGGATTCGGTGTTGTTGATGGTGGTCGGTTTGCCATACAGGCCATACGACGCAGGGAACGGCGGCTTGAAGCGCGGCTGGCCTTTTTTGCCTTCCAGCGACTCCAGCAAGGCCGTTTCTTCGCCGCAGATATAGGCGCCATAACCATGCGCCGCATACAGCTCGAAATTGAAACCGGTACCGAGAATATTCTGCCCCAGCAAGCCGGCGGCACGCGCTTCATCCAGTGCGGCTTCGAACTGCTCGTAGGCTTCGAAGATTTCGCCGTGGATGTAGTTGTAACCGGCGCGGGTGCCCATGGCGTAACCGGCGATGATCATGCCTTCGATCAGCGCATGCGGGTTGTAGCGCAGGATATCTCTATCCTTGAACGTACCCGGCTCGCCCTCGTCGGTATTGCACACCACGTATTTGTCGCCAGGGAAGCTGCGCGGCATGAAGCTCCACTTCAGGCCGGTAGGAAAGCCCGCACCACCACGCCCGCGCAAGCCGGAGTTTTTCACTTCGGCAATCACCTCGTCCTGCGGCATCTGCGCCGCAAGGATTTTACGCAGGGCAACATAGCCGCCACGCGCCTCGTAGGCGGCCAGACGCCAGGCATTTTCGTCCTGGGTGTCCACGCCTTCGAAAATCACACCACTTTTGAAGATCGCCATTATTCGAGCTCCGCCAGTTTCTGGTCTATCGCTGCCGGCGACATATGGCTGCACATCTTGTGGTTGTTCACCAGCAAGACCGGTGCATCACCGCATGCGCCCATGCACTCCCCTTCCAGCAGGGTGTACTTGCCGTCGGCCGTGGTTTCGCCGATGGCGATGCCCAGCTTTTCCGACAGGTATTTGGCGGCAGACACACCACCGGACAGTGCGCACGGCAAATTGGTGCAGACGGTGATCTTGTACTTGCCCACCGGCTTCATGTCGTACATGTTGTAGAAAGTGGCTACTTCGTACGCGGCAACCGGAGCAATCTCCAGATAATTCGCCACATACTCGATCACCTCGGGCGTCAGACAGCGCGCCTCCGGCGTCTGGCCCTGTTCGCGACGTTCGGTCAGCGCGATCCTCAGCGCGGCCATTACCGCCGACCGCTTCTGGTCGGCAGGGTACTTGGCAACCTCGCGGTCAATACTTGCAAGCGATTCTGCGGACAACATCAGCGGTCAATCTCCCCAAACACGATATCCTGCGTACCGATGATCGCGACCACGTCGGCAATCATGTGACCGCGTGCCATTTCGTCCAGGCCCGCGATATGCGCGTAACCTGGGGCACGGATTTTCAGGCGGTACGGCTTGTTGGCACCGTCGGACACCATATAGATACCGAACTCGCCTTTCGGGTGTTCGGTACCGACATAGACTTCGCCCTCGGGTACATGCATGCCTTCGGTAAAGAGCTTGAAGTGGTGGATCAGCTCTTCCATATTGGTTTTCATGCCTTCGCGCGATGGCGGCGCCACCTTGTGGTTCTCGGTAATCACCGGACCCGGATTGGCTTTCAGCCACTTTACGCACTGGGCAATGATGCGGTTGGACTGGCGGAACTCTTCCATCCGCACCAGATAACGGTCGTAACAGTCACCGGTCTTGCCGACAGGAATGTCGAAATCCATCTCGGCATACACGTCGTAAGGCTGAGTCTTGCGCAAGTCCCACGCCACGCCGGAGCCGCGCAGCATCGGGCCGGTAAAGCCCAGCTGCAAAGCGCGCTCGGGGCTGACCACGCCGATACCGACGGTACGCTGCTTCCAGATGCGGTTATCGGTAAGCAGGGTTTCATACTCGTCGATGCAGGCCGGGAAGCGGCGGGTGAAGTCCTCGATAAAATCGAGCATCGTGCCCTGACGGTTTTCGTTCAGGCGCGCGACTTCACGGGCATTCTTGATCTTGGAGGCGGTGTACTGCGGCATGGTGTCCGGCAGATCGCGATACACACCGCCCGGGCGGAAGTAGGCCGCGTGCAGACGCGCACCGGACACCGCCTCGTACAGGTCCATCAGATCCTCGCGCTCGCGGAACGCGTACAGGAACATAGTCATCGCGCCGATGTCGATCGAGTGCGCACCGATCCACAACAAGTGGTTCAGAATGCGGGTAATCTCGGCAAACATCACGCGGATATACTGCGCGCGCAGCGGCACGTCGACCCCGGTCAGCTTCTCGATAGCCAGGCAATAGGCGTGCTCGTTGCACATCATCGACACATAATCCAGACGGTCCATATAAGGCAACGACTGGAGATAGGTCTTGGATTCGGCCAGCTTCTCGGTGCCGCGATGCAGCAGACCGATATGCGGGTCGGCACGCTGCACCACCTCGCCATCCAGCTCCAGCACCAGGCGCAATACGCCGTGTGCAGCCGGGTGCTGCGGGCCGAAGTTCAGCGTGTAATTGCGGATATCAGCCACCGTAGTTCTCCTCGCGAATAATGCGCGGGGTGATCTCGCGCGGTTCGATGCTGACCGGCTGGTAGATCACGCGCTGCTGGCTTGCGTCGTAACGCATTTCCACAAAACCAGAAACCGGGAAATCCTTGCGGAACGGATGACCGACAAAGCCGTAATCTGTCAGGATGCGGCGCAAATCCGGGTGCTGGTCGAACATCAGCCCGAACAGGTCGAATGCTTCGCGCTCGTACCAGTTCAGGCAGCTCCAGACACCGGTCAAGGTAGGCAGGACAGGAAAGTCGTCATCCTCGGCAAAACAACGCAAACGGATGCGCTGGTTGTGCTTGAGCGACAACAACTGATACACGGCGGCAAAGCGCGGGCCGTCCCAGGGACTATCCCGGTACGTGCTGTAATCCATGCCGCACATGTCTATGCATTGTTCAAACGAAAGCTCGGCCGAATCGCGCAACTTTGTCGCGACTTCGACCAAGCAATCAGACTTGCATACGACAGTTAGCTCGTCCAACGCAATTGTGCTATGCACAATATGTGGCGCGAGCAGACTCTCGACGCTCGATTTGAGCGCTTCCATTTTGGAGGCCATGGCTTCTCCCTCAGCGGGCGATAGTATTGGTGCGTTTGATCTTGTTCTGCAGCTGAATGATGCCGTACAGCAAGGCTTCAGCCGTTGGCGGGCAGCCCGGCACGTAGACATCGACAGGCACGATGCGGTCACAGCCGCGCACCACAGAATACGAGTAATGGTAATACCCGCCTCCGTTGGCACACGAACCCATGGAAATCACCCAGCGCGGTTCAGCCATCTGGTCGTAGACCTTCCTGAGGGCCGGAGCCATCTTGTTGCACAAGGTACCGGCAACAATCATCAGGTCGGACTGACGCGGACTGGGGCGGAATACGATGCCGAAGCGATCCAGATCGTAACGCGCCGCACCGGCATGCATCATTTCCACCGCACAGCAGGCCAGACCGAAAGTCATCGGCCACATGGAACCCGTGCGCGTCCAGTTGATCAGGGTGTCAGCCGTAGTGGTGACAAAACCCTTCTCGAGAATCCCTTCTATTCCCATTCCAGCGCCCCTTTTTTCCATTCATAGATAAAGCCGATCGTCAGAATGGCCAGGAAAACCAGCATGGCGCCAAAACCGAACATGCCGATTTCCTTGAGCACGACAGCCCAAGGGAACAGGAAAGCGATTTCGAGATCGAACAAGATAAAGAGAATTGCAACGAGGTAGTAACGCACATCAAAACGCATGCGCGTGTCTTCGAAGGCTTCGAAGCCACACTCGTATGGTGACAGTTTCTCAGGGTCGGGCCGATTGGGGGAGACGAGCTTACCAAGAACGATAGGCCCGACACCGACCATAAGGCCGACAATGACAAACAGCAAGATAGGGAAGTAATTCTGCAGCATTTTCCCGAACACCCCTAAAAAAGAAAGGCAAGCCTTTCTATCGCTCCAAAAAAAAACAGGTCACCGGAATCCCGGTGACCTGTTTTTTAGATATTGTGGTGCCGACAGTGAGACTCGAACTCACACAGCCTATGGCCACTACCCCCTCAAGATAGCGTGTCTACCAATTTCACCATGTCGGCACTGAACAAACCTTGGTTTACTCCGGTACTACTGGACCGGTTTTATTATTATCAGCCGCACCGCTCGGGACTTGCGAGACAGGCTGTTCAACACTATGACCCATCACGCCCAAATCGCTCTGTCTCTCAGTGGACAGATAGGACAAGACCAGACAGGTAGAGAAGAATACAACAGCCGAAAAAGCCGTCGCTCTGCTCATAAAATTCGATGAACCCGATGCACCAAACAAACTTCCGGAAGAACCGCCACCACCGCCAAATGCCGCCCCCATATCTGCGCCCTTACCGTGCTGCATCAGCACAAGAACGATAATAGAGACTGCGGAAAGCAGGTTTACAATCCAGATCAGTGTTTTCAGGAGTTCCATTTTATCTACTTTTCAACGGTCTGGCAAATTAATTCAAACGTACTAGCATCCAGCGAAGCCCCACCAACAAGCGCACCATCAACACCAGGCACTGCCATGATGACCTCAGCGTTGTCTGCCTTGACGCTGCCGCCGTAGAGGACGCGAATATTATCAGTGCCCCCCAGCGTTTGCAATAGCCATTTTTTTATTTCCGCGTGGATTTCGCTAATTTGTTCAATATTCGCTACTTTTCCCGTACCTATCGCCCAAACCGGCTCATAAGCCACGACCAGTTCGCGCCCGGCAAAGCCGCGTAAAACTTCAAGCTGGGAAAAAATCACCGACAAATACTCACCCGCCTCGCGCTCGGCCAGCGTCTCGCCCACACAGAACACCGGCACCATGCCCGCATCCAGCGCAGCCTGCAGCTTATCAACCAGACATGCCCCGGCCTCGGCAAAATACTGGCGCCGCTCGGAGTGGCCGATCAAAACATAGCGGCACCCCAGATCGGCCAGCATGGAGGCAGAAACTTCACCGGTATATGCGCCGTCCGCGGCAAACCGGCTCACATCCTGGGCACAAACCTGAATGCCGGAGCCTTCACACAGCGCGGCAATCTGCGCGATATAAGCGGCGGGAGCAGCGATACCTGCGCCGCTGCGCGCAATAGCCGGCATGGCCAGCATGGCACGCAGCAGTTGTTCATTAGCGGCCAGCCGCCCGTTCATCTTCCAGTTACCGATTACCAGCTTGGCACCCATTTCCGACTCCAGTATTTCTTGCAAGTGCCGCATTATTCAGAGGGTCACGGGCGAGCGTCAACCCGCAAAGACGATTGATGACAGTGAATGTAATATTTCTGAAAAGAAAGCAGGCTAGGATGCGCCCATCGAAACTTTCTTGATGCACAAACCGGAGTCAGCATGAAACACACCGTACGCCTCGCTGCCACACTGACCCTGACGGGTGCCTTTATTGCCCCAGCCTTTGCCGCCGACATTACCGGCGCCGGCGCAACCTTCCCTTACCCCTTGTACGCCAAGTGGGCAGAGGCTTACAAAGCCAAGACCGGCAACCGCGTCAACTATCAGTCGATAGGCTCCGGCGGCGGCATCAAGCAAATCGAATCCAAAACCGTAGACTTTGGCGCATCCGACATGCCGCTCAAGCCGGAAGACCTGGCTAAAAAAGGTCTGGTACAGTTTCCGACCGTGATCGGTGGTGTCGTACCGGTCGTCAACCTGCCCGGCATCAAGCCAGGCCAGCTCAAGCTGACAGGCCCGGTACTGGCCGACATTTACATGGGAACTATCAGCAAGTGGAATGACCCGGTGATCGTCAAGCTCAACCCGGGCGTGGCACTGCCTGACCAGAAAATCACCCCGGTACGCCGCTCCGACGGTTCGGGCACGACCTTTGTCTTTACCGATTATCTGTCCAAGGTTTCTCCTGCCTGGAAATCCGCCATCGGCGCCAACACTTCGGTGGCATGGAAAGTCGGTGTAGGCGGCAAAGGTAACGAAGGCGTAGCCAACTACGTTAACCGTATCAAAGGATCGGTCGGCTATGTTGAATACGCCTACGCCAAGGTCAACAATATCCCACATGCCGCCGTACAAAATGCATCCGGCAGCTTTATCCAGCCGGACGACAAGAGCTTTGCCGCGGCAGCAGCTGGTGCAGACTGGAAAAACGCCCCCGGCTTTTACCTGATCCTGACCAATGCCCAGGGCAAGGAGAGCTGGCCGATCTCCAGCGCGACCTTTATCCTGATGCAGCAAAAGACCGACAAGGCCGAAGGCAGCAGCGAAGCGCTGAAGTTCTTCAACTGGGCCTATCAGGATGGCGGCAAGATGGCGCTGGATCTGGACTATGTGCCTCTGCCTGCCGTCGTACAAAACCAGGTGCGCAACTCGTGGAAACAGATTGCCGCCAGCAATGGCCAGGCGCTCTGGAAATAAGCCCGGCCACCACGGATCTGTGCGGCAGATGGCCGGGGAGTCTCTCCCCGGCTTTTTGCCTGACTAAGCCCGAGTAGATTGAGTATGGAAAAATATAAGAACACCTCGCACCTGAAACGCCAGATGCAGATAGATGCCCTGTTCCGCATCAGCACGCGCTTTTTCGCCTTCTTTGTGCTGGCGATGCTGCTGGGCATTCTGTTTTCACTGCTGGTCGGCTCGCTGCCGGCGCTCAAACACTTCGGCTGGGGGTTTTTGACCAGTACCGAGTGGGATCCCGTTGCCGAAAACTTTGGCGCGCTCGTGCCTATCTACGGCACCCTGATGACTTCCTTTATTGCCCTGCTGATCGGCGTGCCGGTCAGCTTCGGCATTGCACTATTTCTGACCGAACTGTCCCCGCCGTGGCTCAAGCGCCCGCTGGGCATCGCCGTCGAGCTTCTGGCCGGCATTCCATCCATTATCTACGGCATGTGGGGCCTGTTTGTTTTCGCCCCCTGGTTTGGCGACCATATCCAGCCGTGGATCATCGACAATATGGGCGAGTTGCCGCTGATCGGCTTCCTGTTTCAGGGCGCACCGATGGGCATCGGCATCTTCACCGCCGGCCTGATTCTGGCCATTATGGTAATTCCATTTATTGCATCGGTGATGCGCGACGTATTCGAAGTCGTGCCCCCCATGCTCAAGGAGTCGGCCTATGGTCTGGGCGCTACCACCTGGGAAGTGGTACGCAATGTCGTGCTGCCCTACACCAAAACCGGTGTAATCGGCGGCATTATGCTGGGACTGGGACGCGCACTGGGCGAAACCATGGCGGTGACTTTTGTGATCGGCAACTCCACCATCTTTGCTTCCGGCCTGTTTGATGCCGGCAACTCGATTGCGTCTTCACTGGCCAACGAATTTGCCGAAGCGACCAGCGAACTGCACTTGTCGGCGCTGATCTCGCTAGGCCTCATTCTGTTCTTCATTACTTTTGTCGTGCTCGCCTGCTCCAAGCTGCTATTGCTACAGCTCAAGAAGCAGGAAGGCCGCCACTCCTGATGAGCGCCCCCCGCATGGAACAATCATTGACCCGCACCGGCAAGGCTAATGCAGTGAAAGATAAAAGCTTCTCCCGCAACAATATGGTCTACCGCAAGCGGCGGCTGATCAATATCTTCAATATGGGGGCATCCACGCTGGCCATGGTGTTCGGCCTGTTCTGGCTGTTCTGGATATTGTGGACGCTGCTGCGCTTTGGCATCGAAGGCATGTCGACCGAGGTATTCACCCAGATCACGCCGCCGCCGGGCTCGCAAGGCGGTCTGGCCAATGCCATCGTCGGCTCCTTGCAGATGACCTTTTTCGGCACCCTGATCGGCACGCCTATCGGCATTCTGGCCGGCGTTTATCTGGCCGAATACGGCAACCGGGGCTGGCTGGCACCGGCGACGCGCTTTATCAACGACATCCTGCTATCGGCGCCCTCCATTGTGATCGGCCTGTTTATCTATGAGGTCTATGTGATCTCGGTCGGGCACTTCTCCGGCTGGGCCGGCTCGCTGGCGCTGTCATTGCTGGTGATACCGGTCGTGGTACGTACTACCGAAAACATGCTGCGTCTGGTTCCGAACAGCCTGCGCGAAGCGGCCATTGCGCTGGGCGCACCACAATGGAAAGTGACCATGTATGTCACCTTGCGCTCGGCCAAGGCAGGCGTGATCACCGGCATTTTGCTGGCTGTAGCCCGCATCTCGGGCGAGACTGCGCCACTGCTGTTTACCGCACTGAACAACCAGTTCTGGAGCGACATGAACCAGCCTATGGCCAACCTGCCCATCGTGATCTTCCAGTTCGCCATGAGCCCGTATGAAGACTGGCATCGCCTGGCCTGGGCCGGCGCCTTGCTGATCACGCTAAGCGTACTGACCCTGAATATCGTGGCCCGCTGGATGGGTCGCCAAAAAACACAATCGCACTAAGGCAGCACCATGACTGAAAACGCAAGCAAACTGCAAGTCAAAGACCTGAACTTCTACTACGGCAACTATCAGGCACTCAAGGGCATCAATCTGGAGATCCCGGCCAATCAGGTGACGGCCTTTATCGGCCCGTCCGGCTGCGGCAAATCCACGCTGCTGCGCGTGTTCAACCGCATGTTCGAACTGTATCCGGGCATGCGCGCCGAAGGTGAAATTCTGCTGGACGGCGAAAATATCCTGGCCCGCGATGTAGACATCAACCTGCTGCGCGCCAAGATAGGCATGGTATTCCAGAAGCCGACGCCGTTCCCGATGTCGATCTACGACAACATCACATTCGGTGTAAAGCTGTATGAAAACCTGTCGCGCGTCGATATGGACGAGCGGGTGGAATGGGCACTGAAGAAGGCCGCGCTATGGAACGAGGTCAAGGACAAGCTCAAGCAGTCCGGCAACTCGCTGTCCGGCGGCCAGCAACAGCGCCTGTGCATCGCCCGCGCCGTTGCCACCCGTCCCGAGGTCGTGCTGCTGGATGAACCGACATCGGCGCTGGATCCGATTTCTACTGCCCATATCGAAGAACTGATACATGAATTGAAGGCGGACTACACCATCGCCATCGTGACCCACAATATGCAGCAGGCAGCCCGCGTATCGGACTACACCGCCTATATGTATCTGGGGGATCTGGTCGAGTTCGGCGAAACCGACGGCATTTTTACTGCGCCCAAGAAAAAAGCCACCGAAGACTACATTACCGGCAAGTTCGGCTAACCCATATAGGGTTAAAAACACAAACAACAAATACCAATAGCAACAAAGTAACCCCGGTCTGTCTCGATCGGGGTTTTTCTTTTTTATCAGTGCCTTGCTACGGGTTTTTCGTCCCTACAATGAATGTTATTATGCGAGCGCCCGATACCAGCCTGAGCTAGACACCGTCAGGCTTTTTTTGCTTTTGCATCAAACAGGATCAAGTCGTGGACTTACAAGACTTCAGTGATATCACCAAAGCAGCCGACAAAGGCCGCAATGACTTTATGCGTCTCGGTCTGGCGCTGCTCTTTATCGTGGGTGCCGTGATCTACAGCACCACCCTGGGTCACGTCAGCCTGCCGATGATGGTGGCTGCCGGTATCGGCGCCTATATGGCGATGAATATCGGTGCCAACGACGTGGCCAACAACGTAGGCCCGGCGGTCGGCTCCAAGGCGCTGACCATGGGCGGCGCACTGATCATCGCCGCCATTTTCGAAGCCGCCGGCGCCCTGATTGCCGGCGGTGAAGTGGTCTCCACCATTCGTAGCGGCATCATTGACCCCAGTCTGATTCCGGACAAAGCCGCCTTTATCTGGATCATGATGTCGGCCCTGCTGGCAGGGGCCTTGTGGCTGAATATCGCCACCGTTGTTGGCGCTCCGGTGTCGACGACCCACTCCATCGTCGGTGCCCTGCTGGGCTCGGGCGTGATGGCGGCCGGTTTCGGCATCGCCAACTGGAGCAAGGTCGCGACCATCGCGGCCAGCTGGGTCATTTCGCCACTTTTAGGTGGCATCATTGCCGCGGCCTTCCTCTATTTCATCAAGCGCACCATTACCTACCAGACCGATATGAAAAGCGCGGCTGCGCGTATCGTACCCATTCTGATCGCGCTGATGGCCTGGGTGTTTACCAGCTATCTGCTGCTCAAGGGTCTGGCACGCATCTGGCCCATGAGCTTTGCCAACGCCATGGGCGGCGGCGTCGCGGCAGGCATTCTGAGCTATCTGGTACTACGCCCGCTGATTGCCCGTCGCGCAGCTGCCTCTGAAAACAATAAGCAAGCCATCAACCGGCTCTTTACCGTGCCGCTTATTTTTGCCGCCGCCTTGCTCAGCTTTGCCCATGGCTCCAACGATGTGGCCAATGCCATCGGCCCCTTGGCTGCGATTGTCGACGCCCTGCAAACGAGCGGTGACAGCATAGGCAGTTCGGCCGGCATTCCGCTCTGGGTGATGATGGTCGGCGCACTGGGCATTTCGATCGGCCTTGCACTATTCGGCCCCAAGGTCATCCGTACAGTAGGTAACGAGATTACCGAACTGGACCAGATGCGTGCCTACTCGATCGCGATGTCGGCCACCATGACCGTGATTTTCGCCAGCCAGCTGGGCCTGCCGGTCAGCTCGACCCATATCGCGGTCGGCGGTGTCTTCGGCATCGGCTTCTTGCGTGAACACCTGAAAAACCGCTATGCCATCATGATTGCGCAGATCAAGGCACATCATCCCGAAGACGACCAGCCGGCGATCGATGCCTTTATTGCCAAATTCTCCCAAGCCAGCGTCGCAGAAAAAGGCCAGCTGTTGCAAGACCTCAAGCTGCGCATGAAAACGCTGCAAGACCCGGCGCACTTCTCCAAGCGCGAGCGCAAGGAACTGCGTCAGGTTTACCGCACCGAACTGGTCAAGCGCTCACTGATCATGCGCATTGCCGCAGCCTGGGTCATTACCGTACCGGCCTCTGCCGTTTTGTCGGCCGGTATTTTCTATCTGGTACGCGACCTCAGCTTCTAAGCGCAGCGCGTGGTTTAAACCGCAAATCAGACAAAACGGGCAGCATCCAGACTCAGGATGCTGCCCGTTTTTTTGCGCCCGTCACAACGCAAAACCGCGCCAATCAAGCATCGGCAAGAACGCCGCATGATGCTGCGCAATATAATTGTCATCTACGCTTGACGCGCATTGTTTTGCCCCCAACAATCGCGCCTTTATGACAACAAATAACCGTCATGTTTGACCTTTTTACCGGCCTCGCGCCCGTCGTTATTCTCACCCTGGTCCTGTCTTTGGGACTGGTTCTCGCCTTCGAATTTATTAACGGTTTCCACGACACCGCCAATGCGGTCGCCACGGTGATCTACACCCAGTCGATGAAGCCGCAACTGGCCGTTGTCGCCTCGGGCTTTTTCAACTTCATCGGCGTGATGACAGGCGGACTGGCGGTCGCCTACTCCATCGTGCACCTGCTGCCGGTCGATTTGCTGGTTTCGGTCAATAGCGCACGCGGCATGGCCATGGTATTCGCCCTGCTAGTGGCGGCCATCAGCTGGAACCTCGGCACCTGGTACTTCGGCCTGCCCGCCTCCAGCAGCCATACACTGATCGGCGCCATCCTCGGCGTCGGCGTAGCCAATGCCTGGATGAATAATGCGCCGCTGACCCAGGGCGTCAACTGGAGCAAGGCCATTGATGTCGGCTCTTCGCTTTTGTTATCCCCGCTTATCGGCGGTGTCGTGGCAGCCGTCATGCTATTGCTGCTGGCGCACTTTCGCCCGCAAAGCAATATCCACCGCACCCCGTTCCAGCGCCAGCAGGTTGAAGGCCGCAAGCACCCGCCGTTCTGGACCCGTTTTATGCTGATCCTGTCGTCCATGGGCGTCAGCTTTGCCCATGGCTCCAACGATGGGCAAAAAGGCGTAGGCCTGATCATGCTGGTACTGATCGGCATCGTACCCGCCAAGTTCGTTTTGAACCTGGACAGCACGCCTTACCAGATTGAACGCACCCGCGATGCGGCCCTGCATCTGCAACAGTTCTATGCGCGCAAGGCGCCAGAAATGCAGGTACTGCTGGCCAAACAACCGGTCAAGACCACGACCGGCAAGTTCGACTGCAAGCCGCTGAACACCGCCGGCACGGCCGACTCGCTGCTGGCGACGCTTGGCACCAATGACTATCACCTTTTGAATGCCGAGCAGCGCTGGAATATTCGTGCCGACCTGTTGTGCCTGGACAATGCAGCCAAGACCGCACTCAAGCTGCCCGGCCTTAGCAGCACCGAAAAGCAGCACCTGACCGGCTTGCGTAAAGACCTGACAGCTACCACCGAATATGCGCCGACCTGGGTGATTGTCGCCATTGCACTGGCGCTGGGTCTGGGCACGATGGTGGGCTGGAAGCGGGTGGTGAAGACGGTAGGTGAAGGCATAGGCAAGAAAGACATGACCTATGCCCAAGGCGTGTCGGCGCAGGTCACGGCCGCGACCTCGATCGGTCTGGCCAGCGTATTCGGCTTTCCGGTATCAACGACGCAAATCCTGTCCAGCGCGGTTGCCGGCACCATGGTCGCCAACAAGTCCGGCCTGCAGATGTCGACCATACGCAATATCCTGCTGGCCTGGGTATTTACCCTGCCGGTGTCGATGGGACTGTCGGCCGGCCTGTATATCCTGGGTACACGCTTGTTTGCCTGATAAAAAAGCGGCAGCAGAGGCAGAAACCGATAAAAACTTGATACAGATCAATAGCAATTACTATCTATACTGTTGACGCGTAAACGGTTAAATACTAATATAAATACCGCTTCATATGGTTTCTCCTTTGTTGTTTGCAGCAATATCCCATTCGCTCCGGCTCCTCAGCCGGGGCCTTTTTTTTGCCTGCCAGGATCCATCCCCGCTTACGCCTTAAGGAAATGCTCGCGCCCGGCCAGCCAGCGCGCCAAATGGGCTGACGCAGACGCGGGCGATTTTTCCAGCAAGACCGGAGCCATCTCGCGCGCCGACTCCAGCAAGGCCACATCCTCCTCCAGATTGGCAAAGCGCAGCATGGGCAGACCGCTCTGGCGCGCACCCAGAAATTCGCCCGGGCCACGGATCAGCAAATCCTGACGCGCAATCTCGAAGCCGTCGGTATGTTCGAAAATAACCCGCAAACGCGCCTTGGCCAGATCCGACAACTTCGATTCGAACAGCAGCACGCACGTGCTTTTGGCGGCCCCCCGCCCAACCCGGCCACGCAACTGGTGCAACTGCGCCAGCCCCATGCGCTCGGCGTGTTCGATCACCATCAGGCTGGCATTGGGCACATCGACCCCGACCTCGATCACCGTCGTAGCCACCAGCACCTGCGTCTCGTTGCGGGAAAACGCCGCCATCGCCTCAGCCTTTTCCGCCGCTTTCATGCGGCCATGCACCAGGCCTACCTGCCAATGCGGCAAATCCTCGCTCAGGCCGAGATGGGTATCGACTGCGGTTTGCAGCTCCAGCGTCTCGCTCTCCTCGATCAGCGGGCATACCCAGTACACCTGCTGCCCCTCGCTACAGGTCTTGTTGACATAGGCCACTACCTCGTCGCGGCGGGCAGCACTGATCAGCTTGGTGACGATCGGCGTGCGCCCCGGCGGCAGTTCGTCTATCACCGAGACATCCAGATCGGCATAAAAGCTCATCGCCAGCGTGCGCGGAATCGGCGTCGCCGTCATCATCAGCTGGTGCGGCTCGGCGCCTTTGCCCTGCAAGGCCAGGCGCTGCCCCACGCCAAAGCGGTGTTGCTCGTCGACAATCACCAGCCCCAGCTTCTCGAAGCTCACCTCGTCCTGAAACAGGGCATGCGTGCCCACCGCCAGACGCGCCTCGCCCGAGGCAATCAGCGCATTCATTTCGCTACGCGCTTTTTTGCGCAAGCTGCCGGACAGCCAGGCGACCTTCACTCCCAGAGGTTCCAGCCAGGCCGACAGCTTGGCGTAATGCTGCTCGGCCAAAATTTCGGTCGGTGCCATCAAGGCCACCTGAAAACCGGCTTCGATCGCACTCAGGGCTGCCATCGCTGCCACCACCGTCTTGCCGCTGCCGACATCGCCCTGCAACAGGCGGTTCATCGGATGCGCCAGCGCAAGATCCGCCGTAATCTCGGCCAGTACTTTTTGCTGGGCACCGGTCAAGGCAAACGGCAGCCGGCTAATCAGTTGCTGGCGCAGCGACTGGTCTCCCACGATGACCGGCGCCTTGCCCGAGCGCCGCGCGCGGTAGGCCAGACGCATCGACAGCTGTTGCGCCAGCAATTCATCGAATTTCAGCCTTTGCCAGGCCGGCAATAAGGGATTGCTCAAGGCCTCGGCCGAGAGTTCGGGCGGCGGCGCATGCAGCAAGCGTACCGCATCGGCAAACGGCACCAGACCCAGCCTTGCGATCAGCGCCGCCGGCAAGGTCTCGTCCAGCTGTTGCGCCTTGAGTTCGCCCTGTATCATGCGCCGCAGCACCGGCTGGGTCAGCCCGCTCAAGGTCGGATAGATGGGGGTCAGACTGTCGGCCAGGGCCTCGTCCGCGGCCACTTCGCGCAGCTTGGGGTGCACCATCTCGTCGCCGAAAAAACCGCGCCTGACTTCGGCCAGCGCCCGCACCCGCTTGCCCTTGGCCAGCGCCTTTTGCTGGCTGGGATAAAAGTGGATAAAGCGCAATATCAGCGTGCCGCTGCTGTCTTCTATCTGCACCACCAGTTGGCGGCGCGGCTTGAACTGCACTTCGGAAGAAATCACCTCGCCCTCCACCAGCACCGCCTTGCCATAAGGCGCACTGGCGATCGGGTAGACATGGGTTTCATCTTCATAGCGCAGTGGCAGATGCAGGATAAAGTCGAAGCGGCGGCGGATACCCAGCTTTTCGAGTTTCTTGAGAGTGGCAGGTGCGGCCAGCGGCACTTGGCTGGCGATATCGATAGGGCTAGGCATAGTCGACGATTGTACCCAAAAACAAAAAGCGGAAAGCTGTCGCTTTCCGCCGTTGCGCATCCCCCACAGACAAAGCCGCGCTTAATTGCGCTCCCAGACCTGGGTGCGGCCCAGCAAAGCCATGCCGATAAAGCCGCGTACTTCCAGCTTGTTGTCGCCTTCCAGCTTCATCTTGGCGCTGTAGACCTTGCCCGATTTCGGGTCGAGAATCTTGCCACCGGTCCAGCTATTGCCGTCTTTTTTCAGCCCCCACAGGATATTCATGCCAACCACCGGCTTATCCTTATTGGCCCCTTCGCACTTGTCACATACCGCTTCCGGCTTGTTGAACAGCTTGATGATCTTGCCGGAGAGCTCGCCGCCAGCCGATTCCGAGATCTGCACCAGCGCCTTGGGCTGCTTGGTTTCGTCGTCTATCGTTTTCCAGGTGCCCACCACGCCGGCGGCCAGTGCAGAGCCGGAAACCAGTGTTGCCAGCAGTACCAGCGCGGCATTTTTCCACATTGCTTTCATTATCCCCCCTCGTCTTCAAACGTGTGTTTGAGTGAAGACTCCAGAATGCCAATCTATGCAGATGGCGTCAAGCGCAGAAAACGCCCTGCCCCATCATCTGCACCCGGCCGCCCACCTCGACCCGCCCTGCTGCATCGACATCCAGATACAGGATATTGGGCCGGCCGATGGCCTCGCCCTGCACCACCCGCCACGACAAGGGTGCCATACCGGCTTCGACACACCAGGCACCCAGATTGGCGCAGGCCGAACCGGTGCCCGGGTCTTCCAGCACCGCACCGCCCTGACCGTAAAACAAGCGCACCGTAGCCACGCCATCTTCGGCATGCCACAGATAAGCCACCGAGCGCCCGGGAAACAGGGTCGCGCCAGCGGCAAACAGCAGCGGATCGGGTTTGGCCGCCAGCACCGCATCGCGGCTGGCGGCACGCAAAAGCAGCTGCTCGGAGCCGGCATTGACCCAGACCGGCGCGGCGGCCATGGCCGACACATCCAGACCCAGCATCGCCGCGGCTGTAGCAGAATCCAAATCCGCCGCACGGCTCGTCGCAGGACGGGCACACAAACGGTAGATGCCCTCATGCTCGCGAATGGCGATCTCGCCGGCACGGGTACTCAGGCTAAAGTGCGCGGGTAAACCCAGCAGTTTTTGCAGCACGGCGGCACTGCCCAGCAGCGGATGGCCGGCAAAGGGCAGCTCAAGCGCCGGCGTAAAAATGCGCAAGGCAGCGGCGCAGCCATCCGTACCCGGCAAGACAAATACGGTTTCCGACAAATTGAACTGCCGGGCAATCGCCTGCATATCGGCGTCGCTTAGTCCCGAAGCATCGGTAAATACGGCCAGCGGATTGCCACCCCAGCGACTTTCGGCAAAGACATTCACAAGCTGATAGGAAAACGCCGTCATCGCAGGCCTCCGGAAAAATGAAATACGCATTGCAACACAGAAGCCGCAGCATGCAAAACGCCGCCGGATTTGGCCCGGCGGCGTTTAATCAATCTTGCAACAGATGCAGGCTTATTCGCCCAGCACCATCACGCCTTCGGCTTCCACCAGCACGCCGCGCGGCAGCGAGGCAACACCAACGGCAGCGCGTGCCGGATAAGGCTCGGCCATGAATTCGGCCATCACTTTATTGAAGGTGGCGAAATTGGACAGGTCGGTCAGATAGGCATTGAGCTTGACGATATCGGACAGCGAACCGCCGGCGGCTTCGCACACGGCCTTGAGATTGGTGAACACCTGACGGGTTTCTGCTTCGAAACCGCCTTCGACTACGGCCATGGTAGCCGGGTCGAGCGGGATCTGGCCCGACAGGTAAACGGTATTGCCGGCCTTGACGGCCTGCGAGTAAGCGCCGATTGCGGCAGGCGCCTTGTCGGTGTGGATGATTTCTTTTGCCATGCTGTCAGTCTCCATCGTTCAAAAACAGGGTGAGCAGATCATTCAAAAAACGCTGCCCCTTCAGGCTTGGGCGAATCAGGCCGCCCGTGCGTTCCAGCAGGCCGTCTTGCCCGGCCTGCTTCAGTTCGCGCGCAATCAACACCAGCGGCAAGCCGGTGCGGGCGGCAAACAGTTCTTCTTCAAAGCCGCCGGTCAGGCGCAGCGCATTTAACATGAACTCGAACGGCAGGTCCTGCCGCCCGACCTTGTGTGCTTCCTGCACCGGCTTGCCGGCTGCGACCGCCTTCAGATAGGCAGCCGGTTGCTTGTAGCGCGCCTCGCGCAATACGCCGGCGTGCGAGCTGATTTTGCCATGGGCGCCGGCACCGATGCCGACATAATCACCAAAGGTCCAGTAATTACGGTTATGCCGGCATTGGTATCCGGCTCTGGCAAAGGCCGAGGTCTCGTAATGCTCGAACCCGGCGGCGGCCAGCCGCGCTTCGATCGCTTCTTGCATATCAGCCGAGCGCTCGTCGTCCGGCAGATTGGCCGGCGTATAACGCGCGAACAGGGTATTGGGCTCGATGGTCAGGTGATAGGCCGACAGATGGGTGATGCCGTAGCCAAGCGCGGTATCGATGTCGGACAGCGCCTGTTCCGGCGTCTGCCCAGGCAGGGCATACATCAGGTCGAGGTTGACGTTGTCGAAATGCGTCAGCGCGATGTCGACCGCCCGGCGCGCCTCGTCGCCATTATGTATCCGCCCCAGTCCTTGCAAAAAAGCCGGATCAAAGCTTTGCACGCCGATGGACAGGCGGTTGATGCCGGCCGCACGATAGCCCTTGAACTTGTCGCTTTCAAAGGTGCCGGGGTTGGCTTCCATGGTAATTTCTGCATCCGGATGCAGGCGTACCCGCGCGCGTATGCCGCACAGCAAGGCATCCATCGCCGCCGCCGAAAACAGGCTGGGTGTACCGCCGCCCATAAAGATGGTCGTCACCGGCCGTCCCCAGATCTGCGGCAGGCTGCTTTCCAGATCAGCCAGCAAGGCCGCGACATAGCCCATTTCGTCGAAGCCGTTTTTAGCCTCGTGCGAATTGAAGTCGCAATACGGACACTTGCGCACACACCACGGAAAATGGATGTAAAGCGACAAGGGCGGCAGCTCTTTCAGGCCACCGCTAAGCGCCGAAATATCGATCACGCTCATGCAAAGGCCTTGAGTTTGGCCAGCAGCGCCTGCATCGCCTGCGCGCGGTGGCTGACGCGGTTCTTCTCGTCGGACGGCAATTCGGCCACGGTACAGCCATAGTCGGCCAGCCAGACATAAGGGTCGTAACCGAAGCCGCCCTCGCCTGCCGCCGTATCCACCACCTCGCCCATCCACACCGCGTCGGCAATCAGGGGTTGCGGGTCATCGGCATGGCGCACCAGCACCAGCACGCAGGTATACCAGCAGCGGCGGTTGCTCTCGCCCTGCAGCTTCTCGACCAAGAGCGCATTATTGCGTGCATCCGACTTGGGCTCGCCGGCAAAGCGCGCCGACAGCACGCCCGGAGCGCCACCCAGCGCCGCCACACAGATGCCGGAGTCGTCGGCCAGCGCCGGCAGGCCGGTCACACGACTGGCGTGACGCGCTTTTTCCAGCGCATTTTCCACAAAGCTGTGATACGGCTCGGCGCACTCGTCCACGCCCAGTTCGCGCTGCGGGACCAGAGTGATGCCCAGCGGCGCAAACAAAGCGGAAAACTCGCGCAGCTTGCCGGCGTTATTGCTGGCAAGAACCAGTTTGTCGAACATGGTTTTTCCTTACTTGTAGGGTGGGTTAGATGCCGAAGGCAGCGTATCCCGCCATCACAGCAAGGTGGGTTACGGCCTGCGGCCTAACCCACCCTACCCTTTATTTCCCCGCCTTGACCTCGGTCCACAGGCGGTTCATCAGGCGGCGCTCGCGCGGGCTTTGCTCCTTGAGCACCGTCCACTTGGCCACGGTTTGCGGGCTTGGATTGATCACCGCATTGGCCTTGAGGTCGCTACGGAAATATGGCAGCGCGGTTTTGACCGGATTGGTCGCGCCATTGAGATTGGTCAGCTCGGCCGCATTCTTGCCGTCCAGCATGAAGTTGATGAACTGGTGTGCCAGATCCGGGCGCTTGGCACTGGACAGGATGGCCATGGTGTCCACCCCCAGCTCGTTACCCTGGCGCTGTGGCGTCATCGCCAGCACAAACGGGCGCTTGGCCTGCCTGGCGTCTTCTATCGCCTGGTAAAACTCGGTCGAATAACCCAGCGACGCCCAGATATTGCCCACCGCCAGTTCTTTCAAGTAGCTCGCGTTGGAAAAGGCAGCCCAGTAAGGCTTGGCTTGGGCAATCACCTTCTTGGCGGCGCGATAGTCTGCCTCGGTCGCCTGATTCGGGTTCTTGCCCAAATAAAACAGCGCGGCGGTGAATACTTCGCGCGGGCTATCCAGCACCGTCACCTTGCCCTTGATCTTGGCCAGCACCTTGGGATCGAAAATCACCGACCAGCTCGTCGGATCCACCCCCAGCGCCTTAAGCTTGGTCTGGTTGTAGCCGACACTGGTCAGGCTCAATACGGTCGGGATTTCATATCGATTGCCCGGGTCGTAGCTCTGGTTGAGGTAAACCGGGTCGACATTCCTGAAATTGGGAAGCAACTGTTTATTCAGCGGTTGCAACAATTTTTGCTTGACCATGGGCTGGATCACAAAGGACGACGGAAACACCACATCGTAGCCCTTGGCACCTGCCGCCAGCTTGGCCAGCATTTCCTCATTGTCACCGTAGTAATCCTGTACCACCTTGCAATCACAGCTTTTCTCGAAGCGTTTAACGATTGCATCCGACAGGGAACCGCTCCAGTTATACAAATGGAGCACGTCGTTCGGGCCAGCCAGCACGCTGGCAGACGCCAGCGCAGACAACAGAGTCACAGTCAGCTTGTTCAATTCAGGTCCACCTCCACAAAGTACACGACGGCAAACAACACGTTTGCCGCCAAAAAAATCGGGCCGCATCGACGCGCTGCGGCAGCTTGCTCAATCGGTCAACAGGCCATAGTTGGCCGGCGGAATCGCCTGCAGCAGCAGCTTTTCGTCGGCACCGGCAAGCAGGGCGGCATCCGACAGCATGCGCCGCCACTGGCGCGCACCGGGCACGCCCTGATACAGGCCGAGAATATGGCGCGTGATATTGCGCAGCTTATTGCCTTCGGCCAGTTCGCGCCGGGTGTAGTCCAGCATCGCCGCCACCACCGCCTCGCGCTCGGGCGCAGGGCCGGTATCACCATAGTAACGCGCATCCCAATCGGCCATGATCCACGGATTATGGTAAGCCTCGCGCCCGACCATCACCCCGTCCACATGCTCAAGATGCAGGTCGATTTCGGCCTGGGTCTTGATGCCACCATTAAGCAGGATCTCCAGATCGGGACGCTCGCGCTTGAGGCGATAGGCGTAATCGTATTTCAGGGGCGGAATATCGCGGTTTTCCTTGGGACTGAGACCCTTGAGGATGGCGTTGCGCGCATGCACGATAAAAGTCTGGCAACCAGCCCCGGCCACGATATCGACAAACTCGCGCAAAAAGTCATAGTGCTCGACATCGTCGATACCGATGCGGTGCTTGACGGTCACATCGATATCGCAAGCGTCACGCATGGCCTTGACGCAATCGGCCACCAGATGCGGCTCGGCCATCAGGCAGGCGCCGAACGCGCCCTTTTGCACGCGCTCGGACGGGCAGCCGACATTAAGGTTGACCTCGTCGTAGCCCCACTCTTGAGCCAGACGCGCGCATTTGGCCAGATCGGCCGGGTCGGAGCCGCCCAGTTGCAAGGCCAGCGGATGCTCGGCCTCGTCAAAGCGCAGATGGCGCGCTACATCGCCATGAATCAGCGCGCCGGTGGTCACCATCTCGGTATAAAGCCAGGTATTGCGCGTGATATGGCGGGCGAAATAACGGTAGTGACGGTCGGTCCAGTCCAGCATCGGGGCAATGGACAGGGTGCGCGGGGGAAGAACTTTGCGGCTCACGACTGCAAGGCCTCCTGCTGCAAGGCAATCAGCTCGCGTATGCCTTTTTCCGCCAGATCAAGCAGCGCATTCAGCTCGCTGCGGCTGAACGGCACGCCCTCGGCCGTGCCCTGCACTTCGACAAAATGGCCGGCCCCCGTCATCACCACATTCATATCGGTCTCGCAGGCCGAATCTTCCGGATAATCCAGATCCAGCACCGCCTGCCCCTCGAATACACCGACCGAAACAGCAGCAATATGGTCGGTAATCGGGCTTTCAGTGAGTTTGCCGGCGGCGATCAGGCCGGCGATGGCGTCGGACAGCGCGACAAAGGCGCCGGTAATACTGGCGGTGCGGGTACCGCCATCGGCCTGGATTACGTCACAATCGATCACGATCTGACGCTCGCCCAGCTTTTTCAAATCGACCACCGCGCGCAGGCTGCGCCCGATCAGGCGCTGGATTTCCTGGGTGCGGCCGGACTGCTTGCCGCTGGCCGCTTCGCGGCGCATACGGCTATTGGTCGAGCGCGGCAGCATGCCGTATTCGGCGGTCACCCAGCCCTGCCCCTTGCCCTTGAGAAAAGACGGCACATTCTCTTCGACGCTGGCTGTACAGATCACTTTGGTATCGCCGAACTCGACCAGCACCGAGCCTTCGGCATGGCGGGTATAGTGGCGCGTCAGACGCACGGGGCGCAGGGTGTCGGCACTTCGCTCGGAGGGTCGCATAAGGCAGCTCGCTGGGAAAAACGCGAGATTGTACAGCAACTTGCGGCACGGCCGTAAGCATGGCCGGCCGCAAAAGAACAACGGATTACAGCAGGCTGCGCCCTGATGCCATCATCTCGCTCTCCAGTGCCGCCATCATGGCGTCGGGGATTTCCGGCGCATCCTGACTATCGACGACCCCGGCACCGCTACGCGACGCCGGCAGCAAGGTCATGGCGGCGACACTGAGATTGTCGCTACTGGCACCGCCCCGGCGCTCGGCCACCTGCAGCAAGGCCGGCACCACCTGCGTCAAGGCGCGCGCACTCAGTGCCCGTACCAGCTCGTGCTCGCGCATCTGCGACCATACGCCATCCGAACACAGAAGCAAGGTGGATCCCGCCGACAAGGACAAGGGGCCGGCCTGCCCGATCAGCGGGCTATCTGTCCCGCCCAGACAGCTATAAATGCGGTTGCGCTCGGGGTGGACCAGCGCCTCGTCCTCGCTAATCAGCCCCCTGTCCAGCAAGCGCTGCACGGTCGAATGGTCCTGCGTGCGCCAGCTCACCGCCCCGTGCTCCAGCAGATACAGGCGCGAGTCTCCGGCCCAGGCGCAATACAGCTTCTCGTCCTGAACCAGCGCCGCCACCACCGTGGTGGACGGCACTTCGGGAAAGCGCCGCGACAAGGCCAGACGCACCAGCGCATGCTGCACCTCATGCAAGGCATCCTGCAAAAAACGGGCGGGGTCGGCCAGACGCGGACGCGCAGCCAGCGCAAACAGATGGGACAGCGTATCGATCACCATTTGCGATGCCAGTTCGCCATGCAGATGGCCCCCCATGCCGTCGGCGACCGCCAGCAATACCGCCTCGCGCGAATGCAGCATCAGCACCCGGTCTTCGTTATACCGGCGTCCCCCCAGACTGCTGCCACCACTCCAGAGAAACTTCATGCATCCACCTCCGGGTGCAGCCAGGCACTCATTTTTTGCCACAAGCCCCTGGCCGGTGGCGGTGGCTCGGTATACGGGCTGTTCAGGCTTTTTTGCAGCTGCATCAGGCTGCCAGGCCGATCATCGACATTCAGCGCCATACACTGTGCCACCAAAGTACACAGCTCGGCGGAATAGCGCGTGCGCGCCTTAGCCAGCGCCGGCAGCGCATCGCTAGTGCGGACGGTTGCGGCCATGGGCGCACCAATACCCAGACAGGCATAAAGACAAGCCCCCAGACTGTAAATATCGGACCATGGACCCAACTTGCCCTTGGCCTGATGCTGCTCGGGAGCCGCAAAGCCCGGGGTATACATGGATACAAAGCGCTTATCCTGCTGCAAGGCATTCTGCCTGGCAGAGCCAAAATCGAGCAGGATAGGCGAGCCGCTACGGCGCAGATAGATATTGGCCGGCTTGATGTCCAGATGCAGCAAGTGGTGGCGATGCACCTCGCGCACGCCGGAAATCAGTTCGGCAAACAACTGGCGCAGCCTGGGCTCGGGCAAGCTGCCGCCCAAGAGTTCGATCTCGCGCGCCAGCGAGCGCCCGGACTTATAGCTCATCACCATATAGACGGTCTGGTTGGCCGGAAAGATATTGCTCACCCGCACCACATTGGGGTGATTAATACCCACCAGCACCCGCGCCTCCTCGAAAAAGCATTTCAGACCGATGCGGAAGGTATCGCGATCCAATTCGTTATCGACCACGACCCGATATTCGGCAGAGTGGCTGGCCAATGCCTGCGGCAGATATTCCTTGATGGCGAACTTGTTATCGTGGCGATCCAGCGCCAGATACACCCGGCTAAAACCGCCGGTGCTCAGTTCGCGCACAATGGTGTACTCGTCCAGCTGGAACCCTGGCGGCAAGCCGCCTTGCTTGGTTTGCGTCATCGCTGTTGTTATAGTGTTGTGGGCCTTGATGAAACTACACCATCCGGGCCCGGTTCCTGAATCAAAACCTACCGGAAGAAAACCATGATACTCAGCATGACCGGCTTTGCCGCCATTACCCGCGAATTTACCGGCGGAATGCTGGCGATGGAACTACGCGCCGTCAACCACCGCTACCTTGATGTCCAGTTGCGCCTGCCGGAAGAACTGCGCATCGTCGACCCGGCCTTGCGCGAACGCATCTCGGCCAAAGCCAGCCGCGGCAAGATAGAGTGCCGCGTCTCGCTCAATCAGGTCGACTCGCAAGTGCCGACCCTGGAGCTGAACCGCGACTACCTGCAAAGCCTGCTCGATGTCGCCGCCGACATCCGTACGCTGGCACCCGATGCCCGCGGCCTGTCTGTTGGCGAGCTGATGCGCTGGCAGGGCGTGCTGCGCTCCAATGAACTGGCACCCGAAGTGCTGCAACAGCTGTGCGTCGACTGCCTGGCCGAACTGCTGACCGACTTTAACGCCAGCCGTGCGCGCGAAGGCGAAAAACTCAAGCAAATCTTGCTGGACCGGCTGGACGGCATGGAAACCATCGTACGCGAGATCAAGCCGCGCCTGCCACAAATCCTCGATGGCTATATGGCCAGACTCTCCCACCGGCTGCAAGATGCACTGGGCAGCGTGGACGACGACCGCATCAAGCAGGAATTCGCCCTGTTCGCCCAAAAAATGGATGTAGACGAAGAACTCGGCCGTCTGGGCGCGCATATCAGCGAAGTGCGCCGCATCCTCAAAGCCGGCGGCCAGGCCGGCAAGCGCCTCGACTTCCTGATGCAGGAACTCAACCGCGAAGCCAACACCCTGGGTTCCAAATCGGTCTCGACCGAAACCACCCAGGCCTCGGTCGAACTCAAGGTGCTGATCGAGCAGATGCGCGAGCAGATCCAGAACATCGAATAAGCTCGCACCGGCAGCGAAATAGCGCTATCCCGCTGCCCCCACCATCAGTTTTTGTCCCACACCAGGCGCGCGATGGCCGACGAATCCAGTTCGCCATCGCCGCCTGCGACCAGTTCATCGATCAGCGCACGCACCCGCGCAGCAGCAGGCAAGGCGATGCCCAGTTCGGCGGCGGTGTCGAGCACGATGCCCATGTCTTTTTGATGCAACACGGCTTTGAAGCCGGGCGCGTAGTTGTCGTCTATCATGCGCTGGCCATGCACATCCAGCACCTTGCTCTGGGCAAAGCCGCCCATTAACGCCGCACGCACCGGCACCGGGTCGACGCCGCAGGCGCGGGTCAGCTTCATGATTTCGGCCACCGCGGCAATGCCGGCGCCCACCGCAATCTGGTTACAGGCCTTGGCCACCTGGCCGGCACCACTCTCCCCGATATGGGTGATGGTCTTGCCCATCGCCAAGAGCACCGGACGCGCAGTTTCCAGCGCGCCGGCCTTGCCCCCCACCATAATGGTCAGCGTGCCGGCAATGGCACCGGCTTCACCGCCCGACACCGGGCAATCAAGAAAATCCACGCCCTTTTCCGCCAGCGCGGCGGCAATCTCACGCGCGCCTATCGGCGAGATGGTGCTCATATCCACACACACCAGCCCCGGGCGGGCAGCCACCGCGACTTCGGCCATCAGCGCCGCCACATCCGGCGTGTCGGAGACATTGCTCACCAGCACATCGACTTCAGCGGCCAGCGCCGCGACGCTATCGGCCCAAGAGGCACCAGCATCCAGTAACGCCTTGGCCGACTCGGGGCGGCGCGCCCACACCGTCACGTCGAACCCCGCTCCCAGCAGGTTCAACACACAGGGCCTGCCCATGATGCCCAGACCGATATACCCTATTTTCATTTTAATTCCCCTTGAAATTATGAATTGTCATGATACCGCTTTGGGCGTTGCTGTGCCTGCTGCCTGCTGTTCCAGGAAATAGACAAAGGCCAATAGCTCGGCCACGGCGCGATACAGCTCGGACGGGATATGGTCATCCAGATTGACCTGCATCAACAGGTTCACCAGTTCGGGCGAATCGTGTACGAACACACCCGACTCACGCGCGCGCTCGATGATGCGCTCGGCCATCTGGCCATAGCCCTTGGCCACCACCTGCGGCGCGCTCTTGCCCTCCTGGTAAGAGAGCGCCACGGCGGAAGTGCGGGGGGTGTTTTTTTTCATGGCAGGGTTTCGTAATCAGGGTGAAACAGGAGAAACGCGGTAAACCAGTGCCACTGGTCGTAGGATGGGTGGAGCAAAGCGTAACCCATCAATGACAGGTGCCACACAGCGCAACCCATCAATGGTGGATGCTGTTTACCCATGCTGCTTGATATTCAGCGCCACCAGCGCCAGGCCGGCAGCGGCCAGACCATCCTCCAGCCGTGTGCGGTGGGTTTCGATCAGGGCGGCAGTGGTGTCATCCGCGTCCAGCGTCAGCTGGATCTGGTGGCCGACCAGACGCACGCGCGCGCCCAGACTGCCCAGCGCCGGTAAATCCAGATTCAGCCGCGTGGCCCACACCGGTATCTCGCCGCCACCATCGGCATCGCGCTCGCCTGCCGCTTCGCGTTCGATCTGCCATTGCGCCGCCTGCCCAGGCCAAGCTTGGGCGTTGACATTGAGCACGCGGCTTTCCAGCGTATCCAGCTGCTTTTGCAATACGCTGCCCAGCTCGGCCATCACCTGCGTACGCGCTTGCGGCTCCTGCTTCAACAGTTCGCCGGCTTGCGCCTGCGGCTGGCTTTGCAGCTTTTCCAGCGGCAAGCGTCCCTCGACCCAGGCTTTTTGCTGCGACTCGTAAAACACGCCGCTTTGCCTGACAGCCTGAGTGAGGCTTTCGGCGCGCGCCGACAGCGGCGCCTGCGGGTCGAGCAGCGTGGCCGCCTTGCCGGTGGCTTGTGGCGCGGCGCGCAGCAGGTCGGACAGATAGCGCGTGGCACTGCTCAGGCGTACGGCGACCGAATTGTTTTGTTCCGGCTCGCCGGCATCGGCCGCCAGCGCAAACGTCAGCGCCGGCGCAAGCGCGGCCACCTTGAGCGCAATCGACTCGCCCTTGACAGAGACGCCCGGCGGCAGTTGCAGGGTAAACAGGCCATTTTTGATCAGCGCGACCAGCTTGTTGTCCGGCAGGCGCTCGACCACACGAGCATTGACCGCCTCACCCAATAACAAGGCCGGGACTTTGCCCGGCACCTTGTCTACCGCAATCAGGCCGCGGCCGGCATCTTTAAGGAAACGGGCGTTATCCACCCGCGCCTGCCCCTGCGCCGGCAGACTCTGGCCTGGCGCATTACCCAGAGAAGGAATCATGAAGTCGAACTATTGCGGTAAAGGGAAACAATCAGCTCGGCCTCGCTGCGCGAGATGCCGCAGCGCTCGGCCACTTCGCCGGCCGACAGGCCATGGCGCGCCAGCTCGATCGCCTGATTGTAGGGAGAAGAAAGTTCGGATGACGGCGGCGGATCGCTGCGCCGCTTCAGCGGCTCGACGAGCCGCGGCGGCTCGACAAGCACCTGCGGCGCACGCGCGCTCAGGCCGTGGAGGTCTTTTTGCAGGCGGGTAATTTGCGCCTGCAACTCGATCTGGTGCGCGTCCGCCACCCGCACCGCACTACGCAAGCGGTACACCTGCCAGCCCAGCGCGGCCACGGCAACAGACAAACATGCAAGCAGCAGCCATATTTCCACTTCAACCTCCTGACGCGCCCAGCGCGGCTGCGTCAGGCGCCCTTGCTGTAGGCGTCCAGTACACGGCTGCTGGTTCGCAGATGATGCATTTCTTCGGAAAGCGTGTCGCGCTCCCATCCCATCAATGCACGCGACTGTTCGATATTAGCCTGAATGGCCAGCAGCGTCAGGCGCAGCGTTGCGTGCTGCGCGTCGTCCAGCTTCAGCGTGTCCACTGCGGGCAAATCCTGCTGCAGCGCAGCCAGTTGTTCCCCCAGCGAAATCGCCAGCGCCCAGTCCTCGCGTTCAGCGGCTTCTCGTGCCGCCTCGGCCAATGCGGAAAACGCCTGCCAGCGCAGCAGTGCGTCAGATGCCGGCATCAGCGGTCGCCTGCATCTGTGCTTCGGCGGGATTCGGCTTGCGGCCGATTTCGACCCAGGCCGAGCGCACCTCGTCCAGCAATGCACTGACTTCATCCAGCGCCGCCGCGTCATTGTCCAGATTGGCCTGTAACAGACGGCGGGTGCAATACTCGTACAAACCGGACAGATTCACCGCCAGCTCGCCACCTTGCGCAATATCCAGCGAATTGCGCAGCCCCTCATCGACAATCGACACCGCCTTGCCGATCAGCTGCCCCTTTTCCGCAACCTTTCCCTGTGCCATCTGCACCTTGGCCAGACGGATCGCCTGCAAAGCGCCATCAAACAGCATCAGCACCAGCTTGTGCGGGCTGGCCACCTCGACTTCGGTTTGCAGCGCCGAACTGCCATACGCCTGCTGCATTCTGCGGACATTCACACCGGTATCCTCTTCACTATGATTATCGGCTGCCGGACAATCCGGCCAACTGCTGTGTCAGAAAATTGCTCATATTGTTGTACTGCGCCAGCAGGGCATCCATGGCCGAAAACTGCTGCTTGTAACGCTTTTCGGTTTCCACCAGCCGGAGCTCCATTGCCTCTTGCTGCTTGGTCAGCCCCTTGGCCGACTCGCTCAGGCCGGTACTGAAGGCATCAATCGCACCGTCCTTTTTTACCAGACCTTCCAGCTTCTGGTCCAGGTCAAAGGCAAAGCCTTTGGTAAACGACACCGTACCGCGATTGCCGGTGACCCCGCCATTCACCGCGATGGTCAGCCCTTCCACCGGCGAACCGACCGCGCCGACCAGCTTGTTGCCATCGCCCTTGGCCGGATGACCACCTATGGTACCGGCCACGCTGTCGCCACCGGGGATACCGGCACCGGCAGTAAAACCGGCAAACTCGAGGCCGGACACCAGCTCAACCGACGACTCCTTGCCGGTCTTGCCCGACTGTATCGCCAGCTTGCCGCTATCCGGATCTACCGTCACCGATACCTTGCCGTCCTTGCCCAGCTTTTCATTCACGCCGGACTCGATCGCATGCGCAAGCTCGGCGGCTGACGCGTAGGTTTTCTTGGGCAGGGTGACATCCACTCCCTTGCCATCGACCTTAAGAGTAAATGTCTCATCCGCCTGTTGATCCAGCGACACAGGGGCTTTACCCGCCTCCTTGGTGCCGTTGAGCAATTGGGTGATCACGATCTCGTACTCGCCCGCCTGCGTCTTGCTGGAGCCGCCGACATAGGAGATGCCCGAATCCGAGGTGATGGCATCGGTAGCGAAGAACTTGGCGATATCGTCGGCGTTTTTCTCCAGCGCCTTGTCCAGCACCTTGTCGTCCAGCTTCATGGTGCCGTCCTGATTGAAGCTCAAGCCGAACTGCGATGCCATGGTATAGATACCACCATTGTCGCCGCCTTCGTTGAACGCCGAGCGGATCTGGCTCTGGATGGTGCGAATGATGCTGGCACCGTTGAGGACGCCGGCCGGGCGCTGCTCGCCCGGCTTGGGCGTCGCCTCCAGGTTGACAGACGACACATCCTTCAGCGCCTTCATCAGCTTGTTGTAGCCTTCAACCAAGCCCTCAAGCGACGTCTTGATGCCCGAGGTATCCTTGCTCACGCTCAGGCGCGCAGGCTCCTCATCCTTGTGCAGCTTCTTGAGGGTCAGCGTCACGCCATCGATGGCGTCTGTCACCGTGTTGCTCTGCTTGATCACCTCGATACCGTCGAGCAGGAACTTGGCATCCTTGGCCGCCTGTACCTCGGTCAGCATCGGCTTGCCGTCGGCAGCGAGCAGGGGGTTGCCGTCCTTGCCGTGCGTCGCAACCTGGTTGAGCGCGTCGTCGCTCGCCTGCACCTTGATCGTGTTCTGCGTACCGGTATTTTTCGATGAATACACCAGCTTGTAGCCCGAGCCATCGTTGACGATGCTGGCGTTCACGCCGACATCGGCCTTGTTCACCGCGTCGCGGATATCCTCCAGCGTCGCATTGGCCGGGATCGTCACGCTCTTGGGCGGCTTGCTGGGGTCGGCCGCAGACGAAAAGGTCAGCTTGCTTTCCGCGGCGCCGGTAATCGCCGACTTGGCGCTGGTAAAGTTGCCCGACGCCAGTTTCTGCTCCTGCGCCAACTGCTGCACCTTCACCGAGAACGAACCGGTCGGCGCCTTGCTTGAAGCGGAAATGCCGACATGGTCTTCCGAACTGGTGCTGCCCTTGTACGACACGAACTTGCCAGAATCCTGCAGCGCCTTGACCGCACTCTGAAACTCCGACACCGCACTCTTGACCTGCCCCACTGCAGATACTTTCTGCTGCAGCAGCGCTTCTTTTTGTTGCAACTGGTACAGAGGACGCGATTCAACCGCCATCAGGTTCTTGATCAGCCCGTCAATGTCCATACCCGAGCCCAGACCACCCACACTCAGCGCCATCTTGCGTCCCCTTCCCTTTCAACGACCCACATCATCCCATCCACTACGCCACCCTGCCTTGTCACAACACAAACACGGCGCGCTTAGAACCGAC
Source organism: Craterilacuibacter sinensis (assembly GCF_009831765.1). Taxonomy (GTDB): domain Bacteria; phylum Pseudomonadota; class Gammaproteobacteria; order Burkholderiales; family Chromobacteriaceae; genus Craterilacuibacter; species Craterilacuibacter sinensis. Next base: position 50,890 of record NZ_WSSB01000001.1, on the reverse strand, counting down.
TCACAATCTCGCGAGCTAGCGCGAAACAAGACGAAAACGGCTGGGAGAGCGGAATAACCATACGGTACATACGCATTTATAAGCCGATTTTAACGCCGCAGCCTGCGCCCGGCAGATCGTGAACCAGCTCTTAGGCTTAGGCTTAGGCTTAAGCCTTGTCCTTGAACAGGACACCCACGATCTTGTCCAGGCTCTGCGCGATTTTCAGCATTTCTTCTGAAGGCATCTGACGGATCACCTGATCGGTTTCCTTATCGATCACCTTCACCACATCAATGCCGGTATCCTCATCGACACTGAACTTCAGCTCGCTCGAATACGCCGACACCAGTTTGTTTACCTTTTCCAGCGCGCCCTTGAGCGCCTGCTCGTCGGCACCGCCCTTCATCTGACGCCCGGCCTCACTACTACCCAACGCCTGCACTGCAGTACTGGCCACCGCCACGGTCGGCGCGCTGCTTTGCTGCGAGGACAGCGGCTGCGACCGGCTGCCCGGCTCGTTCTGTATCGGTGCGGCATAGCCGCCACCGACTGGCGTCATCGGACCCAAGCTTGTCATGATCTGTCTCCTGCAAGAAAAAACCCGGCGAGGAGGCCCCGCCGGGTTGCGTGTCTATCGTTCAGAAGCTGAAACCGGCGAAGCTTAGCGCAGCAGCTGCAGCACTTGCTGCGGCAGCTGGTTGGCCTGCGCCAGCATGGCGGTACCGGCTTGCTGCAACACCTGGTTACGGCTCATGCGTGCGGTTTCCGCAGCAAAGTCGGTGTCCAGGATACGGCCGCGCGACGCGTTCAGGTTCTCCGCGCTCGACTGCAAGTTGGAGATGGTGTTGCTGAAGCGGTTCTGCACGGCGCCGAGGTCGGCACGGCGGGCGTTCACGGTCGACAACGCGGCATCTATCACCTTCAGCGCATCATTGGCACCGGTTGTTGTGCTGATATCGATTTTATCGACAGACTGCAAACCACCGTTAAGCGAAGCGGCCGAAACGACCCCCTTGGACGCATCGCCAGTAACGTTAAATCCACTATTCGAGTCAAGCTTGATCGTGCCGGCAATCGTCGCACTATCGGTAGCTGCGCCGCCAGTCACGGTAACCGCCGTAGCAGCAGTATCTGCACCTGTGACCGTCATGGTCTTTGTTGCGTTTGTTGTGTCAAAACCAGCGATCTTGATATCCGCACCAGTTTTATTGGTCAGCTCGACGTTCCCGCTCTTGTCAAGGGTGGCGGAAATACCGGTAGTCGAAGTCTGAGAGTTGATCGCTTCGGCCAGCGCCTTGTAGTCACTGCCGGCAACCGAGGCAGAGATCGCAACAGCAGTGCTATTGTCCCCCGCCAGCTTGAAGGTAACTGTACCGTCTTTTATCGCGGAGAGAGTCGCTTTCGATTCTGCGGTAGCGGTCACCCCAGTAGAGCCGGTTTCCTTGTTGATATTCGCAGCAATCGTTTTGGCGCTATCGCCAGCAGTCACCGCAACCGCCTTGGTTGCACCGTTCCCGGAGATGCTCAGCGTATCACCAGTAACCCCGTTCGCAGGAACAGTCCCGGCTGCGGTGCCCTGAATGGCCTTACCGGTTGCAGTCCCCCCCATCGCAACCTGATAACTACCAATCGCCGTACCACGAACGCTACCAATCGATACGTTAATGGTCTGGTTGGCGTTGGCCCCGACTTGAAACTGTGCGTTGGAGAGCGTCCCGTCGAGGATATTCTTACCGTTAAACTGGGTGGTGTCGACCAGACGGTTCAGTTCTTCCTTCAACTGGTTCACTTCGGACTGGATCGCCTTGCGGTCGGACGCCGAGTTGGTGTCGTTGGCCGACTGCACCGCCAGCGTGCGCATGCGCTGCAGCATGTCGGACGCGGAAGTTATGCCGCCTTCGGCGGTCTGCGCCAGCGAAATGCCGTCGTTGGCATTGCGGCGAGCCTGATCCAAACCATTAATCTGGCTGCTCATGCGCTCCGAAATGGCGAGGCCAGCGGCGTCGTCCTTGGCGCTGTTGATACGGGCACCAGAAGACAGGCGCTGCAGCGAGGTCGACAGGGCGGACTGCGAACCGGACAAGTTGCGCTGGGCGTTGAGCGAGGCGACGTTGGTATTGATGCTCATCGACATGATGATGTTCCTTGTACTGGGTTATCCATCAGGCCCGCCACCCCGACCCCATGCCGGTGTGTAGCCTTCACCCGTTTTATCGTCCCCCCCTATCAAACCTTTAGGACTTTTTTATATTTTTTACCGGACATCATCCAGCCAGCAACGACAGACGCCAGCTGCCCCCCAGGAAAGAGCCCCGGCAGCGGCAAGGCTCACGCCGGCAGCACCCGCAGCCAGTGCTCGGCTTTGGTAAAGCCGGTCTCGTTCAACACCCGGACACTTTCGGACAGATAGGGCGGGTTATGCATCACCTCGCGATAGTAGTTGGCCAGCAGCTCGGCCTGTTCTGGCGCGGTCAGCGCACGGCCTCGCGCCAACGCGAGCCCCGCCCACCAGAAACGCAAGCTCAGGTATTGCGTACACAACAGCACGGTATTGGCAACCAGGGTCGATTCCGGTGCCAGCGGCGCATAGCTGCCCAGCGCATGGTTGTACAGCACCCGCCCCAGTACCGCGTCCATGTCCGTATCCGCCAGCGCGGCCGTGGCAGGTGTGCCGCTATCCCAGCCGGCGGCGGCTTCGTCAACCAGCTCGCAGTAGCGGCGCCGCGTCAGTGGCCAGCGCGTACGCAGACGGCTGAGCGCCGCCAGCAGCTGCAAATGCAGATCGTCGTCACGCTGCCACAAGACAACTGCCTGCATAGCATCGCCCGACGCCAGCAGTCGCTGCCATTCATCTAGTACCCGCTGAATCTCTAAATCACGCACGATACCCGTGGCTACAGGGCCGCCCCGCGCAGCGTCGACCGACTCGGCGATCAGCAGCAGCAAGCCCAGCCGCTGCCATAGCGGGATGTCCTGGCTACCCAGCACGCCAAGGTAAAGAACCCGTATATTTTCATTGAGCACACTTTCCGCCGTGGTACGCACCATACGCTGCCGCACCGTGCGCTGCATGATGGTCAACTCCACCGCGCCGGCGTCCTCGACCAGCAGGCGCGCCACCTCGGGACACGACGGCGACGCAGTCTGCACATATTGCCCCGCCGCTTCGATTGTGATGCGCGGGTAGGTCGCGCAGATATCGGGCAGCACCGCTTCGCCGCAACGGGCGTGCAGCCGGCACAGCCCCTCGCTACTCAGCAGCGGACAACGACCGTCGGCGCCGCCCACATCCAGCAGGCCGAAGTCGCCGCTGCCGCTCTTGCCCTGGCCGCGTTTGAGTGCCTGTGCGATCAGCGGCTTAAGCTCGGGGTCGCCCAGATTTTTCAGGCGCTTATAGCTATCGTGCTCGACCGGCACATTCCAGCCGTAGCAACAGGTATCCGGGCAAGTCGGCCCGAGACAGGAAAATTTGCCCAGATAGGCGGGCACCAGCATATCGCTCGTTGTTGTTTTCATCAGAAACTCCGCTCACCGCCAGCAGCCGGCTGGCGGCTTGATTGACTACTTTTAAGGCCGGTTTCTACCTGCGCATGGCGACTTAAATCCTCTACGCCATCGCTAATACTCACATCCGGCACAAGGTCTCGATCACCGCCCCCACGCTCGCCACGCCCTGCCCCAGCGCGGCAGGTTCGAATGCAACCTGCTCGGCCGACTCGCCCTTGCCCGCCGCCCAGTTCACCACCAAGCACAGATGGGCATAGGGAATATCCAGCTCGCGCGCCAGCGCCGCTTCGGGCATGCCTGTCTGGCCGACCATGTCGCAACCATCACCTTCCAACCGGCGGATTTCGGCGCTGCTCTCCAGTCTCGGCCCCTGGGTGCAGGCGTAAACCCCACCATCCATCAGAGCGATGCCGCTTTGCGCGGCACTCGCCAGCAGGCGGGCGCGCATCTGCGGGCAGTACGGACGGGTGAAGTCGGCATGCACCACCGGGTGGTCCGGACCTTCGAAGAAGGTGTGCTTGCGCCCCCAGCTGTAGTCGATGATGTCGTGCGGCAACACCAGCGAACCCGGCACCATATCGGCGCGTATGCCGCCAACCGCGCCGACCGCGATAATGCAGCGTACGCCCTGGCTATGCAGCGCCCACAAATTGGCGCGGTAATTGATTTCGTGCGGGGCAAACGAGTGGCCATAACCATGGCGTGCCATAAAAACCACACCTTGCGTGCCGATGCGGCCATAGGTCAGCGGGCAGGACGGCTCGCCATACGGGGTGCGGATCAGCTGGCGGTGTGTCACTTCCAGGCTTGGCAGGCTGGCCAGACCACGGCCTCCGATAATGGCGAGCATACGGTCACCCCTGACGGAATATTAAATTTTTTGGTATTGAAACACAGATGCATTTGACGGTATAGCCGCCAAGTCAAACGGAGGAAGGTGCTCTAAAAGATACGCAGCCCCACGATGTGACGCTGCGCTTTTCATCACGACCGGCAAGCTAAAGCTGCGCCGGAGCCGGCATCACGCCCGCTCGCCCACGCCCTCGAACCACGACTGCAAAATCGCCTGTGCCGCGACCTGATCCAGCGCGGGCTTTTGCTTGCGCCCGCGTAAGCCTGCGTCGTTGAGCATGCTCTCGGCCACTTCCGAGGTATAACGCTCATCCACCAAAAACACCGGCAGGCCGTAGCGCGCTTTGAGCCGGTTGGAGAACTTGGTGGCCAGACGGGTCATATTATGCGGAGTGCCGTCAGCATGGGTGGGCAGGCCGACAATCAGCGCTACCGGCTTCCATTCGGCCAGCAAGTTTGCGATGGCGGCAAAGCGCTCGTCAGTGACCAGCGTGTCGATGGTGATGAGCGGGTGGGCGATGCCAAGCAGGGTTTCGCCCAGCGCCACCCCGATGCGCCGCTCGCCAAAATCAAAGCCCAGCACGGTACCTGCGAGTTCTTCACGCATGACCGACATCCCCCGACAACAGCGCAGGGTCGAAGCCCAGCAAGGCGATGGCGGCGGCGTAACGCGCCTCGGGCGGCAGATCGAAGATGATTTTGCTGTCGGCGGCAACCGTCAGCCAGGCATTCTGGGCGATCTCCTGCTCCAGTTGGCCGGCTTCCCAGCCGGCGTAGCCTAGCGACATGGTCAGGCGCAGAGGGCCCGTCCCCTCGGATACCGCCTGCAGCACATCGCGTGAGGTCGTCAGCGCCAGCGTCTCGCTGATATGCAGGCTGGACTGCCAGTCGCCCAATGGCTCGTGCAGCACGAAGCCGCGCTCCGGCTGTACCGGCCCGCCAAACAGCACCGGGGCATCAGCCAGCGCGCCCGAGTCCAGTGTCAGCTCAATCTGGCTAAACAGCTTGCCCATGCTGATGCCAGAGGGCTTGTTGATGATCATCCCCATCGCACCGTGCTCACCGTGGTCGCACAGATACACCAGCGATTTGGCAAATAGCGGGTCGGCCATATTGGGCATGGCGATAAGGAAATGGTGGGAAAGGGTCAGGTCGCTCATGCCGACATTATGGGTAGGCAATGCGCGACGGGGCAAGCACGAAAGGCGATGAAGGCGGGACTCGGGACTCGTGGTTTCGGCCAGGTACACTCACATCAACACCGCAGACCCCGGTTCCCGGCTCCCAGATCCCGAAAAACGAAACCCGCCAGCCGCCCCGACTCCCTATTCCCCAATCCCCCTACGCCTCCCCCTGCGGTAGAATCGCCTCCTTTGCTCCGATTTGCGGGAACCACGTCTTGCGCCTTACCCATATCAAGCTCTCCGGCTTCAAGTCTTTTGTCGATCCGACCAATATCCCGGTGCCCGGGCAACTGGTGGCGGTGATCGGCCCCAATGGCTGCGGCAAATCCAATGTGATCGATGCAGTGCGCTGGGTGTTGGGCGAGTCTTCGGCCAAGCAGTTGCGCGGCGAGTCGATGCAGGACGTGATTTTCAACGGCTCGACCACGCGCAAGCCGGTCAGCCGCGCCTCGGTCGAGCTGGTATTCGACAATAGCGACGCCACCCTGGCCGGCAGCTGGGGCCAGTATGTCGAGGTGGCGATCAAGCGCGTGCTGACGCGCCAGGGCGAGTCCAGCTACTACATCAATAACCAGCAGGTGCGCCGGCGCGACATTACCGACCTGTTCCTCGGCACCGGCGTCGGCGCACGCGGCTATGCGGTGATCGAGCAGGGCATGATCTCGCGCATTATCGAGGCGCGGCCGGAAGAGCTGCGCGCCTATCTGGAAGAAGCCGCCGGCGTGTCCAAATACAAGGAGCGCCGGCGCGAGACCGAAAACCGTCTGCGCGACACCCGCGACAACCTAGAACGCATCGCCGACTTGCAGCAGGAGCTGACGCGCCAGGTCGAACGCTTGTCCGAGCAGGCCGAAGTCGCCGTCCAGTACAACGATTTGCGCGGCGCCCTCACCTTCAAGCAGAACCTGCTGGCGCTGGCGCGGCGCGAAGAAGCGGCGCGGCTGGAAGCAGCGGCGCGCAGCGAGCTTGCCCGCATCGAAACCGAAGAAGCCGCACAGGCGGCACTCTTGACCGAGCTGGACACCCGGCTGGAGACGGTGCGCGAGGCGCACTTTAGCGCCAGCGACCAGGTGCAGACGGCGCAGCAGGCGCTGTTTGACGCCAGCAGCCAGCTCACCCGGCTGGAAGAACAGCAGCGCCACCAAAGCGAAAACCAGAGCCGCATTGCGCGCGAAATGGGCGTTTTGCAAAACGAGCGCCAGACATTGGCCGGCAGCCGTGCCCAGATGGAAGCCGAACTGGATGAATGGCTGCCGCGACTGGAAGAAGCGCAGATGGTGCAGGAAGAGGCGCAGATGGCGCTGGAAGACGGTGCGACCAGTCTGCCCGAAGCCGAAGGCGAGTTTCGCGGCTGCGATGCCACGCTGGCCAGCCTCACCGCCAGCCAGGCCCAGCTCAGCCGCGAACACGAGCTGGCACGCCAGGGCATCCAGCACCGCCAGCATGCCTTGCAGCAAGTGGCCGAGCGCGAAGACGCGCTCACGCGCGAACTGCAGGCTTTGGCGCTGCCCGAAGCAGCGGCGCTGCAAGGCGCGGAAGACAAGGTTGCGCAGGCACGCGCCGCACTGGATGCGGTGCGCGCACGCGTGGCGGCGGACGAGGCCAAACTCGCCGATATGGCCAGCGAGCGCGAACACGCCGATGCGGCGCTCGCCAGGCTGCGCACCGAGCAGGCCCGCGCCGAAGCCGAAGCCGAGGCGCTGGACAATATGCTGCAGCGCGAAGCCGCCGGCGAAGCACTGGGCGACTATCTGGACAGCCAGCAGTTAAGCGACGCGCCGCAGCTGTGGCAGACGCTGCAAGTGCCCGAGCCATGGCGCATTGCCATCGAGGCGGTGCTGGACAAACGCTTGTCGGCGCGTGCCGCCGACTTGCCTGACAGCCTGCCGCCGGCGGCGCTGCAGCTGATCGACGGCAAGGCTGCGCCCCACGCGCCCAGCCGGGCACACCATGCCACGCCGCTGGCGGCGCATGCACGCGCGGCCGCGCCTTTTGATGCAGCGCTGAATCTATGGCTGGCCGGCCTGTATTGCGCCGGCACGCTAGACGAAGCGCTTGAGCGCCGCAGCGAGCTGGCCGGCGGCGAAGCCTGGATCACACCCGAAGGCCACCGGGTCGATGCACTCAGTGTCGCCTATTACGCCGAAGCCTCGGGCGCCGGCCTGATGGCGCGCAAAGGCGCGCTGGATGCGGCCCGCGCACGCAGCGCCGAGCTGGCGCCCCAAATAGACAGCGCAGAGAAAAAGCGCGAAGCCAGCGCCAGCATGGCCGGCATGCTGTCCGAGGCGGTGCGCGCGCAAAAAGGCGCGATCAGCCGGCTGGAGCAGGAACTCTCGGCAGTGACGCTGGAGCATGTGCGGCTGGATCAGGCCGCGCGCCAAGGCGCGGCGCGCCTGTCCGCCATCAATACCGAACGCGCACGGCTGCAGGAAACACGCACCCAGGCCGAGCAGGACATGGCCGAAATGGGCATGCAGGCCGAAGAGGCGGCGCTGACGCTGGAAGAGCTGACCTATACGCTGGAAGACGCCCGTCTGGCGCGCCTGAATGCCGAAACCGGGCTGGAGCTGGCGCGCAACCGCACGCGTGACGCCGAACGTCGCGTGCACGAAGCCAAACTGAATATGAGCACTGCCGAGCAGAAAACCGCCGAGGCCGGCCGCCGCGCACGCGAGCTGGCCGAACGCGAAGAGGCGCTGGCCGAGCGACTGGAAACGCTGGCACTGGAAGCCGAAACGGTGATCGAGGCCATCCCCGAGGACATGTTGCAAGAAGCCATCATGGCGCGCGAAACGCAGGAGCTGGCATTGTCGGGCGCACGCGACGCGCTTGCGGGCTTCACCGAAGAATTGCGCCAGCTGGCGCAACGGCAACAGGCGGTGGGCACCAGCTTGCCGGCGCTACGCGAGGCGCGCAGCGACTGGCTGCTCAAGCATCAGGAGGCACGCCTGAATATGGCGCGCTTTGCCGAAGAGCTGCTGGAAGCCGGTGCCGACGAGGCGCCGCTGCTGGAAGCCCTGACCGATGCGGTCAAGCCGAACGCGCTGGCCGCCGAAATCGCGCGTCTGGCACGCGCGCTGGAAGGCTTGGGTGCCGTCAACCTCGCCGCACTGGAAGAGCTGGCCGAGGCGCAAAAGCGCGGTGACTATCTGGCCGCGCAATGCAATGACCTGAACGAAGCGATGGCCACGCTGGAAGACGCCATCAGCCGCATCGACGGCGAAACGCGCGACATGCTCAAGACTACATACGATGCGGTCAACAGCAAGATGAGCGAGTTTTTCCCCACCCTGTTTGGCGGTGGCCATGCCGAACTGGTGCTGACCGGCGAGGATTTGCTGGATGCCGGCATCCAGATCATTGCCCAGCCGCCAGGCAAGAAAAACAGCACCATCCATCTCTTGTCCGGCGGCGAAAAGGCGCTGACCGCGATGAGCCTGGTGTTTGCACTGTTCTCGCTCAACCCGGCACCATTTTGCCTGCTGGACGAAGTGGATGCGCCGCTGGACGACGCCAACACTGGCCGCTTCTGCGAGCTGGTGAAGAAAATGTCGGATGCGACGCAGTTCCTCTATATCAGCCACAACCGCCTGACCATGGAAATGGCCGAACAACTGGTAGGGGTGACCATGCAGGAGCAAGGGGTGAGCCGCATCGTGGCGGTCGATATCGTCGAGGCGCTGAAGCTGCGCGAGCATGGTTGATCTGGCGCAAATGGCTTGTGCGCCCCGCAGCCGATAATCCGCAGCCTCAGCCGCACCTCCCCCTCATCCGGCGCTTTGCGCCACCTTCTCCCCAAGGGGAGAAGGAATAGGGAAAAGGCCCGGACTGACGACGCGCCGCGCCCGTTAGCAATAGACAAGTGCCGCTTGGCCGGCCATGACCGATCATCACAGGAACAACACTCGCAGCATGACCATCAGTATCCAACGCTGGGAACCGGAAAACCTGATTTTCTGGCTGGCACGCGGCAAGCCGATTGCCAGGCGCAATCTGCTGCTGTCCATCCTGGCCCTGCACCTGAACTTCAATATCTGGATGATGTGGAGCATGGTCGTGGTCAACCTGCCGGCGGTCGGCTTTTCCATTACCCACCAGCAACAGTTTTTGCTGGTGTCCATTCCGCCGCTGACCGGTGCCCTCATGCGCATCATTTATTCCTCGCTGTGGAGCTGGACCGGCGGCGGAACCTGGCTGGCAGTTTCCACCTTATTGCTGCTGATACCCGCTTTCGGCGTCGGCCATGTGGTGCAGGACATCAGCACTCCCTTTCCCCTGTTGCTGCTGATCAGCGCCTGCTGCGGCATAGGCGGCGGCGCCTCCAGCTCGCATCTGTCCAACACCAGCCTGTTTTTTCCCAAGGCACAAAAGGGTCTGGCCATGGGGCTGAATGCCGGCATCGGCAATCTGGGGGTGTCGATGGCGCAACTGCTGATCCCGCTTGCCATCTCGGTCCCCTTGTTCGGCGCGCTGGCCGGCACACCGCAAATCTGGGGGCATGGCAGCGAGGTTTATCCGGTCTGGCTGCAAAACGCCGGCTATCTGTGGATAGCGCCTGTTTTGCTGGTGTCGGTGCTGTGCTTTGTCTACGCCCATGACCTGCCCAAGCTCAGGCTGACGCCGCGCGATCAATGGCAGATGATGCAAGAACGCCACACCTGGTATGTCTGCCTTTTGTATATGGGCACTTACGGCACTTTCCTTGGCATGGCGGCAGCCTTTCCTTTGCTGTCGCGCACGCTGTTTCCGCTGCATGATGCGACGCCCTATCTGTTTATCGGGCCCATGCTGGCGGCCTTGTCGCGCCCGTTTGGCGGCTGGTGCGGCGACCGCATCGGCGGCGGCATCAGCGTGATTGCCTGCTACGCCGTACTGGTCATCGGGACAATAGGCGTGATCGCCAGCCTGCCGGACGCACAAAGTCGCGGCTCGTTCTGGCTGTTTCTGGCCATGTGCCAGCTCTTGTTTCTCGCCGCCGGCATCGGCAACGGGGCCGCCTACCAGCTCGCACCCAAGGTCTTTATGCTGCAGGCCGGACGCGAAGCCCACGCCCGAGGTGAAACCGTGGCACAAACCTATCTGCGCGGCACGCGCCGCGGCACGGCGGCCATGGGGGTCAGCTCGGTGATGGCAGCCTTCGGCGGCTTTGTGATTCCCGAAACCTTCGGCTATTCGCTGGAAACCGCTGGCAGCTTCGTGCCGGCCTTTGTGCTGTTCCTGCTGTTTTATCTGCTCTGCGCCGCCATTGCCTGGCGCTGCTATGCGCGCGCAGGCGCGACGCTCCGGTGCTGATCAAAAAAAACCGGGTTCTGCTGCCGCTGGCCCTGTCGCTGCTGCTGCATGCGCTGTTTGTTGCGTTTTTGCCATCCATGCAGGCACAGCAAACACGCCCGCCCTTGCAGCTAGATCTGCTGGCCTTGCCAAGCCCAGGCCCGGGCAATGCCGCCCCGGCAGCGACGGCCAAAGCCGCGCCTTTGCCGGCCAGGGCCCCAGGCCGGACCCGGCCCAGGACAGCCCCAACCAAGTCCTTGCCTGAAGCCGCCCCTTCCGCTGCCAGATCCGACCTCGCCCTGCCCGCCCTGCCCACAACGGCGGCACCGGCAAGTCCCCCGCCAGCAAGCACATCCATAAACGGCACACAGCCAGCAGCGACGGGAGCGGGCGCTGCCCAGACTGCAGATGCAGGCTCGGGCTCGGGCTCCGGTTCGGGTGCCGGCTTTAGCGGCGCCGACTGGCGCGCGGGCGCGCTGGACAATCCCGCCCCGCCCTACCCTGAACGCTCGCGCGCCCGTGGCGAAGAAGGACGGGTGGTGTTGCGGGTTGAGGTCGGAGCCGATGGCCGCGTACGCGATATCGCTGTCTTGCATAGCAGCGGTTTTCCACGGCTGGATCGCGCGGCGCGCGATGCCGTCGAGCGCTGGCGCTTTACTCCGGCCAGACGCGGCAATAGCGCAGTGGCCGACCGCGTCGATGTGCCCATCCGCTTCCGCCAGACCGATTAACAGGGCCCCGCTGGCGGGCGAGAAACAGGCAGCATGGTCCGCTTATTCGCCCTGCTTTGCGAGCGCACAAAATCATTAAAAACCAAAGCCGTTTGCATGACTGGCTTTGATATAATATTGTCCCGTCTATTAGCCGTATTGTGGATAAAGCTGAATGAGCGAATTACAGATCGGCTTGCTGGTGCTGGGCGGCGCATTTATCGCGCTGGTACTCGGCATTAACTGGTATCAGGAATGGCGCTTCAAAACGAAGACCCGCCAGGCTTTTGCCCGCGAGCACTCCGACGTTTTGCTGGACGTGCCGAAAAATCAGGTGCGCGACGGCGTAGCCAACGATCGTCTCGAGCCGGTGCTGGCCACAGCGCTGGACCTGCCGGACTTTCCCGAGCCATCCGGCAATACGGCGTCCCTGAGCACCGAGGAGCCCGCGTTTGAGCTGCCGGCCGAGCCGCTGCCCGAACCGGAGGCTATTCGTCTGGATATGCCGGCCCCCATGGATGCCGACGACCATCAGGCACTGGTGGTCGCCATGCTGGATCCGTCGCTGGACTTTATTGCCGAAGTGGTTTTCCGTCAGCCTTTCCAGCTGAACGCCCTGCCGCGCTTTGCCGTGGCCAAGCGCGTGCAGCAAATCGGCCGCACCGAGCATGGCCTGTGGAAACAGGCGGAGGCTCTGCCCGGCGTACGTTACAAGCAACTGAATATCGCGCTGCAGCTGGTGGACCGCAGCGGCGCGGTCAATGAGCAGGAAATCGCCAGCTTCTGCCAGCAAGTGGCACGCTTTGCCGAAGAAAACGAAGCGGCAGTCAGCTTTCCGCAACGCGCACAAAAACTGGTTGCCGCACGCGAGCTGGATCATTTCTGCGCCGATGTCGACATGCTGATCGGCATCAATATCCTGCCGCGCGCGCCGATCAATGGTGGCGAATTGCGCAGCTTTGCCGAAGCCTGCGGCCTGCAACTGGAACACGACGGGGCCTTCCACTGCCTGTCCGACTCGGGCAATACCCTGTTTTCGCTGACCAGTGCCGACCAGACTCCGTTGTCCGATGCCAGCCTGTCCAGCCGGCGCCTGCCCGGCCTGACGCTATTGTTTGATGTGCCGCGTGTCGCCGGTGCGGTCGAGGTATTCGATCGTGCCGTCGAGTTTGCCCGCGAGCTGGCGACCGAGTTCGACGCCCAGCTGGTCGACGACAACCGCCGCGCACTTAGCGCACAGGGGCTGGCCCGCATCCGCGAACAACTGGTGCAGATCTACGGCAATATGGACGATAGGGGCATCGCACCGGGCAGCTTCGCCGCCCTGCGCCTGTTTGCCTGACGCGCCCAGACGTAAACAACCGATATCAACACCCGCAGCCGGCGCGAATGCCGGCTGTTTGCTTTGGAGCGCAATGATGACCGAGCTTGCCCACCGCGCAGCCGAACTTGCCGCCTTGCTGAACCGCTACAACTGCGAGTATTACCAGCTGGATACCCCCAGCGTGCCCGATGCCGAATACGACCGCCTGCTGCGCGAGCTCGAAGCGCTGGAAGCCGCCCACCCCGAACTGAAAGCCCCCGATTCGCCAACCTTGCGCGTGGGTGCCGCGCCACTGGCGGCTTTTGACAGCGTGCGCCACGACACGCCCATGCTGTCGCTGTCCAATCTGTTTTCCGAGATGGAAGCGCCTGCCTTCGCCGCGCGCCACGCCGAGCTGATCGCCTTTGACGAGCGCATCCGGCGCGAACTTAGCATCAGCACGGCCAGCTACGCCGTCATGCCCAAGTTCGACGGCCTGGCAGTGAGCCTGATTTACCGCGACGGTCTGCTGGTACAGGGTGCCACGCGCGGCGATGGCAGCAGCGGTGAAAACGTCAGCGAAAACATCCGTACCATACGCAGCATTCCCTTACGCCTGAATACCCCCACCCCGCCTGCCTTGCTGGAAGTACGCGGCGAGGTGCTGATGTTCAAGCAGGACTTTGAACGGTTAAATACCGAGCAGCTGGCGCGCGGCGACAAGGCCTTTGTCAATCCGCGCAATGCCGCCGCCGGCAGCTTGCGCCAGCTGGATGCGCGCATCACCGCGCGCCGCCATTTGTCCTTCTTCGCCTACGCCATCGCACAGCTTGACGGTGCAGCGTGGCCGGACAGCCACCAGCACGAGATCGACTATCTGGTCAGCCTGGGCATACCGGCGGTGCCGCCCGAGCTACGCCCGGTGCTAAGCGGCGTCGAGGCTCTGGCCGGCTATTACGAGGCGATGATTGCACGCCGTGCCAGCCTGCCCTACGACATAGACGGCGTGGTGTACAAGGTCGACAGCCGCTCGCAGCAGGATGCACTGGGCTTTGTTTCGCGCGCACCGCGCTTTGCCGTCGCACACAAGTTTCCGGCCGAAGAAGCGCTGACCACGGTCGAAGCCATCGATGTGCAAGTCGGGCGCACCGGTGCGCTCACACCGGTTGCGCGCCTGGCGCCGGTATTTGTCGGCGGCGTCACCGTCACCAACGCGACCTTGCACAATGAAGACGAGGTGCGGCGCAAGGATGTACGCGTGGGCGACACCGTTTATGTGCGCCGTGCCGGCGACGTGATTCCGGAAGTGGTATCGGTGGTGCTGGCCAAGCGTCCGCTGCGCGAAGTGCCGGCCGCCGATCTGTTTAGCCCGGCAAGCGAGCCGTGCTATCCGCCATGGTCGCTGCCGGCACAGTGCCCGGTGTGCGGCTCGCATGTGGTGCGCGAAGAAGGCGAAACCATTGCCCGCTGCGCCGGCGGTTTTGCCTGCCAGGCACAGCGCATGCAGGCCATCCGCCATTTTGCCGGCCGGCGCATGATGGATATCGAAGGGCTGGGTGAAAAGCATATCGATAATCTGGTCGATCTGGGCTATGTACACCGGGTGGCCGACCTTTACCGGCTGACGCTGGCCGACCTGCTGGAAATGAAGCGCCGTGCCGATGCGCGCGACAATACGCCAGACGAGACAGATAGCGCAGTCGTACAACTGGCCATAGGCGAAAGCGGCGACCTGCTGGCTGCAGCTGCAGACAAAACCCCGACCCGCTGGGCGGAAAACCTGCTGTCCGGCATCGCCGCCAGCAAGAATCCGCCGCTCTCCCGGCTGTTGTTCGCGCTGGGCATCCGCCATGTCGGCGAGTCCACCGCCAAGACGCTGGCCGACTATCTGGGCACGCTGGAAACGGTACGCCATGCACCGGCGGCACTCCTGGCTGCCCTGCCCGACATCGGCGCCGTAGTGGCCGCCTCGATTGCCGACTTTTTTGCCGAGGCCAATAACGAACACGCCATCGATGATTTGCTGGCCGCCGGCGTCGCCCCGGCCGACGAGCATGCCCCATCGGTCGAACTAGCCGAACTGCTCAGCCCGCAGCGCCTGCTGGCGCGCCTCGCCATCCCGCGCCTGACCGAGATTCGCGCCGCACAGTTGCTGGAACAGGTGCCCGATCTCATGACACTGGCGGCCATGGAGCGGCGTAGCGTGATCGCCCTTGCACTGCCGGCCGAAGTCATCAATGCACTGGCCGATTATCTGGATGCAGACGACCACCGCGAGCAACTGCGCCAGCTAGCTAGCCAGACCCAGGCCCTGCTGGCCGCCGTACCGCAACACAGCGCCAGTGCCCGCGCACTGGCCGGCCAGACTTTTGTGCTCACCGGCACCCTGCCCACCCTGTCGCGCGACGAAGCCAAGGCCCTGATTGAAGCGGCCGGCGGCAAGGTGTCCGGCAGCGTCTCGAAAAAAACGCACTATGTGGTGGCCGGCGAAGCTGCCGGCAGCAAGCTGGAAAAAGCCACGGCACTGGGTGTGACGGTGCTGGATGAGGCGGCACTGCTGGCCTTGCTGGCTGCGGATTAAAAAGCGCGGGCGCCATACCGGCTAAGACTGGAGCCGCGCAGGCAAAGCCAATACAATGGCGCCCAACTGATACACCTGTCTGCGATTTTGGAGAAGTAATGCAAAAAATTACCAAGGCCGTGTTTCCGGTTGCCGGCATGGGCACCCGCTTTTTGCCCGCCACCAAGGCCAGCCCGAAAGAGATGCTGCCGGTGGTCGACAAGCCGCTGATCCAGTATGCGGTGGAAGAAGCCGTCGCCGCCGGCATCACCGAGCTGATTTTCATTACCGGCCGCAACAAGCGCTCGATCGAGGATCATTTCGACAAGGCCTACGAGCTGGAAACCGAGCTGGAAAACAAGAACAAGCAAAAGCTCTTGGACATGGTGCAGGGCATTATCCCGCCTACCGTCAGCTGCATTTATATCCGCCAGACCCAGGCGCTGGGTCTGGGTCATGCCGTACTGTGTGCCCGCCCTGCCGTTGGCGACGAGCCCTTTGCCGTGATCCTGGCCGACGATCTGATCGACGGCGAGCCCGGCGCGATGGAGCAGATGGTCAAGGTATTCAACCAGACCCACTCGTCCATCCTCGGCGTTGAAACCGTGCCGCACGAGCAGACCGGTTCCTACGGTATTGTCGAAGTCACAGAAAATGTGCGCGGCCAGCAGCAGGTGACCAGCATCGTGGAAAAGCCGCACCCCGACGTGGCGCCATCCAATCTCGCCGTGGTCGGCCGCTACATACTCACGCCGCGCATCTTCGACAAGCTGGTCAACACCCAGGCCGGCGCGGGGGGCGAGATCCAGCTCACCGACGGCATCGCGGCGCTGATGAAAGACGAGACCGTGCTGGCACTACCGCTACGCGGCACCCGTTACGACTGCGGCTCCAAACTCGGTTACCTCAAGGCCACCGTCAATTACGCCTTGAAACACCATGAGGTCGGCGCTGAATTTGCCGATTACCTCAAGTCGCAAGCACGCTAAACCATTGAGTCCCGTGCGCTGCGCCCACACGGTGCAGCGCATTTTTCTTTGTCCATAAAATAAAGGCCGCCTCATGCCAAACTTTGCCGAAGCCCAAGGCATACTCAACAGTTCCGACATCCTGTTTACCGCAGCCGAAGTCGATGCCGCCGTCGACCGCATGGCGGCCGACATCACCGCCAAACTGGGCAGCGACTATCCGCTGGTACTGTCCGTCATGGGCGGCGCCGTGGTGTTTACCGGCCAGCTCTTGCCACGCCTGGTGTTCCCGCTGGATTTCGACTACGTCCATGTTTCCCGCTACGGCGACAAGACCCATGGCGGCGAACTGGTGTGGCGCACCGCCCCCAAGGAAGATGTGCGCGACCGCGTGGTGCTGGTACTGGACGACATCCTGGATGAAGGCCACACCATGGCCGCCATCCGCGACAAGGTGATGGAAATGGGCGCCAAGGCCTGCTACAGCGGCGTCTTTGCCAACAAGCTGATCGCCAAGGAAAAGCCTATCGCCGCCGATTTCGTCGGCATCGACGTGCCTGACCGCTATGTATTCGGCTACGGCATGGACGTGCGCGGCATCTGGCGCAACCTGCCGGCCATCCACGCGCTCAAGTAAGACACAATGCGCGCTTGATCAAGCGCGCGGCTGTCAGCACAAGGCCGTCCTGCCGTGACGGCCTTGTGTCTTTTTGTGCGGTTTAAACACAGCGCCGCCACTTCTTCAGCAAGACGCCTTACCATGCCCTATGTCCACCACGATACGCTCGCCATCCACTATCAGGTCTGGGGCCAACCCGAGCGGCCTGCGCTGGCACTCGTATTCGGTTTTGGCATGTCGGCACGGGACTGGCTTGATTTTGGTTATATCGCCGCGCTGCAAACACATTTTTACCTGATCGCCATCGAAGTGCGCGGCCATGGCGACAGTAGCGCCCCACACCATCCCGGCGACTATGCACTGCCCGCGATGGCCTCCGATATCGCCGCAGTGCTGGATCAGCTAACCATCGCACGCGCCACACTGTGGGGCTATTCGCTGGGGGCCAAGATGGTGCTCGCCTATGCCGCCGCACAGCCTGACAGAGTAGCTGCGCTGGTACTGGGCGGTTGCGAAATGCATGCAAAAGTCGATTTGGACAACGATGTGGTCAGCCAGGCACTGGCTCAGGGCGGACAGGCCTGGTGCAGCCTATGGCAACAGATGTTTGACGTGCCGACCCCGCTTGCTGCACGGCTGCAACAAGCCGACACCGCCAGCCTGCTCGCGCTCAGGCAAGCCGAAGCACGCTGGCCGGATCTATCGGATGCACCCGCCAGGCTGGCGATGCCCTGCCTGCTATATGCGGGTGAGCATTGCTTTTATCGTGCGGCAACGGCCGCGATGGCCGAGGCCTTCCCGAATAGCCGCTATCTGCAACGCAGCGGGCGCACGCATTTCGACCTGATGCCGGACAGCGCATGGATCTGCCACGAGGTGATCGCCTCGTTTGCCAGACCGGCCATCATCTGACACACAAGGCCATGCGCCACATCAGGACATGCGCCGCGCCGCCAGAGCCCGCCGCTGTCGGCCCTTTGCATCGAAATTCTCCGGCAGCAGATAGTCGTTGAATGCCTGTTGCACCGCCGGCCACTCGCCATCCAGCAGCGAGAACCAAGCCGTATCGCGATTGCGGCCGTCCGGCCTGACCCGCGCCTGACGGAAGGTGCCCTCATAGCTGAAGCCCAGACGCAAGGCAGCCTCACGCGAAGGCACATTCAGCGCATCACACTTCCATTCACAGCGGCGGTAGCCCAGCGCAAAAGCGTGCTGCAGCAGCAAGAACAGCGCCTCGCTCGCCACGCGGCTGCGCTGCAGGCGCGGCGAAAAATGTATCCAGCCCATTTCGATCACGCCATTGGGCGCATCGATGCGCAGATAACTGACGATGCCCTGCGCCTGGCCGCTGTCGTCGACAATGGCAAAAAACAGCGGGTCAGTACTGCTTTCGTCGGCGAGCATTTTTTCCATGAAATCCGTCAGGCTGTCCGGCCGGCCGCCAAGATAGGTCCAGCCCGCCGCATCGCCGGCCAGCGCCGCATACAGCGCCTCGCCGTGGCGTGCGGCATCCAGCGCCTCGACCCGGCAATAACGCCCGTTAAGCGTGATTTTTTGTGGCAATGGTGCGCCCTGCCAGCCGGGAACCGGCAGCCCCAGCGGCTGCCCCAGTGCATTGAGCTCGAAATTGTCCATCTCAGCCTCCGCAGCCACAGTCGATACCCTGCCCTGCTGTCGCGGTGGTCGCGTAGCCGTCGCGCTTCCACCAGTCGATGCCGCCCAATAGCTCCTTGACCCTGAAACCCAGTCGCGACAGGGCCAGTGCGGTTTTGGTCGAGGCATTGCAGCCTATGCCGTCACAGAAGCTCACCAGCAGCACATCGCGCGGCAGATCACGCGTACTCTCGCTATCAATACTGCGGTGTGGCAGGTTGATGGCCCCCGGCAGCGTCTCGGCAGCAAACGCAACAGGCGAGCGCCCGTCTATCAGCAGCACCGCCTCGCCATTTTGCAACTGGGTGAACACGTCGTAACTGTCGGTCTCGAACTCGAGTTTTGCCGCATAGAAATCGCTTTGCTGCATCTGGCTCTCCTTATTATTCTGCTTCGAATTCATCATCGCTCATCACTCTTGCCACGGCCGGCGCCTGTGGCAGCGGGCTCTGCGCCAGCGCGGCACGGATACTGGCACGGTTTTCAGCACTCTGGTTCTGGCTAAGCTTGAATTTACCCTCGAGCTGCCCGATTTCCAGTTCTATCCCGATCACGGCAGCACTGAGCTTGCGGATAAATCCGGCCGGCGCATCCTCAAGTGTCCAGGGCTGCGCCAAGGCCGCCTCCTGCGCATGGGTAAGCGACGCCATTTGCCGCAGCAGCCAGCTCTCGTCATCAATCAGGCGCAAGCGTCCTTTCACCTGCACTTCCATATAGTTCCAGGTCGGCACTACCTTGCCGTCCACCTGCTTGCTGGCCAGAAAGGAAGGCGACACATAAGCCTGCGGCCCGTGAAAAATCGCCAGTGCTTCGCTAATACCCTCCTGACTCAAGGGATTGCTGCGGGCGACATGGCCTTGCAGCACACCCGCTTCGGCATCCAGCCACAAGGGCACGGCATCGGCGACCAGCCCTTGCGGCGTATACCTGACCAGCGTCGCCAGGGGAAAAGCCCGCATCAAAGCATGCATGGCGTCGCTGTCCGCCACGGAAAAAGCAGAAGGAATGTACATCGGGAGCACCCATGACTTTTCAATGACATCATGGTAAAAGCGGAACTGGCCTAGCGAAAGAGCCAATTGCATGCCCACAGGGAGAACCACTTTGAGTGCCGACTGGATAAGCGAAGCACTGGCGGCGATACCGGCTCCGCGCCCGCGACTGGATGTATTGCTGCGCAACTGGATAGCCAGCGGCCGCCTGAGTAGTGGCAGCCGCCTGCCGGCCAGCCGTACGCTGGCAAGCAGTCTGGGCATCGCCCGAAATACGGTAGTAGCGGCCTATGAACAGCTGGTTGCTGAAGGCTATCTGGAAAGCCGCCAAGGCAGCGGCACCTACGTAGCCTCGCTGGTATTTAGCAGCGCCCCGGCAATTGCACTGCAGCCAGGCGCCGGGCTGTCGGCACGAGGCACACAACTGGTGGCCGACAGCCGCTTGCCGGTCGGATTGATCGGTGCCTTTGCGCCGGGCGTACCGGAGATACGCCGCTTTCCGCATGCCAGCTGGCAGGCGCTGCAAAACCGCTATCAACGTCTGGCCTCGCCCGAGATGCTGCATTACCGCAATGATGGCGGCTACCGCCCCTTGCGCGAAGCCCTGGCCGATTATCTCAATCTGGCACGTGGCGTGCGCTGCGATGCCGACCAGATCATCGTAACCCAGGGCGCGCAAAGTGCACTGGAACTCAGTGCGCGCCTGCTGTGCGATCCGGGAGACTATGCATGGATGGAGGAGCCGGGCTACTCCGGTGCCCAGTCAGCCTTGCAGGCCGCAGGGCTTTCCTTGCTGCCGGTACCCGTCGATGAGGCGGGCCTGGTGCCCGAGCGTGCGCCAGCCGGCGCCATACCCAAACTGATCTACCTGACGCCCTCGCACCAGTATCCGCAAGGGGCCGTGATGCCGCTGACGCGGCGGCTGGAACTCCTTGCCCGCGCAAAACGGATGGGAAGCTGGATCGTGGAGGATGACTACGACAGCGAGTTCCGCTACAGCAGCGCGCCGATTCCGGCCTTGCAGGGCATGGCCGAACACGAGCATGTGATCTATGTCGGCACCTTCAGCAAGGTCATGTACCCCGGTTTACGCCTGGGCTATATGGTCGTGCCTGGCGCACTGGTCGATGCCTTTCGCTGTGCCAACGCCCGCCTCTACCGTGAAGGCCATTACCCGCTGCAGGCGGCACTGGCAGAATTCATCGGCAGCGGCCAGTTTGCCCGCCACATCCGCCGCATGCGCGAGCTATACGCGCACCGCCAGTTGCTGCTGCGCAGCATCTTGCAGCACACGCTGGGCGATGCGCTGCCGCTGTCGCGCGGAGAAGCCGGCATGCATCTGGTGGCCAGCTTGCCGGATGGATTTGACGAATTGGCGCTCAGCAGCACTGCCGCAAGCGAAGGCCTGTGGCTGCGGCCACTGGCTCGCCACTATCTGGCTGCACCAACGGCCAGCGGGCTGGTGCTGGGCTATGCCGGCGTAGAGGATAGCGCCTTGCAGCAGGGTGCACTGCGCCTGAGCCAGCTACTGGAACAGCGCTTATAAACCGGCGCAAAAAGGGCGCCACGCGGGCGCCCTGTGCGACACATGCCAAAACCAGCCTTACTTGGTTTTCAGGCCCTTGTTCGCGACTTCATCCAGCAGCAGAATCATGCTGACCGTGCGCGGCGCGAAGGTCTTGAGATCAACCGTTTCCTTGTCCAGATCGTGCTCGTAGTCGGTCTCTACGCCCAGACCATCAATGGTCGGAATGTGTTTGGAAGTAAAGTTGCCAATGGTCACGCCGCCACCGGACCATTCAACCACATTGGCACCGTATTGCTGCTTGACGATTTTCTTGTACGAATCGACCAGAGCCGCGGCTGCCGGGGTTTTTTCCATGGCAGGCAGATAGGAGAACGGGCCCTTCACTTCGACCTTGGTGCCACCCACAGCAGGGGTGGCCGCGATCTTGGCGATGGCAGCCTGAATCTTCTTCAGGTCTTCCGCCTTATAGCCACGAATATCCAGCTTGGCGCTGGCGGCAGCCGGTACGCTATTGCGCTTGGTGTTCGGGGTTTCGATCACGCCTACATTGATAGTCAGCTCAGGAATGAACTGGCCATGGTCGCTCAGGCCGCGCTTGGCCAGGCCTTGCGGCGTGAACTGGGACGGATCTTTCGGCAGCGGGCTGGCCAGCTTCATGATGCGGGTAATCTGGTTGGCCAGTTCGACCGTGGCGCTGGCCGAGGACTGTGGCGAGTTGCCGGCATGGCCGGTCGTGCCCTTGACGCTGATATCGAAGTTGGCCGCCCACTTGCGCTGCGTGGTCAGACCCCAGCCCGGACGGGCGGTATCCACCGACAGGGTCAGATCGGCCTGCTTGGCCAACTCGTCAAGGATCTGCTCTTCCAGATCGGAACCGACTTCTTCTTCGGCATCAAAGTAGAAAATCATCTCGCCGTAGTTCTTGTAACCCAGCTTTTCCATCGCTTGTGCGAAGTGCAGCAACTGGGCGACCGAAGCCTTGCTGTCGCCTGCGCCCGGACCTTGCGACAAACCGGTCTTGGCATCATAGCTGTATGGTTTCTTGGCCAGGCTGCCCTTGGGCTGCACGGTATCGGTGTGACCCAGGATCAGCACGCGCTGCTGGCCTTCACCCTTCTTGCGCAGGATGACATGGGTGCCGGCGTCGTTTTCGCGGTACTCGGCCTTGTAACCCAGAGGCTCGAAGCGGGCTTTGAGCCAATCGGCCATCTGCCGGCTACCCGCCTTGTCGCCGGTAGGCGATTCGATCTCGGTAATGGCCTTATGGTCCTGCAGGTAAGCCGGGATCTGTCCATCGACCACCGACTTCACCTTGGCAGGGTCGAGCGGAGCAGCAAAGGCAGACATCGAGAAAGCAGCGAGGCAAGCAGCGGTAAGCGGGGCAATACGGCGAAACGACATGAAGCACTCCATCCAGCCATTTAGGGAGCGCTTACTTTACGCCGGCACCACCAATAATTAAATACTTATCTAATAATTTATTATTGATATTGGCGATTGATTGATTAATATCAAATAGAAATATCGCGCAGCACACAGACCTGCACATCTGTCTGGGACATAAAAAAGCGGCGCACTCTAAAGTGCGCCGCCTTGCCGATACGCCGGTTTCAAATGATGCCCAGCAACAAACCCGCCCCTGCCGCTACAAACAGCAAGGTCAGCGCCAACCCTATCCATACCGTCCAGTGCCGCCCGGCCTCGAGGCAGGCTTGTGCGGGCTGTGCCGGATTGACGTAAACCCGGACCTGGCTGCCCGCCGGATACTTGGCCACTCTGGCCTCGGCACCGGAAGCACTTTGCTGGTAGCCGGCATCGGGAAAGGATACGGTGGAGCCGGTGTAGTCCACACCGTTGTAGCTATAGCGGTAAGTCACCAATGCCTTGTATTCCTCGCGGTTGCTGGCATCGCCACCACCGCGGCGCAGGCGGCTGTCGACGCCGCTGGCGGTAATTTCACCGATGGCCGTCGGCCAGGCTTCGGCCGCCCGCCCGGTTTCTCCCAGCCGCCACAGATAGGCGAAACCCGACAGACCGACCGCAATCAGCAGCAAAGGCAGAAACTTTTCCATCAGGTTAGCTATTGCGTTTGCCGTTGGCGCGCTTGGCGTATTCCTGCTCGCGCGCCTGCTTGGCGGCGGCGCGCTCGGCGATCAGTTCCTTGGCGCGCTTTTTCCACACCGCCCACTCGTCCGGACGCTCCAGCGTCAGGCGGCCGATCAGGCCGTCACGGAACTCGGTCAGCACGATTTCGGATGCTTTCTGGATATTGATGCGGCCACCGCCCAGCACCGCGCCGCGCTTCTTGCCTATCATTTCCAGCACCTGCCAGTCCTGCATGCCGCTGATGTCGTCCAGCTTGTAGCGGGCGCTCAATTCGGCCGCGTAGTGCTGCAGCAGGTACTTGAGCAGTTCCAGCACAACCTCTTCTTCGTCCATCGCATTACGGCCGACCGCACCGCTGGCGGCGAGATTGTAGCCACCTTCTTCCACTTCGATCTTGGGCCACAGCATGCCCGGCGTATCGAAGAGTTCGAAGTCGTCGGCCAGCATGATGCGCTGCTCACCCTTGGTCACACCCGGCATATTGCCGGTCTTGGCGATCTTGCGCCCGGTCATGGTATTGATCAGCGTGGATTTGCCGACGTTGGGAATACCGCAGATCATCACGCGCAAAGGCTTGTCCAGCCCGCCACGATTAGGCACCAGCTCGCGGCAGGCCGCGATCAGCTTCTGGCTGGGCGCACGCTCGCCGGCGTCAAGGCCGATGGCCTGGGTGCCGGGCTGGCTGCGATACCAGCTCAGCCACTGTTGGGTGACGGACGGATCGGCCAGATCCTGCTTGTTGAGGATCTTGAGCGTGGGCTTGCGCCGCGCCAGTTGCGCGATCATCGGGTTGGCACTGGAGGCAGGCAGGCGGGCGTCCAGCATCTCGATGACTACATCGATGCCGCGCAGGCGCTCAGCCACATCCTTCTTGGCCTTGTTCATATGGCCGGGGAACCATTGGATAGCCATGTTTACTGCTTTCTTAAAGGGTCGATCAGATGGATCAAGCCGTTATGTTTGAGTTCAAGCGTCAGCGCCAGTACGCGGCCGATTTCACCGGGCGGAAAGCCCTTGTGCGCAAACCACACCAGATAAGCCTGCGGCAGATCGGCAATCAGCACCCCTTTATACTTGCCGTAAGGCATGCGGCGGGTGGCGATCAGGGTGAGCAGCTCGGGGTCCATGGGACGCTCTGACGAGAAAAGGAAGGCATTGTGCCCATAGCAAGATGGCCTGTCACGCGACAGGCCATAAAAATGCGGAAAAACAAGGCAATAGCGCCCGTTTATGCCGCTTTACAGCAGAATGGCCTTGCCGTCGTTCAGCGTGATAAAACCGCGCACGATACGATAGACAAACCATAGCCAGGCGATGCCCAGAATCGCGAAACCGACCAGAATCCAGGTCAGCGCTCCGCCGACAATCGTCCACAGCAGCATCCACCAGAAGGTGCGGATCTGCCAGCGAAAATGGCTTTCATACAAGGTGCCACGCACATCGGGCATTTTCAGGTAGTTGATGACCAGCCCCACCAGCATGGGCAGGCCAGTAAACAGGCTGATCGCCTGGATCGCGTAGACCAGTAATGCCAGATTGTTCAAACGGCGATCGCCGGTTCCTACGACTTCATAATCCATCATTCACCTCTTTAATCCTGCCAATTTACAGACCCAACCGTGTCAGCCATATCCCGGCACGCAAGCGCAGTTGCACGCGCATCACGCGGGTGCGCTCGATGGCGCTCGAAGCATTCATCATGTTTTCAAAAGCAATCCCGCTCCAGCCCTGCATCAGGCCAGAAGCAGCCCCCGGCGATGGCACCAGCAGCAAGGCCTCAGCCCGTGGTGCCTTGAGCCCCAATTCCTGCGCTAAAGCCGCCAGCCGCTGGTTGGCCATAGCCAGTTGCCCCAAGCCGGACTCGGACAAGGCGATATGGGTCAAACCCAGCAGCAGGATGCGCGCGGCCAGCCAGTCGGCCGCATCGCTCAAGCGCACAGTTGCCGGGCTGGTTTCCTGATAGCGGCGGGACGCCAGCACCATGGCCAGCTGACGTATTTCCGGCAGCAGCGACTCGATCAGGCCGGCGTCCCCCGTTTCCAGTGCCGACAAGGGTGCCAGTGAAACCGGCTCGCCGGCAACCATGGCTTCGGCATCGGTCAGCAGATAGACCGGCCACAGCACGGCAGCGCGCTGCAAGGGCAAGGCTCTCTGGGGTATCGTGATAGTGTCTCTACTGTCTGCCATGCTCGAGTGCTCCTGGGGTGCCGCAATCCGGAGCCTGCTGTGCTGGGTACTAGATGCACAAATGCCGCCTGATCGCGGCGGCATTCGTTCGGGATTCATTGCGAATTCAATTCACGCAAACCCACCGGCGCCGCCATATGAGGAGCGGTACCAATAATAAGCGTGAGCGATTGCGTGGTGGGTATTCATGTGTTCCATCCTGCCAAGGTGGCCGTGACTTGTCAAGGCGCGGCCAAATTCACTATCCGCCCTGATGCAAAAACCCGACACGAGGTCGGGTTGAGTTCTTAGCTTACATATTCGGGTAGTTAGGCCCGCCACCGCCTTCCGGCACCGTCCAGTTGATGTTCTGGGTCGGATCCTTGATGTCGCAGGTCTTGCAGTGCACACAGTTTTGCGCATTGATCTGCAAGCGCGGCTTGCCTTCTTCCCGGCCCATGATTTCATACACGCCGGCCGGGCAATAGCGCTGCTCGGGCGCATCGTACTTGGCCAGATTGATCTGAATCGGCACATCGGCATTTTTCAGCTTCAAATGCGGTGGCTGGTCTTCGCTGTGGTTGGTGTTGGAAATAAACACCGAGCTTAAGCGGTCGAAAGTCAGCTTGCCGTCCGGCTTGGGGTAGGCAATCGGCGAATATTCATCGGCCGGGCGCAGGCACTCATGGTCGCGATGCTTGTGACGCAAGGTCCATGGCGCTTTGCCGGCGAAAATATAGGTATCGATGGCCGAGTACAGCATCGCGCCCCACATGCCCCAGCGGAAGGATGGGCGGATGTTGCGCGCACGATACAGTTCGTCCTTCAACCAGCTCTTCTCGAAGCGTGCCGGATAGGCCAGCGCCTCGTTGCCGCCTTCGTCCGAAGTCAGCAACTCGAATACCGAATCCGCCGCCAGCAGGCCCGACTTCATCGCGGTATGCGTGCCCTTGATCTTGGGCATATTGAGGAAACCGGCGGTGTCGCCGACCAGCACGCCGCCAGGAAAGGTCAGCTTGGGCAGGCTCTGCAATCCGCCTTCGACCAGTGCCCGTGCGCCATAGGAAATACGGCGGGCACCGTCAAAATACTTGCGGATGGCCGGATGGGTCTTGAAGCGCTGGAACTCTTCGAACGGCGACAGATACGGGTTTTTATAATCGAGGCCGACCACATAACCGACCACCACCTGATTATTCTCGAGGTGATAAAGGAAAGAGCCACCATAAGTGGACGCATCCAGCGGCCAGCCCACGGTATGCACGATCTTGCCTTCTTCGTGCGCCGCTGCAGGCACCTCCCACAACTCCTTGATACCGATACCGTAGGTCTGTGCATCGGCATCGCGCTGCAGATCGAAGCGCTGGAACAAGGTCTTGCTGAGCGAACCACGGCAACCTTCGGCGAAGACAGTCTGTTTTGCCCACAGCTCCATCCCCGGCTGCCAGGCATCGGTTTTTTCACCATCCTTGCCTATGCCCATGTCCCCGGTGGCGACACCCTTGACCGAACCGTCGGCGTGATACAGCACTTCAGCCGCGGCAAAGCCCGGATAGATTTCCACGCCCAGCTCTTCGGCCTGCTGCCCCAGCCAGCGGCAGAAATTACCCAGGCTGACAATATAGTTGCCTTCGTTATGCATCTGCGGCGGCGTCGGCAACTGTACCGACTCGGTTTCGGTCAGCAGCAGGAACTGGTCTTTCTTCGCCGCCGTATTGAGCGGTGCGCCCTTTTCCTTCCAGTCCGGGATCAACTCTTCCAGCGTGCGTGGCTCAATCACCGCGCCAGACAGAATGTGCGCGCCAATTTCCGAACCTTTTTCCAGCAAGCAAACGCTCAGTTCTTGTCCGGTTTGTGCCGCCAGTTGCTTGAGACGGATCGCAGTGCTCAGTCCGGAAGGACCGCCACCCACGACCACGACATCGTATTCCATATATTCGCGTTCCACCGCTTCTCCTTATGCCTTGCGCCAGGCTTTCTCCATGTTGCATGCAATGATGCTATTTTTAGTGCATCGCGTCAAAATCAAACACTCGTTTAAACGATACTTCTTGCATGCAAGGCGTCAATTTGCGCCTGGGTATAACCCAGCCCCAGCAGGACTGCGTCGGTGTGTTCGCCTAGTTTGGGTGGTGCCAGCACATACTCCAGCGGCGTACCGGACAGACGGATCGGGCACGCCACCTGTGGCACGTCCTGCCCTATGCTGTCCTGCATATGCATTTCCATCTGCCGGTGACGGACCTGCGGATCGGCAAATGCCTCATCCACCGTATTGATAGGCCCGCATGGCACACCGGCCGCCTCCAGCACATCCAGCCATTGCCCGCGTGAGCGGCACATAAATGCACTGGCAAGCTCGCCCACCAGCAGTTCGCGGTACTTCACCCGCTGCGGATTGGTGGCAAAGCGCGCATCGCTCGCCAGCTCCGGCTTCTCTATACACTCGCAAATGGCACGGAACTGGCGGTCATTGCCGCACGCCAGAATAAAATGGCCATCGGCACAGGCAAACACCTGGTAAGGCACGATATTGGGGTGGGCATTACCCAGGCGCGGCGGCACTTCGCGCCCGACCAGATAGTTCATCCCCACATTGGCCAGCATGGCCAAAGCGCAATCCAGCAACGCCATATCGATATGCTGCCCAAGCCCGGTACGGGTGCGCGAGAGCAAGGCGGCCTGCACCGCATTGGCGGCATACAGCCCGGTAAAAACATCGGTGACCGCTACCCCGACCTTGTGCGGCTCGCCATCGGCAGGGCCGGTAATGCTCATCAGCCCGCTCATGCCCTGCACGATATAGTCGTAGCCCGGGCGCTCGGCATACGGGCCATCCTGACCAAAACCGGTAATCGAGCAATACACCAGCCGCGGATTCAGCGCCGCCAAGCTGGCGTAGTCGAGACCATACTTGGCCAGCCCGCCCACCTTGTAGTTTTCCAGCAGCACATCGGCGTCGGCTACCAGCCGGCGCACGACTTCCTGCCCTTCTGGCTGGGTGATATCCACCGTCACCGAGCGTTTGCCGCGATTGGCCGCCAGAAAATACGCCGCCGTCCCGTCAGGCAAGCTAGGCGGCGCCCATTGCCGGGTATCGTCCCCGGCGCCGGGGCGCTCCACTTTGATCACCTCGGCGCCGAGATCGGCCAGTAACTGGCCGGTCCACGGGCCGGCCAGCACCCGCGACAAATCGACTACTTTGATACCGGCCAGCGCACCAGACATGGCAACCTCCTACGGTTTTAACAGGGCAAAAAAACCGCCCGGGCAGGCCGGGCGTCAAGGACAGACAGAAAACAGGACGGACACGACAGCCTGAAAGCGTGCCCGGAAAAAATCAGCTAAACGCCTGAATACCGGTGATGGCACGCCCCAGAATCAGGGCATGCACATCATGCGTGCCCTCGTAGGTATTCACCGCTTCGAGATTCATCACATGGCGGATCACATGGAATTCGTCCGAGATGCCGTTACCGCCGTGCATATCGCGCGCCACGCGGGCAATCTCCAGCGCCTTGCCGCAGTTGTTGCGCTTGATCAGCGAGATCATCTCCGGCGCGGCGCGGCCATCATCCATCAAACGGCCAACCTGCAAGGCGGCCTGCAAGCCCAGCGCGATCTCGGTCTGCATATTGGCCAGCTTCAGTTGCGGAATCTGGTTGGCGGCCAGCGGGCGACCGAACTGATGGCGATCAAGCTGATACTGCCGCGCCGCGTGCATACAGAATTCGGCTGCGCCCATCGCGCCCCAGGCAATGCCGTAACGCGCCTTGTTCAGGCAGCCAAACGGCCCTTTCAGGCCGGTCACGCCCGGCAGCAGGTTTTCCTCCGGTACAAACACGTCCGCCATCACGATCTCGCCGGTAATCGACGCCCGCAAGCTGAACTTGCCTTCGATCTTGGGCGCGGACAAACCGGCCATGCCCTTCTCCAGCACAAAACCACGAATTTCGCCGGCATCATCCTTGGCCCACACCACAAACACATCGGCCACCGGGCTATTGGTGATCCACAATTTGCTGCCTTTAAGCAGATAGCCGCCGTCTACCTTTTTCGCCCGCGACTTCATGCCGGCAGGGTCCGAACCAGCATCAGGTTCGGTCAGACCAAAGCAGCCTATCCATTCGCCGGTGGCAAGCCTGGGCAGGTATTTGGCTTTTTGTGCATCTGAGCCATAAGCCCAGATCGGATGCATCACCAGAGATGACTGCACACTCATGGCCGAGCGGTAACCCGAGTCGACACGCTCGACTTCGCGGGCAATCAGGCCGTACGCCACATGGTTCAGGCCGGCACAGCCATAGCCGTCTATGGTGCAACCCAGCAGGCCCAGCTCGCCCATTTCGTTCATGATCTCGCGATCGAAACGCTCTTCGCGATTGGCCAGCAACACGCGCGGCAGCAACTTGTCCTGGCAGTAGGCGCGGGCAGCCTCCTGTACCATGCGCTCCTCGTCGCTCAGTAAAGAAGCAAGCAGAAGCGGATCGTCCCAGCTAAACGGGGCGCGGCTTGTATTGGCGGCCATGATTATCTCCGGTGAATTTAATTCCGCCTTGCGGAATTCGGTTCTACATTGCAGAATAGACTAACCACTCGGATTCAGGATGTAAAGCGCCGCCTGCCGGCACGGCCTGAACCCTCATCAGCAAAAAGGAAAACCGGATGTCAGAACAGGACAAGGACAGGCTATTTGTCACCGCCTTGGCACGCGGACTGGCCGTATTGTCGGCCTTCCAGCCCGGAGAGACGGCACTGTCCAATCAGGAGCTGGCCAAACGCACCGGCCTGCCCAAGTCCACGGTGTCGCGTTTAAGCTACACCCTGCTGCAACAGGGCTATCTGCAGCAAGATGGCGACAGCGGCTTTTACCGGCTGGGGCTGGCGGTGCTGGCGCTAGGCTCTTCGGTGCTAGCCAGCTACGACATCCGCAGCCTCGCCGCGCCGCTGATGCGCGAGTTTGCGCTGGCGCACAATCTTTCGGTCAGCCTGGCGCTGCGTGATGGTACCGATATGGTGTATCTGGAGACCTGCCGCAGTCAGGCGCGCATCAGCATACAGCTGACCATAGGCTCGCGCGTACCGCTGGCCACCAGCGCGATAGGCCGCGCCTGTTATGCAGGCTTGTCCGAGGCGGAGCGCAAGGTGGTGGAGCAAGAGCTGGCCATACGCTACGGCCAGGACTGGCCAGCCATCCGCCAAGCACTGGAAGCGGCCAGCGCGCAGTATCTGCGATCCGGCTTTTGTGAGTCTTTCGGTGAGTATGAAAAAGATGTGATGGCCGTGGCGCTACCACTGCCTGCGCTGGCAGGCCAGCCCAGCGGGATCAGCCTGAACGCCAGCGGTCCGGCTTTTGCCTGGAGCCGCGAGAAGATGCGCAACGAAATCGCCCCGGCACTAGGCGAACTGCGCCGCCGCCTGCTACCGGGGCTGTAAACAAAAAAGGGCAGCCTGCACCGGCTGCCCTGTGTCTTGCGCCTTCAGCCATTCAGGCGGCTTGTGGCGGCACGCTATTGATGTAGTGCACCAGCTGGTCGATCACGAACTGCTGCTCGGCAATGGTGGCATACACCACATCGCCGATCGAGATAATGCCCTCTACTTCGTTCCCGTTCATCACCGGCAGATGGCGGATGCGCTTCTCCGTCATCAAGGCCATACAATCGGCCACGGTCTGTGCCGGCGTGACACAAATGACCTTGCTGGTCATGATCTCCTGCACCTGTGTACTGGCCGAGGAGCGCCCTTCAAGGATGATGCGCCGGGCGTAGTCGCGTTCGGAAAAAATCCCCACCACCTGCCCGCCGCCCATCACCAGCACCGCACCGACATTTTCCTCGGCCATCACCTTCAGCGCCTGCAATACCGACACTTCCGGACCGACATACACCAGCTTGCGGCTGGCCTTGGCGGCCAGTAATTGACGAACAGTCTGCATGGCCCATCCTCCGTTCACGACGCTCATGTCATGAGTATAGAAAGGCGTACGCAAATGCACGGATAATTTGGCCTATGCCCTAGGCACCGTTGCCGGCACGTATCATGGTGCCCACACCGGCCGCCGTCATCACCTCCAACAGCAAGGCATGCGGTACCCGCCCGTCTATGATATGCACCGCGCCCACGCCGTTTTTCGCCGCTTCCAGCGCCGAGGCGATTTTGGGCAGCATGCCGCCATGTATGGTGCCATCAGCAAATAGCTCATCCACCCGTGTGGCGCTCAGATTGGTCAAAAGCGTACCTTCCTTGTCCAGCACCCCCGGGGTATTGGTCATCAGGATCAGCTTTTCCGCGCCCAGCGTTTCGGCCAGCTTGCCGGCAACCAGATCGGCATTGATGTTGTAGGCTTCACCGGCGCGGCCCACGCCTATAGGCGCAATCACCGGAATAAAGTCCTGGCTGTCGAGCAAGGCGACCAGACCCGGATCTATGCTGTCGATTTCACCGACCTGGCCGATATCGATCGGTGCCTCGTCGCCGGCCGATGGCAGCAGCAGCTTTTTGGCACGGATAAAATGCCCGTCCTTGCCGGTCAGTCCCACCGCCTTGCCGCCATGCTGGTTGATCAGCGACACGATTTCCTTGTTGACCAGACCGCCCAACACCATCTCGACCACATCCATGGTTTCGGCATCGGTCACACGCATGCCCTGGATAAATTCGCCCTGTTTGCCCACGCGCGCGAGCAACTCGTTGATCTGCGGGCCGCCACCATGCACCACTACCGGGTTCATGCCCACCAGCTTCAACAGCACCACGTCCTTGGCAAAATCCTCCTTCAGTTTGTCGTCGGTCATGGCATTGCCACCGTACTTGATAACCAGGGTCTTGCCGGCAAAGCGGCGTATATAAGGCAAGGCCTCGGACAGGATGGATGCCTTGTCGGCAGCAGGCGTACTCATGGTGATCGCTCCATAGGGCAATAAGAAAACCCACATTCTACCCATATGGTTTAGTGAAATTGCATTTATTAATTGCAAAGGGCATAGCGCTAGATTAGAGTCCGGCCATTAATAAATTTAAATTCAGAAAGCACCATGACCGAAACCCAAGCTGTACGCTGGCAAAGGCGCAAAGAGGTGCGCCCGGGCGAAATTCTGGATGCTGCGCTCGCACTGTTTGTCGAAAAAGGCTACAGCGCCACCAAGATAGACGACATCGCCCGCACCGCCGGCGTCACCAAGGGCACGCCTTATCTGTACTTCCCGTCCAAGGCCGACATTCTCAAAGCCGTGGTACGCGAAAAGCTGCTGGAGCGGGTGGCCGATATGGAAAACCTCAGCCGCGCCCATCCGGGTACGCCGGCCGCACTGATCCGCCTGCTGCTGCTCAAGTGGTGGGATGAGGTCGGCGCCACGCCGCTGTCCGGCCTGTGCAAACTGATGGTGGCCGAAGCGGCCAACTTTCCCGAACTGGCACGCTTTTATCACGACGAAGTGATTATCCGCAGCCGTGCCATTGCCCTGCGCCTGGTGCAGCAAGGCATGGATAGTGGAGAGTTTGCACAGGGAGACGCCGAAGCGGCGGTCGATGCACTGCTTGCTCCGCTGTTGATGACCATGATCTGGCGTCACTCCTTTGCCTGCATTCCCGGCTGCGAAACCTACCGCGGCGACCCCAAGCTCAGACTTCAAGCTGCCATCGAACTGGTACTGGCCGGACTCGCCAGACCCGAATAACAAGCACAGATCAACACGAGAGAATCCGCAATGAACACATGGCAACAATGGGTGCTGGCCGGCACGATGCTGGGTGCGCTTGGCGCCTGCGGCAAAAAAACCGAAGTACAACAGGAAATCCGTCCGGTCAGGACCATGATTGCCGGCGAGAGTCATGCACAAACGGCAGACAGCTACGCCGGCGAAGTGCGCGCCCGCCATGAAACCCGTCTCGCCTTCCGGGTGCCGGGCAAGGTGGTCGAACGCTATGTCAGCGCCGGCCAGCAGGTGAAAAAAGGGCAGGCGCTGGCGCGACTGGACGGCAGCGACTACGCGCTGGATCTGTCGGCCAAGCAGGCGGCGCAGTCGGCCGCACAGGCGGACCTCTCGCAGCAGGAAGCCGACCTTGCCCGTTCGCGCGAACTGCTCAAGCAGGCTTTCATCAGCCAGGCGCAATTCGATCGCCAGCACAGCGCACTGGAAGCGGCTCGTGCGCGCGCCAAACAGGCAGCGGCCCAGGCCAGCGTTTCGGGTAATCAGGCGGACTATGCGCTACTGCGCGCCGACGCTGACGGCATCATCAGCGAGATTTCAGCCGACCCCGGCCTGGTGGTCGCAGCCGGCCAGCCGGTAGCCCGTCTTGCGGCCGACGGCGAACGCGAAGTCGCCATCCAGTTGCCGGAAAACGCGCTGGACAAGGTACGCAACGCCAAAACACTGAATGTCACACTGTGGAGCACGCAGCAGCAATACCCGGGCCAGCTGCGCGAGCTGGCCGGCGATGCCGATCCGGCAACCCGGACTTACGCCGCACGCGTACGCATCAATGCACCCGCCGGACAATTGCAGCTGGGGCAGACCGCCCGCGTCACGCTGCCGTCCGCACCCGCGCAAGGCCTCTATCTGCCGCTATCCGCCATTCTCGACACCGGCGGCAAGCACTCGGTGTGGGTGGTGGACAGCAAAAAACTGACCGTCAAGCAGCGCGCCGTCACCGTGGCTGCGCTGGACAGCCATGGCGCGACCCTGTCCGGCGGGCTCAATGCCGGCGAGCAGGTGGTGACCGCAGGCGTGCATCTGTTGCGCGACGGCCAGTCCGTCAAGCTGCTTAAGCCATAAGGAAAGATACGCATGAGACTCAATCTTTCCGAATGGGCACTGAAAAACCAGCCGCTGGTGCGCTACCTGATCGTGATGCTGATGCTGGCCGGCGTCTGGTGCTATGCCCAGCTGGGGCAGAAGGAAGACCCGGAATTCACCTTCAAGGCAATGATGGTGCGCGTGGTCTGGCCCGGCGCCGGCACGCTGGAGATGGAACAGCAGGTTACCGACAAGATAGAGCGCAAGCTGCAGGAAATGGGCGAGCTGGAATACATCAAAAGCTATACCAAGCCCGGTGAAGCCCAGTTCATCCTCAATCTGCGCGAAGGCGTGGACCCGAAAAAGGTCAAGGACTACTGGTATCAGGTACGCAAAAAGCTGGGCGATATCCGCCATACCCTGCCTGGCGATGTCAAAGGCCCGTTCTTCAACGACGAGTTCGGCGATACCTACGGCAATCTGTACGCCTTTACCGGCGACGGCTACAGCTATGAAGAGCTGCGCCGTTATGTCGACACGGCCCGTCAGGAAATCCTGCGCGTACCCGATATCGGCAAGGCCGAGTTTGTCGGCGCACAGGAAGAGCGCATCTATGTCGATCTGGACACCGCCAAGCTGGCAACGCTGGCGCTGGACGCCCGCGTCATCTGGGCGGCACTGGCCGAGCAGAATGCCACGCGGCCGGCCGGCGAGTTCCATACCGCCAGCGAACGGGTCTGGGTGCGCCCCAGCGGCGCCTTCGACTCGGTCACCGCCGTGGCCAACACCCCCATCATCGCCAATGGCAAGACATTCCGTCTGGGCGATATTGCCCGCGTCAGCCGCGGCTTTATCGACCCGCCGGTGATGCGCATGCGCTTTAATGGCCAGCCGGCGCTGGGCCTGGCTGTCAGTATGAAAGATGGTGGCGATGTGCTGAAGTTCGGCGCGGCGCTGGCCGAACGCATGCAGGAAATCGAAGGCAAGCTGCCGTTGGGAGTCGAGGTCAATGCGATTTCCGACCAGCCCAAAGTCGTCAAAAGCGCCATCGGCGAATTCATGCGCTCCTTGCTGGAAGCCGTGGTGATCGTGCTGGCGGTCAGCTTCTTCAGCCTGGGCTGGCGCCCCGGTGTGGTGGTGGCCTTGTCTATCCCGCTGGTGCTGGCGATGACCTTCATCTGCATGTACTTCCTCAAGATAGACTTGCAGCGCATCTCGCTAGGCTCGCTGATTATCGCGCTGGGACTCCTGGTCGACGACGCCATTATCGCGGTCGAGATGATGTCGCTGAAGCTGGAGCAAGGCTGGAACCGCTTTCAGGCGGCGACCTTTGCCTACACCAGCACCGCCTTCCCCATGCTGACCGGCACCCTGATTACCGCCGCCACCTTCTTGCCGGTGGGACTGGCCAAATCCAATGCCGGCGAATATGTGTTCAGTCTGTTTGCCGTGGTCGGCATCGCACTTTTGCTGTCCTGGGTGGTCGCGGTAGTGTTCACGCCTTATCTGGGCTTTATCCTGCTGCCGGAACACAAGCATGGCAGCAGCCATCAGGACGTATACCACAAGCCCTTCTATCTCAAATTCCGCAAAGCGGTTGACTGGAGCCTGTCGCACCGCAAGCTGGTGATCGCCACGACCTTTGCCACCTTTATCCTGTCGCTGGTGGCATTCAAACTGTTTGTGCAGCAGCAGTTCTTCCCGGCGTCCAACCGGGTCGAGCTGATGGTCGACTTGTGGCTGCCGCAAGGCGCCAGCTTCGAAGCGACCGAGCGCGAAACGCAGAAACTGGAAGCCCTGCTCAAAGGCGACAAGAATATCGCCAGCGTCACCAGCTATGTCGGCGGCGGCAGCCCGCGCTTTTACCTGTCGCTGGACCAGCAGCAGCAACACCTCAACTACGCCCAGCTGATGGTGATGACACATGACGAGAAAAGCCGCGAGGCGGTACGCAGCAAGCTGTTCCAGTTGCTGGACAACGACTTCCCCATGGTACGCGGCCGCGTGGTGCGTCTGGAAAACGGCCCGCCGGTCGGCTATCCGGTGCAATTCCGCGTCATGGGCCCGGACCATGCCAAGGTGCGCGCCATCGCCGGCCAGATCGAGACACTGCTGCGTGCCCATCCCGGGACGCGCCAGGTCAATAATGACTGGGGCGAACAGCTCAAGTCGCTGCGCATCACGCTGGATCAGGACAAGGCCCGGGTGCTGGGCATCTCCAGCCAGAATCTGGCCCAGCAACTGCAGCTGCTGATCTCGGGGGCGGCCATTACCGACTACCGCGAAGGCGACCGCACCCTGGGCGTGGTGGCACGCCTTAACAAAAATGAACAACTCGATGTCGGCGCACTGGGCGATTTGATGATACAAACAGCCGGTGGCCGCTATGTGCCGGTGTCGCAGATCGGCCATATCGATTATGTGCCGGAAGAAAGCATAGTCTGGCGCCGTGGCCGGCTGCCTACCGTCACCGTACGCGCCGATGCGCGCGACGGCACACAGGCATCGGATATCTCGCGCGCGCTTTGGCCCAAGCTGCAGGAGATGGAAAAAACCCTGCCGCTGGGTTACCACCTGGAACTCGGTGGCGCGATGGAAGCCAGCCAGAAGTCGCAAGCCGCCATCAACCAGGTTGCCCCCTTGATGCTGGTGATCGTGCTGACCTTGCTGATGCTGCAGCTCAAGAGCTTCCAGCGCAGCCTGATGGTCCTGCTGACCGCGCCTTTGGGCATAATAGGGGTCACGCTGACGCTGATCGCCTTCTCGGCGCCCTTCGGCTTTGTCGCCATGCTGGGCGTGATCGCGCTGTCGGGTATGATCATGCGCAACTCGGTGATTCTGGTCGACCAGATCGAGCAGGATATTTCCGAAGGCATAGAGCCGTGGGAAGCGATTGTCGGCTCCACCGTGCGCCGCTTCCGCCCTATCATGCTGACGGCGCTGGCCGCCATCCTGGCGATGATACCGCTGACGCGCAGCACCTTCTGGGGACCGATGGCGGTCGCCATCATGGGCGGCCTGCTGGTGGCCACCGTATTGACGCTGCTGTTCCTGCCGGCCTTGTACGCACAGTGGTTCCGCGTCAAACGCCCGACGGTCTGAGCATAAGAAAAACGCCTGCGCCGCTGGCACACATGCCGCGGCGCAGGCATCAAGACTTAGAGAGATTGCATGAAGACATCCGCCCCCAAGCTCGCCACCTTGCTGCTGGCCAGCTCGCTTGCCATGCCGGCGCAGGCTTTTGACCTGCTGGAAGCATGGTATGCGGCGCGCCAGTATGATTCGGGCTTCGCGGCACAAAAAGCCGAACGCAATGCCGGACTGGAAAAACGCGATCAGGGCCGTGCCCTGTTGTTGCCGCAACTGGGCCTGTCCAGCAGTATCAGCCGCAGCAACGATATCGAGCCGGGCGTCTCCGGCAGCTACTCCAGCCATGGCTGGGGTGCCGAACTCAAGCAGCCGCTATTCGATGTCGGCGCCTGGACCGGCTACCAGAAAGGCAAGATCAGCAGCGCACTGGCCGACACCCGCTTTACCGCCGCAGAACAAGCGCTGATCCTCTCGGTTGCCCGCGCCTACTTTGATGTGCTGCTGGCGCAGGACACGCTGTCGTCCACCCTGGCGGCGAAGAAGTCTTTCGAGAAACAACTGGCACAGGCCAAAAAGGCGTTTGAAGTCGGCACCGCCACCATACTCGACAGCTATGAAGCACAAGCCAGCTACAACGCCGCCAGCGCGCGCGAAATCAGCGCCATCAACCAGCTGGAGGTCAAACGCAATGCACTGGGCACGCTGACCGGGCTGGTCAATGAAGGCATCAGCCCGCTCAAGGGCAAGATCGCCCTCTCCGCTCCCGATCCCGACTCGGCCGATGCCTGGATCACGCGCGCGCTGAACAACAACCCGGCAATTGCCATCAGCGAACAGCAGACACAGCTGGCACGGCAGAATGTCACTGCCGCCCGCGGCAATCATCTGCCCAAACTGGCACTGACCGCCGGTTATCAGGACCAGAGCACCAATAACCCGCGCACCAGCTTCACCGACAACCGCGGCAGCAGCATCGGGCTTAACCTGACCATTCCGCTTTACGCCGGCGGCGGCATCAACTCGCAGGTACGCGAAGCGGTCGCGCTGCAAGAGCAGGCCGGCGAGCAACTGGAATCCAGCAAGCGCAAGGTGCGCGAAGAGGTACGCGCCGCCTTCCTTGGCGTATCCAACGGTGCGGCGCTGGTGCAGGCCAATGAGCAGCTCTTGCTGTCGGCCAAAAACAAGGTCGATGCCACACGTCTGGGACGTGAAGTGGGTCTGCGTACCATTCTCGACCTGCTGCAGGCAGAGCAAGCCTATTACGAGGCCGAGCGCCAGTTGTCCGAATCGCGCTACGGCTATTTGTTTGCCCGCCTGCAACTGGCCCAGGCCAGCGGCGAGTTGTCCGAGGCCACGCTCAGAAGCGTCAACCGCTACTTCTAGACGCGCCCCTGCAAAATCAGGCCGGCCCTGCCCTTCCCCCGAAGTGCAGGGCCGGCTTTTTTATGGCGCTGATGGCCTGTTGTGATCATTTCTGCATCACTCGTGCAAAGCGAGTGTTTAATTTTCCACCATACACGTGACATTTTCCTAAACACCTCATTAGAATGAATCGGGCAAACTGCGGACCGATGTAGCGCCATAATATTCACTAAGCATAAACAGTGAGACAACACGCCACGCCCGTACCTTCAAAGCAACAGACCAGATGAGGCCAACCATGAGCGAAACCCAGCAACTCCTGCAGCGTAAAGCCGATGCCACCCCACGCGGCGTGGGCGTGATGTGCAATTTCTTTGTCGATCGCGCGAAAAACGCCGAGCTGTGGGATACCGAAGGCCGTCGCTATATCGACTTTGCCGGCGGCATCGGCGTCCTGAACACCGGCCATCTGCACGACAAGGTGCAGGCCGCAGTCGCTGCCCAGCTGGAAAAATTCAGCCACACCTGCTACCAGGTCGTGCCGTACGAGAGCTATATCCGCGTGGCCGAGCAGCTCAATACGCTGGCACCGGGTGCTTTTGCCAAGAAAAGCGCCTTCTTCACCACCGGCGCCGAAGCGGTAGAGAACGCCATCAAGATCGCCCGTGCCGCCACCGGCCGCTCCGGCGTGATTGCCTTTGGCGGCGGCTTTCACGGCCGCACCATGATGGGCATGGCGCTCACCGGCAAGGTTGCCCCTTACAAGATCGGTTTCGGCCCCTTCCCGGCCGAGATCTACCACGCCGTATTCCCCAATGAGCTGTATGGCGTGTCGGTTGCCGACTCCATTGCCAGCATTGAAAAGCTGTTCAAGTACGATATCGAAGCCAGCCGCGTCGCCGCCATTATTTACGAGCCGGTACAAGGCGAAGGCGGCTTCTATGCCGCACCGAATGAATGGGTACGCGAACTCCGCCGCCTGTGCGACGCGCACGGCATTGTGATGATCGCCGACGAAGTACAGGCCGGCTTTGCCCGTACCGGCAAGTTCTTTGCCAGCGAACACTACGACACGGCTCCGGACTTGATCACCACCGCCAAATCGCTGGCCGGCGGCTTCCCGCTGTCTGCCGTAATCGGCCGCGCCGAGATCATGGATGCACCGGCTCCGGGCGGTCTGGGCGGCACTTACGCCGGCAACCCGCTGGCACTGGCCGCAGCCGAGGCGGTGATCAGCGCCATCACCGAAGAAAAACTGCTGGAGCGCGCCAATCATCTGGGCGATGCACTGAAGGAAAAGCTGCACGGCCTGAAAAAATCGGTGCCACAGATTGCCGATGTGCGCGGTCTGGGCGGCATGATTGCGGTCGAATTCAATAAGGCGGACGGCAGCGGCGCGGATGTCGATTTCACCAAAAAGGTTCAGGCCAAGGCGCTGGAAGCCGGCCTGCTGCTCTTGACCTGCGGCGTCAACTACAACGTGGTGCGCTTCCTGTTCCCGCTGACTATCGAAGACGCCGTCTTCGACGAAGCACTGGCCATCCTCGAAGCAGCCATCAAGGCTTGATCCAACCCACGGCAACGGCGCGGCAAGCGCCGTTTGCGGAGCAAGACATGCTGAACCTGAAAGACCCGAGCCTGCTCAAGCAGCAGTGCTATCTGAACGGCGACTGGCTGGATGCCGACAATGGTGAAACCATTCCGGTGAGCAACCCGGCCACCGGCGAAATCATTGCCCAAGTGCCAAAAATGGGCCGCGCCGAAGCCGAGCGCGCAGTCGCCGCCGCCGCTGACGCATTCAAGCTGTGGAAGAAAAAAAGCGCCAAAGAGCGTGCTGTGCTGCTGCGCCGCTGGTTCGACCTGATGATGGCCAATCAGGATGACTTGGGTGCCATCCTGACCGCCGAACAGGGCAAGCCACTGGCCGAGGCCAAGGGCGAGATCGCCTACGGCGCCAGCTATATCGAGTGGTACGCCGAAGAAGGCAAACGCATCTACGGCGACACCATCCCGTCGACCGGCGCTGACAAGCGCATTCTGGTCACCAAGGAGCCGATAGGCGTCACCGCCGCCATTACGCCGTGGAACTTCCCCAATGCGATGATTACGCGCAAGGCCGCACCGGCGCTGGCTGCCGGCTGCCCGATGGTGGTGCGCCCGGCATCGCAAACCCCGCTGTCGGCGCTGGCGATTGCCGAGCTGGCACACCGCGCCGGCATCCCGGCCGGCGTGTTCTCGGTCATCACCGGCGGCTCCACCGAAATCGGCGGCGTACTGACCGGCTCGGACACGGTGAAGAAATTCAGCTTTACCGGCTCGACCGAAGTCGGCGTCAAGCTGATCGCCCAGTGCGCGCAGACGGTGAAAAAGGTGTCGATGGAGCTGGGCGGAAACGCGCCGTTTATCGTGTTCGACGATGCCGACCTCGATGCGGCAGTAGAAGGCGCGATGATTTCCAAGTACCGCAATGCCGGCCAGACCTGCGTCTGCGCCAACCGCATTCTGGTACAGGATGGCGTTTACGATACCTTTATCGCCAAGTTTTCCGCTGCGGTGGCCACACTCAAGGTCGGCAACGGCGTCGAGGCCGGCGTCACCCAGGGGCCGATGATAGACGACAAGGCCGTGGCCAAGATTGAAGAACATATTGCCGACGCGCTGGCCAAGGGCGGCCGCCTGCTCGCCGGCGGCAAGCGCCATGCGCTGGGCCACAGCTTCTTCGAGCCGACCGTTATCGCCGATGTCACCCCGTCCATGAAGGTGGCACGTGAAGAGACTTTCGGCCCGCTGGCACCGGTGTTCCGCTTCCACAGCGAAGACGAGGCCATTGCCATGGCCAACGATACCGAGTTCGGTCTGGCCTCCTACTTCTACGCGCGCGATATCGGCCGCATCTTCCGCGTCAGCGAAGGGCTGGAATACGGCATGGTCGCCGTCAACAGCGGCATCCTGTCCAATGAAGCGGCGCCGTTTGGCGGGGTCAAGCAGTCCGGCCTCGGTCGCGAAGGCTCCAAGTACGGCATTGAAGACTATCTGGAAATCAAGTACGTGCTGCTGGGCGGCATCGACCGCTAAGCTGCACAGGCTGGCAAGCGGGCCGCCTGTGCGGCCCGTTTTCGCAAGCACGGCACACATAACGACAATAAGGGACAAACCATGAGTGAAACGCTAAGCCGCCATACCGGCTCATATTACGCCGCCAGCGCCAACCCCACCCCCAAACGCCCGGCACTGGATGGCCGCCAAGTCGCCGATGTCTGCGTGATCGGTGCCGGTTACACCGGCATCTCCACCGCCTTGCATCTGGCTGAAGCCGGCTACAAGGTGATCGTGCTCGAAGCTGCCCGCGTCGGCTGGGGCGCATCGGGCCGCAATGGCGGCCAGATCGTCAACAGCTACAGCCGCGACATGGACGTGATCGAAGCACGCCACGGCAAGGAAGCAGCCCGCCGCATCGGTGCCATGGCATTCGAAGGCGGACGCATCATCCGCGAGCGCATCGCCAAATACAACATCCAGTGCGACCTGAAGGATGGCAATGTGTTTGCCGCCTTCACCCAGAAACAGCTGGACGAAATGGCGGCAAAAAAAGCCTTGTGGGAAGCCTATGGCCATACCGGCCTCAAGCTGATCGACAAGGCCGGCATGAAAGATATCGTACAGAGCGATGCCTACGTCGGCGCACTGCTGGACAACTGGGGCGGCCATATCCACCCGCTGAATCTGGCCTTGGGCGAAGCGGCCGCATTCGAATCCCTGGGCGGCGTGATTTACGAGCAGTCGCCAGTAACGGCCGTCATCGAAGGCGACAAGCCCTCGGTCAAGACTGCGCATGGCGAAGTCCGCGCCGACTTTGTCGTGGTGGCCGGCAATGCCTACTTGGGCAACCTGATTCCCAAACTGGCGGAAAAAACGCTGCCCTGTGGTACGCAGGTCGTCACCACGGCCCCGCTGGACGCCAAGCTCGCCCGCGCCTTGCTGCCCGGCAACAACTGTGTCGAAGACTGCAACTTCCTGCTCGACTACTACCGGCTGACCGCCGACAACCGCCTGCTGTACGGTGGCGGTACCGTCTACGGCGCACGCGACC
This sequence comes from Craterilacuibacter sinensis, assembly GCF_009831765.1. Taxonomy (GTDB): domain Bacteria; phylum Pseudomonadota; class Gammaproteobacteria; order Burkholderiales; family Chromobacteriaceae; genus Craterilacuibacter; species Craterilacuibacter sinensis. The sequence continues at coordinate 8,209 of NZ_WSSB01000001.1, read as the reverse complement.
CCGGTGCCATCGAGAATCTGGTCCGCCCCAAGCTGGAGAAAACCTTCCCGCAACTGAAGGGCGTCAAGATCGACTACAGCTGGACCGGCAACTTCTCGCTGACGCTGACCCGCTTGCCGCAAGCCGGGCGCATCGGCAAGAATATCTACTACTCGCAAGGCTGCAGCGGCCATGGCGTGACCTACACCCATCTGGCCGGCCGCCTGCTGTCCGAAGCGATTCGCGGCCAGAGCGAGCGCTTCGATGCCTTCGCCTCCTTGCCGCACTACCCGTTCCCGGGCGGACGCCTGTTCCGCGTCCCCATGCTGACCCTGGGCGCATGGTGGTATGAAATGCGCGACAAGATGGGCGTCTAGCTAAGTAGCTCGCCTTGTGTGGTGGCGATGCGGTTGCGGCCGGAAAATTTGGCCGCATAGCATGCCTTGTCGGCACGGGCGAGCACCTCCTCTGGAGTGGCATCGGATGACTGGATCTGCGTCAATCCGATGCTGGCACTCAAAGTAAAAGACTGGCCGGCGAATGCCAAGCGGTAGCATTCAATACGTTGCCGGATCTGATTCAGCACCTGTTGCCCATCGGCCTCATCACAATGGCGCAGGATCAGGGCGAATTCGTCCCCCCCCATACGTGCAATGCTATCCGAGTCGCGCAGGCCCTCGTAGAGGAGGCCAGCCACCGCCTGCAGCATCAGATCGCCAGCCTGATGGCCCCCCTTGTCATTGACTTCCTTGAAGTAATCCAGATCCAGCATGGCCACCGTGACGGCGGGCAGACGCCCGCCCTCCAGCAACTGGCTAAGCTCCTGCTGCAGGGCACGCCGGTTGAGTAGACCTGTCAATGCGTCGTGCGTCGCCTGATAGCGCTGCTCCTGCTCGCGTTGCCGCCGCTCGGCATCATCACGCAGCACATACACCCGGTAGCCCTGCATCACCCCTTGTGCTGCGACGGATGATAGGGCCAACACCACGGCCCTGACCTCCCCGTCCTCAGTCTCCATATCCAGCTCGACATGGGTGCCGGCCGTTAAACCATCCAGCTCGTACGCCGCTAACAGCATGCCCGTCTCGGGATGGCGAAAGTCGACCAGATTGCAAAGACGACGCCCAAGCGGGTCACCAGCCTTAATCCCAAGCAGCGCTTGCGCAGGCAGATTGAGGTATTCAACTTCATCGCACTGATTGGTCAATACCACGGCATCAGAGATGGACCCCAGTATCGCCAGAGCCCGTTCCCGCTCGCCAGCCAATGCCTGCTGCTCTGCGTCCTGCTGCGTCACATCAAGCAAGATGACCAGACAATGCGCATCATCCAATAAGGTCAAGCGTAATTCGAGCAATAGGCGCAGCCCCTGCTGAGGTGATAAGTGGCTGCGCCGCTGCACAAGCCCACCGATGGTGAGCTCTTCAGCCATAAGCTGGATGAGGCGGCTGGACTCCGCCGCATCGACATTCTTAAGCCAGTTGCAGCCAATGCCGCTCACCGAGAGCATTTGCGCTGCGACCTGATTGTGATAGCGAATTTCACCCTGGCGATCACATACCAGTACGCCTAATGGAGAAACATCATTCAATGCCCGAAAAAAAGCCTCGCGCTCACTCAAACGCAACTCGAATGCCTGCCGTCCTGCCAGCAAGGCATTCAGCGTGTTGGCCATCTCGACCAGTTCGCTGGAGCCGACCACATTCAATGCCCCGGCAGTCGATGGGTCCTGCCAGTGCTGCAACTGCTGCTGCAGCACCGACAGCGGAGCAAGCATTTTCCGCATAGCAAGCCAGGCCAATAATGGCAACAGCAGCATCATCGCCAAGCCAATCCACAACAGGGTGCGGGTAAAGCGTTGCAGAGGTAAATAGGCCTCATGTAGCGGGATAGCCGCCCCTAATACCCAGTTCACACTTTGCAATTTAAACAAAGCAGCCAGCCCATCTTCTCCCCGCGACAATGCCCCTTCACTCACCCCAAACCTGTTTTCAACCACGGCACGGTATAGCGCCGGCGCCTGTGTGCGCGACGGGATAGGATGATCAACCCATGCCGGATCGGGGTGAAACAGAAAGCGGCGACTCTGCTGCGCGACCAGAACGATATACCCCTGCTTGCCAATCGCCAGCTGCGATAACTCGCCGAAAAACTCAGGCGAGAACAACTCAAGCGAGCCTGCCAACATACCGGCAAAGCGTCCATCAGGCGTAAGAATCGGGGCGCTAAAGACCACCACATGGCGCCGCGAAGGCGTCTTGGCACGAAACGGCTCAGAAATCTGCGGTGTAAGGGTGTCACGCGTGCGCTGGAAATATCCGCGTTCAGCGACACTCAATCCGACTCGGCCGGGAATGTGCGGATAATCAGCCACAATCACGCCATTGCGGTCATAAAGCACGGCAGTGCTGAACATACCCTTCAGGTAGTGAAAACGGGAGATCAGATTAGGTGCATCACGGATCAGTTCCTCCGGCGTCAGCGTCAGCGATGCGGCGCCACGAATGACCAATTGCTGACGTGTACGGATGCGATCATCCAGATCTGTAGCAGTACGCTCGACCAGTCCCTGCAGGTGCGTCATCTGCAGGCTGCGCAGTTGTTGCTTGCCATCAAGGTAATAAATGCCGGCAACCAATAGAGTCAACCCCCACCCCAGCAGCACACAAAATAGTGCGGCTCTGAATTTCATTGAATTCAGTCTGATCTTCCCCCGCACATATCACCTATTTTTATTAATTGGTATGGCAATTAAAATACCCCACAATTATGCAAATAGGAATACATGGCGGCCGAATTAAATGCGCACGCAATAAAAAACCGCCCATCAGGGCGGCGGTGCAAATAAATGGCGTGAAAACTAATGCCAGCGCGTCTGCTGTTCGGATAATGCAATCCCTGCTTCTTGCATGCAGTCCACCAGATCCTGCCAGCAAGCCTGCCTGTCGGATGCCACATCCGGCACCACCAGCCATGGCGTGCGGGCAATAATCTCTTTGCTTTGCGAACGGCGCAGCGCCACATCATAGCCCTGCAACTCAGGCTGGTACTCGGCCACCGCCTCCAGCTCACGCAAGCTGGCAAGACTGCTGGCGGCAATCGCCACCGTCAGCCCCAAACGTTTTCTGTTCCATGCGCGCACGCCCGCTTCCAGCGCATCCCAAATCGGCAAAGGCGCAAACAGCTCGGCCTCGCCATACTCCATCTCGCGGCTGATTGCCTGCTGCACCAGCGGCATCGCCGCATCCAGCGCCTTGCGCGAGAGCTTGCGCACCTGCTCGTGTCCCAGCACCCCGCGCTCGGCCAGAAACGGAATCCAGGCCAGCACCAGCTGGGCATCCGGAGTCTGGTCGGCGGCCTCAAAAGTGGCGCGCGATGCCTCGGGGTCGGCCGGGGCGAAGTCGCAACCGGCATCCATAATCGGCGCCAGATGCACAAGGCTCTGGCAGGCGCGCTCGTTCAGCATGTCCAGCGTGAAAATGGTGGGCGACACCCACAAGATGGATTTTTCCGGTACTTCCAGCGCATCGGCCAGCGCCACTTCCACCCGTTCCATCAGCGGGTAATGCCACCATACCCCGCCCTTGGCACGCGAGAAGGCAAGCGGCAAGGCCCACAATTCAAATGAAGCAAAACTGCCATCCGGGCGCACCACCTCGGGACGGGCAATCGCACCACGTGCCGTTTCGACCAATAATTCACGCACCGGCGCCTCGGCCAATAGCCCCAGCTGCGCCTCGGTAAACACCGCCTGATCGCCCCCCATCAGCACCTGCTGCACGGCGGCAGTCAGCTGCATGCGCGCCATCGGCTCGGCCAGCGCCTCGCGCGCCTTGTCCATCAGGCCGACAATCGCTGCCTGACGCTCAGCCGGCGGCAAGGGCTCGGTCGGAATCACACGCATTTCGCGCTGCATCGGATTGGCTTCACGCTCGGCATAAGCCTTGTTCAACCGCTCGTACAAGGCCATGGCCTCGTCGCAGATGCGCTGCAAGGCGGCGGCAGTCGGCGGCTCCTCCATAAAATTGAAGTCAAACATGCGCAAGCCGCTATTGCAGACATAGTGGGTGATGTTTTCAGCTTCGTCGTATAGCACGGCACTGGCAAAACCCTCCGCTTCACGCCCGGCAAACGGCATATTGTCGTTACCGACCAGACGGCAGATAAAGGCCGGCGCCTCGGTGTGCACGATGTACTCATAAGGCTCCAGCCCCTTGTCGTCGACGGCATCGCCAAAGATAAAGCGGTTGGGAACAAAAGGATCGCCCTTGATGCGTGCGTTGCGGGGATGCGGTTTCATGTGTGACTCGGGACCAGACGGAAATTCAGCCTGCCATTCTACCGCGCCCCAGTGCCGGCGTGTTAGCCATGCGGCGGCGCCAGTGCCTGCATGAAGTGAAAGAAACTGATCTCAAATCCTTCACGCAAATCAAGCTTGTGTGCCAGCGTGCGCCAGGAACCGGAGTCGAGACCAAGAATCGGCAATCGCGCGCCCGTGCCCTGACCTGAGCGCGCACAGGTATCGGGGTATGCCGGTGTCGAAGAGACCGCCTTGCAAAGTGCAACGCAACGGCGGCCACAAGACTTAGCCTTCGTCGCGGCGTACTACTGATCCAGGTCAAAGACAATGTCTTTTGTCCGGAATGGCACACGCTCTGCCGCTATAATCCCGCGCCTTAAGCGCCGCCTTTTGCCGGCGCCCCCCATGAAAGACAAAGCATGCATCGCAAACCTGTCGCAGCCGCCTTTTCCGGCTTGCTAGCTCTTACTATTTCCCTTCCCGTTCTTGCCGCAGACATCGACGTCTTTAAAGGCTTGTCCGGTAAGCTGGATATTGCCGGCGGCACCGCCCATATCCCTGTCGTACAAGACATCGCGCGTCAGGTGTCAAAGTCCAACCCGGCAATCCGCATCAGCGTCACCGGCGGTGGCAGCGGCGTTGGCGTACAGAAAGTGGGCGAAGGCCTGGTCGATATCGGCAGCACCGGGCGCAAAGTCAGCGCCGAGGAAATCGCCCGTTACCAGCTCAAGCCCTTCCACTTTGCCCTTGACGGTGTCGCAGTCGCAGTCCACCCGAGCAATCCGGTCAAGGACATCAGCCTCGAACAATTGCGCGATGTTTTCAGCGGCAAGACCAGCAACTGGAAGGCCCTGGGCGGGGCCGATGCACCTATCCATCGGTATGGCCGCGACGAGGCCAGCGCCACGCGCGAAGTCTTTGTCGGCAAGGTGCTGGGCAAGGACACCGCACCCGCGGCGAAAACCACACTGGTCAGCTCCAATGGCGCGGCCAAGTCGGCCATTGCCCGCGATAAGGGCGCCATCGGCTACCTTGGCATGGGCATGCTGGACCAGAGCATTAAGCCCTTGAGCGTAGGCGGTCATGCACCGACTCAGCAAAATGCCCTGTCCGGTGACTATCCCATCGTGCGCGGCTTGTACTTCAACACCAAGGGTGAACCGGCAGCACTGCCTGCCGCCTTTTTGCGCTACCTCAAAACGAATGAAGGTCAGGCCATTATCCGCAACCATGGCTACATCCCTGCGTTCTGATGTCTGAACGTCTGCTCGCGACGGCCGCCGCGTTTGCCGGCGGCATTGCAGCGTGTGCGGTGTTCGCCATTCTGGCGCTGTTGTTATGGCTGGGGCTGCCGCTATGGCGCGACCCAGCCCTGCTTATCTCGCTTGCCGGCAGCAGCTGGAATCCGGCCGCCGGCGAGATAGGTCTGGCCAGTATGGCAGCCGGCACGCTGCTGCTCGCCGCCTCGGCCCTGCTGCTCGCCTACCCGTGCGGGCTGCTGCTGGCACTCTCTACGCTGGGGCTCGCCCCCCGCCCACTGGCCGCGGCAATGCGCACCTTGCTGGCGCTGCTGTCCGGCATTCCGACCGTGGTCTACGCCTTTGTCTCCGTCTGGCTACTGGTACCCTGGCTGCGCGACAGCCTGGGGCTGGGCATGGGCTATTCCTGGCTGGCGGCCGCACTCACGCTGGGCGTCATGCTGACGCCAACCGTGGCCCTGCTGCTAAGCGGCGCCTTGTCGCCGACCTTTACCCGTCTGCAAGCGGCAGGCGATGCGCTGGGTCTGTCGCGCGTGCAGTTGCTGCTGTGGGTTGTGTTGCCGGCCGAACGGCGCGCGCTACTGTCCGCGCTGCTGCTTTCTTCCGGGCGCGCCGTCGGCGATACGCTGATTGCCCTGATGGTCAGCGGCAACGCCATCTGGCTGCCCGCCAACCCGACCGAGCCCTTGCGTACCCTGACCGCACATATCGCGATCACGCTGGCTGCCGATACCCAAAGCCAGGCTTATGCGGCCATCTACGCTGCCAGCTTGCTATTGCTGGCTTATGTCGCACTGGTTCATTTCCTCACCGCGAGCTTGTCCGATGAATCCGCGCACCGTCATTGAACGCACCGTCGTCGCACTCAGCACCCTGCTGGCAGCCGCCTTCGCCGGCCTGTTGCTACTGATTCTGGGCTTTTTGCTGATGGGCGCCTGGCCGGCATTAAATGGCAGGCTGCTGTTTGGCGATGCACCTGCCTGGCCGGCACTCAGCGGCCAGGTGCCGGTGTGGGACGGCTTATGGCCGGCACTCGCCGGCAGCCTGATGCTGGTTACGCTCGCCATCGGCATCGCCCTGCCGCTGAGCATTGCTGCCGGCATCCACCAGGCCGAATACGCGCGCGGACGCAGGGGACGGCTGGCATATACGCTGGTCGATCTGCTAGCCGGCATGCCCTCCATTGTGATGGGGCTGACCGGTTTCATGCTGATCCTGCTGCTACGCAATATCCTGCCCGAAGCCAATACTTCACTCCTGCTGGCCGCATGCTGTGTCGCCCTGCTGGTGCTGCCTTATCTGGTGCAGGCTACCCGGGTCAGCCTGCACCAGTTGCCGGCAGAACTCAGGCTCAGCGCTCAGGCGCTCGGTCTTAGCCAATCGCAAGCCATCCTCCATGTCTACCTGCCTGCCGCCAGCCCCGGCATACTCTCGGGCTGCATTCTGGCGATAGGGCGGGCGCTGGAGGATGTTGCCGTCATCCTGCTGACTGGCGTGGTCGCCGAAACCGGCCTGCCCGGCAGCCTGTTCGACAAGTTCGAAGCACTGCCCTTCTTTATCATGGTCACCGCCGCCGAATACCGCGATGAAGCGCAGCTGGCACGTGCTTTTGCCGCTGCCCTGCTGCTGATGAGCCTGTCTGCACTGCTGTTTGCGACTGCGCGCCAACTCCAGAAAAGATCCTTATCATGAGCGCTATCCGCTGCCATCAACTCTCGCTGGCCATCGGCAAGCGACAATTGCTGTCCAATATTTCGCTTGAACTGCCAGGAAACAAGCTATCGGTCCTGCTCGGCCCGTCAGGCTCGGGCAAGACCAGCTTTCTGCGCGTACTCAACCGCCTGCATGATGACACGGCGGGTGCACGCGTCAGCGGCGAGCTGACGCTATCCCTCTCCGGCCAGACCATCCACCCCTACCATCACGGCACCGATCCCGTCTGGCTGCGTCGCCGCGTCGGCATGGTATTCCAGCACCCGAATCTGCTGCCCGGCTCCATCGGACACAACCTGCGCCTGCCTGTGCAACTGGTGAAAAATCCGCCACGCGCCGAACTGGCACAACGCATCGAGGCGGCGCTACGCGAAGCACAACTCTGGGACGAAGTCTGCATGCGGCTGGATGCGCCGGCCGCCTCGCTTTCCGGTGGCCAGCAGCAACGCTTGTGCCTTGCGCGTGCGCTTATCCTGCAACCGGAAATCCTGCTCTTGGACGAGCCTACCGTCTCGCTGGACACCCAGGCCAGCAGCGATATAGAAGCGCTGATCACCTCACTTAAATGCCGTTATACGCTGGTGATGGTCAGCCATAACCCGGTACAGGCCAAGCGGTTGGCAGACAAGATTATCGTCTTCCGTGATGGCTCACTCGTCGATAGCTGACCGGCGCTGAAATGCAAAAAGCCCGACTCATCGAGTCGGGCTTTTTGATATGGGCTTCTGGCAGTGTCCTACTTTCACATGGCGAATGCCACACTATCATCGGCGCTAAGATGTTTCACGGTCCTGTTCGGGATGGGAAGGCGTGGGACCATCTCGCTATGGCTACCAGAAATAAACGGCTGCTTGCGCTGCCTCAGGCAACGCGGCGAATTCTGGGTATTTCACCTTAATGCAAAAACCCCAGCTCATTGAGCTGGGGTTTTCTATGGGGCGTCTGGCGGTGTCCTACT